>JARGOG010000088.1 GCA_029212785.1 Thalassobaculaceae bacterium
GGCTTCGAGGCCGACGACATCATCGCCACCTACGCCCGCCAGGCGGTCGAGAAGGGCTGGCGGGTCACCGTCGTGTCCTCCGACAAGGACCTGATGCAGCTCGTGCGCGACGGCGTCGACATGTTCGACCCGATGAAGAACATCCCCATCGGCCCGGATCAGGTGATGGACAAGTTCGGTGTCGCCCCGAACAAGGTGGTCGACGTACAGGCGCTGGCCGGCGACAGCGTCGACAACGTGCCCGGCGTGCCCGGGATCGGCATCAAGACCGCCGCCCAGCTGATCGACGAGTACGGCGATCTGGAAACCCTGCTGGAGCGCGCCGGCGAGATCAAGCAGCCGAAGCGCCGCGAGAACCTGATCGAACACGCCGAACTCGCCCGCATCTCCAAGCAGCTCGTCACCCTGAAGGACGACGTCGAGGTGCCGGAGCCGCTCTCCGACCTGGTGGTCAAGGCGATCGAGCCGGAGAAACTGCTGACCTTCCTGCGCGAGCAGAACTTCAAGCGCCTGATCGCCCGCTTCGAGAGCGAGGCCGGACAGGCCGCCGGCGACAGCCCGACCGCGAGTGCCGTCACCGCCCCGACCGGAGAGGCCGCCGCCTATGAGCTGGTCACCACCCTGGACGCCCTGAAGGGCTGGATCGCCGCCGCCGAGTCCCAGGGTACGGTCGCATTCGATACCGAAACGACTTCGCTCAACGCCATGCGGGCCGAGTTGGTGGGCGTGTCCCTGGCGCTGGCGCCGGGCAAGGCCTGCTACATTCCGCTGCGCCATGTGGGCTCGGCCGCCCAGGGCGAGCTGCTGGAGGCGGCCTCCTCCGGCGGCGCGCCCGATCAGGTGTCGTTCGACGACGCCATGGGGATGCTGAAAGGCCTGCTGGAGAACCCGGCGGTCCTCAAGGTCGCGCATAATGCCAAATACGATTGTCTGGTGCTGAGCCGGCCGGCCAATGGCGGTGTCACGGTCGCGCCGCTCGACGACACCATGTGCGCTTCCTACGTGCTGGAGGGCGGTCTGCACGGCCACGGGCTCGACGAGCTGTCGCTGCTGCATTTCGAGCACCGCAACATCAAATTCGAGGAGGTCTGCGGCAAGGGCAAGAACCAGATCTCCTTCGCCGCGGTCTCCCTGGAGAAGGCGCGGGACTACGCCGCCGAGGATGCCGACATGACCTGGCGCCTGCACCAGGTGCTGCGCCCGCGCCTGGTCGACGAGCACATGACCACGGTCTACGAGACCCTGGAGCGGGCGCTGATCCCGGTGCTGGTCGACATGGAGCGCAACGGCATCAAGGTCGACCCGAAGATCCTGAACGACATGTCGGCCGATTTCGCCAAGCGCCTGGTCGAGCGCGAGGGCGAGATCCACGCGCTGGCCGGCGAGGCGTTCAACGTCGCCTCGCCCAAACAGCTCGGCGAGATCCTGTTCGACAAGATGGGCATTCCCGGCGGCAAGAAGGGCAAGACCGGCGCCTACAGCACCGGCGCCGACGTGCTGGAGGCGCTCGCCGCCCAGGGCATCGAACTGGCCGAGAAGGTGTTGGACTACCGCCAGATCGCCAAGCTGAAGTCGACCTATACCGACGCGCTGGTCAACGACATCAATCCGGAGACCAAACGGGTCCACACCTCCTATTCGATGGTCGGCGCGGCCACCGGCCGGCTGTCGTCGAACGACCCGAACCTGCAGAACATCCCGATCCGCACCGAGGAGGGGCGCAAGATTCGCACCGCCTTCGTCGCCGAGCCGGGCAACCTCCTGCTGTCGGTCGACTATTCGCAGATCGAACTGCGGCTGGTTGCCGACATCGCCGGATTGGAGACCATGCGCGCCGCCTTCCGCGAGGGCATCGACATCCATGCCCAGACTGCGTCGGAAGTGTTCGGCGTGCCGCTGGACCAGATGACGCCGGAGATCCGCCGCAAAGCCAAAGCGATCAATTTCGGCATCATCTACGGCATTTCCGGCTTCGGCCTGGCCCGCCAGCTCGGCACTCCCCAGGGCGAGGCACAGAACTACATCAACGCCTATTTCGAGCGCTTCCCCGGCATCCGCGACTATATGGACGCGATGAAGAAGCAGGCCCACGAAGCCGGCTTCGTCGAGACCCGGTTCGGGCGCAAGGTCCATATCAACGCGATCCGCGAGAAGAATCCGGCGATGCGGAATTTCGGTGAACGCGCGGCGATCAACGCGCCGATCCAGGGCACCGCCGCCGACATCATCAAGCGCGCCATGGTCCGCCTGCCGGTGGCGCTCGAGCGGGCCAATTCCAAGGCTCGCATGTTGCTTCAGGTGCATGACGAACTGCTCTTCGAGGTGCCGGAAGCCGATGTGGAGCAAACCGCCGCCCTGGTCCGCGAAGTGATGGAGGGAGCCGCCGCTCCGGTCCTGAACCTGTCCGTGCCGCTGGTCGCCGATGCCGGCTGGGGCGAAAGCTGGGCCACCGCGCATTGAGGAAAGCGACACCATGACCCTCGATACCGTCTCCCCCGATCCGGCATTCTTCGGCGCACGCACCGATCTCCCCCTCGCCGAGGCGGGGATCGTGCTGTTCGGCGCGCCGCACGGCTCCCCCTACCCGGAGTTCAGCAACGCCGCCCTGGCCGGGACGGCGGACACGCTGCGCCGCGCTCTGCACCACGATGCCGGCTGGGCGCATCACTGGGATTTCGACCTCGGGCGTCCGCTCGACGATGACGGCACCCTCGCCTTTCTCGACGCCGGCAACCTGAAGACCGACCCGCTCGACGGGCCTGGAAACCGCGAAAAGATCCGGGCGGCGACGGGCGCGATCGTCGCTGCCGGCGCGGTACCGGTCATGATCGGCGGCGACGATTCCGTGCCGATTCCGTTCATCGAGGCGCTGGCGCCGCTGGGGCCGCTGACCATCGTCCAGGTCGACGCCCATATCGACTGGCGCGACGAGCGGCGCGGCGAGCGGTTCGGCTTTTCCAGCACCATGCGGCGGGCTTCGGAAATGACGCATGTGGAGCACATCATCCAGGTCGGCATCCGGGGCCTCGGCTCGGCCATGCAGGAGGAGGTGCAGATCGCCGAGACCTGGGGGGCGGAGATCGTCACCGCCCGCGAGGTGCATCGCCACGGCATCGACGCGATCCTCGACCATGTGCCGGCGGGCACCAACTGCCTGATCACCCTCGATTGCGATGCGATGGATCCCTCGATCATGAAGGCGGTGGTCGCGCCGACCCCGGGCGGACTGACCTATACCCAGGTCATCGACCTGATCCATGGTGTCGCCCATAAGGCGAAGCTGCGGGCCTTCGACCTGATCGAGTTCATACCGGAGCGCGATAGCGACGGACTTTCAGCCCTGACGGCCGCACGGGTCCTTGTAAATGCGGTCGGAGCGGTCGCCGCGACCGGACGTTGACGAAACTTTAACCGTCTGTCGGCAGGGTTTCGCGCCGCCTCTATTCGGAGCGGCGGGTACAAGGGATGGGGGCCATGGCGCTTTTCGACGATATCGTTGCGAACCTAACGCAGGAGTTTCTCGGAGAATCCTCCGACCGGCTCGCCCGCATGCAGGTTTCGCTGACCAATCTCGCCAGCTCGCGCGACGACAAGCGCCAGTCGATCATGGCCCTGTCGCGCGAGATCCACAGCGTTAAAGGGTCGGCCGCGAACTTCAATTTCCGAACTGTCGCCACCGTCGCGCACCGGTTCGAAGACTATATGTCGGCCACCCTGGACACCGCGCCGCTTCCGGTCGAGGACTATCAGAGCTTCGTCGACTGCCTGTCCGACCTGATCGAAATCGGCCGCGAGCCGGACCCCAAGCAGGCGGCGTCCACGACGGCGAAACTCCCGGTGCTCGCCGCCTTCGATCCGACCAGCGTCTCCGCGAAGCCAGGCCGCGCCCTGGTGGTGATCCGGGCGCGGACCATGGGCCACATGCTGAGCCGCGAACTCGCCAATTGCGGGTTCCTGGCACAGACCGCGCTGGACGCCTTCGACGCCATCCGCCTGGCCGTGACCCAGCGCCCCGACATCGTGCTGACCTCGGCCGTGATGGACGGTATTTCGGGCGTCGATCTGATCAACGCGCTGCGGGCGATCAAAGCGACCGCCGATCTGCCCTGCGCCATCGTGACGTCCTTCGACCGCTCCCATCCGGACCTGACCGGCCTGCCGAAGGAGGCCGGCGTGATCCGGCTCGGCAAGACCCTGTCCGACGACCTCGGCTCGGCTCTGACCGGGGTAGCGCCACGCTGATACCGGGGCAGACGGGGGCGGACGGGCATCGACGCAACGCCTTTCCCCTTTGCTTGGTGGGCTGTTCATGCTCAAACCCGCCGCCATGACCTCTACCCCGATGAAACCCGACGCCCCCGCCGACGCGAAGATCTCCGCTGCCCGCAGCGTGGCCTTCGACCTGTTGCGCGCGGTGCTAACCAAGAAGACGCCGCTGGACGAAGCCCTGGTCGCCCATGACGGGTTGGCCAAGCTGCCGGATCGCGACCGGGGTTTCGCCCGTACCCTGGTGGCGACAACCTTGCGACATCTTGGCCATGTCGACCGGCTGATCGACGGCTGCCTGGAGCAGCCGCTGCCGCAGAAGGCGTCGGTCGTGCGGGATGTGCTGCGGATCGCCGCGACCGAACTCCTGGTCCTCAACGTCGCCCCGCATGCCGCCGTGGACAGCGCGGTCACACTGGTGCGCTCCCGCGGGCACGAGAAGTTCGCCAAACTGACCAATGCTGTGCTGCGTCGTCTCGACCGCGAGGCGCGGGACCAGATCGGCGCCATGCCGGCGCTCGACGCCCTGCCCAACTGGCTGGCCGACAGCTGGCGCGGCACCTATGGCGACGAGGTGGCCGAGGCAATGGCCGCCGCGATCCAGCGCGAACCGTTCCTCGATATCACCGTGAAGGACGACCCGGATGGCTGGGCCGAGCGGCTGGGCGCCCAACGCCTGCCGACCGGCACGCTCCGGCGCCCCATCGAAGGCCGGATCGATGCCCTTCCCGGCTTCGACGAGGGCGCGTGGTGGGTCCAGGATGCCGCCGCCGCCCTGCCGGTCCGCCTGCTCGGTGACGTTGCCGGCAAGACCGTCGTCGACCTCTGCGCCGCCCCCGGCGGTAAGACCGCGCAGCTCGCCAATGCCGGCGCCAACGTGGTCGCCGTCGACCGGGCCGCGCGACGGGTGAAGCGGATGCAGGGCAATCTCGCGCGCCTGCGGTTCGCCGCCACCTGTGTGACCGCCGATGCCGCGACCTGGCGGCCGTCGATCGCGGCCGATGCCGTATTGCTCGACGCGCCGTGCTCGGCTACCGGCACCGTGCGCCGCCATCCCGACATTCCCTGGCTGAAGAGCGGTGGCGACATCGCCAAGCTGGTGCTTCTGCAGGACAGGCTGCTCGACGCCGCACTGGCCATCGTCAAGCCGGGCGGCATCGTGGTGTTCTGCACCTGCTCGCTCGAGATCGCCGAAGGGCCGGCCCGGATCGCCGCTCTGCTCGCCCGCAATCCGAAAGTCGAGCGGGCGCCGATCGACCCTTCAGAGATCTATGGACTGGCGAACCTGATCAGCCCCGTCGGTGATCTGCGGACCCGGCCGGATCAGCTCGGCGATTTGGGCGGGCTCGACGGGTTCTACGCCTGCCGTCTGATCCGCCGCTAGATCCCCGGCGCCACCTTCCGTGCCGCCTACCACCATGGCGGCCCACCCAAATCGTCCCACTGCTGCTGGCCGATCTGCAGGTGACGCGGGTCGGATCGCGGCCTGTTGGAGGGCGAGCGCCCGGATCACACGCGTTCCGGCTCGGTAGAACCCGGTCTTGGCATCACCGACGGGCTGCGCTGATGCTTGAAGCCTCGGGCGCAACCTGCTACCGACCGGACATGGCCAATACACCGCTGATCGCGCCCTCCATTCTTGCCGCCGACTTCGCCAAGCTGGGCGACGAGGTACGGGCGGTCGACGCCGCCGGCGCCGACTGGATCCACGTGGATGTCATGGACGGGCATTTCGTGCCGAACATCTCGCTTGGTCCGGCGATCGTGAAGGCGCTGCGGCCGCATACGGAGAAGACCTTCGACGTCCACCTGATGATCTCGCCGGTCGACGCCTATGTCCCGGACTTCATCAAGGCCGGTGCCGATATCGTCACCGTGCATCCGGAGGCGGGCGCCCATGTTCACCGCACCCTTCAGCTGATCCGCTCGCTGGGGGCGAAGGCCGGTGTCGCGCTGAATCCCGGCACGCCGATCGAGGCGCTGGACAATCTGATGGACATGGTCGACCTGATCCTGGTGATGACCGTGAACCCCGGATTCGGGGGCCAGGCCTTCATCGCCTCGCAGCTCGACAAGATCGCCGCCGCCCGCGCCCGGATCGACGCCACCGGTCGGGATATCCGGCTTGAGGTCGATGGCGGCGTGACGGCGGAGACCTCCGGCCGTATCGTGGCGGCGGGCGCCGATGTGCTGGTCGCCGGCACCGCCACTTTCAAGGGCGGCACACAAGCCTACGCAGCGAATATCGCCGCGATCAGGGCCGCCAACTGACGGGAGAGCGGTGGTGAAAAGGCGGCGGGATCGGCGCGGACTGTCGGATCGCCTGCGGGACGCCTATTTCGCCTCGCCGGTCCATGCCTGGCGCCTGTCGGGACCGGTACCGGACGGGCTGGCGGTTTCCGTGGACGACGCCTGGGCCGGCGATCCCGACCTGGGCCGGGAACTCCTCGAAGGCACCTACGCCGCTGCCGGCGTCGCGCTCCAGGTGGGAGCCGACCCCTGGGATCAGACCGGCTATTCAGACAAAGCGCTGGATGTTCTGCACCGCTTCGAATGGCTGCGGGACCTGCGCGATCTCGGCGGCGACGCCGCCCGGCGGCGCGCCCGCGATCTGGTCGGTGGCTGGATCGACCGGTATCCGAACTGGGACCGGGTGATATGGCGCCCCGACCTGCTCGCCGCCCGGATCGCCGCCTGGATCCACACCTTCGGCTTCTTCGCCGATTCCGCCGATGATGAGTTCCGGCGCCGGGTGCTGGAGAGCCTGATCCGACAATACCGCCATCTGACACGCTCCGTCGAAAACGGACCGGGCGGCGTGGGCCGGCTCAAGACGATCCGCGGCGCCCTGATCGCGGCGGTCGCCCTCGGCGCCGACAGCGACGCGGTCCAGACCCTGGTCGACCGGCTCGATGCCACGGTCCGGGCCCAGGTCCTGCCCGATGGCGGCCACCGCTCGCGCTCGCCGGCCATGCAGGCCGAGGCCCTGGCCGCCCTGGTGGACGCACGGGCAGCCCTCAGGGCGGCGGGTCGTGAGTCGACAGCCGCACTCGACGAGGTCATCCAGCGCATGACCGGCGTGCTGCGGATGCTGCGCCACGGCGATGGCGGACTGGCCTTGTTCAACGGGGCCACCGAAGGCCAGGTCTGGCGCCTCGACACCCTGATCGCCCGCACCGAGACCAAGACCCGGGCCGTCACCTCGGCGGCGGAGGCCGGCTTTGAGCGGCTGGTGGCCGGACGGGCGGTGACGATCCTGGACACCGGCGCCCCGGTGACGACCGACGACACCGCCCATGCCGGCACCCTCTCCCTCGAATTCTCGGTCGGCAAGGAGCGGCTGGTGGTCAATTGCGGTGCGGCGCCGACCGACCCGCGCTGGCACAGTGTGCTGCGGGCCTCGGCCGCCCATTCCGGCCTCGTAATCGACGACACCAATTCCTCGGAGCTGCGCCCCGACGGCAGTCTCGGCCGGCGGCCGGGCCAGATCCGGCTCGAGCGCTGGGAAGCCGACGGATCGGTCTGGGTCGAGGCCGAGCATGACGGCTATCGCGAGAGCCATTCGATCGTCCACCGCCGCCGCCTGTTCCTGGCCGCCGGGGGCGACGACCTGCGCGGCGAGGACGTGGTGAACTACACCGGCGGCCCCGGCGCGCGGCCGGTCGAGGCGGCGATCCGCTTCCATCTGCACCCACGGGTCTCCGCATCGCTGATCCAGAACGGTGCCTCGGTGCTGCTGCGGATGCCGTCGGGGGCGGGCTGGCGGTTGCGCGCGACAGGCGGGCGGCTGGCCGTGAACGAAAGCGTCTATTTCGGCGAGGGCGGGCATCTGCAGCGCACCCGCCAGGTCGTCATCACCGTGCCGCTGGAAGAGCTGCGCGACCTCGGATCGGTCTCGATCAAATGGGCGCTGCGCCGGGAGGACCGCCGACCGGCTTAGCCGCACCGATAGAAGGGGCTTGGTCCGAACCGCGCCCAAACCCCGGAGAGCGCCCTATCTCCCCTCACACCGCCTGTGTATAAGCCCTCGCGATGCCAGCATTTCTGATCACCGCCGTCCTGGCCTTCGCCGTCTCCTGCATCGCCACCCGCGCGCTGTTGGCCCTGTTGCGCCGTGGCGCCGTGCTGGACCATCCGAACGCCCGCTCCAGCCACGACATCCCGACGCCACGCGGCGGCGGCATCGCCGTAATCGCCAGCATTGTCGTCGCCGCGCTGGCCGGCAGCGTGGTCGATGGCCAGACCTCCGACAGCCTCGCCACGGTGATGGGGCTGGCGATCGGCCTCAGCATCCTGTCCTTCGTCGACGATCTGCGCAGTCTCTCCGCCGGGATCCGCATTGCCGCCCATGCGCTGGCGGTGGCCGGCGGGCTCTGGGCCCTCGGCGGCACCGGCGCCTTCGCCGCCTATCTGCCACAGCCTATGGACCTGGCCCTGACGGCCCTCGCCTGGCTGTGGTTCGTCAATCTGTACAACTTCATGGACGGGATCGACGGGATCGTCGGCTCGGAGACAGCCCTGATCGGCACCGGCATCGCCGGGCTCGCCCTGTTGGGACTGATCCCCGGCACCCTGCTCGGACCGGCCGCGGCCATTACCGGCGCGGGCCTCGGCTTCCTGGTGTGGAACTGGCACCGCGCGAAGGTCTTTCTCGGAGATTCCGGCAGCGTCCCGCTCGGCTATCTCGTCGGATACCTGCTGATCGCGACCGCCGCCCCCGGAGGCGGCGCACTGGCGGCGGCCCTGATTCTGCCGCTGGTCTTCGTGGTCGATGCGACGGTGACCCTGCTGCGCCGCCTCGCCCGCGGCGAACGGCCGACAGAGGCCCATCGCGAGCATGCCTATCAACGCGCCGTGCAGGGCGGGTGGAGCCATGCGCGGGTTTGTGTCGCCATCATCGCCGTGAACATCGTTCTGATCGCGCTGGCCTGGCTGTTGGCACCGGCCCATCCCCGGATCGCGCTCGTCCTCGGCCTCTGCGTCGCTGCCTTGTGCTACCGCTTTCTGATGCGGATCGGCGCGGGCGCGAGGACGCCGGCATGAGGGTCCTGGTCACCGGGGCCAACGGCTTTGTCGGTCGCGCCGTCCTGCGGGACCTGGAGACGGTCGGGCACGACGTCGTCGCCGCCGTGCGGACTCCGGATCGCCTGGCGCCCCAATGGCGCAGCCGAGCCAAGACGATCGCCGATCTCGGCCCCGACACCGACTGGTCGGCGGCCCTGAAGGGGGTGGAGGGCGTCATCCATCTCGCCGGTCCGGCCGACCCCGGCGGCCTGACGGACGACGCGGTCAACCGGGCGATCATTTCCGGCACGAAGCGCCTGCTGGAGGCCGCTGCCCGACAGGATGTGCGCCGGTTCGTCTTCATGAGCTCGGTCAAGGCGGTCGGCGACGCCACCCCGGCCGTCGGTGTCGACGAGGCCGTCACCCCCACCCCGAGCGATGCCTATGGCCGGGCGAAACTCGCCGCCGAGCGCCTTCTCGCCGCTGCCGATCTGGAGGTGGCGATCCTGCGTCCACCACCAACCTACGGCCCCGGAAGCGGTGGCAATCTGCGCCGAATCATCGAGTTTCTGCGCACCGCTCCGCCCGTCCTGCCCCTCGGGATCGCCGGCAACCGCCGGTCCTTTCTGCATCGCGACAACCTCGCATCGGCGACGCTCGCCTGTCTGGAGCACCCGCAAGCGGCGGGCCGCACCTTCTTCGTGACCGATGGCGAGGCGCTGTCGACCGGCCAACTCACCCGACGCATTCTCGACGCGCTGGGTCGCCGCGCGGTCCTGTTGCCGGTCCCGGCGATCGGCCTGCGTGCCCTCGGGTCCGCCGGGCGTCGACTTGGAGGATCCTGCGCCTTCGACGATTCCGCGCTCCGGGATGGTCTTGGATGGAAACCGGTCACCGACCCACGCGTCGGCATGGTAGAGGCTGTGCACCAGGCGACGGACCCGCTGCTCGCCGCCGGTGACGGGGGACCAGCCGTGATAGACTCTTCTCGCCCAGCGCCCACTCCAGCCCGCGACCTTGCATGAACGCCCGCGCCCTCCGCCGCTCCCTGCTGATCTTCACCCACGACACGGTGCTGGCCGCGCTGTCGTTTCCGCTGGCACTGTACCTTCGCCTCGGCGAGCAGATCGTGTGGTGGCCGATCCAGGCGATCCAGCACGGCACGGCGATCTTCACCCTGACCGCGCTGGCCGTGTTCCTGGTGATGCGGCTGGACACCGCCGTGTGGCGCTACACCTCCATCGGCGACCTCGCCCGGATCGTGCGCGCGGTGGTGATCATCGTCGCCGGATACCTGGCGATCCAGTTCATCGTCACCCGTCTCGACGACCTGCCGCGCTCTTTCCTGGTGATCGAGGCGGCGCTGCTGTCGATCATGCTCTGCGCACCGCGGGTCGTGTACCGCCTGTTCAAGGACGGCACCGTCGCCGCCCTGTTCGAGCGCAACGCCCAGGACCGGGTACCGGTGCTGCTCGTCGGAGCCGGTGACGGCGCCGATCTCTTCATCCGCGAGACCGCGCCCGGCCACGAAGTCCCCTACCGGGTCGTCGGCATCGTCGATGATCGCGATTCGCGCACCGGCCGGCGGATCCGGGGCATTCCGGTCTTCGGCGGCCTGCAGGATCTGGAGACAGTGGTCACGCGCCTCACCGGGCAGGGGTTGCGCCCGCAGCGCATCGTTCTCACCCGTCGGCAGATCGACGGTGCGACCATCCGAGACCTGCTCGACACCGCCGACGTCCTCGGCATTCCGGTCAGCCGCATGCCGACCCTGAGCGCCCTGGAAGCGGCCGGCGACGCCCAGGTGCAGCTCCGCGCAATCAATGTGGAGGACGTGCTCGGCCGACCGCAGGCGACCCTGGACCGCCCGGCGATGCAGCGCCTGATCGAGGGTCGACGGGTCCTGGTGACCGGCGCCGGCGGCACCATCGGCTCGGAACTCGTGCGTCAGATCGCGGATATCGGTCCCGCCCATATCACCCTGGTGGAGCAGTCGGAATACGCGCTCTACCGCATCGATCTGGAGTTGGCGGAACGGGTACCCGACCTGCCGCGCGCCGCCTTGATCGGCAATGTGCGGGATCGCGCGCGGGTCGGCGAGATCCTGTCGGACTCCCAACCGGATATCCTGTTCCACGCGGCCGCCCTCAAGCATGTGCCGCTGATGGAGGCCAATGTCTGCGATGCCGTACTGACCAACGCGGTCGGCACCCGGATCGTCGCCGACGCGGCGCGCGCCGCCAAAGTCGGCACCGTCGTACTGATCTCAACCGACAAGGCGGTGAACCCGACCAATGTGATGCGCGCCACCAAGCGCCTGGCCGAAGCCTAGTGTCAGGCACTGGATCTGGATGGCGGCACCCGGTTTGTCACCACCCGGTTCGGCAATGTGCTCGGCTCCACCGGCTCGGTCGTACCGCTGTTCCGCCGCCAGCTGGAGCGCGGCGGTCCGCTGACCGTCACCCATCCCGACATCACCCGCTACTTCATGACCGTGCGCGAAGCGGTCGAGCTCGTGCTGCAGGCGGCGGCGCTGGAATCCGTCAGCCCACGGGAGCGCGGCGGTATCACCGTGCTGGACATGGGCGAACCGGTGAAGATCGTCGACCTGGCCGACCGCATGATCCGGTTGGCCGGACTCGAGCCGGGCAAGGATATCGAGATCATCTTCACCGGCCTGCGCCCCGGCGAGAAACTGCACGAGGAGCTGTTCCACGGGGCCGAGACCCTGGAGGATACCGAAATCCCCGCCATCCGCCGCGCCCATCCGCGCACCGCCGACCCCGCCCTGATCGTACGTGGCCTGGATGAGTTGGAAGCGGCGGCCCGTTCACGCCAGACGGCGGCCACCGTCGAAATCCTAGGCCGCATGGTGCCGGAATACGAAGGCGACGGCCCGAAACCCACCGCCGCGGGCGGATCCTGACGGGCCCTACGCCCGGACGTAGTGAAGGGTGTCGAAGCTCTGCCGCCAGTCGGCGACTTCCGGGGCCAGCCCGCTCGGGTCGTTGCTCTTCAGCGCCGCGGCGATCAGGCCGGCGAGACGTCCGGCATCACCGGGCGTCATTCCCCAGCGCACCAGTTCCGGAGTGCCGATGCGCAGCCCGTTCATGTCGCCCTTCACCTCGTCCACGGGCAGACCGATACCGCAGGCGAGGAAGCCCGCCTTGCGCAAAGTCTTGGACGCCGCCTGCCCGCCGCCATAGGCAGCGGCCTTCACCGCGAACTGGTGCGAGTTGGTGAAGCCGTCGGCGACGGCGAAGACCGGCACGCCTTCACCCTCCAACGCCTCGGCCAGGGCGCGGGACAGGGCGATCATCTCACGGGCGTAGTCCCGGCCGAAATCGCGCCAGTCGAGCATGGAGACCGCGAGCGCCGCTGATTTCGCCGCATCGAAATTCGCCGTCATGCCGGGAAAGGCGATGGCGTCGAGCCGTTCGGCGATATCCGGCTCGTTGGTGACGATCAACCCGCCGGCCGGCCCGCCCAGGCTCTTATAGGTGCTCATCGTCATCAGATGCGCACCCTCGGCCAGCGGATCGCGCCAGGCCTTGCCGGCGATGATCCCGCACTGGTGGGCGGCGTCGAACAGCAGCTTGGCGCCCACCTCATCGGCGATGGCTCGGACCTCGCGCACCGGATGCTCGAACAGGTTCAGGCTGCCGCCGAGCGTGATCAGGGGCGGCCGCTCCCGCTTCGCGATCTCCCGAAGCGCGTCCACATCGACGGTATAGCCGTCGGCCGCGACCGGTGCCGGGATCGTCTTCAGGCCGTAGAGCCCGGCGCAGCCGGCGACGTGGTGGGTCACATGGCCACCGATGGACGCGGGCGGCGCGATGATCGTGTCGCCCGGCTTGCAGGTGGTCATGAAGCCGTACAGGTTCGCCAGCGCGCCCGACGGGACGCGGATCTCGGCGAACTTGGCGTCGAACACCTCGGCGCAGAGTTCGGCGGCGATGACTTCCACTTCCTCGATCGCCTCCAGCCCCATCTCGTACTTGTCGCCGGGATATCCGAGCGACGGACGCGAGCCGATGCCCGAGGCCAGCAGCGCCTCGGCTCGCGGGTTCATCACGTTGGTGGCCGGGTTCAGGTTGAAACAGTCACGCTCGTGGATCTCCCGGTTGCGGGCCGCCAGCGCCTCGATCCGATCGGCGATCCGCCCGGACTCCTCGCCCGCTGTGCGTTCGGCAAGGGACTGGACGAGATTCTCGCTCGGCGCGGGAACCCAGGAACGGCGGGCAAGGGCCACGACAGGTCTCCTTCGATGGATACGGACGGGTTGTCGGTCAGCGGGCGGGCGCCCGGCGAGGCCGCCTGAAGCCGCGCACCAGCAGCGTAGACACTGCCCAGAAAAGCATCCAGGCCAGAACTGCGCCGACCGCTCCCCAGCGGGGATCGACCGTCAGTCCGGGTCGCCATTCGGCATAGGCATTGCCCAGGATCTCGCTGTCGGAATGGCGCAGGGCGACCGCCGGGCGACTCCAGGGCCCCGCCTCCTCTAGCTCCGCGCGCGCCGCCCGCAGGTCGGACAGTCGGTCGACCATGGCGGTCAGCCGCCGGCCGGACCCCTGGATCGCCGGGTCCGCGTTGGTCCGGTGGCGCTCCAGATAGGCATCCAGCGTCAGGTTCTGGGCCGCGGCCTCGGCGCGGTGGGCGGTCACCTGCCGGTCCAACTCGTCGACCGCGCCGCCCAGCCGCTGCGCATAGGCATCGACGAAGGAGGAGATCTGGGACCCGCCGGTGAGGCCGAGGATCACCACCAGGATCAGGCACAGGTCGCGCAGCATCCGCATCTCAGACAAACCCCCGGAACGGGTCGTCCGCACGCCGCCGGATCCAGTTTCCCGGATGCCAGGCCGCCTGGCCGTCGACCACGTGTAGCGTGTAGGCCATCCGTGACCGCGCGGAAGTGTTCGCGGCACTACCATGGGGCAGCAGCCCGTGCAGGACGACGATCGTGCCCTTGCGCGCCGGCAGCGGTACGAACCCGTCGGCCTGGAACGGCGTGTCGTCCAAGGTCTCCAGGGTAAGGGCGCCATCACGCTCCAGGAAGCGTTGGCGCAGCGGGCCTCTATGGCCGCCGGGCTGCGCGATCAGGCAACCGTTGGTCTCGTCCGCGTCCTCCAGCGCCAGCCAGAAGCCGACCACCGTGGGCGGGTCGGTCACCAGAAAGGCCGCATCCTGGTGCGGCACCACAGCACCACCGATCGCGGGCGGCTTCCAGATCACCATGGACTGGACCAGTGTCGGCGCGGCGACCCCCAGGGCGGCGGCGGTCCGGGCCAGGACCGGGCGGCGCGACACCCGATCGAACACCGGGTCCAGGTCGTGCAGGGCGTGGCCGAGCTTGTTCACCGCCCGGTGCCGGTCGATGGTCAGCGCGCCGTCGGCATCCACGGCACCGTCTTCCAGGAACACCCGGATCTTGTCGCCGCTCTCGCGGAAGTAGGCGTCGGAGGCATGTTTCGGCGTGGTGGTGGAAAAGACCGAGCACCCCTCCGCCGGGTCCCAGGCCTCGACGATGGCATGGGACTGCGCAAACAGGGCATCGCAGTCCGCCGGCGACACCGCGTCCTCGACCACCAGCAGCCCGTCTCGGGCAAACGCGGCGACGAGATCGGCCGGATCGCTCTCGGGCGTGAAGCGGGGGATCATCCGGCCGCTCCGCGCCGGTCGGCGCCGTGCGCGCCGGGTGCGAGGCCCAGATGGCCGGCGAGCGACGCGCCCACATCGGCATAGGCAAGCTGGCCGAGGTCGCCCGCAGCGACACCGGGGCCGACGAACAGCACGGGCACCTGCTCGCGGGTGTGGTCGGTGCCGCGCCAGGTCGGGTCGCAGCCGTGATCCGCCGTCAGCACGGCCAGGTCGCCGGGACGCAGCGCGTCAAGAAAGCGCGGCAGCAGCCGGTCGAACGCCTCCAGGGCGGCGGCATAGCCGGCGACGTCGCGGCGATGGCCATAGAGCGTGTCGAAATCGACGAAATTGGCCACCACCAGCGCGTTGTCCTGGTCGCGGGCGGTCACGGACATCAGGGTATCGAACACGCCGCCATTGCCGGTCGCCTTGATCTCCTCGCCGGTGCCGGCATGGGCGAAGATGTCGCCGATCTTGCCGATGGAGACCACGTCCCCGCCGGCTTCGGACTGGCGCTGCAGCAGGGTCGGCGCCGGCGGCGCGACGGCCAGGTCCTTGCGGTTGGCGGTGCGCGCGAAGTCATCCGGTCCGGTGCCAAGGAACGGCCGGGCGATGATCCGGCCGACCGTGTCCGGCACCAGGGATCGCGCGACCCGGCAGACCTCGTACAGGCGCTCCAGCCCGAAACTCTCCTCATGGGCGGCAATCTGCACCACGCTGTCGGCCGAGGTGTAGAGGATCGGCTTGCCGCTCGCGATGTGCTCGACGCCGAGCTCGGCGATGATGCTCGTTCCGCTGGCGTGACAATCACCGAGAATCCCCGGCAAGCCGCACATCTCGATCAGGGCGGCAGTGAAATGCGCCGGAAAGGTCGGCATAGCATCGGGGTAGTAGGTCCAGTCGAAAGTGACCGGCACGCCGGCCAGCTCCCAATGACCGCTGGGTGTGTCCTTGCCCCGGCTGCTCTCCGACGCATGGCCCCAGGCGCCAATGCGGGCG
The DNA here is from genome assembly GCA_029212785.1 of Thalassobaculaceae bacterium. Taxonomy (GTDB): domain Bacteria; phylum Pseudomonadota; class Alphaproteobacteria; order Thalassobaculales; family Thalassobaculaceae; genus Thalassobaculum. The sequence goes on from JARGOG010000088.1 coordinate 15,907, forward strand.
CCCCCCGCCTCCAGGCCCACAGGTTCCGACCCGGTGGCGCCGCGATGGGCGGCCCCCATGCCGAGGGCCAGCAGATTGGGGATGCGCAGTGGGCCGCCACGGCCATGACCGACGCCCCGCCCGGCGGCGCAGGCTTCCGCGATGTGGCCCAGCGTGTCGGAGTCGGCATCGCCGAAGCTCTCCGCATCCGGCGCGCCGCCGATCCCGACGGAATCCAGCACGATGAAAAAGGCGCGGGTCATCAGCGGCCTCCCGTCCGCCGCTCGATCACCACCGGACCGGCCCCGGATGCCTCGCCCAGGGTGAAAGCGGCGCGGATCGTCGTCGCCGCTTGCTGCGCGGCGGCGTGATCACGGGCATGAACGACGGCCAGCGGCCGATCGCCATCGACGGGCTCTCCAATCCCGGCAATCGCGGTCAGCCCGACCGACGGATCGATGCTGTCACTCGCCAACCGACGCCCGCCACCCAGCTCGATCACCGCCACACCGAGACTGCGGGCGTCGATCCGGCAGACGGTGCCCGCCGTCGCGGCATGAACCGCCAGCGTCACAGGCGCCGCCCCGAGATGGGCCTCGGGCCGCTCCAGCAGGTCGCCGGGGCCGCCGAGGGCGGCGACCATCCGGCCGAACACCTCCGCCGCACGGCCGTCCTCCAGCGCCCTCCGCGCCAGGGTCTGTCCGGCTTCCGGCGTTTCGGCAAGCCGTCCCTGCACAAGCATCGCACCGGCGAGCGCCAGGGTGACTTCAAGGCTGCGCGGCTCGC
>JARGOG010000089.1:0-1491 GCA_029212785.1 Thalassobaculaceae bacterium
GGTGAGCCGCACGGTGGCCTTCACCTCACCTCTCCTCTCCTCTCGCACTCCCCGGATTTGTTCCGGGGCAACGCTTAGGCTCGCGTGAACGACCCATGCTACTCGAGGCTCCATGGGTTACCCCGGAACAAATCCGGGGAGTGCGAGAGGGGGGAGGGGGCGTGGGAAGGGAGTGCCAGTTACCGCACCCGGTACTGCCGGATCACGTCGGCATCCGGTTCCGGGCCGAGGCCCGGCATGTCGGGCACCGCGAAGAAGCCGTCCACCGGGTCGAGCCAGCCCTCGTAGAGCATCGCTTCCGGGCGGACATAAAAGCGCTCGATCAGGCCGGGATTGGCGAGGCCGGAGGCCAGATGCAGGGTGGCGAGGAAGCCGGGACCGAAATACGGCGAGTGCGGCATGACCTGGACGCCCGCGGCCTCGCAGACCGCGGCCGTCTTGCGGAACTCGGTGATGCCGCCGACCTTGGTCACGCTGGGCTGGGCGTAGTCGATCGCGCCGGCCTGTACCGCCTGGCCGAACATCATCGCCGTGCACCAGTTCTCGCCGGCCGCCAGGGGTACCCCGGTCTCGCGCCGCAGATGGGCGAGGCTGGCGAAATCCTCCGGCGGGAAGATCGGCTCCTCGAGCCAGAACAGGTCGAACTCGTCAAGCTCGACCGCCATGCGGCGAGCCTGGTCCGGGGTCCAGGGGCAGTTGGTGTCGACCATGATCGGAATGTCGTCGCCGGCGGCTTCGCGGGCCGCGCCCACTTCCTCGGCGGCGATTTCGTGCAGCTTGATGTAGCGGTAACCTTCGTCCAGCGACTGCTTCACGTCGGTCACCACCGCTTCCTTGTCGCGCAGGATGAACAGCGACGAATAGGCCGGCAGCTTCGCCGCGCTCGAGCCGCCGAACAACTGGCACAACGGCATGTTCGCCGCCTTGGCGGCGATGTCCCACAGGGCGAGATCCAGGCCGGAGATGGCGAAGATCGTGATCCCGTGGCGGCCGAACAGGTGCATCTTCTGCTGCAGGCGATGGTTCAGGCCGATGATGTCGGCCGCATCCTCACCGATCACCATCGGGGCGATCATGTGCTCGACCGCTGCCGTCACCGCGTCCAGACAGTGATAGGCGAAGGCGTCGCCCCAGCCGACGATGCCGGTGTCGGTGGTGACCTTGACCAAGCATGTATCGAGCATGGCCCATTTTCCGGTGGCGAAGGCCTTGGTCTCGCCGCTGTGGCTAAATGGAATGCGGAGCGGAATGGCCTCGACGGCGGCGATCTTCATGGAATGTCCTCCCAGTGGAACTTTATCTTGTTCTTTGGGCACCATCTTAGGCCGCGCCGGCGGCACGCTGTCGACCCCGGATGTTGGCTATCCGATCCGGACCGGTTCCATCGGGTTCAGGTCTTTGTTGGTTTTGGGCGAAGCACGATATCGATATGGCTCCCCGCCTTCACTTTCCGCCAGTACGCGGCAAGGTCGACCAGCAGATCGACGCTGA
>JARGOG010000089.1:1591-16644 GCA_029212785.1 Thalassobaculaceae bacterium
CCCGCCTTCACTTTCCGCCAGTACGCGGCAAGGTCGACCAGCAGATCGACGCTGATCGGCTCTGCCGCGAAACCGGTATGGCCTCGGAAGAACAGCGGCTGATATCCGAGTCCCGCGGCAAGCCGGAGCCCCTCTTCAAGGGAATGCCGGGATCGGTGGGCGTTGTCCGGCGCAAACTCCATCACGATGGTCGGCGCCCCCTCCCGCATCGTGCGTTCGGCCCCGAACAGGGAATCCCATTCAAGTCCTTCGATATCCATCTTCACCACGCTCGGCAGGCCGAACCGTTCTGACAGGGCGTCGATGGTCGTCGCGTCGACGGTCACACCGCCCTCGCCGACATGGCTCGCCCCGGAGTCCGCCTCGTCGAAGACGATCGTGGTTGTCGACACGCCACCGCCGACGATGGCCGCCTGGATCGTGGTGCAGCGCTGCGGATCGAAATGTCCGAGGTTCTGCGTCAACGCGGCGTAGATCGCCGGATGCGGCTCGACCGACACGATCTTGCCGGTCGTCAAGAAGCGCTCGGCGAGCAGCGAGTAGTAGCCGACATTGGCGCCTATATCGAAGAAGACCGAGTCCGGCTTCCAGGCGCTGAAGGCCATGAAATAGGTGATGTGGCGTTCCCAGAGCTGGCCCTGACGGATCGTCGTGTGGAGATAGTCATCCTTGAAGCACAACAGGGAGTATTGATGCCCCGCGACGGTGAAATCGACATTCACGGGCACCGGATGGGGATGGTTCATCTTGGTCTCCTGTGATTGTCCTGGGGCAATTTTCTACTCCGGAAGCGCCGACGGCCCATCCAGCCCGGAATGGCGCTGGCGGTCCGATTTGACCGTGATTCGGTAACGACGGCCACTCCATTGAGCGATTGGTCGGCCCTTGGTCTTAATGTTAGGGTTCCGCCCGTCGCCGGCCCCTGCGATCGATCTTCTGCACTCGACTCCGGGACCGGACATCTTATCTCAGCGTGCAGCACCCCCCACTGCCTCAAGCCAGACTGCCACAAGCCAGACTGCCACAAGCCAGACTGCCACAAGAACGCGAGGAAACCCGCAGATGCCAGCTCTCGACATTGTTCTCGTCCCCGCCCTGTCGGACAACTACGTCTATCTGCTGCATGACGCCGCCTCCGGAGCGACCGCCGTGGTCGACCCGGGCGAAGTGGCGCCGGTGGAAGCCGCCCTGGCGGAGCGCGGGTGGACGCTCACCCATATTCTGAACACCCACCACCACGCCGACCACATCGACGGCAACGAGACGCTCAAGGCGAAATACGGCGCGACCCTGGTCGGGCCGAAGGCCGAGGCCAGCCGGATCGACGGCATGGACGTCACCGTGGCCGAGGGCGATACCTACGACTTCGCCGGCCATACCGCCCAGGTGTTCGAGACGCCGGGACACACCACCGGCCACATTTCGCTCTACTTCGCCGACAGCGACGCGCTGTTCCCGGGCGACACCCTGTTCTCGCTCGGTTGCGGGCGGATGTTCGAGGGTACGCCGGCCCAGTTCTGGGACTCGCTGTCCAAGCTGCGGAAGCTGCCGGACACCACCTACATCTATTGCGGCCACGAATACACCGCCGCCAATGCCAAGTTCGCCTTGTCGATCGACGGCGACAACGACGCCCTGAAGGCGCGGGCCAAGGAAATCGAGGAACTGCGGGCCTCGGATCGGCCGACCGTTCCCTCGCTGCTCGGCCAGGAGAAGGCGATCAACCCGTTCCTGCGGGCCGACGATCCGGCCATCGCCGCCGCCGTCGGCAAGGCCGGCGCCGATCCGGTCGAGGTCTTCGCCGCCGTGCGCAAGGGCAAGGATAATTTCTGAACACCCACCCCAAGACCAACGCGGCTGGCCCTGTGGGAGCCGGCGTCATGAGGAAGCACAGATGAAGCTATATTACGCGCCGGCCTCTCCCTATGTCCGCAAGGTCATGGTCGTGGCCCACGAGACGGGTCTGGCGGACTCGCTCGAGATCGAAACCGTGAAGACCGCGCCGGCCGCACCGGATGCCGATGTGGCCAAGGCGAACCCGGTCAAGAAGATCCCGGCTCTGGTCGCCGATGACGGCATGGCCCTGTTCGACTCGCCGGTGATCTGTGAGTACCTGGACAGCCAGCATGAGGGAACGCGGATGTTCCCGGAGCCGGGCAATGACCGCTGGCACGCGCTGCGCCTGCAGGCGGCGGCGGACGGGCTGCTCGATGCCGCCATCCTGATCGTCTACGAGGGCCGGATCCGGCCGGAAGAGCTGCACTACAAGCCTTGGACCGACGCCCAGATGGGTAAGATCGACGGCGCGCTCTCGGCGCTGGACACCTGGTCGGCGGATTTCGGCGATCGGGTCGATATCGGCACCATCTCCGCCGCCTGCGCCTGCGGTTACCTCGACTTCCGATTCACGGACAAGGACTGGCGGACGGGCAACCGGGCGCTTGCCACCTGGTACGAGCGGTTCTCCGCCCGGCCGTCCATGCAGGCCACCAAGCCGGCTGCCTGACCCGATGGCGGATGACGAGGTCAGACAACTGATCGACCGGATGGGCCTGCAAACCCATCCGGAGGGCGGCTGGTACAAGGAAAGCTATCGCGACGTTCCCGAGGACGGCGGCCGCGGGGCTGTCACCCAGATCTACTACCTGCTGGCGGCGGGAGAGCTATCCGCCTGGCATCGGGTGACCGATGCAACCGAGATCTGGCACCACTATGCCGGCGCGCCGCTCGTCCTGACGCTCTCGCCGAACGGCCACGACGCCGAGGCCCATACAATGGGCGCCGACGTCCTGGCGGGCCAGAAGCCTCAGGTCGTGGTGCCGCCGGGCTGGTGGCAGACGGCGGAGAGCTTGGGCCGCTGGACCCTGTGTGGCTGCACGGTGGCGCCGGCCTTCGAGTTCGCCGGCTTCGAGATGGCCCCGCCGGACTGGCGCCCGACGCCGCGGACGCCGTCGGGCGGGTAGATCCCGGCGGCTACCGGGGCTGAGGCCGCAACATGCGGTGTGCCGCCAGCACTGCGCCGCCGACGATCAGGACGCAGGCGATCGCCACCACGGGCGTCGCCGGCGCCAGACCGGCCACCACCAGGACCAGGGTGGAGAGCAGCGGGGCGGCGTAGGCGCTGGCGCCGAGCACCTGGATGTCGCCCTTCTTCACACCGATGTCCCAGGTGAAGAACGCCCCGCCGACCGGACCAAGGCCAAGGGCCAGCACCGCCAGCCATTCGACGGTGCTCTGCGGCCAGATTGTGGTCTCGAAGATCATATGGCAGGGGATCGCCAGTATCGCCGCGGCGGCGCAGAACCCACCGACCGCATCGGTCGGTACGTCACCGAAACGACGAGAGGCGAGCGAATAGCTCGACCAGGTCAGGGCGCATATTCCGGCGGCGATATAGCCGAGCGTGTAGCGCGGATCGATCTCCAGGCTCTGCCCCTTGGTGACCAGCAGGGCTGCCCCGGCGAGGCCCAGCAGGGCGCCGCCCACATGGAACCAGCGCAGCCGCTCGCCCGGCAGCAGGGCGGAGAACACGACGATCAGCAGCGGCCAGAGATAGGCGATCAGGCTCGCCTCTACCGCCGGCGCGTTGCGCAGCGCCAGGAAATAGAAGAAGTGGTAGCCGAACAGCCCGCCGACCCCGAGCAGCCAGACCGGGGCCGGCTGGCGCAGATGGGCGAGCGGCGAGGTGCCGCGGGCCAGCGAGGCGACGACGCCGATCGCCGTGGCGACGCTGAAGGTCATCGCCAGGAGCTGAAACGGCGGGACATCGCCGGACAGGGCGGTGAACAGGGCAAGCAGCGCCCAACTCAGCACGGCGGTGAAGCCGATCAGGGTGGCGCGGCCTCGGGTCATGAAGGATCCGTTCTGGTGGGCAGGTTCGGGGGACGATCCGTTTTGCGCGGTCACCGGGGACGATGCCACAGTGTTGACGCTATCATCGGTTTGAGTGGCGGTACAGTTGGCGCCGACGCGGTGCCTGGGATGACGAGGAGAAGTCAATGCGACGCCCGATGCTTCTGGACGGACCGGTGCACCGGATCGGCGACAGGCCGGGCCGGATCCTTGCTGTCGTCGGGGCAGCACTGGCCCTGATGCTTATGCTGGCCGCGCTTGTCTTTCCCGCTTTCGGGACGGGTTCCGGCTCGGTCTTGACGTTTGGCCTGTGGCTCTTGGCCGGCTATGCGGTGGTCGGTGCCGCCGTCGCGCTGACCGTCACCCTGCGCGCATCGAAGTCGCACCATCGCCGCCCGGTCGTGCCCCGCGCCTGAGGGCCGCCCCGCATCTGAGGACCCTGGGCAGGTCGGGCGAAAGCGCCGATAGTGTCGGGCACGCTCTTCAACCCGATGGAAGTGCCCCGCCCATGGCCCACACGCGACTCCGCAAGTTCAACACCCGCGACACTTACCCGGACCAGTCGCTGGACAACGACCTGTGCCAGGCGGTCGTCGCCAACGGCACGGTCTATCTGCGCGGTCAGGTCGGCACCGATTTCGACGGCAATCTGGTCGGCGCCGGCGATCCCGCCGCCCAGACCGACCAGGCGATGCGCAACGTCGAGACCCTGCTGAGCGAAGCGGGCGCCAGCCTCGCCGATATCGTCAAGATCACGATCTTCATCACCCGCCGCCAGGACCGCGAGCCGGTTTACCGCACCGTCGGCAAATGGCTGAAGGGCGTCTATCCGGTCTCCACCGGCCTGATGGTCGCCGGGCTGGCCAAGGAGGAATGGTTGATGGAGATCGACGTGATCGCCGTCATTCCGCAAGAGGACTAAGTCCCGTCAAAGCAACAGAGGAGGAAACCATGACCGCCGTGACCCCGAAGGCCGCCAACCACAACGAACTCGGGCCGCTGGACTCGCGTTATGTCGATGTCGAGGCCATGGAGTGGGAGCCGACCCCGTATCCGGGCGTGGAATGGAAGATCCTGCTGAAGGACGAGGCCAGCGGTTTGCTGACGGCGCTGTTCAAATGGGCGCCGGGCTCCGAGTTGCCGCTGCATGAGCATACGCGGATCGAGCAGACCTTCGTGCTCGAGGGTTCGATCGAGGACGAGGAAGGCGAGGTGACCGCCGGCAATTTCGTCTGGCGCCCGGCCGGTTCACGCCATGTCGCGAAATCCCGTAACGGCGCGCTCCTGCTCGGCACGTTTCTGCAGCCGAACAAGTTTTTCTGAGGCGGAGAGAGCGGCCAGGGGCCGGGTCTTTACCGGCCCACGTCGTCCGACTTGCGGCCGAAATCGTTCGGGCGCCACAGGTCGGCGGGGAGGTCCAGACCGAAGATCGGGTCGAGCAGCGCGACCTTGACCTCTACCCCCTGGGCGTCGGTGATCACCCATTGCTTCAGCGTCAGCGGTTTGTCCTGGAAGGTCAGGATCACATTGCCCTGATCCGGGTCATCGCGCTGGCGGAGCTGCAGGCGGATCACGTTCGAGGCCTTCTGGACATCCTCGACAATCAGCTCGCCCATCAGATCGACGTCATCGGAGACCAGCACCGAGAGCGGCGAGCTGACCAGCGGGATCTGGGTGGTCTGCTCCAGGTCGTTGTCCTGATAGGTCAGCCACAGGCCGTCGGCGGTGATCAGCACCGGCGACGGCGGCGCATATTCGAACCGCATGCGCCCGGGGCGCTGCAGCCACACCACGCCACGGGCCACCAGCCCGGTCGAGCTGGCCTGCAGGAAGGTCGAGCGCAGGGTCGTCAGGCCGTTGAAATAGTCCTCCACCCGCTTGACCTCGGCCTTCTGATCGGCGGTGAGGCCCTGGGCGTCGGCCGGCTGGATGGCGCCGATGGCGACGGCGGCGAAGAGGAGGGCGATGAGAAGAGAGCGAGCACGGTTCATGGGGCTGACTTGGCGTGTCGGGCGGTGAATGGCAAGCGGCAAATCGGCGGCGACCCTGTCATGATTGCGCCACGACAGAATGCCTGACCGGGTCCGTCGTCGCTGTCGAGCCCCTCTTTGTGTCGCCCAACCATGCCGCTCTGATTATGCGGCCGAGTGGTCGCCGACCAGGACCTCGCGTTTGCCGACATGGTTGGCCTGGCTGACGACGCCCTCGGACTCCATCCGCTCGATCAGGGTGGCGGCGCGGTTGTAGCCGATCTTCAGGTGGCGCTGGATGAAGCTGGTGGAGGCCTTGCCCTCGCGGGCCACGATGGCGACCGCCTGGTCATACAGGTCGTCGCCCGACCCGCCTCCCTCGCCGGCGCCCGTGAAACCAAGCGGATCCGCGGCACCCTCGTCATCCTCGGTGATGGTCTCGTCGTATTCCGGCTCGCCCTGGGTCTTGAGGTGACGGACCACGTCCTCGACCTCCTCGTCCGAGCAGAACGGCCCGTGCACGCGGGTGATCCGCCCGCCGCCGGCCATGTAGAGCATGTCGCCCATGCCCAGCAGCTGCTCGGCGCCCTGCTCGCCCAGGATCGTGCGGCTGTCGATCTTGGAGGTGACCTGGAACGAAATCCGGGTCGGGAAATTGGCCTTGATCGTACCGGTGATGACATCGACCGAGGGGCGCTGGGTCGCCATGATCACGTGGATGCCGGCGGCGCGGGCCATCTGCGCCAGGCGCTGGACCGCGCCCTCGATATCCTTGCCGGCGACTAGCATCAGGTCGGCCACCTCGTCGATCACGACGACGATATAGGGCAGCGGCACCAGATCGAGCGGTTCCTCCTCGAATACCGGCTTGCCGCTGTCGGCGTCGAATCCGGTCTGCACCCGGCGCTTCAGCACCTCGCCCTTCTTGACCGCTTCGGCGATGCGGGCGTTGTAGCCGTCGATGTTGCGCACACCGAGCTTGGACATGGCGCGGTAGCGGCTTTCCATCTCCCGCACCGTCCACTTCAGGGCGACGACCGCTTTTTTCGGATCCGTAACGACCGGCGACAGCAGGTGGGGAATGCCGTCATAGACCGACAGTTCCAGCATCTTCGGGTCGATCATGATGAACCGGCACCGCTCCGGCGGCAGACGGTACAGCAGCGACAGGATCATCGTGTTGACCGCCACCGACTTGCCGGAGCCGGTGGTGCCGGCGATCAGCAGGTGGGGCATGCGGGCGAGATCGACGGCGATCGGCGTGCCGCCGATATCCTTGCCAAGGGCGATCGCCAGCTTGTGCGAATTGGTGTTGATCGCGTCCGACTCGAGAACATCGCGGAAATACACGGTTTCGCGTCGGGCGTTCGGCAGCTCGATGCCGATGACGTTGCGGCCGGGCACGACCGCGACACGCACGGACACGGCGCTCATGGAGCGGGCGATGTCATCCGACAGGCCGATCACCCGCGACGACTTGGTGCCGGGCGCGGGTTCGAGTTCGTAGAGCGTGACGACCGGGCCGTAGCGGACCTTGCCGATGGTCCCCTTGACGCCGAAATCGGCCAGCACGCTCTCGAGCATGCGGGCGTTCTGCTCCAACGCGTCATCCTCCGGGCCGCTGGCGGCCGCAGGCGGATCGGTCAGCAGGTCGAGTTCCGGATAGATGTAGCTGCCATCGTTCGAACCGAGGTCGAGCTGGCGCTGGGTCGCGGCCCGCGGCTTGGCTTTCGCCACCGGCTTCTCGACCCGGCGCTGGGACGGTTCCGGCGCGCGGTCGGCGGCGGCCTTGGCGGCGCGCACCGCCTGGCGGGGGGCGGGCGTCTTGTCGGCAGCGCCCGCCGACCAGGGAAGATCGTCCTCATCGGCGTGGTCCGCGTCGTCGTCACCGCGCGGCGTCAATCGGGGCTCGAAGCGCCTGACGCCGGAGCCGAACCCCGATCCGAGACGGGCGCCGAGTCGGATACCGGCCCCGGCCCCGCGGGCGCCGATCCGCGCCCCCGTGGCGGCGCCGGACAATGTGTGTCGAAGCAGCCCGATCAGGCCTCTACCGGCCTCCATCAGACCCATGCCGGCGGACCACAGGGCGGCGGCAACGGCCAGAAGACCGGATAGACCTGCGACGGGCAGTAGGCCGCCCAGGACGGCGAGCTGCGGCGCGAATGCGCCGGCGGGCGACAGCACGATCGGGCCGAGGAAGCCGCCGAGCCCGGCGCGCAGCGGCCAGGCGGCCGGCGGGGCGATCAGAGCAAGCGCGGCGGTCGCCAGGACCATGGACAGGGGCAGCAGGGCGATCCGCAGCGGCCAGCGGCCGATACTCTCGTGCCGCAGGATGCGCCAGCCCCACACGGCCGGGATCAGCACCAGCAACGCGCTGGCCGCTCCGAGGGACTGCAGCAACAGGTCGGCGACGATCGCGCCGGTCAGACCGAGGGGATGGGCGATGATACCGGAACCAGCGGCGTTGAGCGACGGATCGCTCGGATCGTAGGCGCCGATGGTGACCGCCAGCAGCCCGGCGGCGGCGATCAGCGCCAGGCCGCCCGCCTCCTCGCCACGGCGCTGCAGGTACCGTGTCGCTTCGACCGGTAAAAGGGTTCGATTGTCGTTGCCGCCGGACGCCCGTGCCATGCGCCTCAGCCCTCCCAGATCTCGGAGACGCACGCGGCCGCCGGAGGGCCAGCTCCAGAGGCGACATGCGTATCGGGTTTGTTCCAAACGCCGAACAACTCTATACGACAGGGAGTTAGCGGGCAACCTTCACAGCTAAGATCAGAAAAGATCGAATCCCCTCAAACAGAAAGCGGGCCCGATGACCAGCATCGAGCCCGAGTCGAGGGAGAGTATGCGGCGTCTAAAGGACCCTGCCGCCTGGGGAAGCGGGACCGCCGGAGCGGTCCCGCCGATTTGTGGGTCGAGCGGTTCCGGATCAGAGAGTCTGGGAACCGCGACCGAACTCGGGATAGGCCTCCATGCCGCACTCGGCACGGTCCAGACCCAGGGATTCGTCCTCTTCGCTCGGCCGCAGGCCGAAGATCAGCTTCAGGACGAACCAGACGATCGACGAGGTGATGAGCATGAACACGCCCACACCGACGATGCCGGTCAGCTGGCCGCCGATGGTCGCATCGCTGTTGGAGAACACGACCGCAATCGTGCCCCAGATGCCGGCGACGAGGTGGACCGAGATGGCACCCACAACGTCGTCGATCTTCAGTTTGTCGAGCAGCGGCACCGCGAAGACGACCAGCACGGAGCCGATGGCACCGACGAAGATCGCGATCGCCGGCGACGGGGCCAGCGGCTCCGCCGTGATGGCCACCAGACCGCCCAGAGCGCCGTTCAGCGCCATGGTCAGGTCGACCTTCTTGTACATGATGCCGGTCAGGATAATCGCAACGATCACGCCCGCGGCCGCAGCCAGGTTCGTGTTCACGTAGATGGTCGAGATGGCGACGATGTCGGCGGCGGAGCCCATGGCGAGCTGCGAACCACCGTTGAAGCCGAACCAGCCCATCCACAGGATGAACGTGCCCAGAGCCGCCAGCGGCAGGTTGCTGCCCGGCATCGGGTTGACCGAGCCGTCAGCATTGTACTTGCCCTTGCGCGCGCCGACGATGATGGCGCCGGTCAGAGCCGCCCAGCCACCGACGGAGTGCACGATGGTGGAACCGGCAAAGTCGAGGAAGCCGGCCTCGGACAGCCAGCCGCCACCCCAGCTCCAGGAACCCTGGATCGGGTAGAGAACGCCGGTCAGGACGACCGTGAACACCATGAACGGCAGCAGCTTGATGCGCTCGGCGACCGTACCGGACACGATCGAGGCCGTGGCGGCAACGAACACCATCTGGAAGAACCAGTCGGAGGCCGCACCGTAACCGGCGGCGTCGTCACCGGTGAACACACCCTCGGCGTCGAACGGATCGGCAGCCGACCACGGAACCGGCGTACCAAAGAAGCCGGAGACGTCCATATACATGAGGTTGTAACCGACGACCCAGTACATCAGGCCGGCGGCGGAATAGAGCGCGATGTTCTTCGTCAGCTGCATGGTCGTGTTCTTGGAACGGACCAGACCGGCTTCCAGCATCGCGAAGCCGGCGCCCATCCACATGACCAGCACGCCGTGGAAGGCGAACGAGAACGTGTTGAAGATGAAAGCGGTCTCGACCGACACATCGGCAGAGGCGCTTTTGGTGAAGCCGACCGTTGCGACGGATGCCGCGAGGGCCAGCAGGCTGAAGGACATGAACTTCTTCATCGATATGTGCTCCCCGCCGCTACTCAGAGCGCGTCCGCGTCGGTTTCGCCCGTGCGGATACGTACCGCCTGGGCCACGTCCAGCACGAAGATCTTGCCGTCGCCGATCCGGCCGGTATTCGCCGACTTCTGGATCTGCTCCGCCACCTGGCCGACCATGTCGTCGGAAACGACAACCTCGACCTTCACCTTCGGCAGGAAATTCACGGAATATTCCGCGCCACGATAGATTTCAGTTTGGCCCTTCTGTCGGCCGAAACCCTTCACTTCACTGACGGTAAGACCCTGGATACCCAGGCCCGTCAGCGACTCGCGAACTTCGTCGAGCTTGAAGGGCTTGATGATGGCCATGACGAGTTTCATATCGCCTAACCTCGCACCTTGTGTTCCCCAAAACTCCGGCCGGCGCCCGAGCGGTCTGGTAGAGTGCCCAGGTACTGCCCGCGCGCCGAGCGGAGCGGCCGCGTCATGCAGGCCAGTGGTTCCATCATCAAGAAGCATGCCGAATGACGGGGTTTCGGAATCATTGATTGATTCCCATATGTTAAGCGCAGCCGTCGGCACGAAGCGGCGACGGACGTGTGCGGATTTGGGCGAAAATTAGACAAATTTCCATCGATGCCTAAAAAATAAGCAGACAAATTGCCTCCCGCGCGACCATCTGCCTCTTGTTCTGAACGCCCGGCACGCCATTGTGGGGCAGGGAACATCGGGAGAAGGTCCATGGCTTCACGTCGCGCCCCGCCGCGCCCCGCACCGCCGGAGGTGGATACGGTGATCGTCGGTGCCGGTCTGTCCGGCCTGACGGTCGCGCTGGCGCTTGCCGAAGCGGGCCTGTCCAGCGTGATTGTCGACCGCGTCGACCCGCGCGCCGCGGTCGCCGGACGCAGCGACATCCGGACGACGGCGATCTCCCTCTCGTCGCGGCGCATGCTGACTGTGCTCGGCGCCTGGCAGGCCGTGTCCGACGACGCCGAACCGATCCTCGACATCCGGGTCTCGGATGCCGGCGCGCGCCGCTCCCTGCACTACGACCACGCGGAGGTCGGCGACGAGCCGATGGGCCACATCGTCGGCAACGGTGCCCTCAAGGCCTCGTTGCTCGACCGGCTGGCCGGCCAGGGTGATCTGGTGCATTTCGCCGGGCCTGGTTCGGCGGCGGCGCTGGAGGTGACCGCGGGCCGCGCGACCCTGACGCTTGAGGATGGCCGATTGCTGTCGGCTCCGCTGGTGATCGCGGCCGATGGACGGATGTCGCGGCTGCGGGCGCTGGCCGGCATCCGTCACACCACATCCGACTACCACCAGAGCAGCATCGTCGACACCATCGCCCATAGCGAAAGCCACCGGAACATGGCGCATGAGCGGTTCCTGCCGGGTGGACCGCTGGCGCTGCTGCCGCTGTCGGGTCAGCGGTCCGCCCTGGTGTGGACCGAGCGCACGGCGGTCGCCGAGCGTATCGCGAAGCTGGACGACGCGGCGTTCTCGGCGGCCCTGGAAGAGCGGTTCGGGGAGTCCCTCGGTACGTTGACGCCGATCGGGCCGCGACGCACCTACCCACTGTCGCTGATCGTCGCAGAGGCCATAATCGCCGACCGTGTGGCCCTGGTCGGCGATGCCGCCCACGCGATCCACCCGATTGCCGGACAGGGCTTCAATCTCGGCCTGCGCGATGTCGCCGCCTTGGCGGAGGTGCTGGCGGATTCAGCCCGCCTCGGCCTCGATGTCGGCAGTTTGCCGGTGCTGCGCGACTACCAGCGCCGGCGGCGGTTCGACACCATGTCTCTGGTGGCAGCGACCGACGGCCTAACCCGCCTGTTCTCCAACGACATCGCCCCGATCAAGGCGGTCCGCCGGATTGGTCTGTCCATGGTCGAGCAGGTGCCGGTTCTCAGGCGCGCGGCGATCCGCCATGCCATGGGGACGCTCGGGACCCTGCCGCGGCTGTTGCGCGGGGAGCCGGTTTAGGGATCAGCGGGAGAGGCCGGCCTTGGCCAGCGCCGCTTCATAGGCGGCCATCATCGAACCGCCCTCCTCGGCCAGTTCGCGCAGATAGCGCCAAGTGAACAGACCGGTGTCATGGCCATCGCTGAAGAGGATGCGAACCGCGTAGTTGCCGACCGGCTCCACACCCTTGATGGTCACGCCGCGCTTGCCGGCGACCAGTGTTTTGCCGGCGGCGCTGTGGCCCTGGACCTCGGCCGAGGGACTCTCGACCCGCATCAGCTCGGCCGGGATTGCCGCCGACACCCCGCTCTCGAAAGTCACGAACAGGGCGGCGCGATCCTTGGTCACGCGCAGCTCTGTCGGCCAGTCCGCGGTGGTCGCGCCGGCGTCGGATGCATCGGCCGCTCTGGTCATGACGCTATGCCTTCGGAGCCCTGGGACGCGACGCCCGCCGGGTCCTCGTCGAGCCGACGTGCCTCCTCGACAAGCATGATCGGCACGCCTTCGCGGATCGGAAAGGCGAGGCCGGCCTTCTCGCTGACCAGTTCCTGCGCCATCCGGTCGTAGGTCAGCGCCTGTTTGGTCACCGGACAGACCAGGATCTCGAGCAGCTTGGGGTCGATTCCGGCAGCGTCGGGGCCGGTTGCACTCCCCGGCGTCTCAGTGGCGGGCATGATCTCCTCCGCTCGTGTCGGCAACCGCCATGTCCAGCAGCGCCAGCATCATGCCGGCCCGTGCCTTCAGGGAGTCGCATTCCAGCAGGGCCTGCTTTTCGCTGGCCTCGAATGGACAGACCATGGCGAGCGTGGTGACGAGCCGGTCGTCCGGCGTCTCCTCGATCACGCTCCAATCCGCGGTGATGCCCTGGGCATCGAAATAACGCTTGAGCCTTGCCACCAGCAGGGACCGGTCGAGATCGGCCTTGCAGTCACCGCCGAGATCGCGCTCGAACGGTCCCCACTCGGCAATCACCCGGCGGTACCCGCGCATGGAGGCGATTTCCTGATCGACGGCGAACCGGCACACGCCGGTCAGTGTGATCAGGAACCGGCCGTCATCGGTCTCGGCGAATTGGGTGACGCGTCCGGCGCAGCCGACCCGATACAGCGCGCGCGAGCCCGCTTCGGTGCCTCCGGTGGCGGGCATCGGCTGGATCATGCCGATCAGCCGGTTTGCCGCGAGCGCGTCGCGGGTCATGTTGAGGTAGCGCGGCTCGAAGATGTTCAGCGGCAACTTGCCGCGGGGCAGCAGCAGCACGCCCGGCAGCGGAAACACCGGCAATGTCGCCGGCAGGTCGTCGAAGCTCGGATCGAACGGGCTTTGACCCATATCATCGCCGCCTTTCATCCGCCGGGATCTAAGAGAACAGGATCGATGACAGCCGGCGGCGGGCATCCACCGTGACCGGGTCGGTCGGACCCATCGCCTCGAAATACTTCAGCAGTTGCTTGCGGGCCGCCTCGTCCTCCCACTTCCGATCGATCCGGAGGCTTTCCAGAAGCTGGTCGACGGCGCCCTCGCGGTCGTTGGTCGCGTAGAGGGCGGAGGCCAGGTCGATCCGGGCGCGGTGATCCTTCGGATTGGTCTCGACCTTGCCGCGCAGCGTGTCGAGTTCCGCGCTGGCCTTGGCGCCCTCGATCGCCAGTTCGAGCTGGGCGATCGCCGCCTGCACGGCCTTGTCGGCTTTGACGTCGTCCGGCATCTGCTCCAGGACCTTCTCCGCGTGATCGGCGCGGCCGTCGGCGATCAGGCATTTCAGGAACCCGGCCAGGGCCGCGGCGTTCTGCTCTTCGTGCTGGAGGATCTGCTGGTAAAGGGCGCCGGCCTGCTGGTGGTCGCCGGCCTCCAGAAGCTGATCCGCCTGCTCCAGGGCCTGCTCGATCGGCGACGGGCCGGCAGCCCCGCCGAGCCGCTCGATCAGCGCGGTGATCTCGCTCTCCGGCACTGCCCCCTGGAAGCCGTCCACCGGCTGGCCGTCCTTGAAGGCATAGACCGTCGGGATCGACTGGATCCGAAGCTGCTGGGAGATCTCCGGACTTTCGTCGACATTGATCTTGACCAGCTTCACCGAGCCGCCGGCCTTCCGCACGGCGGATTCCAGTGCCGGCGTGAGCTGCTTGCAGGGGCCGCACCACGGCGCCCAGAAATCGACAAGCACGGGCATCTGCATCGAGGCATCGACCACCTCAGCCATGAAGGTCGCTGTCGTCGCGTCGACAATTACGGCATCTCCGGTCTGTCCGCCGGATTGCGCCGCGCCCAGGATCGGTTCCATCTGCTGCGTTCCTCTGTTCTGGGATTGACTATCTAAAGTGAGACCGTGCCGCGACAAGGTGAGGGGCGGCGATTTTCCGTCCCGTTCTGAACGTGGGGACGCCCGCGGTCAATCGCCCGACGCGACCGAGAGATCGAGGATCTGAGGAATATGCCCGCAGGACTCGATGAAACGGGTCAACGCGTCCGGTGCGACGGCGACGGTCATCTCGTTGGACAGCGGGTGATAGTTCAGCGGCGACAGCGCCATCATCTCGGCGTCCAGGATCACTGTGACCGAGACGTCAGTGTCGTTGATCAGCGCGAAGGGAGACACCGCCCCGGGGATCACGCCAAGCGTGCGCATCAGCCGATCCGGACTGCCGAAGGAGAGGCGCGCGCCGCCGAACAATGCGCCGAGGGCCTTCAGGTCGATCCGACGATCCTCCAGGCAGACCACAAGCCACATCGCGCCCTTGCGGTCGCGCATGAACAGGTTCTTGCAGTGGCCGCCGGGCAGATCGCCACGCAATGCCTTGGAATCCTCGACCGTGAACAGCGGCGGATGGGTGTGCAGGTCGTAGGCAATACCCAGTTCATCGAGCCGCGCGAGCAGGGTTTCGGGCGATGTCGGGGGGGTAACGGTCTCGCTCTCGGCCATTGATTTAGGGCTCCGGTGTTCCTGAATGCGATCGATAGGTTGCCTTGCGCCGCCCTCTGTAGCGCATTTTGCGGCCCACTTGCATCACCTGGCGGTCACCGTCGCGCCAG
>JARGOG010000008.1 GCA_029212785.1 Thalassobaculaceae bacterium
CCGCCGGTCGCCGTGTCCTCGCCCGACGTGACCGTGTCGTCGTCCGTCACGGGATCCGCGGGCGTTGTTCCGCCGCTCAGCGGGCTGGTGGTGGTCTCGTCCACCACGTCATCGTTCGTGGTGCCCCGGGTCTCCACGCTCGGCGTGGTGTCCTGCGTGGGAGTCGCCGGATAAGTCTCGGATCCGCTGGTTCCCGCGCGAGAGCCCGCGCCCTCGCCGGAACCGACGCCGCTGCGCGGCGACGAACCCGGGCCCGTGCCGCCGGTATCGCCGTCCGTCCCCGTGGACGACTGGCCGATACGCCCGCTGCTGTTCTGGCCGCTGTCACCCGTCGATCCGGAGTCGGTCTCGGAACCACGACGGACACCGTCCGTCTCCGACGCACGGTCGCTTCGCCCCGTGTCCCCGTTGGACCGGGACGCTCCAGTACCGGACGACAGATTATCGCCCCCGGTTCCGCCCGCAAGCGTGTCGGCCGCGGCACCGCCGGACGCCGCACCATCGGCGCCAGACGCGCCGGCCGTGCCGCCCTGGCGTCCGCCGGCCGCGGGATCGTCCCCGGCACCGCCGCCAGCGCCCGCCTCACCTTCCGCGGTCGCG
Organism: Thalassobaculaceae bacterium; assembly: GCA_029212785.1. Classification (GTDB taxonomy): domain Bacteria; phylum Pseudomonadota; class Alphaproteobacteria; order Thalassobaculales; family Thalassobaculaceae; genus Thalassobaculum. Next base: position 601 of record JARGOG010000008.1, read on the forward strand.
CCCGGCTGTGCCGCCGCTTCACCGCCATCGCCCGTTGCACCGTCTTGGGAAGCCGGTCCGTTGCCGCCGGCCTGCCGACCAGCCGCGGTCCCGGCGAGGTCCCCCGATCCGGTGGTCCCCGCGGAGACGCCGCCGGTGCGGGTTTCCGAGCTGCCCGACGTCTGCTGCCCACCGGACGCTTCCTGACCACCGCCGTCGCCGCCGCGCTCGTGGCCGCCGATGCGGCTCTCACCGCGCTCGCCGGACCCACGCTCGCCGCCATCACGCCCGCCGCGGGCCTGCTGGTTGCCCTGCCCCGACTGCGCATCGCCGCTATCGGCGCCCGCATCCGCCGTGCCGTTGCCGCGCTCGTTGCGCTGCTCGGACTGGCGGACACTCAGGTCATCGTCCTGAAATTCGCGTTGCTCGCTCTGCTCGACCGTGGACGTATCCGGATTGCGCTGGGAGCCGAGGTGAATGTTGCCGTCCGCCGAGCGGGCGCTACCGCCTTCGCCATTGCCGGAATTGCCGCCGCTCTCACCCCCGGGATCGCGGTCGTCCCGCCCCTGGCCACGCTCGTTTCCACGACTTTCGGTACCGAATTGCGCCTCGGTTTCACCGGTGTTGCGATCGTCAGCCATTGGTCGTCTCCCCCATACCTGAGACGAATATATTTCATTTTAGATCAAATGCAAGATAATTGGGTATTCAGCCGTGACAAAACCCGCTGCAGGCGGCCGCCCAAGAGACTTCGATTCAATATTCGGCCATCACACCACACAAACTGACATTTCGACCCGTTAAGACACAGGCTTGGTCTAGAAGTGCACTGTGAAGATGCGGGTCACGGCGATCGTCACGAGCTCAAGATACAGAACCATCGCCGCCAGCATGCCATAGCGCTGCATGTCGCTCATCAGCTTCGACTTGCGCCGCCGGGCAGCCGTGGCGAAGCTCGACCACTTGTCCGTAACGAAGTTGATCTTCTGGTGTTCGGCCCCCTGCCACCACTGCAGGCTCAGGATAATCAGCACGCTGATGACACTGCACAGCCAGACAATCACGAGCAGGTATTTCGAGAGCTGTGGATCGCTCCAGTTGCTGATCACGCCATAGCCGGTCGACGCAACGGCCCCGAGGCTGAAATACAGCACGGTCCGCCACATCTGCTCCTTGGCGAACCGGATGTTCGCGGACGCATCGCGATAGATCTCCACGAACTCCGCATGGGTCAGATCGTCGAGATCGCTCGGCTCATTGTCCACGGGATCGAGCGGGTCCTCCCGGTCATTCGCCTCGGCGCGTTGCGGCGCCGGGGGGCCTCCGGGTTTCGGGCGCAGGTCACGGGCCATCGGTGGTCCTCCAGCCTCGGCTCAATCGAGCCTGACCGGGGGAGTCTGCGCCGATCCGACGGAACTTGCAATTCGGCCGGCCCGGACGCTCAGTAATCGAATCCGGACGCCGCCTTTATGCCGGCGTCGAACGGGTGCTTCACCTTGGTCATCTCGGTGACCAGATCGGCTGATTCGACCAGGGCCGCCGGCGCGTCGCGACCGGTGACGATCACGGTCGTGCGCGGATGCCGCCCGGAAAGGGCCTCGACCACCTCCGCGACCGACAGGTAGTCGTAACGCAGGGCGATATTCAACTCGTCGAGGACGACGAGATCGTAGTCACCGCCGGTGAACATCTCCTGGGCGGTGTCCCAGGCGGCGCGGGCGGCGCGGATGTCCTGCTCCCGATCCTGGGTGTCCCAGGTGAATCCGTCGCCCATCCGGCGGAAGGTCAGCAAGTCGGGGAAGCGTTTGAAGAACTCGTTCTCTCCGGTCTTCCACGTCCCTTTGATGAACTGCACCACGCCGACACTGCGGCCCCAGCCCAGCGCCCGGATGATGGTCCCGAAAGCGGCGGTCGACTTGCCCTTGCCATCGCCGGTATGGACGGCGAGAAGGCCGCGCTCGGCTTTCTGCTTGGTCTTCATGCGTGCCCGATGCTCGGCCTGGACGCGCTTCATCTCGGCCCGGTGCGCTTCGGCACGGCCCTTCTCGTCTTCGGACATGGTTTCCTCCCTCATCATCCTGTCGCCACCGCGGCGGCCAATGCTCCCGCCACCAGGGCGATCCAGACCCGCCGGGCGATCCGCATTGCCCGCACGAGATCCCCGTGCTCCGCCGCGTCCCGGCCGTCGCCGAACCAGGCTCCCTCGACAATGCGCTCACCGTATCGACGCGGGCCGCCGAGCCGGATGTCGAGCCCGCCCGCCATCGCCGCTTCAGGCCAGCCGGCGTTCGGCGACAGGTGCCGGCGGGCATCGCGGCGGGCCGTACGCCAAGCGTCCATTCCCCGGCCCTCAACCACGGCGGCTGAAGCCAGCAATGCCGCGGTGATCCGCGCCGGCACCCAGTTCGCCAGATCGTCCAACCGCGCCGCCGCCCAGCCGAAATGGCGATGCCGGTCGTTCAAATGGCCGATCAGGCTGTCGGCCGTGTTCAGTGCCTTATAGGCGACCAGCCCGGGCAGCCCGCCGAGGGCGAACCAGAACACCGGCGCCACGAAACCGTCGGACAGGTTCTCCGCCAGGCTCTCGATCGCGGCGCGGACGATTCCCGGTCGGTCGAGAGTTGCGGTCTCGCGCCCGACGATCCGGGCGACGGCGGCGCGGGCGGCGGCGAGGTCGCGTTCCCGATCCAGTGCTTTCGCCACGGCGCCGACATGGTCGAACAGGTCGCGCCCGGCGAGCAACGTCGACGCCAAAGCGATCAACCCCAGGGCGCCGAGCGGCCCGGACAGGGCGCGCTCGATCACCACCGCGATCCCGGTCCAGCCGGCCAGGTAGACGGCTAGTGCGCCGGCGCCCAGCGCCCGACGCCGGCCGTCGGTGTCGCCGTTGCGGTTCAGTCGACGTTCCACAGCCCCCAATGTCCGTCCCATCAGGGTGACGGGATGGGGAATGCGCACGTAAAGCGATCGCGGGTCGCCGGTCAAAGCGTCCAGCGTCATCGCACCGGCGACGACGAGCGCACTCACCGCGCCGCATCCAGCAGAGCGTCGACATCGAGATGCCGCTCCAGGGCGTCGGCGAGCGCGTCCAGAGCCGTTTCGACCTGTTCGGCGAAGACCATGCCCGGGGTGCCGGACAGGCCGGCGAACCGTAGGTACCGGTCACGGAACGTGTCGTCGCCGAGCATGCCGTGCAGGTAGGAACCGACCACCAGCCCGTCGCCGGAGACGACTCCAATCACCTCGTCCCCGCGCTCCAGGAACGTCCGGTTGAGACCGGGGCCGGTCGTGCGTCCGGCGTGGATCTCGTAGCCATGGGCCTCGGCATCCAGCAGGGCGGAGCGGCAGACGGCGTTGCGCACGGTCTTCGCCGGCGCGATCACCGTCTCGACATCGAGCAGGCCGAGCCCCTCCTCCTCGCCGGCCGGTCCTTCGATTCCCTCGGGATCGCGAACCCGGCGGCCCAGCATCTGATATCCGCCGCAGAGCCCCAGGACCCGACCGCCGCGCCGGACATGGGCGCGGATGTCGATGTCCCAGCCCTGAGCCTTCAGGAAGCGCAGATCGGAAAGCGTCGACTTGGTTCCCGGAAGCACCACCAACGAGGCGTCACCCGGCAGGGCTGTGCCGGGCGGGCAGAACCGGACATCGAAGGCCGGATCGGCGCGCAGCGGGTCGAGGTCGTCGAAATTGGCGATGCGGGCGATCATCGGCACGGCGACGACGATGCGGTCATCCGCGCCGGCACGGCGCTGCTCCAGGACGACGGCGTCCTCCGCCGGCAGGGCCCGGATCTCCGGCAGGAAGGGTACCACCCCGAAGCTCCGCCATCCGGTGCGTTCGGTGATCATGGCGAGGCCATCGTCGAACAGCCTCGGGTCGCCGCGGAACAGATTGACGATGAAGCCGGCCACCCTGTCCCGGTCGGCGCCGTCCAGGACCGCCTGGGTGCCGATCAGGGCGGCGATCACCCCGCCCCGGTTGATGTCGCCGACGAGCACGACCGGCGTGCCGGTGGGCACGGCGAAGCCCATGTTGGCAATGTCGCCCTGGCGCAGGTTGGCCTCGGCCGCGCTGCCGGCGCCTTCGACCACGACCAGATCGGCCTCGGCCTTCAGGCGCTCGAAGCTTTCGATCACCGGCGCCAGGAGAGATCCGCGCGTGCTCCAGTATGCGCACGCCTCCGCCGTTTCCACGGCCCGGCCGCGCAGCACGACCTGGGATCCCGTATCGCTGTTCGGTTTCAGCAGCACCGGATTCATATGAACGCTCGGCGCGACACCGCAGGCCAGCGCCTGCAGCCACTGGGCCCGACCGATCTCCCCCGATCCGCCCTCGGCGTCGTCGGCAACGGCGGCGTTGTTCGACATGTTCTGCGGTTTGAACGGCCGCACGGCGAAACCACGCCGCAGAAAAGCCCTGCACAGACCGGCGGTCAGCACCGACTTGCCCACATCGGAGCCGGTCCCTTGCAGCATCAGCGCGCGGCCCGTCATCGCCGCCACCTCATCTGGATGCCATCCAGGATCGCTGGACGATCCACACGAAGACCGGCGCGCCGATCAGAGCGGTGACCACGCCGAGCTGCAACCGCTCACCGCCGGTCGGAATCCGGGTGACGAGGTCGGCCAGCGTGATCAGCACCGCGCCGCCGAGCGCGCTCGCCACCAGCACCCGCCCCGGCCGGTATCCGACGAACGGCCGCACCATATGGGGCACGACGAGGCCAACGAAGCCGACCGCACCGCAGACCGCGACCATGGCGCCGACCGAGGCGGAGACTCCGAGCACCACCCGCCAGCGCAGGATTCCGACATTGATGCCGAGCGACCGGGTCGTCTCCTCGCCCAGGCTAAGCGCGTCGAGGCCGCGTCCGATGGTCGCCATGACAGCCCAGCCGACCGCAACGAAGGGCACGGCGATGGCCAGGTCGGTGGTGGTCCGGTTCTCCAGCGAGCCGAGCAGCCACAGGATCATGTCGCGCAGGGTGATCGGATCCGGCGCCAGGTTGAAGGCGAGCGAGGTCAGCGCCGTCGCCAGGCTGGAAATGCCGATCCCGGTCAGGATCAGCACCAGCAGGCTGTCGTTGCGCGCCGCGACCGAGAACAGCAGAACCGTCGCCACCGCCGCGCCGGCGATCGCGGCCATCGGCACCATCAGGGCCGAAACCGCCGCCAGACCGAACCCGATGGCGACCACCGCGCCGAAACCCGCCGCCGCCGTCACCCCGATCACACCCGGATCGGCCAGGGGATTGCGCAACAACCCCTGCAGCGCGGCGCCGGAAAAGCCAAGCACGGCGCCGAGCAGGATCCCCAGCGCCACCCGCGGCAAACGCAGCTCGTAGATGATGATCCGATCGATCTCGCTTCCGCCGCCCAGCAGCGACGACAGAACCTGCGTCGGGCCGAGCGGAGCCGCTCCGATGCACAGCGACATCAGGGCGACCAGAACGAGCAGCGCGGCCATGGCCGGCAGCAGGAACCGATCGGAAATCTCGACCCCCGAGGCTGTTCCGGACCCGCTCACTGCGCCCGCTCCAGATGCGCGCGGATATATTCGGCCGCATCGACCGAGAACAGGCCGCTGCAGGACAGGAAGCGGCCGGGCACCGGCACCGTCCGCACCTCCGCCATCATCCGGGCGAGCCGGGGGTGGCGGGTCGGCGCCCAGGATGAGCGGGCAACGTCGTCATCGTCGAAGAAGCTGCCGATAAAGACGTCGGGCGGGTTCATCACCAGTTCCTCGAGCGCGATCGTGCGCCAGCCACGATAACCGAGTTCGGCCGCCATGTTGTCGAGTCCGGCCATGCGGATCATCGCGTCGACATCCGTCCCGTCCCCACCCGTGGTGCCGCTCGGCGTCAGGTAGAGCGCGCGCAGGCCGAGCCGGGGCTTCGCCTCCAGATCGGCGATCCGTCGGCGCTGACCGGCGATCAGATCCATCGCCGACCGCGACCGGCCGAGCGCGGCCGCCACTCTGGTGAGGTTGGCGAAGATGGTCTCGCTGTCATGGCCGTAGACAATGTTCACGGTGTCGACACCCGTGCGCTCAAGCATCGAGATCAGACGCCGGTTGCCGCCCCAGAACCGCACCACCAGATCGGGAGCGGCGTAGAGAATCGCTTCAGCCGTCGGATCGATGACGGGCAGGCCGGCCGCCCGCTCGCGGTGATAGGAGAACGCCTGACGGGCACGGGGCGAGAGGCCGCGAATCTGTACGCGCTCGGCCAGCGACAACACGTATTGATCGGCGCAGTAGTCGATCGAAACGACCGACGGCGCGGATGGCGCCGCGTTGACCGAGCCGGCCCACAGGAGGCCGGAGATCAGCAGGACCGCCATCCGCCCCATGGTTCAGCGCCGGTAGGTCAGGCGCAGGAAGAACGCCCGGCCCTGCTGGTTGTAGAACGACGCGGTCTCATACTCCTCGTCGAACACGTTCGAGAGCTTGAGGTCGACACCCCAATTCTCGGTTGCCGCCCAGTTCGCCCGCAGATCCAGGGTGGTGAAGGCCGCGAGTTCGGTCGTGTTGGCGAGATCGTCGTAGCGCTCGCTCTCGTGATGGACGTCGCCGCCGAACGCGAAGCTGCCGAAGCCGAGGCCGAGATCGCCGACGGTACGGTCGACCGACAGGGTATAGGCCTGCTCGGCGCGGCGCGGCAGCTGATTGCCGTCATTGGCTCCGCCGGATGCGTTGCGCGCATCGAGGAAGGTCGCGCTCGCCGAGAGCAGGAAGCCCATGGTCTCGCCCGACGCGGTCAGTTCCAGGCCGGTGATCCGCGCCTTGTCCACATTGGCCGGTGCGAAGATCGAGCTGTCATAGGCGATCAGGTTGTCGATTTCGGTGTGGAACAGGTTGGCGCCCAACGCGAAGCCGCCGACCGTGGCGGCGAGTCCGACCTCCGCGTTCTCCGACTGCTCCGGTTCCAGATCCGCGTTGCCGAAACCCGGATAGTAGAGCTCATTGAAGGTCGGCGCCTTGAACGCCGTCCCATATGACGCCGTCGCGCGCAGCGCCTCGGTAATCCGATAGCCGTAGGCGGCTCCGCCGGTCAGGTAACCGCCAAACTGCTCGTTCTCGTCGACCCGACCGCTGAGCTGGACCGTGTGGCGGCCGAACTCGGCGCGATGCTGGGCGAAGACCCCGGTATTGTCCCGGCTGTCCTCGGCATAGGCGGTGTTGCCGCCAACCTCGTCGCGCTGGAAGTCCACACCGATGGTGCTGATGTGATCGTCAAAGAGATACAGATCATTCTGTAATGACAGAGAGTTACGTTCCGTTGTGAAACTTGTCTGATAAGCTCCATCGAGGAAGTTATCGGCGTCATCGACCGTGTGGCCGATCCCCGCCGTGACATCCCAGTAGTCGGTCGGCGATGCCAGGGCGCGCGCGCCGAGAACATAGTTCACACCCTCGGACTCGTTCACGAACGATCCGTCGAACTCGTTTTCACTCGTTGCATAAAGCCCGCTTCCTTCGACCTTGATACCATTGGAAAAAGTGTAATCCAATGCGCCCGAAACCGAGCTGCGTTCGAAGCCGTCCTTGTCAGGCTCGGAGTTGAAGCAACCGCCGGTCGGGATCGTGGTCCCGTTGCCGCAGGAGTTGAAGCCATCGGTACGGATGTAGCTGGTGCTCGCGGAGAAGCCGACCCCCGAAGCGCGCCCGGAAAAGCCGGCCTGGCCCTCCATGGTCTCGTCGGTGCCGTAGCCCACGCTGGCATGGGCATGGGTGGTCTCGGTCGGCTTGCGGGTAAAGATCTGGATGATTCCGCCCAACGCTTCGGAGCCATACAGGTAGGAGCGTGGGCCGCGCACGACCTCGATCCGTTCGACATCGTCGATCGACAGGCTCTCGAAGTTGAACGTCCCCAGCGTGGCCGAACCGACCCTCACGCCGTTGATCAGCACCAGGACATGATCGCTCTCGGTACCGCGCAGGAAGACCGAGGTCGCCTTGCCCTGACCGCCATTGTTGGTGATCGTCAGGCCCGGCACCCGGCGCAGCGCTTCCGGCACGGAGCGGATCTGCCGACGTTCGATTTCCTGACGGGTGATGACGCTGACCGGGGCCAGGGTCTCGTCCGCGGTCTCGGCGATGCGCGAGGCGGTGACCACCACCTCCTGCGCCTTGGAGACCACTGCCGCATCATCCTTGTCGGCATCCTGCTGGGCCGCGGCCGGCAACGCGCCCACAGCGATCAGAGCGACCGCCAGCCCGGCGTCCCGCATCCGTCGTCCCACGACCGTATAGGTTTCGAAATCCATTCCATCCTCCTCGTCCGGCGCACACCCGCGCGGCGTTGCAAAGAGACATCGCTGGAATCGATGGAGGGGGACGGCTGCGGACACTGCCCACGGCCATACCCGAACATCGCGCCCCGCGATATCGAGGTTTCACGCCGTGGCCGGTCTCCGGACTCGCGAGGTCGGGCACTCAAGCCCAGACCCGTCGCGCCTTCCCATGCCCATGGGGGCACAGTGGCATTCTGCGGCGGATCAGCCTCGCCTACCGTTGCGGGGGCAGTGCCGGATTTTGACCGGCTTCCCGTTTCATCCCGACCCACATCCTGCGCGTCGGGACACCACATGCGATTGACGGCCGGACGCTACGGTCGGGGGTGGAGCGTGTCAATCTTCGCTTTGACATCGCTGGAATCCACGGGACCATGGGCCGTCGAAACCGACGGAACCGTGGAACGATGATGATCGGCTCGAATATCGCGCGCCCCCTCGCTGGCGCGGCCATCGCCGCCGTGTTGCTCCTGGCACCGGCACCGGCACCCGCCGAAGCCACCGACCCGAGCGTGGCGGTTGATGCGTTCCATGCGTCGCTCGGCGAGAGGCCCGCGTGGGTCGAGGAAGCGGAACTCCCGGCGCTCAGCCCCCGCGGGGCCGCCGTGACCCGGGTTCTCGGTCGGGCCGAGCGTCAGGGACTGCACTCCGCCGATTATGCGCTGCCCGAGACCGATACGCCGGAAGCTCTCGACCGGGCCGTGAGCCACGCACTGCTGCGGTATCTGACCGACCTGCAAGCCGGGCGCATCGCCCCGCAGAAGGCCGATCCGGATCTGTTCGTGTTCCGCCGGGAGGTCGACGGCCTCGCCCTGCTGCGGGCCGTGCACGACGCCGTCGAGCCGGCGCAGGCGATCGCGGATCTGGCACCGGGGAATCCGGTCTACCGCCGCCTGCGACGGCTGCTGCTGGACTACCGCGTTCTGGCTCAGGCCGGCGGCTGGCGCAGCGTGCCCGAGGGCGAGACCCTGAAGCCGGGAATGAGCGATCGCCGGATCCATGCCGTGCGCCAGCGCCTGGCGACCACCCTCGATCTGACACCCAATGCCGACGCCTCCGACCTCTACGATCCGGCGCTGGAGAGCGCAGTGCGTCAGTTCCAGCGCCGTCACGGCCTCGACGCCGACGGGGCGATCGGCGCCAAGACCATCGCCGCCCTCAATGTGCCGGTGACGGCGCGGGTTCGCCAGATCATCGTGAACATGGAGCGGTTCCGCTGGATGCCGGACGATTTCGGCGACGATCATGTCTTCGTCAACATGGCCGGGTTCGAGCTTGACTACGTGGTGCATGGCGTCACCCGCCTGGCCATGCGCGTCATCGTCGGCCGGCAGTATCGGGAAACCCCGATCTTCAGCGATACGATCCGCTATCTGGAATTCAACCCGACATGGAGCGTGCCGGCAAAGATCGCCGCCCAGGACCTGCTGCCGAAGATCAAGAAGGACCCGTCCTACCTGACGGCCGGGGGGTACGAGCTCTATGCCGGTTACGAGAACGGCGCGCCCCGCGTCGATCCGGCCAAGGTGGACTGGGCCGCGCTGCCCAAGGGCAAGTTCCCGTACCGCCTGCGCCAGGCGCCGGGCGAAAAGAACGCACTCGGGCAGGTGAAGTTCATGTTTCCCAACAAGTTCGACGTCTATCTGCACGACACCCCGGCCCGCGAGCTGTTCGCCAAGTCGGTCCGCAACTTCTCCTCGGGCTGTATCCGCCTGCAGAAGCCGGTCGCGCTGGCCGAGGCGATGTTGGCGGCCGACGGGCAGGATCCGGCCCGGGTGCGCACGGTTCTGGACAGCAAGAAGACGACCCGGTTGAACCTCGCCAAGCCGGTGCCGGTGCATCTCACTTACCTGACGGCGTGGATCGGCGAAGGCGGCACGGTCGAGTTCCGCGACGACATCTACGGCCGTGACGCGCTGCTGGCGACGGCACTCGGCCTCTGAAGCTCCTACAAATTCGCTTGCATGGAGACGCAAACCGAAGGAAAGAGAAATTATCGCGCTGCGGCACCTCGGAGACCTTCGGACATGACGGAACACTTCGCTTCCTCACCCCGGCGCCGGGTCACGCGGCGCGCGGTTCTGGGCGGTCTGGGCGCGCTTGCGCTCCTGATGGCGGGCGGGACCCCGGCACGATCCGCCATCGTCACGGCACACGACACCCGCAAGCTGAAGCTGCGCCACCTGCACACCGGTGAGCGCATCGACGTCACCTATTTCCGCAACGGCCGCTACGATCCGGAGGCGCTGCGGAAACTGAACCACTATCTGCGCGACCACCGCGACGGCACGATTCATCAGATCGACCCACGGGTTCTGGACTATCTGCACGACCTGTCGGACCGACTCGGCGTGTCAAAGCGGATCGACATCGTCTGCGGTTATCGCTCGCCCAAAACCAACGCGCTGCTTCGGGCCAACAGTACCGGCGTCGCCAAGCGCAGCCTGCATATGCAGGGCATGGCGCTGGACATCCGGATGCCCGGCCTGCGGGTGAAGACCGTCGCCAAGGCGGCGATCACCATGAACCGTGGCGGCGTCGGCAGCTACTCCCGCTCCAACTTCGTCCATATCGACTGCGGTAGGGCCCGGCACTGGGGGATTTAGCTTCCCGTCAGTTACAGGCTTCACCGAGATTGTAGGTGTAGCGCGTTGCCTCGCCAGGCGCGCCACTGACGTGGTCGAACGTCAGAGTGTCGCCCGCGCGGGTCACCCGGAAGCAGCCCTCCTTGCCGTCAGCCCATCGGTTGCTCCAGGTCCGGCAGTAGAGGTCGTCACCGGTCACCCGCCAGATCCCCGTCGCCTCCTCCCGCTTCTCTCCGGCGAGCACGACGGCGGTCATCGCGCCGTCGCGCTTGTGACGCCCGGTATAGCGCCATTGGCCCAACAGGATGCTGCCGCAGCGGGTCAGGGGATTGCGACTCACGGTCTGGCGGATCTCTTCCGCCGACAGGGTTTTCGGTCCGGTATCCGGGGCAGCGCATCCGGCAAGCGTCAGCCCGCTGAAGAGGAGGATTGCCGCCGCAGTTCCCGATTTGGACATGTCGAAGCCCCCTTGGATGACGCGGTCAGGCCCTGGCCATGTCCTCGCCGATGACACGCCTGGCCCCGGCCAGCGCGAGCGGACTGAACCCGGCCTCGTCCTCGGCAAGCTGGGCGGCGAGATCGGCACGCATGCGGGGGTCCCAGAAATCACGGATATGCTGGGCCACGCTGGCCACCGCCTCGTCCTCGGGGTAGGGCCTGTGGAAATCCGCGATCTGATTGGTCATGCGGATGATGTCCTGGCGTTTCATGCCACCCTCTCCTCTTTCGAGCCGCGTTTCTTGCCGGTCGCCGGCTCGAACACCATGATGCCATCCGCCGCCAGACTCGCCAGTCCCATGCCGCAGCCCCCGGCGACGTCGATCGCCAGCTTGCTCGGGGCCGACACCGCGGCCAGGAACGGTGTGCCAATGACGGCCGCCTTCTGAACCAGTTCCACGCTGATCCGGCTCGACATCAGAACAAATCCGCCGCGGGCGTCCCGGCCGTCGCGGGCGAGCGAGCCGATCAGTTTGTCCAACGCGTTGTGCCGGCCGATATCCTCGCGCACCCGGTCGATCGCCCCGTCGGTCCGGCAGAAAGCGGCCGCGTGGGTCGAATGGTTCGTGCGGTTCATGATCTGGGCGTCGCGCAGGGCGTCATAGGCGCGGGTCAGGGCCGCTGTTTGCGGTGTGCGACCGATGACCTTGGGCGGACGGGGCACGGCGGCCTCGATGGTCTGGGCGCCGCAGATTCCGCAACCGGACCGGCCGGCGATCGAGCGCTTGCGGTCCTGCGCCGCCGCGGCCAGGCGGTCGGCGATGCGCAGGTTCAGCAGATAGCCGTCGCTCGCCTCGCCGATCCGCAGGCTTTCGATCTTCGCGGCGGCCGGCACGATCCCCTCGGTCAACGCGAAGCCGACGGCGAAATCCTCGAGATCCGCCGGCGTCGCCATCATCACAGCGAAGCTCTCGCCGTTGACCAGGACCGCGACCGGGCGCTCCTCCGGCACCTGCCAGGCCGCCGAGCGCACACCGTCGGCGGTCACAAGCTTACCGGTGACCCGGGGCGAGACCTCGCTCGCCTTGCCGTCGAGCCGCCGGATCTCCATCACGCGACGCGCCCCGTCATTCCGCGGCCACGACGAACTGGCGTTCATGCACGTCGTGGAAACGCTCCTGCCAGTCCGACGGCTGGTTCGACTTGGTCACCTGCACCGCCGTCACCTTGTATTCCGGGCAGTTGGTGGCCCAGTCGGAGAACTCGGTGGTGATGACGTTGGCGCCGCTCACCGGGTGGTGGAAGGTGGTGTAGACCACGCCCTGCGGCACCCGGTCGGTGATCGTGGCGCGCAGGGCGGTGGCGCCGATGCGCGAACCGATGCTGACCATGTCGCCCTCGCCGATGCCGCGCTCCTCGGCATCGTGAGGATGGATCTCCAGAATGTCCTCCGGGTGCCAGCGGCCGTTCTCGGTGCGCCGGGTCTGGGCGCCCACATTGTACTGGCTGAGGATCCGGCCGGTGGTGAGGATCAGCGGGTAGTGCCGGTTGGTCCGCTCGTCGGTGGCGACATATTCAGTCACCATGAACCGGCCTTTACCGCGCACGAAGCCGTTCTTGTGCATGGTCGGCGTGCCGTCCGGCGCCGCGTCGTTCACCGGCCATTGCAGCGACGCACCACTGTCGAGGCGGGCATGGCTGACGCCGGCGAAGGTCGGGGTCAGGACGGCGATCTCGTCCATGATCTCCGCAGCGGAAGCGTAGGTCATGCCGTCATAACCCATGGCCGATGCCAAGCGGCTCACCGCCTCCCACTCGCTGAGGCCGGTCGCCTCCTTCATCACCGGACGCACCCGGTTGATACGGCGCTCGGCATTGGTGAAGGTCCCGTCCTTCTCCAGGAACGAGGTGCCCGGCAGGAAGACATGGGCGTAGCCGGCGGTTTCGTTCAGGAACAGGTCCTGCACCACCACACAGTCCATCGCCGCCAGCGCCGCCGTCACATGCACCGTATTCGGGTCGGACTGGGCGATGTCCTCGCCCTGGATGAAGATGCCGCGATAGGTACCGTCGATGGCGGCGGCCAGCATGTTCGGAATGCGCAGGCCCGGCTCACTCAGCAGAGAGCGGCCCCAGGCGTTCTCGAACAGGGCCCGCGTGGCGTCGTCGGACACGTGGCGATAGCCTGGGAACTCATGCGGGAAGCTGCCCATGTCGCAGGCGCCCTGCACATTGTTCTGGCCACGTAGCGGGTTCACGCCCACGCCCTCGCGGCCGATGTTTCCGGTCGCCATGGCGAGGTTGGCCATGGCCATCACCATGGTCGACCCCTGGCTGTGCTCGGTCACGCCGAGGCCGTAGTAGATCGCTCCGTTGCCGGCGGTGGCATAGAGGCGGGCGGCGGCGCGCAGGGTCTCGGGCGCCACACCGATCCGCTCGGCCAGCGCTTCCGGCGAGTTGCGGTCTTCGGCGACGAAGGCCCGCCAACGCTCGAAATCGGCACTCTCGCAGCGTTCGGCGACGAACGCCTCGTCGACCAGCCCCTCGGTGACGATGGTATGGGCCAACGCGTTCATCACCGCCACGTTGGTGCCGGGGCGCAGCTGGACATGCTGGGACGCCTTGATATGGGGCGATTTCACCAGGTCGATCCGGCGCGGATCGCAGACGATGATCTCGGCTCCCTCGCGCAACCGCTTCTTCATGCGGGACGCGAAGACGGGATGCCCGTCGGTCGGGTTGGCGCCGATCAGCAGGATGACGTCCGCCTTCTCCACCGACTTGAAGTTCTGCGTGCCGGCCGAGGTGCCGAACGTGGTCTTCAGCCCGTAGCCGGTCGGCGAGTGGCAGACCCGCGCGCAGGTATCGACATTGTTGTTGCCGAAGGCCGCCCGGATCATTTTCTGGACGACATAGACCTCCTCGTTGGTGCAGCGCGACGAGGTGATGCCGCCGATCGCACCCTGCCCGTGCTCTGCCTGGATCTTCTTCAGCCGCTCGGCGGCGAAGCCGATCGCCTCGTCCCAGGACACCGCCCGCCACGGATCGGTGATGGCCTCGCGCACCATCGGCGTCGTGACCCGATCCTTGTGGGTGGCATAGCCCCAGGCGAAACGCCCCTTGACGCAGGAATGACCCTCGTTGGCGCCGCCACTCTTCTGCGGGACCATGCGCACGACCTTGTCGCCCTGCAGCTCGGCCTTGAACGAACAGCCCACGCCGCAATAGGCGCAGGTGGTCTCCACCGAGCGGGTCGGCACGCCTTTCTCGACGACCGATGCCTCCATCAGCGTCGCCGTCGGGCAGGCCTGGACGCAGGCGCCGCAGGACACGCATTCGGACGAGAAGAAATCGTCGATCTCGGCCCCGGCCGACACCATGGACGCGAAGCCACGCCCGTCGATGGTCAGCGCAAAGGTGCCCTGCACCTCCTCGCAGGCCCGCACGCAGCGGGAGCACACGATGCATTTGGCCGGATCGAACTGGAAATACGGGTTCGAGGTGTCGACCGGTTTGCGGCTCTCGGCCTCGAAGTGATTGGCGTTGTCCATGCCGTAGCGCACGTCGCGCAGGCCGACGGCTCCCGCCATGTCCTGCAGTTCGCAGTCGCCGTTGGCCGAGCAGGTCAGGCAGTCGAGCGGATGGTCGGAGATGTAGAGCTCCATCACCCCCTTGCGGATCTTCGCCAGACGGTCGTTCTGCGTGGTGACGACCATGCCGGCGCGCACTGGTGTGGTGCAGGACGCGGGCGTGCCCTTCACCCCTTCGATCTCCACCAGGCACATCCGGCACGACCCCCAGGGGTCCAGGCTGTCGGTGGCGCACAGCTTCGGGATCGGCCGGTCGACCTCGGAGGCCGCGCGCATGACCGACGTGCCCTCGGGCACCGTGACCTCGACACCGTCGATGGTGAGCGTGACCGGAGCCCCTTGCTTTGCGGGAGTCCCGAAATCGGTCTCTTTGAGAAGGGCCATCTGTCGCTCTCCTACTCGGCCGCCATCAGGGGCCCAGACTTTGAATGAAGCGGGTCGAAATCCTCGGGAAACAGGCGCATCGCCGACAGCACCGGCATCGGCGTCAGCCCGCCCATGGCGCAGAGCGAGCCGTCGCGCATGGTCTCGCAGAGGTCGCCGACCAGTTCGAGATTGGCGGCGACGTTCTCGCCGCGCTGGATCTTCTCGACTGTTTCCTTGCCGCGCACCGCACCGATCCGGCACGGCGTGCACTTGCCGCAGCTCTCGATCTCGCAGAATTCGAAAGCGAAACGAGCCATCGCCGCCATGTCGACGCTGTCGTCGAACACCACGATGCCGCCATGGCCCAGCATCGCCTGCGCCGCTGCCAGGTTCTCGTAGTCGGTCTCGATATCAAGCATGGCGTCGTTCACATAGGCGCCGAGCGGGCCGCCGATCTGGGCGGCGCGGAACGGCCGGCCCGATGCGGTGCCACCGCCGAACTCTTCCACCAGTTGCCGCAGGGTGATGCCGAACGCCTTCTCAACCAACCCGCCCTGCCTGATGTTGCCGGCAAGCTGAAACGGCTTGGTCCCGCGCGAACGGCCCATGCCGAAGCCTTTGTAATAGTCGGCCCCCTTGGCCAGGATCACCGGTACCGTCGCCAGCGTCAGTACGTTGTTGACCACGGTGGGCTTGCCGAACAGACCATGGATCGCCGGGATCGGCGGCTTGGCGCGCACCGTCCCGCGCTTGCCCTCCAGGCTTTCCAGCATCGACGACTCTTCGCCGCAGATATACGCCCCTGCACCGCGGCGGATATGCAGATGGAAGCTCCTGCCGCTGCCGCCAATATCGGCGCCGAGCCATCCCGCCTGCTCCATCAGGTCGGCGGCGGCCGACATGGTCTCGATCGCGTCGGGATATTCGGAACGGATATAGACGTAGCCGTCCTCAGCACCGACCGCGAGGCCGGCGATCGCCATCCCCTCGATCAGGGTGAAGGGGTCGCCCTCCATGATCATGCGGTCGGCAAACGTGCCGCTGTCGCCCTCGTCGGCGTTACAGCAGATGTATTTCCGCCCCGTCGGCTGGTCGTGCACCGTCTTCCACTTGATGCCGGCGGGGAACCCCGCACCGCCGCGGCCGCGCAGACCGGACTCGGTGATGGCGGCGCAGATCGCCTCGCCGTCCATGGCCAGCGCCGCCTTCAGCCCGTCGAGCCCTCCCAGGGCGCTGAGCGAGGCGAGATCAAGCGGATCGATCACCCCGACGCGGGCGAAGGTCAGCCGCTCCTGGTTCTTCAGATACGGGATCTCCTCGGTCGGACCCAGCGCCAGGGCGTGTGCGGCGCCGGTGAGGAACCCGGCATCGAACAGCGCGGCGACATCGCCCGACGCGACCGGCCCATAGGCCACGCGGCCGGTCCCGGTCTCGACCTCGACCAGCGGCTCCAGCCAGAACATGCCGCGCGACCCGTTGCGCACGATCTTGACGGCGACGCCGCGCGCATCCGCCTGGACGGCAATCGCCTTGGCGACGGCATCGGCGCCGACGGATCGGGCGGCGGAGTCTCTGGGGACGTAGACGACAACTGTCACGAGCGGGCCTCCCGCATGGCGATGTCGAGCCGTTCGGTATCGGCGCGGCCGACCAATTTGCCGTTGACCATGGCGGCCGGAGCCAGTGCGCAGTTACCGAGGCAATAGACCGGCTCGATGGTGACGCCGTCCTCCGACGTTCCGCCGAGCACGATGCCGCGCGCCGCACAGACCGCCTCGATCAGGGCCAGCGCGCCCATGGACTGGCACGCCTCGGCCCGGCAGAGCTTGACCACCACCGGGCCCGCCGGGGCGCGGCGATAGTCGTGATAGAAGCTGACGACGCCGTAAACCTCGGCACGCGACAGGTTCAGGGCGCCGGCGATCGCCGGCAACACGGCCTCGGCCACGAACCCGGCCTCGTCCTGGATGTCGTGAAGGATTTCCAGCAGGGCCGCCGGATTGTTGCCATGGCGGGCGCAAACCGCCTGCGCGTCAGCGCCCGCGCCCGTCCGGGCGCTTTCAGCCTCAGTCATCCGTGTCTGTCTCCCACAAACGCGCACTGTCGACCGACACGGCGCAGTGTTCCCGTCACAGTGGGCCCCCGGCTAAGTGCCGGTCAAATCGGATGATTCAATGGATTGATAGACGCGCTCTATAGTGCAGCGCGGCAAAGATCGACAGAATGGGAATGTGTCCTGCCGGAGGCTCCGTCTGCTGGGTCCACCACTGACCGGCAAACGCCTTGTCTCAATCCTCGCGCAGGTATCCCCGCTCGAAGGCGGCGCCCTGGTCCTGGAAGATCGCCATTGCCGTGGTCATCCGGCGAAATCCGTATTTGCGGTAGAGCGGTTCCTTGCCGGGCACGGCATAGAGCAGGACCTTGCGGTACCCCTTCACGCTTTCGAGCAGCCGGGTGATGATCTGGCCACCGAGCCCCTGTCCCTGGTGGCTCGGCAGAATGACGATGTCGCCGAGATAGGCGCAGTCGACCCCGTCGGCCAGGGCGCGGCCGGCGCCGACCAGCTTCCCCTCATCGCGCACGAACACGCGGTACATGCTGTTGGAGAAGACCGTGCACAGAAACTCCGGCGTCTTGTCGCCCAGCGGAGCGGCACGGACCAGATCCGCCAGTTCCTGCCAATCGATATCGTCGAGGCTATCGCTCCACTCGATGGCCATGCCGGTGCTCCCTCCTTCTGATCCGTCGTTGAATAGACAGGCGGATCAGCCAGCACCAAGGCCCATCCGGCCAAACCGGTCTCGGGCCAAACCGGTTCCGCGCCGGCAGTCGGCCATCAGGCCTGCCGTCACTGACTCTCGGTCGCCGAGGAGAACACCATCCCGCCGATGAACCGGTTCACCGTGCGGCCATCATCGGCCAGAGGCATGATCAGCGTCTCGTAGGCCTTGTGCTCCTTGCCCAGCCAGTCGACAACGCCATGCACCCGCACCGGTCGGGCCAGGTCGCGCACCTGGCGGTAGAGATCGAGACCGGTCCCGCCGAACACCTCGCCCACGAATCGCCCGGTATTGTCGCGGCCGACATGCTGCGTGATCTCGGTGCCGATCAGGGTGTAGCGAAAATCGTCACCCTCCGGCACCGCCTCGAGAAGGAAGATGGAACCGAGAAACCGGATCATGTCTATCGGGTCGAAATCCTGACGCCCGGGCAAAGCTCCGTCGCGGCACTTGGATTGCCAGGCGTCGTACAGCCCCAGCAGCAGGGGCGCTTCGAGTGCGACCGACCAGTCCCAGATACCCGGCCTGGGATCTCCCGAGACTCCGGCACGATCCGGGGCAGCGTGAACAATGGAGATGGAGTCCCCAGGCCTCATCGATGCTCCTCTTCCGAATTGTGCCGCAGAGCCGGTGGGCCGTGGTCAATTCGGTGTACAGAGGGAGTGAACAACCATGTGCCGATCAAGTAAAGCGCGCCGGCGAATCAGAACGCCGGTTCACCAGGATACCCTCGGGCCACGCTTAACAGTGCTTCAACCAAAGGCGACATCGGTTCCCGGTCGAGGGCGACGATGCCGATCATGTGCTCGACGACCGGATCGACCAGCGGGATCGCCCGCAGGCCCGCTCCCTCTCCGACCACGCGGGTCAGCGCCTCGGGCAGCACGCTGACGAGGCCGGCGGTCTGCACATAGGCGCAAAGATTCACCATCGAGTTGCTTTCGATCTCGGGATGCGGATGGCAGTCGGCCTTGGCGAAGGCACGGTCGATGATCCGGCGGTTCTGCATGTCGGGCGTCAATGCGCACATCGGATGCGCCGCCGCTTCGGACCAGGCGACGGTCTCGCGCGCGGCCAGCGGGTGGTCCGGACGCACCACCAACCGATAGCGCTCACGGTAGAGTGGTTGGGAGGCGGAAATGTCGATCGGCTCGCTGTCGAGATAGGTGATACCGGCATCGATGGCGAACTCCGACAGTTGCCGTTCGATCTCCTTCGAGGACTGAGAGCGCACGCTGAAGGTCAACTTCGGGAAGCGCTGACGCAGCAGTTCGGTCAGCGGCGGCACCGCGGCAAGCGCGGACGGGATGACGCCGAGCACCATGCGGCCCTCGGGCGCGCCGGACAGGGCCGAGAGGTCATCGCGCAGGCTGTCGCAATCCTCCAGGATGCGCTGCGCCCATTTCAGGATGTGCTGCCCTTCGGTCGTCAGGCCGATATAGCGTTGCCCCCGAAGCACGATCGGCACGCCGAGTTCATGTTCGAGCTGACGGATGCGGCCGGACAGGGTGGGCTGGGTGACGCCGCAGGCCTCGGCGGCGCGGGTGAAATGCTGTTCGCGGGCGAGGGCGACGAGGTACTGGAGCTGTCGAATATCCATCGGCGTGACGCTCCGGCAGACGTGGAAGGGCCGCGCACCGCTGGGGACACACGGTGCACGGCCCTAAAGGTGCCGGGAACTTACGCGTCGCGCAACGGCACCGCCACGTAGCGCTGCTGGCCGTCGCGACGGACGAGCAGGAGCACGGACTTCTTATGCCCGGAATGGGCGGCATCGATCGCCGCACGGGCTTCCTTCGCCGTGGACACCTGGGACTGACCGACAGCGGCGATCACATCGCCGGGCCGCAGTTCGTCGGAACCGTTCGGCGCAACCGAGAGCACAACCGCCCCCTCCGACTCATCGCCCAGGGTCACGCCGAGCGGCGGAACCTCCAGGCCCTCGGCACCCGGCATCGACGCGGTCGCAGACGCCATCTGCTCCTCGCGAGGATAGGTGCCGACGGTGATGTCGAGATCACGGCCGGTACCATCGCGCCACACGGTGATGTTGGCGCTGTCGCCCGGGTCGGTGTCGGCGACCGCACGGGTCAAGTCCTTGACCTCGGCGATGGTGACGTTGCCGAAGCGCAGAATGACATCGCCCGCCTTCAGGCCGGCTTTGCCGGCGGGACCGGTGGGGTCGACATCGGCAACCAGTGCGCCGTCATCGGCGGTGAGGCCGAGGCTGTCGGCGATCTGCGGGGTGACCGGCTGAATGCGCACGCCGATGAAACCGCGCTCGACGGTGCCCGTCTCCAGGATCTCGGCGACGATCGCCTTCGCCTGATTGGCCGGGACGGCGAAACCGAGGCCGATATTGCCGCCATTCGGCGAGAAGATCGCGGTGTTCATGCCGACGACGCGGCCCTCGGTGTCGAACAGCGGACCGCCGGAATTGCCGCGGTTGATCGCCGCGTCGACCTGGATGAAGTCGTCATACGGGCCGGCATTGATATCGCGGCCACGGGCCGAAACGATTCCCGAGGTTACAGTCCCGCCGAGACCGAACGGGTTGCCGATGGCGACCACCCAGTCGCCGACCTCGATGCGATTGCTGTCGCCCCAGGGGACGGTGGGCAGCGGCGTGTCACTGTTCACCTTCAGGACGGCGACATCGGTCTTCGGGTCGTGGCCGACCAGGGTGGCGTCGAGTTCCGTGCCGTCGTCGAGCACGACCTTGATCTCCTCGGCGCCGTCGATCACGTGGTTATTGGTGACGATGGTCCCGGTGGCGTCGATGATGAAGCCGGAGCCGAGGCCCCGCGCCTCCCGCGGCGCCTGCTGGCCCATTGGCGGCCGGCCACCGAAGAACTTCTCGAAGAAGTCATGCAGGGGATGTCCCGGCGGCAGTTCGGGGATCTGCTGGCCGCCCGCTTCGGGCGTACCGCCACTGGTCTTGGTCAGAACGGTCACCACGGCCGGCTTCGCCTTCTTGACCAGTTCCGAGAAGGATCCCGGGAGATCGCCATGGGCTTCTGCGGTGCCCGGCGCGAAAATCGGCTGGATCGCCAGCGGCGCGGCGACCAGGGCAGTCGCCAGAAGCGCCGCGCGTAAACCCGCGTGTGCTCTCGATCGGGCCATGGGATGTGTCCTCCATCAATCGGTTGGGTTGGGCGACGTCGGTCCGTGTCCTTCGACATCGCCTTCGCCGTCGATCGCAGAGGTAAGGGGTGATCTGTACAGGACCCGGACCGAGATAAGGCAATTTCGCGGCAGATGTGGCCGCAGGGTGTCAAAACCCAGCTTTTGAGTTACACGACATCGGCATAGGTCTGATCCGTCCAACGGGGCTGTCGAGGAAAGGTTCCGGTTCCATGACCTGGCGACGCGAGACCAGCGGCGGCCGTCTGCTGGACCAGCTTTCCACGCCGGCCTGCATCGGCTTCACCCAAGCTTGGCTGGAATGGCGTGGCGAAGCGGTCGCACCGCATCGCGGGCAACTTCGCCTGGAGCAGATCGCGCAGCACCTGAGGTGGCTGAGCGTGATGGAGGTGCGGTCGCCCGAGGACATGGTGTTCCGGCTGGTCGGCACGGCGATCAACGACACCCGCGGCCGCGAACTGACCGGCACCACCCTGAAGGACCTGTCGCTTGCCAAGGATTGGCCCCGGCGCGCCGCGATCACCTGGGCGGTGGCGTCGCATCCGGCCGGGCTGACTCATCGGGTGCTGTTCGAATACACGCTCGGGCCGCCGGTCTATTCGGAATATGTCTGCCTTCCAGTGTTCTCGGAGACGCCTGGCACACCAGTACAGGTGTTCACCATCCGCGAACCGGTCGAGGACGTGAGCCTGACCCTGCCGCAGCTCAAGACCGCGTATAACCATGTCGGCGAAGGCAACCGTTTCATCGATATCGGGGCCGGGGTCCCCTCTGCCGACCTGCTGCCGGAGCCGATCGAAAGCCTGTCGATCTAGCGGCGCTCGGTCAGACCGACTGGCTGAAGTGTTCGGCAACACCGAGCAGGCGGGCGACGGGGCCGCCGCTCTCCAAGGCCAAAGGCATGACGATGGTTTCGTACCAGTGGCGCGAACCTGCCTTGGTCCTGTAGGAAATGCGCTGAACCGCCGGCTTTCCCGCCTTGGCCGCGAGAGCATAGAGGCGGGTCAGGGTCGCCTGGCTGCCCTGCCCCGCGATCTCGGAAAGGCGGTAGCCGGTATTGTCCACTTCGGTATGGGAGACAACGTCGGTGCCGACCAGACGGTAGCGGAAATCCGGCGCATTCCCGGTCTCGCCCACAATCACATCGACCAGATAAACGTACGGCAGAATGCCGACCAGTTGCTCCGCCTTGAGGTCATCGGCTTTCGGCAGCGCTCCGGCATGACCGGCCGCCGACCATTTAGCGTAGCCGCGGGCGATAATCGGAGAGACCAGACCGGTGCCATCCGACACAAATCGCCCCGTTTCTTCGATTATCGTCTGCGCGGGCGAATGTTGCCGCATCGACGAATGGAGAGGGCCGGTACGCATCGCCACTCCAGGCTGTTCAGACACCCGGAAAGCCAAACAGATCGACTTCCCTACCCGACACTACGGCTAAAGCATTAGCAAACTCTTTACGAAGACGAGCGACGACGGAAACCTGTATTGGTTGTGCCGCAACAGAAAAAATACAGTACTGGCGGGATGGGACCACCGGCCGTCCAGTGCCCGGCATCGGCTCGCCGGGCCGAGACGCCGGATGGCGGCCCCCGCCCCGACTGCGCTAGGCTGCCGGCAAATCTAAGATAGAAAAGCTTACACAAGGGAGCACCATATGGACCTGGACCTTACCGGCAAGACCGCCCTCGTCACCGGATCGACCCGCGGCATCGGCCTCGCGACGGCGAAAGGTCTCGCCGGCATGGGCGCCGAGGTAATCGTGAACGGCCGAAGCGAGACGCCGGTCAAGGAAGCCATCGAAGCCATCCTTGCCGGGTCGCCCCGCGCCGTCGTCCATGGCCAGGTCGCCGATCTCGGGACCGCCGCCGGATGCGCGTCGCTGATCAAGGCGTTTCCGAGCGTCGACATCCTGGTGAACAACATGGGCATCTACGGGCCCAAGCCGTTCTTCGAGACCGAGGATTCCGACTGGCAGGAGATCTTCGACGTCAACGTGATGAGCGGCGTGCGGCTGACCCGGCATTATCTCAAGGACATGCTCGACGCCAAGGACTGGGGCCGCGTGGTCTTCGTCTCCAGCGAGTCCGGCATCTTCATCCCCAAGGAGATGGTGCATTACGGGATGTCGAAAAGCGCGCAACTGGTCATCGCCCGTGGCGCCGCCGAGGCGACCAAGGGCACCAATGTCACCGTCAACTCCGTGCTGCCGGGACCAACCTGGGTGGAGGCCCAGACCGAACGGCTGACCGCCCGCGCGGCGGCCCAGGGCACGACACTGGAGGCGCTCACGTCCACCATGTTCACCGAACGGCGTCCCGCCTCTTTGATCCAGCGCTACGCTACCCCGGAAGAGGTGGCGAACATGATCTGCTATGTCTGCTCGAAAGCGTCGAGCGCAACCAACGGGGCGGCCCTGCGGGTCGAGGGCGGGATCGTCACCAACCCGTTCTGATGACGCCCGGCTGTCAGAGCTCGGCCACCGGAATCCGTACGACCTCCGCAGGCATCGCTGCCGAATTGGCGGCTTTGCCGGCGAGGCGATGGCGGCGGACGTCGTAAAGGCTGACGCCGAGCACCGAGTCCACCGCGCCGGTCTCGGCGGCCATCGGCAGCACCAGCCGCTCCACCCGATGCACCAGGTGGGGATCTGGCATGTCCTCGGTCGCGCTGTACAGGATCGCCGGTTCGGAGCGGGCGATCGCCCAACGTTCCGCCAGGGTCGAACGGTGTTCGGCTCCGACGATCTCGGTCAGGGTCCGCCCCTTGATGGAGTGTCCCCAGACCGCGTTGACCTCCTCGCCGGCGAGATCGCAGACATAATCGTTGGCGATCGGGCAGTGCCGGTAGATCCAGATGAATTCGAGCATCCGCACCACGGTCAGCGGGTCGAAAGACGCCCGGCGCGCGACCACCCCGTCGCCGCGCGCGGCGCGCCAGCCGTCGAGCATCTGGTGGATGCGGGGATCCGCGGACGGGATCCGCGCCTTCAGGCGACCGACCGCTTCGGTCATCGCCGCGGCCCGCGAGACACAGAAGCGGACATTGCCAGTTGATTAATCGTCGATGAGCGGAGGATCATTCTTGGGACCGATAACAGACCGCGCCTCAAGCGCGGCAGTGGAGGAAAAGGCATGCTGAGCGACGCCGAGATCTCTCACTATCACGACAAAGGTTACGTATTTCCAAACTACCGCCTTCCGACGGAAACATTGCAGGCGATCCGCGACGACCATACCCGTCTGCTGGAACGCCACCCGGATTTCCGCGACAATTGTCCGGACCTGTTGTCCTTTGATAGCGGCTTCCTGAACTACGCCCGCGATCCGGCGATCCTCGAGATGGTTGCCCAGTTGATCGGGCCGGACATCGCGCTGTGGAACATGAGCTTCTTCGCCAAGCCCGCCCTCAACGGCAAGCGGACCCCTTGGCATCAGGACGGTGCCTACTGGCCGATCCGTCCGCTTGCCACCTGCACGGTGTGGATCGCCATCGACGACGCCACGCCGGAGAACGGCTGCATGCGGTTCATCCCGGGCTCGCACAAGTCGAAGGATCTGGCGCCGCACGATCTGAAGAAGGATCCCTCCCTCACCCTGAGCCAGGAGCTCTCGGCCGGCACCTTCGATGAGGCGGAGGCGGTCGACGTGGCCCTCGAGGCGGGGCAGGTCTCACTGCACGACGTCTATCTCTACCACGGCTCGGAAGCCAACACCTCGACGCGCCCCCGCCGCGGCATGACCCTGCGGCTGATGCCCACCACGTCGCACTACGACCGCGACATCGCCAAGGAGGCTGCTCGACAGCGCGGCGACTACGATCAGTCGGTCCGCACTTTGTTCCTGATGCAGGGCCAGGACCGCTGCGGTCGGAACGATTTCCGGGTGCGCGGCCTCGCCTGACCCTTCGGTCGACAGGACGCGCTGATGGGCCGGGTGGGCCGGCGTATCGCCGCCGGGCGCCGGATCAAATCTCCGACAGGCGCCGGCGGCCACGTTTCGAGAAGTCCAGAACCGCCAGCAGCATCGTCACGCTGCGTCCGTCTTCAGACAGCGGCAGGATCACCCGCTCGATATCGAACAGGAAACCGCCGAGCTTGCGGAACGTATGGTCGCTGAAGATCGGCCGGGCGACCCCCACGGCACCATTGTAGTCCCTCAGAACCTTTTCCCGAACCTCACCGAAATTGATCTCGTCGAGGAACAGGCCCGTGTAGTCGGCGCCGAACATCTGGACCACCTGGGTCCCGACCAGCCGGACCTTCAGACGGTCGTTGGGCGGAATCACATCCAGGAGGATGACGTGCGGAAGCAGGGTCGGAATATCGATCGGATCCAGGTCCGATCGGCCCGGCATCGCCGCCTCGCCCCGTATGTCGTCCCAGTAATGGAATGCCTGCAACAATAGAGGCGACCGGACATCGGCAATCGCCTTTCCAAATTCCGCCGTCTTTGCTCCACGATCCATATCTCGCCACCGATTTCCGGTTCCAGCCGCGCGGCGCTGCACGGCAGTTTCCCCCACGTCTCAATGATAAACATATTTCTCAAAGCTATGTGTGGCGTCATCCTTCCGTTAACCTTTTCTTTGAACTCTGGTGTCAAACAGGTATGGCGTTTCGCATACCAAGACAGGGGTCAGGAAACATGGATGAGCTGCTGAGCGAGTTCCTCACCGAGACGGCGGAAGGTCTCGCCGAACTCGACGTAGAGATCGTCAAGCTGGAGCAGAACCCGAACGACGCGGGTCTGATCGCCAGCATTTTCCGAATCGTGCACACGATCAAGGGAACCTGCGGCTTCATCGGCCTGCCCCGGCTCGAGACGGTTGCCCATGCGGCGGAGAACGTGCTCGGCAAGTACCGGGACAAGGAACTCGAGGTCACCTCGACCTCGGTGACTGTCATTCTGGCGTCGCTCGACCGGATCAAGAGCATCCTCGCCCATATCGAGGAGACCGAGCAGGAGCCGGAAGGCAGCGACGAGGAATTGATCGCCCAGCTCAACGAACTCGCCGAGGGCCGCACCCCGGAGGCCGTCGCGCCCGCAGCGGCTGCGCCGGTCGAAGACCCGGCGCCCGCCGATGATGATCTCGTCACCCCGACCCCGGGTGACGAGGCGATCGGCACCCGTCCCGGCGAGGTTCCCCTGGACGAGCTGGAGCGCGCCTTCATGGAGGCCCCGGGCCCCGAGGACGATGTCGCCGGCGAACCCGATCCGGAACCCGACCTGCCGGCAGCGCCGCCATCCGTCCCGGCCGTCGCCGAGAAGGCACCGGAATCGACCGGCGAGGCGATGCCGATCGCGGAGAGCAAGACCGCCGCGCAGAACATCCGCGTCAATGTCGAGCTGCTCGAGAACCTGATGACCATGGTCTCCGAGCTCGTCCTGACCCGGAACCAGCTGCTGCAGATCGCCCGCAGCAACGGCCAGGAGATCGAGGGCTTCAGCGTGCCGCTGCAGCGCCTGAGCCAGGTCACCTCCGAACTGCAGGAAGGGGTGATGAAGACCCGCATGCAGCCGATCGGCAATGCCTGGTCGAAACTGCCGCGCATCGTCCGCGACCTTGCCCACGAGCTGAACAAGAAGATCGAGCTCGTGATGCAGGGCGCCGACACCGAACTCGACCGTCAGGTCCTTGAGATGATCAAGGATCCGCTCACTCACATGGTGCGCAACTCGGCCGATCACGGCGTCGAGGATCCGGCCACCCGCCTGGCCTTCGGCAAGTCGGAGACCGGCCATATCCGTCTGAACGCCTATCACGAGGGCGGCCACATCATCATCGAGATCGCCGATGACGGAAAAGGCATCGACGCGGACAAGATCCGCGAGAAGGCGGTCGAGAAGAACGTCGTCAGCGCCGTCGATGCGGCCAATATGTCGGATCAGCAGATCCTGCAGCTGATCTTCAAGGCCGGTTTCTCCACCGCGGAAAAGATCACCAGCGTCTCCGGACGCGGCGTCGGCATGGACGTTGTGAAGACCAATATCGAGAAGATCGGTGGTACCGTCGATCTCACCAGCCAGGTCGGCAAGGGCTCGGTCTTCAAGATCAAGATCCCGTTGACCCTGGCCATCGTGTCGGCGCTGATCGTCGCATCCTCCAGCGAGCGTTTCGCCATCCCGCAGCTCTCCGTGCTGGAGCTGGTGAAGACCACCACCGACGGCCCGAACCGCATCGAGACGGTGCAAGGCACGCGGGTCATGCGCCTGCGCGACCGCCTGCTGCCGCTGGTATCGCTGAAGGACCTGCTGCGTCTCGACGAGAACAAGGAAGACAGCGAGCCCACCAGCGAGACCTTCGTAGTGGTCATGCAGGTCGGCACCTATTCCTTCGGTCTGTTGGTCGACAAGGTGTTCGACACCGAGGAAATCGTGGTCAAACCGGTCGCCCCTGTGCTGCGCGACCTGACCGTATTCTCCGGCAACACCATCCTCGGCGACGGCTCGGTGATCATGATTCTCGATCCCAACGGCATCGCCCAGGAGACCGGCGAAGTAATCGTCCCGGACGAGGCCGACTACGACGAGAACGACGAGTTCGACATGTCGCTGGAAGCGCAGACGCTGTTGCTGTTCAAGTCCGGCGATGACGGCCCCAAGGCGGTTCCGCTGTCCCTGGTGGCGCGTATCGAGATGCTCGATCTGAAGACCGTCGAGCATTCCGAAGGCCGCCCGCTGGTGCAGTACCGCGGTTCGCTGATGCCGCTGGTGCTGTGCAAGGGCGCCGCTGCGCTGGCCCGCGAAGGTCAGCGTCCGGCTCTGGTGTTCACCGATGACGGCAAGTCCATGGGCCTGGTGGTCGACGAGATCCTGGACGTGGTCGAGGACCGCATCGACGTCACCATCGCACCGGACGGCGCCGGCATGATGGGATCCGCCATCATCAAGGAGAAGGCGACCGACATCGTCGACGCGGGCTTCTATCTGACCGAGGCGTTCGGCGACTGGTTCCGTCACTCACGCCAGGGCAGCGAGAACACCAGCAAGCGCCGTCTGCTTCTGGTCGACGACAGTGCGTTCTTCCGCAACCTGATGACCCCGCTGCTCGCCACTTCCGGCTACAAGGTGGTGCCGGTCGACAGCGCGCAGAAGGCTCTCGACCTGTGCGAGCAGGGGGCGAATTTCGACCTGATCGTCACCGATATCGAGATGCCGGACATGGACGGCTTCACCTTCGCCGAGAAGCTGAAGGAGACGTCCTGGGCCGACACCCCGATCGTCGCGCTCTCCTCGCGGACCTCCGAGCAGGACCTGGAGCGTGGCCATCAGGTCGGCTTCGCCGACTATGTCGCCAAATCCGACCGCGACGCCCTGCTGGACGCCCTGCCGGAGCTGCTCAAGGAGTAGCCGCCCCGATCTGTCGCCAATCCGATCAATTCGGGCGCCGCTTGCGGCGCCCGTTTCGGTTTCCCCGGTTTTGTTCCCTCTGGATTTGTTCCTTCTGGTCGTACTCGTATCTTCCCGCCCGGTCCGGCCGGCGGCTAGACTGCGGCCAACGTCACGAAGAAACCGACCTGAGGAAACGTCATGCCCGAGACCTTCGCGGTCGCCGGAGCCGGCCTGATCGGCCGAGCCTGGGCCATCGTCTTCGCCCGTGCCGGCCACACCGTCCATCTGTGGGACGGCTCGGCCGACGCGCTCGCCGCCTCGATCCCGCTGCTGCGCGCCAATCTGGACGACCTGGAGGCCCAGGGGTTGATCGACAGCGCCATCGAGGTCGTGCAGCGGGTGCTGCCGATGCCGACCCTCGGCGACGCGCTCGACGGCGCGCGCTGGATGCAGGAATGCATCGCCGAGACGGTCGAGGCAAAGCTCGGCCTGTTCGAGGAGGCCGACCGCTATGCCGAGCCCGACGCCATTCTCGCCTCCTCCTCATCCTCGATCACCGCCTCGAAATACACCGAGGACCTGCCCGGCCGCCTGCGCTGCCTGGTCGCCCACCCGGTAAACCCACCCTATCTGGTGCCCCTGGTGGAGCTCTGCCCGGCGCCGTGGACCGACCCCGCGGTGATCCAGCGGGCGCGCCAGATCATGGACTCCGTCGGTATGGTGCCGGTCGCGGTGAACAAGGAGGTGGAAGGTTTCGTATTGAACCGCCTGCAGGGCGCGCTGCTGGCCGAGGCGTTCAAGCTGGTCGCCGACGGGGTGATCTCCAGCGCAGACCTGGACAAGACGGTGAAGGACGGGCTCGGCCTGCGCTGGTCGTTCATGGGGCCGTTCGAGACCATCGACCTGAACGCCCCGGGCGGTGTCGCCGATTACTGCAAGCGTTACGGCGGCATCTACGAGCGCCTGCAGGCCGAACAGGCGGAGGTGCGGGCCTGGGACGAAAGCACGGTCAAGCGGATCGAGGGCGAGCGGCGCAAGGTGCTCGGCGCCGACGATCTCGGCGGCCGTCAGGTCTGGCGCGACCGCCGGCTGATGTCCCTGCTGAAGCATAAGCAGGCCGCCACCGACGAATTCGGATCCTGACGGCTCGATGACAGAGATCCTGGACACCGATATCGCCGCGGTGCGCCGCCGCCTGACGATCTCCGACGCCGCCCGCGAGGCTTTCGCCCTTCCCGACGACTGGCGAGCCGGCATGGCGCGGGTCGTTGAATGGTCCGATGTGGACGCTTTCGCTCACGCCAATCACACCGCCTTCCTGCACTGGTTCGAGGCGGCGCGGAACCTGTATTTTGTAACCGTCGGCATCCCGCGCCACGCGGTCGACAAGCCGGGGCCGGTGATGATGAGCCTCAATACCCGCTACCTGAAGCCGCTGGCCTATCACGACCCGGTCTTCGTCACCGCGCGGGTGAAATCGATGCGCCGCACGTCCTTCGTCATGGAATACGCCGCCTGGGCCAAGGACGGCTGTGCCTGCACCTGCGAGGCGCTGCTGGTACTGATGATCAACGCCACGGGGGCGAAGGTGGCGATCCCCGACGACGTCCGCGCCGCCATCCGGGCGCTCGACGCGGCGGACGAGCAATGAGGAACCCCGAATGACCGACACTCCCCAGACCCATACCGGCCGTATTGCGATCGTCACCGGTGCCGGGTCAGGCATCGGCCGGGCGATGGCCGAGGCCCTGGCGGCATCCGGGGCCACGGTCGCCGCACTCGACGCCAACGGCAATGCGGCGGAGGAGACCGCCGGACGGATCGCTGGTGCCGGTCACAGGGCCATGGCGGTGACCTGCGACGTCTCGGTCTGGGACGATGTCGCCGCCGCCGCCCGCGACGTGGAGGCCGGTCTCGGCCCCGTGGACATCCTGATCAACAACGCCGGCATCTCGCCCAAACATGACGGCAAACCGGCCTCGACCCTGGAGATGGATCCGGCCGAATGGGCTCGTGTGCTGGCGGTCAATCTCACCGGCGCGTTCCACGGCGTGCGGGCCTTCGCCCCGGCCATGGCGGCGCGTGGCTGGGGCTCGATCGTCAACCAGTCCTCGGTCTCGGCCAAGCGCCACATCGACTTCGTCGGCGTGCATTATCCGGCGAGCAAAGCCGGGCTGATCGGCATGACCAAGCAGCTCGCCGGCGAGCTTGGGCCGTCGAACATCAACGTCAACGCGCTGGCTCCCGGCCGGATCGAGACCCCGCTGATGCGCGGCGTGGACCCGGCGGTGAACGAGGCGGTGCGGCTGGACACCGCCATGCGCCGGCTTGGCCAGCCGGAGGACGTGGCGGGCGCCGCCCTCTACCTCACCTCTGAGGCCGGCCATTTCGTCACCGGTCAGGTCATCGACGTCGCCGGCGGTTGGATGATGTCCTGAGCGAGCTGCCGCCGCGCTCCGTGCCCGTCATCCCGGACAACCCCGGGCCCGACCCGGGGAGGGGTCGGAACCAGGCCTCCCTCCGCCGACGCCGGGTCCCGGGCAGCTCCCGGATCTTCCAGTATGACGGGGATGGGGGAATCTACTGCAGCGGCACTTCGTTGAAACTCCGCAGCTTGCGGGAATGCAGCTTCTCCGGCGGCAGGGCACGCAGGATTTCCATGGCGCGGAAGCCGATATCCAGGTGCTGGGCGACCTGACGGCGGTAGAAGTCGTCGGCCATGCCCGGCAACTTCAGCTCGCCGTGCAGCGGCTTGTCCGACACGCAGAGCAGCGTTCCGTATGGCACCCGCATGCGGAAGCCATTGGCCGCGACCGTGGCGCTCTCCATATCCAGCGCGATGGCCCGCGACAGGCTGAGCGCGCGGTCCGGCTCGCGCTGGTCGCGCAGTTCCCAGTTACGATTATCGGTGGAGGCGACCGTGCCTGTGCGCATGATCCGCTTCACCCCGACCGCGTCGAGCCCGGTGATATCCGCCACAGCATGTTCGAGCGCGAGTTGCACCTCCGCCAGGGCCGGGATCGGCACCCAGGGCGGTAGGTCGGCGTCGAGCACGTGGTCATCGCGGTGATAGGCGTGGGCGAGCACGTAGTCACCGAGCCGTTGCATGTTCCGCAGCCCAGCGCAGTGGCCGAGCATCAGCCAGGCATTCGGGCGCAGGACGGCCACGTGGTCGGTGATGGTCTTGGCGTTCGACGGGCCGACACCGATGTTCACCATGGTGATGCCCTGATGCCCCTCGCGTACCAGATGGTAGGCCGGCATCTGCGGCGAGCGCGGCGCTGGCGCCCCTATCGCCGTACCGTCGGCGCGCAGCATCCGGTCGCCCGGCTCGACAAAAGAGGTGTAGCCGCTGGTCGGATCGCGGACCAGTTCCTCGGCCCGTTGGATGAAACCGTCGATATAGACCTGATAATTGGTGAACAGGATGTAGTTCTGGAAATGCTCCGCCGAGGTGCCGCAATAGTGCCGCAGGCGGTGCAACGAGTAGTCGACGCGCGGGGCGGTGAACAGGGCGAGCGGCAGCCCCTCGCCCGGCGTGTGGTCGAGCTCGCCATTGACGATGCAGTCGTCCATGACCTTGAGCGACGGCATGTCGAAATGGCGCTTGAGCCGCGACATGGCCGCCCCGTCGAACCCGTCGCCGACCTTCATGCCGTCGGGAAAGGCGAAGGGCAGCGGGATCGGCAGATCGGACAGCCCGACCTCGAGCGGACGGCGATGGTTCTCGAGGATCGCCCCGAATTGTTTGGTCAGATGGGCCGCGAACAGGTCGATCCGGGTGAACGTCCCCTCATACACCCCCGGCTCGTCGGCGAAGCCGAAGGCGCCGGAGGAAAGCGGGCCGCCATCCTCGTCGGTCACGGTCAGGCGCACCTTCGGATAGGTCGCGCGCACCCGGCCCTGCATGTCGCCGGCCTCGAAGGTACGAAACGCCGCCTGCAGCCGCGCGATCTCGCCGCGATAGAGCCGGTCGAGTTCGGCCACGACCGCTTCGGCGCTGTCGAACCCCGTGGTGCCGCCGGATGCCGCCATCGCTCCCTCCCTCGCCTGCCCGTCTCGGCTCACCGGTCATTTCTAGCCGGTCGCCATAGCTTTGCCACGCGGGTAGCATTGATTGGATCAATAGATAGCGCGATTTAAGCCGCGACGGGAGGATAGACGGGATGAGTGAACTGGGCAGGCTTGGTGAAGCCGCTGGCCGACTGCTGAAGACACGTGGCGAGACCATCGCCGTCGCGGAGTCCTCCGCCGGCGGACTGATCTCGGCCGCCCTCCTGGCTGTGCCGGGCGCGTCGGCCTATTTCGTCGCCGGTGGCGTGATCTACACCCACAAGGCCCGCGAGATCTTCACCGATATCGAACTGGAGCAGCACCCGGGCATGCGCTCCTCCTCCGAGCCCTACGCCGCCCTGCTGGCCGAGACCATGCGGCGGCGGCTGGACACCACCTGGGGGCTGGCGGAGACCGGCGCCTCGGGGCCGAGGGGCAACCGCTACGGCGATGCCGCCGGCCATACCTGCATCGCGCTCTGCGGCCCGGTGACCCGGGTCTTCACGCTGGAGACCGGGGACGGCGACCGGGAAGCCAATATGTGGCGCTTCACCGAAGCGGCGCTGGACGCGTTGGTCGCCGCCCTCGATCAGCCGATGACCGCCTGAGCTCCCGACCATGACCGCCCTGATCTGCGCCTATGACATCACTTCGGATCGTGCGGCCGTCCCGGTGCCCGCCGAGCATCTGACCGGGCCGATCCCCGACGGCGCCTGGCGCTGGGTCCACCTGCTGCGCACCGAGCCGGACGTGGAGGAGACCCTCGGCGCCCTCGGGTTGCCGGAGGCGACGGTCGAGGCGATGACCGTCGAGGAGACGCGGCCGCGGACCTGGACCCAGGGCCCCCGCACATTACTGGTCCTGCGTGGCGTGAACCTGAACGAGGATGTCGGTGAGCACCCTCTGATCTCCCTGCGGCTCTGCCTGTCCGAGCGCATGGTCGTCACCTGCCGAAAATTCCGGTTCCGTGCGCTGGAGGATCTGGTCAACCGCTGCGATACCGGCGACGCACCACCGACCCCGGCGGCCTTCGTCGTCGACCTGGTCGACGGCCTCTCCATCCGCTTCGCCAACCGCATCGTCGACCTGGACGACATGCTCGAAGCGATCGAGGACGAGGACGGGCATGACAGGGAGGAGCGGTTGACCGTGCTGCGCCGCGATCTGGTTCCGCTCGGTCGCTTCATGGCGCCGCAGCGCGAGGCACTGCACCGGCTGTCCTCCACCCCGCCGGCCTGGGTCTCGGCCAGCGACCGCGAGGCAATGGCCGACACCGAGAACGAGTTCACCCGCCTGATCGAGCACCTGCGCGAACTTGAGGTCCGCGCCCTGCTGCTCAAGGAGGAGCTCGCCTCGGAAACGGCGGCGATCCAAGCGCGGAACACCTATCTGATTTCGATTCTGGCCGCCCTGTTCGTCCCGCTCAGCTTCATTACCGGCCTGCTTGGCATGAACGTGGCCGGAATCCCGGGCGCGGACACGCCCTACGCCTTCGCCCTGGTGGTCGCCCTGATGGCGGCCGGATTCTTCGCCGGCGTCGGCATCCTGAAATGGCGGGGCTGGATCTAGCGCGCCCACCCTTCCCGTTTCGTCGACGTCCTGGACGGCCGGACGATCGCAGGATCCACAAGGGTGCCGCGAGCTGGATCCTGGATGGCCCGGTGGGCCGTCCAGGACGTCGAAGAGTGCAGCCTTGCGTGAAGCCCTACAGGTCGATCTTGTTCTCCAAGCTCTCGCCGGTGGTGAATCGGATCGCGTTCTCGAACATCTCCTTGAACTTCCGGCGCATGATGTCCTGGGTACCCGGCGCGTTATGCGGGGTCAGCACGACGTTGCGGAACCCGGCGAAGGGTGACGGGCCCTGGACCGGCTCGATCTCGAAGACGTCCAGACCGGCGCCGCCGAGATGCCCGCTCTCCAGCGCCGCGAGCAGTGCCGGTTCGGCGACCACGGGGCCTCGGGCGCAGTTGATCAGCATCGCCCCGGGCTTCATCGCCGCGAGCTGCGGCGTGTCGATCATGTGATGGGAAAGCTCGGTCAGCGGCAGGTGTAGGGTGACGAAGTCGCAGGTGGCGATCAGGTCGTCAAAGCCGACGCGGGTCACGCCCAAATCCCGCTCCACCGCCGGATCCATCTCGAGAATGTCGTGATAGACCACCTCGCAGCCGAACGGGGCCAGGCGCTTGGCCACCTGCTTGCCGATTCGCCCGAGGCCGACGATGCCGACGCGGGACCCGCCCAGGCCGCGCGCCTCCGCCCGGAAGGTATTTGAATGCCAGCGCCCGGCCCGGAGTTCGCTGTCCTGATAGGCGAGGCGACGGCCGACCGCCAGCATCATCATCAGCGCGTGCTCGGCCACGCCCTCGGGAGTGCCGCCGGGGGTGATCGCCAACGGGATCTGACGGTCGCGGATGGCCGTCGTCGCCACCGTGTCGTGATAGCCGACGCCCTGATGCAGCACGAGGCGCAGCTTCGGGGCGGCGGCCACGTCCGCTTCGGTCAGACGCCGGGCGCCGATCATCACGATCTCCGCCTCCGCCAACTTCGCCTGCAGTTCCGCCGGATCGTCGCTGTCGAGATAGTCGATGGCGAATCCCTCGGGTTTCTCGCCCTCGATCAAAGTCCGTAGCTTGTCGTCGGCGGGCACGAAGTAGAGGATGCGGGTTGTCATCAAGCGTCTCCGAATGAAGGGATGACGCGAACTTATCGAGAAATAGGGAGAATTGTCATGACCTTGTCGATGCGGCGCCTGAATCCGGTGATCGGAGTGGAGGTCAGCGGCGTCCAGGTCACGCGCGACCTCGGCGACAACGCGTTCGGCGAACTCTATCAGGCCTGGTTGGACAGCGGCGGTCTGATGGTGCTGCGCGACCAGAAGCTGGAGCCGGAAGACCAAATCGCGTTCTCCCAGCGCTTCGGCGAGCTCGACCCGCTCAAGGGTCAGACGGTCGAACCCTACCTGCTGCCGGGCCACCCGGAGATCTACCGGGTGTCGAACAAGGTGCAGGACGGCGAGAAACTCGGTCGCCAGCGCGCCGGCACCTACTGGCATTCCGACAACAGCCACAAGGAGCGGGCCGCCAAGGCATCCCTGCTCTACGGCATCGAAGTCCCGGAATACGGCGGCGACACACAGTTCGCCGGCATGGCCAAGGCATGGGAAGAGCTGTCGCCGACCTACCAGAAAATGATCGACGGTCTGCGCTGCGTGCACGATTTCGAGAAGGCCAAGTCCGGCAGCTTCAAGAACGAGAAGGTTACCGACGGCCATCTGCGCACCACGCCCGCGATCAGCCACCCGCTGGTGCGCACCCATCCGGAAACCGGCAGGAAGTGCCTGTTCATGAACGCCGGTGTCGTGACCCATATCGAGGGGATGAGCGTCGAGGAGAGCCAGCCGATTCTCGACTACCTCTACCGGCACTGCACCCGGCCGGAATTCGTCTACCGCCACCAGTGGCGGACCGGCGATCTGCTGGTCTGGGACAACCGCGCGGCCATGCACTATGCCGTCGCCGACTATGACGGTGTGGGCGACCGCTACATGCACCGAACCACCGTCTTCGGCGATCGTCCGGTCTGACGATCCCGGTCCGCGGCGGCGGGTTGGAGAGTCGCGAGACGCTAACCCGCCGTCAGTTCCGGGATCCGGGGGCCGGGGACGTGACCGACGCCACTTCCTCGACCCGCGTGCATTGGACGGTAATCTCTCCGAGCTGGAACGCCCCATAGGCCCGTTCCAGCGCGCCGCCGGCGACGAGATAGCCCAGCCGCTCGCAGGCCGGCTCACTTTCCAAGGTGGCCACGTTCGTCCGGTAGGCGCAGACGTCACCGTTGAGCGAACAGACCACGATCATTGCCAAATGCCACATGCACACAAGCGTGCGCGCACCTGGTGCGCCCGTCAAGCGCACTTTGTGCGCTTATTGTCATTTTCATGACAGGCGAATTCAGAAATTGCCGACCTTCGGACCGGTCGTTCAGAACCGAAACATCGCCTCTATCTTCTTCTTCACGGATTCGGGCGAGAACGGTTTGGCGATATAGGCGTCGACGCCCAGGGCCCGGGCCTGCAGCACAGCTTCGGTCTGTTTGCGCCCGGTCAGCATGATAAATTTCAGGTGAGAATAGTGCATGCGCACATAGCGCAGCAGTTCAATGCCGGAGACCGTCGGCATGTTCCAGTCGGAGATCACGAGCTGGAATGTCCCCGGTTCGGCGTCCAGAGCCTTCACCGCCTCCGCGCCGTCGCGGCAATAGACCACGTTGGTGATGCCGGTGATGCGCAACGCGCCCCGCACCAACTTGCCGGCCATCTCCTCGTCCTCGGCAACGAGGACCTTCAAACCGCTAAAATTCTTTCCGATTTCTGCCATTCGGGTCCGCCTGTCCGGCTCTGCCTGTACTATCTCTGCTATTCTGCCGCTGTCCGTCGCAGATGCGCGCCAAGCAGGGCGCGGCCCTGCTCGATCGCCGCCGGAAGTGCGTCGCTCGCAGCGGACGCCCCTTCGATATCGCCCGCCTCGGCGTCGCGTTCAATCCCTTCCGCGAGCCGCCAGACCGCGCGCAGGCCGATCGCGCCGGCCCCGCTCTTGAGCTTATGCGCCGCTTGCGACCAGGCGCCCGCATCGCCCATGCCCCGCGCGGCGGCGATCTCGGCAAGCGCCTGGGCGGCAGTACCGGTGAAATCCTCCGCCATCTCCTCGGCGAATTCAGGGCCAAGCTGGTCGCTCAACCGGTCGACCAGGATCGGTTCGAACGGCTCGGTGCCATTCTCTAGAATCGCGGAGGCGTCCTCCTCGTCCTCCGCCTCGTCCCAGACATCGAACAGCGCGTCGTCGCCGCCGATGGCATCGACCAGCGCGCGGGCCAGCACCCGCGGATCGATCGGCTTGGCCACAGCGGCATTCATGCCCGCCTCCAGGCAGGCCCGGATCTCGTGATCCATGGCGCCGGCGGTGGCGGCGATGATCGGGATCGCGGATGCCGGTCCCGCCAGCGCCCGGATCGCCCGCGTCGCCTCGATCCCGCCCATCTCCGGCATGTGCAGATCCATCAGCACCGCGTCGAACGCCTCCGCCTGAACCGCGGCCACGGCGGCGGCGCCGGTCTCGACGACGGTCACCGTGTGGCCGTCGCGGGCCAGCAGGCCGCGGGCCACCTGTTGGTTCACCAGATTGTCCTCGGCAACCAGAATGCGTAGCGGCGGCAGGGAGATCTGCGTGTCCGCCCCCTCCTCTTCCACCGGCGCGCCCACGGGCAGGGCGATGGCGATGCGGAAGGTCGAGCCTTCCCCGACCGCGCTGTCCACGGTCAGCGATCCGCCCATGCGATCGACGATCCGTTTGGCGATCGACAGGCCGAGGCCGGTGCCACCGAACCGCCGCGCCACCGAGGCGTCCGCCTGGGAGAAGTCACGGAACAACCGCCCCCGGGTCTCGGCATCCATGCCGATGCCGGTATCGACTACCGAGATCGCCACCCCGTCCGGCCGATCCGTCGTCGAGGCGACCACGCGCACCGAGCCCGACTCGGTGAATTTCACCGCATTGCCAATCAGATTCAGCAGCACCTGACGCAGGCGACCGGGATCACCGACACGATATCGCGGCACGGCATCCATGATCTCCACCGACAGGGTCAGTCCACGCTCCGACGCGCGTCCCTGCATCAACGAGGCCGCCCCCTGGATTACCCGGTACAGGTCGAAATCCACTGCCTCCAGATCGAGCCGGCCGGCCTCCAGCTTGGAGTGATCGAGAATGTCGTTCAGGATCGTCATCAGGCTCTCGCCGGACTCGAGCACCGTGCGCGCGGTATCGCGCGTCGACGGATCGAGGTCGCTGTCCAGCAGCAGCCGCGTCATGCCGATCACTCCGTTCATCGGCGTGCGGATCTCGTGGGACATGATGGCCAGGAATTCGGACTTGGCCCGGGTCGCGTCCTCCGCCCGATCCTTGGCTTCGCGCACCTCCGCCATGGCGGTCTTGAACACGGCGAGTGCGGAGGACATCGCGCCGATCTCGTCACCCCGGCCCTGGTCCGGCACGGCGACCTCGCCGTCGCCGGCCGCGAGACGGGTCATCGCGTCCTCCATCCGGCCGAGTGGGCGCACGATGGTGCGGGCCAGCAACACGGCGACGGCGAGGGCAACGACCAGCACGCCGGCGATCACGGCGATCGTCCAAAGCTTGGTCTGCTCGATCAGACGTTCGGCCTCAAGCCAGAACTTGAAGCCGCCGGAGGCCGCGACCTCCACCAGAATCTCCAGGTTGAGGGCGACCTCGTCCGCCAGTTCCGGGCGCGCCGCGCCGGTCGCCTCGGCAGATCGCCAGGCGGCGAGATCGGTGCGGATCAGGGCGAGCACCTCGGGCACCGCGTCGTCCCGCGAGCGCTCCTCCACCACGGCGAGGTCGGAGAGCAACTCCTCCCAGCGCGCCGCACGGTCGGTCTCGGCATCGGCCCGGCGCAGGATCGCGAAACTGACTTGGGCGGCGCGGGCGTGGTTGATCGCCTGCAGCGGCTGGTCATAGAGCCGCTGGGCGAGGTCCCCGAGCGACCAGGTCGCGGTCAGGGCGACGGCGGCGAGCGCGGCGGCGGCCATCACCGCGACCAGAAAGGCGCCGACCAGCTTCCAGCGGATAGAAATCCGATCGAGCATGGCGGGGGGCACCTTCTGGCTGGACGACGGGTAAGGATATCACGGCTTGCGGGCGTGGGAGTGGCTGGATCCCGGTCTCGCCCCCGCGGGCAGAATCAAAAAACGGCGGGAGTTTCACCGGCCCGTCCACCGGCCACCAGCATCACCCTCCCGGACGGCGCCGGGCCTGATCCGGGATCGGGAAACCTGGACGGGAACCGAAGCCCCCCACTCCCCCTCATTCAACCGTCACGACCAGCTTCATCTTCGGGTGGATCCGGCAGAGGATATCGACCGTGCCCGGTTGCTCCAGTGTGACGCGGGTCGTCTCGCCGCGGGTCTGCACCCCGATGTTGAAGATGCTGCCCGGCGTCTCGGAATACACGTTGTGATCGTAGAAATCGTCGTTGAGGAAGGCAACGGTGTCGCCCGCCTTGACCGTGACCTCCCCTGGACGGAAGGAGCGGTGCTTCTGGATCACCACATGCTCGGTCGCCGCCCAGGCCACCCCGACCCCGGCTCCGATCCCCGCACCGACACCGGTGCCAAGCACAATGGCGCAAACGGCCGGAGCGAACCTGCCACTCATGATTTTGGTCCCGTGCAATACAACTG
Organism: Thalassobaculaceae bacterium; assembly: GCA_029212785.1. Classification (GTDB taxonomy): domain Bacteria; phylum Pseudomonadota; class Alphaproteobacteria; order Thalassobaculales; family Thalassobaculaceae; genus Thalassobaculum. Next base: position 40,422 of record JARGOG010000008.1, read on the forward strand.
AAGGCGGCAGTGTAGCGGATCTCTCGCAGTTGCGAAACGGAACCGACGGTACGGTTCCGGCAATGTGATCGCCGCGCCGGGCCTGCTGCGGAAGAGGGCTCAGCCCCCTCCCCTACCCGTCCAGCTTCTGGCGCAGCAGGTCGTTGACCATGCCGGGGTTCGCCTTGCCCTGGCTCTTCTTCATGGTCTGGCCGACGAAGAAGCCGAACAGCTTATCCTTGCCGCCCCGGTACTGCTCGACCTTGTCGGCGTTCTCGGCCAGCACCGCGTCGATGATGCCCTCGATCGCGCCGGTGTCGGAGACCTGCTTCAGGCCCTTCTCCTCGACGATGTCGCCGGCCGCCTTGCCGGTCTCGAACATCTCGGCGAAGACCTCCTTGGCGATGCGCCCGGAGATCGTGCCGTCGCCGATCAGGTCGACCAGACCGCCCAGGCTTTCGGCCGAAACCGGACTCTCGGACAGATCTTTGCCGGCCTTGTTCAGGGCGCCGAACAGCTCGGAGATCAGCCAGTTGGCGGCGATCTTTGCGTCGCGCCCCTTGGCAAGCTGCTCGTACCAGTCGGCGGTCTCCCGCTCCTCCACCAGAATGGCGGCGTCATAGGGCGACAGGCCGAAATCGGCAATGAACCGCGCCTTCTTGACGTCCGGCAGTTCCGGCAGCTCGGCGCCGAGCGCGTCGACGCGGGCCTGATCCAGCACCAGCGGCAACAGGTCCGGATCCGGGAAGTAGCGGTAGTCCTGCGCATCCTCCTTGGAGCGCATCGACCGGGTCTCGCCGCGACCGGTGTCGAACAGTCGGGTTTCCTGATCGATCTTGCCGCCGCCTTCCAGGATCTCGATCTGGCGCCGCGCCTCGTACTCGATCGCCTGATGGATGAAGCGCACCGAGTTCATGTTCTTGATCTCGCAGCGCGTGCCGAGCGGGTCGCCCGGCTTGCGTACCGACACGTTCACATCGGCGCGCATCGAGCCTTCCTGCATGTTGCCGTCGCAGGTGCCGATATAGCGCAGGATCGAGCGCAGCTTCTTGACGTAGAGGCCCGCCTCTTCCGGCGAGGAGAGATCCGGCTTTGAGACGATCTCCATCAGCGCCACGCCCGACCGGTTCAGGTCGACATAGGTCTTCTGCGGATGCTGATCGTGCAGCGACTTGCCGGCGTCCTGCTCCAGATGCAGCCGCTCGATCCCGACCGACTTGGTCGAGCCGTCCGGCAGGTCGAGCAGCAGCACACCCTCGCCGACGATCGGATCCTTGTACTGGCTGATCTGATAGCCCTGGGGCAGATCCGCATAGAAGTAGTTCTTGCGGTCGAACACGCTGCGCAGGTTGATCTGCGCCTTGAGCGCCAGACCGGTGCGCACCGCCTGCTCCACGCATTCGCGGTTGATCACCGGCAGCATGCCCGGCATGGCGGCGTCGACCAGACTGACCTGGGTATTGGCCTCGGCCCCGAAGGTGGTCGAGGACCCGGAGAACAGTTTGGCGTGGGAAATCACCTGGGCGTGCACTTCGAGGCCGAGCACGACCTCCCACTCGCCCGTCTCACCCTGGATACGATACGGCTCTGTCATCGTTCAGCCCTCCCGCACCATGGTCGGCACGGCGGTGAAGTCCGCCGCCCGCTCCAATGCCCGGCCGACGCGAACCACCGAGCCCTCGTCGAACATGCGGCCCAGGACCTGCAGCCCCATCGGCAGCCCGCGCTCGGACAGGCCGGCCGGGACCGAAATTCCCGGCAGACCGGCCAAGCTGGCGGGCACGGTGAATATGTCGTTCAGGTACATCTTGACCGGATCGTCCTCGTTGTCGCCGATGGCGAAGGCATCCGACGGCGCCGTCGGCGTCAGGATGGCGTCCACCGTCTCGAAGGCCTGATCGAAGTCGCGGCGCAGCAGGGCGCGCACCTTCTGGGCCTTCAGGTAATAGGCGTCGTAATAGCCGGCGGACAGCACATAGGTGCCGACCAGCACCCGCCGCTGCACCTCCTCGCCGAAGCCTGCGGCGCGGGTATTGGCGTACATCTCCGCCAAACTGTCGCCATCGACCCGCAGGCCGTAGCGCACGCCGTCATAGCGCGCCAGGTTCGACGACGCCTCGGCCGGGGCGATGATGTAGTAGGTCGCCAACGCGTACTTCGTATGCGGCAGGGAGATGTCGACGATCTCCGCCCCCTCCGCCTTCAGCCAGTCGATGCCTTGGCGCCAGACCTTGGTGATCTCCTCGGGCATGCCGTCGACCTGATATTCGGCCGGCACGCCGATCTTCAGGCCCTTCACGCCCTGGTTCAGCGCCGCGGACAGATCCGGCATGGCCTCGGCCGCGGAGGTCGAGTCCTTCGGGTCATACCCGGCCATGACCTGCAGCATCAGCGCCGCATCCTCGACCGTGCGGGCCATCGGGCCGGCCTGATCCAGCGACGAGGCGAAAGCGACGATGCCCCAGCGCGAGCATCGCCCGTAGGTCGGCTTCATGCCGACGATGCCGGAGAAGCTGGCCGGCTGGCGGATCGAGCCGCCGGTATCGGTCCCGGTCGCCGCCAGGGCCGAGCGCGCGGCCACCGCCGCCGCCGAGCCGCCGGAAGAGCCGCCCGGTACCCGCTTGCGGTCCGGTTCGTCGGTCGAGCGCCAGGGGTTCTCCACCGGGCCGTAATAGGAGGTGACGTTGGACGAGCCCATGGCGAACTCGTCCAGGTTGGTCTTGCCCAGCAGCACCGCACCGGCGTTCCACAGGTTCGTGGTCACCGTCGATTCGTAGGGCGGGATGAAGCCGTCAAGAATATGGGAGGCTGCCGTGGTCAGCACGCCCTCGGTGCAGAACAGGTCCTTGATGGCGAGCGGAATGCCCTCCAGCGCCCCGCCCTCGCCTTTGGCCAGGCGCGCATCGGCCTGCTCGGCCATCTGCAGCGCCTTGTCCGGCGTGGTGGTGATGTAGGCGTTGAGATCCGCCGTCGCCTCCATGCGGGCGATATAGGCCTGGGTCAGCTCGGTGCTCGAGATGTCCTTGGCGGCCAGCGTCGCCCGCGCCTCGGCGAGCGTCAGGTTCAGAAGATCGCTCATCACTCGACCACCTTCGGCACGACGTAGAACCCGTGGGTCGATTCCGGCGCATTCGCCGTGACCCGCGCCTGATAGCCACCGTCGGTGATCGCATCCTCGCGCTGCGGCAGCGTGTGACCGGTCACGCTGGCCAGCGGTTCGACGCCGGCGGTATCGACCGCGTCAAGCTGCTCGACGAAGCCAAGAATGGCGTTCAGGTCGCCCACCATCGCCTCCAGGCGATCGTCTGGGACCTTGATCCGGGCGAGGTTCGCGATTGACGCGACAGTGGCCTTGTCGAGCGACATGGGCTAAGACCGTTCCAGTTATTCTCAGGAGCGCGAAAAACGGCGGAAATCCGCCATTTGGAAGCGCGGAAGCTAGCACCAGCCATGCCCGTCTGCAAGCCCGGCGACCTTGTTCGCCTTCTCGCCCCCGGCGCCCGTCTCATCGGGCTCGATTTCGGATCCAAAACCATCGGAGTGGCGATCTCCGATGCGGCCCTGCGGGTCGCCGCCCCGGTGACGACGATCCGCCGCAAGAAATTCTCCGCCGACGCGGACGAACTGATCAAGATCGTCGAAAGCCGCGGGGTTGGCGGTTTCGTGGTCGGCCTGCCGCTCAACATGGACGGGACCGAAGGGCCGCGCTGCCAGTCGACCCGCGACCTGACCGAGGAACTGCTGGCCCGCCACGACCTGCCGACGATCTTCCAGGACGAGCGAATGAGCAGCCAGGCGGTCGAGCGCGCGATGATCAGCGAGGGCGACCTAAGCCGTAAGCGCCGCCAGGAATCGATCGACGCGGCGGCGGCGGCCTACATCCTGCAATCGGCGCTGGACGCCCTTTGACAGCCCTCCTGCCCGTCTTTGGTCTGATCGTTCTCGGTGCCGTGCTTGCGCGGATCGGGCCGCTTGGCGATGACGGGTGGCGGGCGGTCGAGCAGCTCACCTACTGGCTGCTGCTGCCGGCCCTGCTGCTGCTGAAGCTCGGCGGCACCGATCTTTCGGACTACACGATCGGGCCGATGGTGATCGCCATGGCCGGCGCGGTGATCATCGCCACCGCCGTCCTGCTGGCGATCCACCGGCTGACCGGGATCAATGGCCCGGCCTATACCAGCGTGATCCAGGGCGCGATCCGGCAGAACACCTATATCGGCGTCGCCAGCGTCGGCGCGCTTTACGGGCATACCGGCGAGGCGCTGGCCGCGGTCGGCATCGCCGCGGTCATTCCGCTGGTGAACTCGATCTCGATCTGGGTGCTGACCCGGATGGCGGGTAACGAGCCGAAGAGCGGGCTGCAGATCCTCTGGGCGATGCTGAAGAACCCGATCTTCCTGGCCTGCATTCTCGGCATCGCCTTGAACGCGAGCGGGGTCGGCATCCACCCGATGCTCGCCGAAGGCCTCGACAAGCTCGCCGGTGCCGCGCTGGCGCTTGGCCTGCTGGCGGTGGGGGCGGGTCTGCGCTTCGCGGTGCTGAAGACCGGCTGGCCGGCCCTGCTGCTGTCCAACGCGGTCAAGCTGGTCGGCATTCCGCTGCTGACCCTGGCGCTCGCGGCCCCGCTCGGCCTGACCGGCGTGGCGCTGGCGGTGGCGGTGCTGTTCAACGCCCTGCCGAGCTCTGCTTCTTCTTATGTCTTCGCCCGCCAGCTCGGCGGCGACCACGAGTTGATGGCGGCGATCCTGACCACCCAGGTGATCATGGCGGCGGTCACCCTGCCGATCATGCTGGCCTTGGTGTAGCGCGTCTCTCTCCGTTGTTGTTGTCGTCCCGGTTCGCGGCACGACAGAGTTGATGGCAAGGATGGAGCGGATCAGCGCGAAGATGTTCACCGCATGAAGAAGTTATTCATCCCATGAAACCGGCACATCCGGCCGTTGCCCGAACCGGCCGGCTGATCTACCAAGATTGCCCCGCCGCGTTCCAAGGCCGCCCGCATGACCGACACCGCCCCCACCACCCCCATGGCCCCGACACCCATGGCCCTCGACGGCATCCGCGTCATCGACGCCTCGCGCGTCCTCGCCGCCCCGATCGCCGCGCAGACGCTGGGCGATCTCGGGGCCGACGTGATCAAGATCGAGCGGCCGGGGGCTGGCGACGACATCCGGCGCTGGGGTCCGCCGTTCCTGAAGGACAGCGACGGCAATGACACGACCGAGAGCGCCTACTACCTCGGTACCAACCGCAACAAGCGCTCGGTGACCCTCGACTTCACCCAGCCGGAAGGCCGGGCGATCCTGCTCAAGCTGCTGGAGAACGCCGACGTCTTCATCGAGAACTACAAGGTCGGCGATCTGGCGCGTCACGGCCTTGCCTACGATCAGATCCGCGAGCGCTTCCCGCGCCTGGTCTATGCCAGCGTCACCGGGTTCGGCCAGACCGGCCCCTATGCGCCGCGCCCGGGCTACGACCTGCTGGCCCAGGCCATGGGCGGCATCATGAGCGTGACCGGCGATCCGGCGGGACAGCCGACAAAGGTCGGCGTGGCCATCGCCGACATGATGCCCGGCATGTACCCCACACCCGCCATCCTGGCCGCGCTGCGCCACCGCGACGCCACCGGCCGGGGCCAGCAGATCGACGCCGCCCTGCTCGACACCCAGGTGGCATGGCTGATGAACCAGGCGATGAACTATCTGGTCGGCGGCGTCGTCCCGGGCCGGCTCGGCAATGCCCATCCGAACGTCGCCCCCTACGAGGTGTTCGCCAGCTCGGACGGCTACGTCATCGTCGGCTGCGGCTCGGACAGGCAGTTCCGCACCTTCCTGCAGGTCGCCGGCCGCGAGGAACTCGCCGACGATCCGCGCTTTGTCGACAACCAGTCGCGCATCGCCAATATCGACGCGTTGCGCCAGGTGATGGGCGAGATCGTGGCGATGCGGGCGACCGACGACTGGGTCACGGCGCTGGAGGCGGTGAAGGTCCCGTGCGGGCCGGTGAACACCATCGACCGGGTCTTCGCCGACCCACAGGTGCAGGCCCGCGGCATGGCGACCACCATCCCCGGCCATGCGTTCAATCCCGATGGCGTGCCGGCCGTCGCCTATCCGCTGAAGCTGTCGGAAACTCCGGCAACCTATCGCCGCCCGCCTCCGATTCTCGGTCAGCACACCGACGAAATCCTGACCGGCGAACTCGGCCTCGACGCCGAGATGGTCGCCAAACTGCGGGGTGCAAAGGTGATCTGAGGCCGGGCAGCAGCCGCGGTTGCTCGACGGGTCAACCAGGCCTATACAGCCCCTTTAATGACCGATGCCCTTTCCCCGCTCGCCGCGCCGCCATCCGATGATGCCGGCCGCGCGTACCCACACCGTCACCTGCTCGGCATCGAGGGGCTGACCCGACCGGATATCGATTTCCTGCTCGACCGGTCGGAGCGCTTCGTTGACCAGAACCGTCAGTTGGACAAGAAAGTCTCCAGCCTGCGCGGCCGCACGGTGATCAACCTGTTCTTCGAGAACTCCACCCGAACCCGCACCAGCTTCGAGCTGGCCGGAAAGCGACTGGGCGGCGACGTGATCAACATGTCCGTCGCCACATCGTCGATCAAGAAGGGCGAGAGCCTGATCGACACCGCGATGACCCTGAACGCCATGCATCCCGACGCCCTCGTCGTTCGTCACGGGGAATCCGGGGCGGTCCACCTGCTGGCCGAGAAAGTGAACTGCTCGGTGATCAACGCCGGCGACGGCAGCCACGAGCACCCCACCCAGGCCCTGCTCGACGCGCTGACCATCCGGCGCCGCAAGGGGCATCTGGAGGGGCTGGAAGTCGCGATCTGCGGCGACGTCGCCCACAGCCGGGTCGCACGCTCCAACATCCATCTGCTGTCGATCATGGGCGCGCGCGTCCGTCTGGTCGCCCCGCCGACCCTGCTTCCGAGCGGCATCGAGCGCATGGGGGTGGAGATCCATCACAACATGGAACGCGGCATCGCCGGCTGTGACATCGTCATGATGCTGCGTCTGCAGACCGAACGCATGAAGGGCTCCTTCGTCCCGTCGGTGCGGGAGTACTTCCGCTATTTCGGTCTGGACGTGGACAAGCTCCAATCCGCCAAGCCGGACGCGCTGATCATGCATCCGGGCCCGATGAACCGGGGGGTGGAGATCGACAGCCTGGTCGCCGACGACATCGACCGCTCGCTGATCCGCGAGCAGGTGGAGATGGGCGTCGCCGTGCGCATGGCGATCCTCGACATCCTGGTCAGCAACCAGACCGAACCTTGGGCGAAGAACCAATGAGGCAAACCCTCTACAAGAACGCCCGCCTGCTGGATCCGGCGAGCGGACTCGACGCCAGGGGCGCCCTGCTGACCCGCGACGGCAAGATCGCCGAGGTCGGCCCGCAGGTCTTTGTCGATGCCATCCAGGAGGATGTGGAGGTGGTCGACTGCGCCGGGCGCTGTCTCGCTCCCGGTCTGGTCGACATGAGGGTCCAGGTGCGCGAGCCCGGCGACGAGCACATGGAGACGCTGGCCTCGGCCCAGAAGGCGGCCGCCGCCGGCGGCGTGACCAGCTTCGCGACCCTGCCGAACACCAACCCGATCATCGACGACGTCTCGCTGCTGGAATTCGTCGAGCGCCGGGCGCTGGAAGTCGGGATCGCCAACGTCCACCCCTATGCCGCCGCGACCAAGGGACTGCGCGGCGAAGAAATGACCGAGTTCGGCATGCTGGCCGACAGCGGCGCCGTCGCCTTCACCGATGGCGAGAAAGCCATTGCCGACGCCCTGGTCATGCGCCGGGCGCTGTCCTATGCCAGCATCTTCAAACGCACCATCGTCCAGCATCCCGAAGACCCGGCACTGGCCCGCGAGGGCTCGGCCAACGAGGGTGAGACGGCGACCCGCCTCGGCCTCGCCGGCATTCCGGCCGTCGCCGAGGTGATGATGGTGGAGCGCGACCTCAGGCTGGTGGAACTCACCGGCGGCAGCTACCACGCCGCCCATCTCTCCACCGGTGCCGCGATCGAGGCGATCCGTCAGGCGAAGAAGCGCGGTCTTCCGGTCACCTGCGACACCGCCCCGCCCTATTTCGCCCTGAACGAGGGCGCGGTGGTCGACTACCGGACCTTCGCCCGGCTCTCGCCACCGCTGCGCAGCGAGCAGGACCGCCTCGCCGTGGTCGCGGGGCTGGCGGACGGCACCATCGACGCCATCGCCAGCGACCACTCCCCGCATGATCAGGACAGTAAGCGCGTGCCCTTCGCCCAGGCGATGCCGGGCGGCGTCGGCCTGGAGACACTGCTGACGATCAGCCTGGACCTCGTCCATACCGAGGCCATGAGCCTGATCGACCTGCTGCATCGCCTGACCGTGGCACCGGCCCGCATCCTCGGCCTGCCCTACGGCACCCTCGCCATCGGCGGCGACGCCGATCTGGTGATCTTCGACCTCAACCGCGCCGGCAAGATCGACCCGGACAGCTTCGCCTCGAAATCCCGCAACACACCGTTCGACGGCCGGCCCGTCGAAGGCCGTGTCTGGCGAACGGTATATCGGGGCGGCACCGTGTATGATATCGACGCCGAACCGCCGCTCCCGACACGACGCAGGGCTTTCGTCGATGCCTGATCCGATGGGAACTCTCGAGTATACGTGGCCGTTCTATGCCGGCTTCCTGCTCGCTTACCTGCTGGGCTCGATCCCGTTCGGCCTGGTGCTGACACGGATCTCCGGCCTCGGCGACATCCGCGCCATCGGCTCGCATAATATCGGCGCGACCAACGTGCTGCGCACCGGCCGCAAGGGGCTGGCCGCCGCCACCCTGCTACTGGACGCCGGCAAGGGCGCCGTGGCGGTGGCGGTTGCCTGGCAGTTCGGTGCCGACATGGCGCTGCTCGCCGCCATCGGCGCGGTGCTGGGCCATTGTTTCCCGATCTGGCTGCGGTTCAAGGGCGGTAAGGGCGTGGCCACGGCCATCGGGGTCTGGCTGGCGCTGGTGCCGGATGTCGCGGTGATCGTCTGTGGCCTGTGGCTGCTGATCGCCGGCGTGTTCCGTTACTCGTCGGTCGCCGCCCTGGTGTCGCTTGCCGCCGCTCCGCTGCTCGCCTGGCATATGGAGGGGCCGCAATTCGCCGAGGCCGGCGGCGTGATCGCCGCGGTGATCTGGTTGCGCCATCACCAGAATATCCGCCGCCTGCTGAAGGGCGAGGAAACCCGGATCAGCTTCAAGAAGAAATGAAACCGCGTTCTCGGTTTCGATAAACTCGGCCGTTCCGGTATCGAGATATCCACAGCAGGCCTGCCACGGCGTCGAAACGTCCCCGGCCCTGCCATAGCTCCAGCCTGTTCAAGCGCCATGGAGCGGCCGATGCCCCGCAATCCGTCCCCCGCCCGCCTGTCCGACCGGGAACGGGTCGCGCGGCTTCGCCTGATCCGCACGGAGAATGTCGGCCCGGTCACCTTCCGCCAGATCATCGAGCGGTTCGGCAGTGCCGCGCGGGCGATCGACGCTCTCCCCGATCTGGCGCGGCGCGGCGGCCGACGCCGCCCGCTCGCCGTGCCGTCCATCGCGGCCGCCGAGCGGGAGATGGCCGAGACGGCGGAGGTCGGCGCCGAGCTGGTGGTGTTTGGCGACCCGGCCTACCCGCCGGCCCTCGCCGCAATCGAGGATGCCCCCGGCGCCTTCTCGATGATCGGTCATGCCCATCTGCTGTGCCACCGCATCATCGCCATCGTCGGTGCCCGCAACGCCTCGATGAACGGCCGTCGGCTGGCCGCCGCCCTGTCCCGTGAGCTGGGGGCCGCCGGATATGTCGTTGCCTCCGGGCTCGCCCGCGGGATCGACGGCGCCGCCCATGAGGGGGCGCTGGAGACCGGCACGGTGGCGGCGGTCGCCGGTGGAATCGACGTCATCTATCCGCCTGAACACACGGATCTCTTTCACCGCATCGCCGAGTCTGGCGCCATCATCGCTGAACAGCCGGTCGGAACCACGCCCCAGGCGCGGCATTTTCCCTCGCGTAACCGGATCATCGCCGGGCTCAGTCTCGGTGTGCTCGTGGTCGAAGCGGCAACCCGCTCGGGCTCCCTGATTACCGCCCGCCGGGCGCTGGATCAGGGCCGCGAAGTCTTCGCCATTCCAGGCTCCCCACTCGACCCGCGCTGTGGCGGGACAAACGGTCTGATCAAGGAGGGAGCGGCCTTTCTCGTCGAGTCCGCGCGGGACGTGCTGCAGGTTCTGGACGGGCTGCCGGAGCGGAATCTGCACGAGCCGGCAGGGCGGGATTGGGAGGCCTCCTATTCCAGCGAACCCCTTGAAACGCCCACGATGGAGATCGACGAACGGACCCGCCAGGAGGTGCTCGGGGCGCTGGGCTCCGAACCGGTCGCGGTTGACGAACTGATCCGTGGGTGCCAATTGTCGGCTCCGATCGTCGCGACGGTGCTCCTGGAGGCGGAACTTGCGGGCCTCATCGACCGTCACCCAGGAAATCAGGTTTCGCGGCGAATGGACGTTCCGGTCTGACCGAGCGGCTATTCCGTCGCCGGACCAGAGGATCGGACCCAGGGAAAGCGAACGGTACGCATGACAAAAGTCGTTGTCGTCGAGTCCCCGGCCAAGGCCAAAACTATCAATAAGTATCTCGGCAGCGACTATCACGTGCTGGCGAGCTACGGCCACATCCGGGATCTGCCACCGAAGGACGGATCCGTCGATCCGGACGCTGACTTCGCGATGCAGTGGCAGACCGACCAGCGCTCCGAGAAGCAGGTCAAGGCCATCGCCGACGCCGTGAAGGGCGCCGAGCAGCTCATCCTGGCGACTGACCCCGACCGCGAGGGCGAGGCGATCAGCTGGCACATCCGCAATGTGCTGGACGAGCGCAAGGTGCTGGGCGGCATCGACGTCAAGCGCGTGGCCTTCAACGCGATCACCAAGGATGCCGTGCTCGACGCCATGGCGCATCCGCGCGAACTCGATCAGGACCTGATCGACGCCTATCTGGCACGTCGCGCGCTGGATTACCTGGTCGGCTTCACTCTCTCACCGGTGCTCTGGCGCAAGCTGCCCGGGGCGCGCTCGGCCGGCCGCGTGCAGTCGGTGGCGCTGCGTCTGATCAGCGAGCGTGAAGCGGAGATCGAGCGGTTCAACCCGCAGGAATACTGGTCGGTAGAAGCGGTTTTCCGCACCCAGGAGCGCAAGACCTTCAGCGCCCGCCTGACCCATCTCGACGGCAATAAGCTCGACCGCCTGGACATCAAGTCCGAAGCCGAGGCCAAGGCCGCGGTCGCCGCGATCGAGGCCGGCGACTTCGCCATCGGCTCGGTCGAGAAGAAGCGGGTTCGGCGCAATCCGGCGCCCCCCTTCACCACCTCGACCCTGCAGCAGGAGGCCTCGCGCAAGCTCGGCTTCGGGGCCACCCGCACCATGCAGCTCGCCCAGCGGCTCTACGAAGGCGTCGATATCGGTGGCGAGACGACCGGTCTCATCACCTATATGCGAACCGACGGCGTGCAGATGTCGCCCGAGGCGATCACCCAGATCCGCACGTCGATCGGCGGCGAATACGGCGACCGCTACCTGCCGAACACGCCGCGCGCCTATACTTCGCGGGCCAAGAATGCCCAGGAAGCGCACGAGGCGATCCGGCCGACCGATGTGACCCGCACGCCGGAGGCGCTGCGGTCCCGTCTCGATGCCGACCAGTGGAAGCTCTACTCGCTGGTCTGGAAGCGCGCGGTGGCGAGCCAGATGGCCAGTGCCGAGCTGGATCAGACCGCCATCGATGTCACCGACAAGGGCGGGCGCAGCATATTGCGGGCGACCGGCTCGGTCATCGCCTTCGACGGTTTCCTGAAGCTGTACCGCGAAGATCGCGACGACAGCGAGGGTGCCGAACTCAGTGACGACGAGAACGACAAGATCCTCCCCGCCGTTGCCGACGGCGATGCCGTGGCCCGTCAGGAGGTCACCCCGGAGCAGCACTCCACCCAGCCGCCGCCGCGTTATTCCGAGGCCAGCCTGGTCAAGAAGATGGAAGAACTCGGGATCGGCCGCCCATCGACCTATGCCAGCATTCTGCAGGTGCTGCAGGACCGCGAATACGTGCGCCTGGATCGCCGCCGCTTCGTGCCGGAGGACCGGGGGCGCCTGGTCACCACCTTCCTGTCCAGCTTCTTCGAGCGTTACGTCCAGTACAACTTCACCGCCGATCTGGAGACCCAGCTCGACGACGTGTCGGCCGGCCAGATCGACTGGCGCCAGGTGCTGCGCGACTTCTGGAGTCCGTTCAAGGGCTCGGTCGACGGCACCAAGGATCTGTCGATCGGCGATGTGATCGAAAAGCTGGACGCCGAACTGGCGGACCACTTCTTCCCCCAAGGCGAGGACGGCCAGCCGGCCCGCGGATGCCCGAGCTGCGGTGAGGGCAATCTGTCCCTGCGCCTCGGCAAATTCGGCGCCTTCATCGGCTGCTCGAACTATCCGAACTGCAAGTTCACCCGCCAACTCGGCGAGGCCGCCGGCGGCCGTCCGGTCGATGCCGAGGGCGAAGGCGGTGCCCTGCCCCGCGTGCTCGGCCAAGATCCGGAAACCGGGCAGGATGTGAGCCTGAAGAAGGGGCCTTACGGGGTCTATGTCCAGCTCGGCGAGCCGGAGGAAGGCTCCAAGGCGAAGCCCAAGCGGGCGTCCCTGCCCAAGCAGGTCTCGCCCGCCGATATCGACCTGCAGAAGGCACTCGCCCTGCTCTCGCTGCCCCGGCCCGTGGGCGAGCATCCAGAGACTAAGGAAATGATCGACGCCGGGATCGGCCGCTACGGTCCGTATCTGCGGCACGCGGGGACCTATGTCAGCCTTCCGGGTGACGACACGGTACTGACCATCGGCCTGAACCACGCGGTCCAGATCATCGCCGAGAAGGGCTCGAAGAAGAAACCGGGCCGGACCATCGGCGATCATCCGGCCGACGGCAAGCCGGTGACGGTTCAGGCCGGGCGCTACGGCCCGTACGCCCAGCACGGCTCGATCCGTGCCACCCTGCCCAAGGGCGAAGAGATGGAGACCCTCACGCTGGAGCGCGCGGTCGAACTTCTGACCGCCAAGGCGGAGAAGAGCGGCAAGGCCGTGCCGAAGAAGGCGGCTGCCAAGAAGCCTGCCGCCAAGAAGCCTGCCGCCAAGAAGACCGCGGCGAAGAAGACCACGACGAAGAAGACGGCCGCGAAAAAATCCCCGGCCAAGAAGTCGGCCGCCAAATCGAAGGCGGATGACGGGGACTCGGCCGGGACGCCGGGAAGCTGAGCCCGGACGACGTGGCCCCTCCCCCCACCCAGCTTCCCACGCGCGAGCAGATCCTCGCCTTCGTCAACGACAGCCCAACGCCGGTCGGTCGCCGCGAGATCGCCCGCGCCTTCGACATCAAGGGCCCGATGCGCTCGGAGCTGCGCGGGCTGCTGAAGGAAATGGCGGAGGCCGGAGATCTGGACCTCGGCAATCGGCGCAAGGTGGCGCCGGTCGGCACTCTGCCCGAGGTGGCGGTGCTCGAGGTGAGCGGCACCGATCCGGATGGCGAGGTTCTGGCCCGGGCCGTCGGCCGTGAGGCCGAAGACAATCCGCCGCGCATCCACATCATCGCCGACCGCCGCTCCGGCCCCATGGGCACCGGAGACCGGGCGCTGTGTCGCCTGGAACGGCGTGGCGAGGCGTTCTACATCGCCCGAGTGATCCGACGCGTCGGCAGGGCCACGCCTCGGACCCTCGGGGTCTTCGAAAAAGCGGTCGATGGCGGCCGGGTGCATCCCACCGACAAGAAGGCCCGGTCGGAAATCCGCATCCCCAAGGGCGACGAGAAGGACGCGAAGACCGGCGATCTCGTCACCGTCGAGATCATGCCCAAGGGACGGCTTGGCCTGCCGGTCGGCCGCGTGATCGAGCGGTTCGCAGGCGCCGCCGACCCGCGCTCGTTCAGCCGTATCGCCATCCACGAGCAGGATATCCCCGACGTCTTTCCGGATGCGGCCATCGCACTCGCGGAGCAGGCGAAGCCGGTGAAGCTCGGCACGCGCACCGACCTGCGCGCCATACCGCTGGTCACCATCGACGGGATCGATGCCCGCGATTTCGACGACGCGGTCTTCGCCGAGATCGACGAGGATCAGGCCAATCCGGGCGGATTCCGCCTTCTGGTCGCCATCGCCGACGTTGCCCATTACGTCCGGCCCGGCGACCCGCTCGACCGCGAGGCGCTGAAGCGCGGCAACTCTGTCTACTTCCCCGACCAGGTCGTGCCGATGCTGCCCGAAGCATTGTCGAACGGCCTGTGCTCCCTGCGCCCGGACGTGGAGCGGGCCTGCATGGCGGTCGAGATCGTCATCGACGCCGAGGGCAACAAGCGCGAACACCGCTTCATGCGCGGCCTGATGCGTTCGGCCGCCCGTCTGACCTACCGCCAGGTCCAGCAGGCGCGCGACGGCGGCAGCACGGAGGGTGTGCCCGACGGTGTTCTGGAGCCGCTCTACGGTGCCTTCGAGGCTCTGCGCATGGCCCGCAGGGAGCGTGGCGCCCTCGATATCGAATTGCCGGAGAAGCAGGTCATCCTCGACGACGCCGGCAACATCACCGAGATCGGCATCCGGGAGCGTTTGGACGCCCATATGCTGATCGAGGAGTTCATGGTGCTGGCCAATGTCTGCGCCGCCGAGACCCTGGAGGATCGGCGGCAGCCCTGCATGTACCGGATCCACGAGAGCCCCGCCCCGGAGAAGGTCGAGGCCCTGGCCGAAGTGCTGGACGGGCTCGGCATCGCCTTCGCCAAGGGTCAGGTGGTCCGGCCGAAGACGTTCAACGGCGTCCTCGCCAAGGTGAAGGGCGAGCCACACGAGCGCATGGTCAACGAGATGGTCCTGCGCTCCCAGTCCCAAGCGGTCTATTCGCCCGAGAATGCCGGGCATTTCGGCCTGGCCCTGACGAAATACGCCCATTTCACCTCGCCGATCCGCCGATATTCGGACCTGCTGGTGCACCGGGCGCTGATCCGCGGGCTGAAGTTCGGCGATGACGGACTGCGGCCGGAGGACGATGGCGAGTTCCAGGAATGGGGCGTGCATATCTCGACGACAGAGCGCCGGGCGGCCGTCGCCGAACGCACGACGATGGACCGCTATCTGGCCCGCCACCTCGCCGACCGGGTTGGCGGGATTTTCGCCGGCCGGATCAACGGCGTGACCAAGTTCGGTGTGTTTGTCACCCTGGATGAGACCGGTGCCGACGGCCTGGTGCCGATCCGCTCGCTACCGGACGACTACTACGACCACGACAACATCCATCACACCCTCACCGGGCGCTCCCATGGCTGGGTCTTCCGCCTTGGCGACCGGGTGGAGGTCCGGCTGGTTGGCGCCGATCCGGCGTCGGGCGGCATCGTCGTGGAGATCGTCTCCGGCGGCGAACAAGGCAGCAGCCCGCGACGCGGGCGCAAGCCCGGCGGACCGAAGCACCGACAGCAGGCCCGGGGGCGCAAGCACAAGCCCGGTGGCCGTCGCTGATCCGCGGTCCTCGCAAACCGCCGGTTTCCGCGGCAGTGATTGATTCAATACGAGAATTGCAGCATTGTAGCTAGATCGTGGAATTGGGATTCCATGCGCAATTTCGAGTGCCTGTGAATGTTTGAGTTCAGTCGGTTTTCGCCGTCCGCACTTGCGCCCACCGTTTCTTGGCGCCGCATTGTGATGGCCGGGATTGCCTTGACCGTTCTCGGCTCCTGCTCCGTCTCCCGACCGGAGTCCAGTGGGCCGGCGCCGTTCGCCATGGACACCGCCGCCGAGGTGTTCTCCATCGGCTACGAAGGCATCGCCGACCTCTATGTGGAGCCGATCCCGACCCAGTCCCTGTCGCTGGCCGCCTTGGATGGGGTTGCCGCCCTGGACCCCACGATCGCCTTCGTGCGACGCGGCGAGTCGCTGATCGTCACCGATAGCGGCACCCCTTTCGCCAAATTCACCGTGCCGTCTGACGAGAATGCGCGCGACTGGGCCCGGCTGACCTCGGCCGCGATGGCCGCCGCGCGGGACCGATCCGACATCCTGACAAAGGCAAGCAACGACCAGTTGTTCGAAGCGGCGTTCGATGCGGTCACCGGCAAGCTCGACCGGTTCTCGCGTTATCGCAACGCCGAGGAGGCTGAAGCCTCACGCGGGGCCCGCAAGGGGTATGTCGGTATCGGCGTGACCATCGGCGAGGTCGACGACACGGTGGTCGTCGCCAACGTGTTCGCCCATTCGCCGGCCAGCACCGCCGGGCTGCGGACCGGCGACCGGTTCGTTACCGTCTCCGGGCGGCCGATCCCCGGCCTGTCCATGTCCCAGACCGCCGATCTGCTCCGCGGCCGGAACGGCACCTCCGTCGCCATCCGCGTCGCGCGCGGCGACGCCGAGCTCGATTTCATGGTCGAACGCCGGCAGGTGATCGAGGACACGGTCAGCTTCACACCGGTCGACGGCATCGCCTATTTCCACATCAGCGGCTTCAACATCGCCACGGCCACGGCACTTGCGGACGCGATCGAGACGGCGAAGAAGAATTTCGGCGGCACCCTGACCGGTATTATCCTCGACCTGCGCCAGAATCGTGGCGGCACGCTCGAGCAGGCGGTCGACGTGGCCGATCTATTTGTCGACAGCGGGCTGCTGCTCGAAACCCGCGGCCGGCACGCCAGTTCGCGCCACACCTACGACGCGCGATTCGACGACACCGTCACCAGCGCGCCGATCGCGGTGCTGATCGACAGCGGGTCCGCCTCCGCCGCCGAAGTGGTGGCGGCCGCCCTTCAGGATTCGGGCCGCGCCCTGGTGATCGGGGCTCGCTCGTATGGCAAGGGAACGGTGCAGCGAATCCTGGAACTGCCGCCGATCGGCACCGAACTCCACCTCACCTGGGCCCGCATGCATGCGCCGTCGGGCTATACCCTGGCCGATTTCGGCGTGTTCCCCTCGATCTGCACGCCCGACTACGGTGACGACCCTGAAGTGAGCGCCGCCGCTCTCGAATCCGGCGAGTTGCGGCTCAGCGAGACCATGCAGAAGCGCCTTTTCGTCACCCGGATGGGCGATTCCGATCGCCAGGCGCTGCTCGACTGGTGTCACGCGGACCACCCGCCCTCGACCACCGACAGCGACGCCCAATTGGCGGTCCGGCTGCTGTCCGACCGCAGGCTGTTCCAGCTGGCGTTCCATGCGTCGCGCGTCGCATTGGGCGAGCGCCCGAAGGAAACCAACTAAGCACGCTTGACATGCGTGGCGCCGTGGCTATTTTGCGGCCTCCGCGTAGGCGAAGGAGATGACATATGGCGAAGCCAGCGACCGTTCTGATCAAGATGGTCAGCACCGCCGAGACTGGGTACTTCTACGTGACCAAGAAGAACCCGCGCACCAAGACCGAGAAGCTTGAGCTGCGCAAGTACGATCCGGTCGCGCGCAAGCACGTCCTGTTCAAGGAAGCCAAGATCAAGTGATCTGGGCGACAGGCCAACGACCACGAGGGTCGCCCGTCGGGCGGCCCTTTTGCTTTTCAGGCTGTTGATTCTTCCGGAAAACTCGAAGGTCAGCTGGCGGCCGTTACGTTCGCCGACGACTCGCTCTTGGCCAGAGTGACGCGGTTTCGACCCTGACGCTTGGCCTGGTACAGGGCGTCATCCGCCCGGCCGATCAGTTTGTCGATACTGTCTTCGCCCTGGGAGTTCCTCAGCGCGCAGCCGATGCTGATGGTCACGGTGAGCTCCCGCCCATCGTCGATCTTCATCGGCGTGCAGGCGATGACGTCGCGC
Source organism: Thalassobaculaceae bacterium (assembly GCA_029212785.1). Classification (GTDB taxonomy): domain Bacteria; phylum Pseudomonadota; class Alphaproteobacteria; order Thalassobaculales; family Thalassobaculaceae; genus Thalassobaculum. The sequence goes on from JARGOG010000008.1 coordinate 58,230, forward strand.
AGCCGCTCGGCCACGACCATGGCGAACGGCTCCGGCGTGTCCGGCATCACCACCACGAACTCCTCGCCCCCGAGCCGCGACACGAGGTCGACGTTGCGCACACTGCTGCGCATGAGTTCGGTGATGTGCTGCAGCACGCGGTCACCAACCGCGTGGCCATAGGTATCGTTCACATCCTTAAAGTGATCGACATCGATCACCAGCAGGGCAAGCGGCTTCTGCCGCTCGGCCGTGTCGCTCATCAGCCGGCCGAGATGGGTCAGCAGATAGCGGCGGTTATACAGGCCGGTCAGGCTGTCGGTGAGCGCCAGGGCGAGGCTCTGCTCGTAGGTCTCGCGCATCCGCTCCTGGTATCGCCGGCGCCGGATCTGCGTGCGCACCCGCGCCAGCATCTCGTTGCGGTCGATCGGCTTCATCAGATAGTCGTTCACGCCGAGATCGAGTGCCTTCGCCAGCCGCTCGGTCTGATCCTCCTCGCCGACCATCAGGATCGGAATGTGGCGCGTCGCCTCGTTCGCCCGGAACTGAGAGACCAGCCGCAGGGCGTCGTCGCCGGCGAGATTGAGGCTGCAGATCACCAGATCGAACTCCTCGGCCGAGGCGCGGGCGTAGCCGCTGGCGCCGTCGGAGACCTGCTCGACCATATCGCCATCGGCCGCCAGGCTCTCCCGCAGGTTCATGGCGTCGATCCGGTTATCCTCGATCGCCAGGACGCGGGCCGCCGTGACGTCGATCTCCGTCATCGCCCGCGGCTCCTGCATGCCGAGCTGCGAGGAGGTCTCCACCCGCAGGCGCCACTCGTCCATCATCATCTTGAGACGCAGCAGCGAGCGCACCCGCGCGAACAGCGCGGCGTCGACTACGGGCTTGGTCAGGAAATCGTCTGCACCGGCCTCGATTCCGCGCACCCGATCCGAAACATCGGACAATGCGGTGACCATGACGACCGGCAGGTGGGTCGTGCGCGGATCGGCCTTGATCCGGCGGCAGACCTCGAACCCGTCCATACCCGGCATCATGACGTCCAGAAGCACGATATCCGGCACCTCGCGCTCGATCATTTCAAGCGCTTCGGGTCCGTTATAGGCGGAAAGAACGTCGAAATATTCGGCCGTCAGCTTCGCTTCGAGGAGCTTGACGTTCGGCAGCACATCGTCGACGACGAGGACGCGGCCCGGCATATCTGATTATCCCAAGAACTTCTTAACGGTATCCAGGAAGTGGCCGACGGAGATCGGCTTCGCGATATAGGCTTCGCAGCCGCCTTCGCGAATCTTCTCCTCGTCGCCCTTCATGGCGAAAGCGGTGACAGCGATCACGGGAATGGACTTCAGACGGTCGTCCTCCTTGATCCACTTCGTCACCTCAAGCCCGGAGACCTCCGGCAATTGAATGTCCATGAGGATAAGATCGGGGCGCTTGTCGCGGGCCAGGCGCAGGGCGTCCATTCCGTCGCGCGTGCAGATGATGTCGTACCCATGTGCCTCGAGCAGGTCATGGAAGAGCTTCATATTGAGCTCGTTATCTTCGACGATCAGGACCGTCTTGGCCGGAGATGCGTCTGCACCCGAGGTCCCGTTCTGCGTCTCGACCGAGGTCATACCCTCATCCACCCTGGTACGTTCTGGGATACACTCGACCCAGTATCGCGAGCCGTACGAAATAATATCAAGCCTAAGGCACCGATTCCATCATACTCCGACGGGCTTATCACGTATGAGGCAGCATTGCATCAAAAGCCGAGCCATTCAGGGATACGGATAGGCGTCGATCTCGGGGGGACCAAGATCGAAGCACTGGCCCTGGCCGATGACGGACGCGAGCTGATTCGACGCAGGATTGCCACGCCACAAGGCGACTACGTCGGAACGGTGCGAGGCGCCGGCGACCTCGTCCGCGCGCTCGAATCCGAGCTTGGCATCGACGGGTCCGTCGGTGTCGGCATCCCGGGCACCCTTTCCCGCGCCAGCGGCGTGGTGAAGAACGCCAATTCGATCTGGCTGAACGGTCAGGCCCTGGACCGTGACCTCTCGGACAATCTCGGACGACCGGTACGGGTGCAGAACGACGCCAATTGCTTCGCCGTGTCGGAGGCGACCGACGGCGCCGCGCGCGGCGCGGGGATCGTCTTCGGCGTCATTCTCGGCACCGGTGTCGGCGGCGGGCTGGTCATCAACGGCCGGGGCGTCGACGGTCCAATGGGTGTGACCGGCGAATGGGGTCACAACCCCCTACCCCGCCCGCAGGACGACGAACGCCCCGGACCCGACTGCTACTGCGGCCGCCAGGGTTGCCTGGAGACTTTCCTGTCGGGACCCGGCATGGCCCGGCGTTTCGCCGAGGCCGGCGGACATCCCACCACCGCCGTCGAGATCGCCGAGGCGGCCGCGTCCGGCGACATGGCGGCGGCGGCATATATGGACCGATATGCGGACCGGCTGGCGCGCGGGCTGGCTACCGTCATCAACGTGATCGATCCCGACGTGATCGTGCTCGGCGGCGGCCTTTCGCGGGTCTCCCTGCTATACGATCGGCTGCCGGAGTTGCTGCCGGCCCACGTGTTCACCGACCGGCTCGACACGCGGATCGTGCCACCGGTACATGGCGACAGCAGCGGCGTGCGCGGCGCCGCCTGGCTATGGCAGCCGGAAGCGGATCCGCAGGCGGCGCGGCTGGAGACGGCCGGAGCGGAGTGAACGGGCGATGGCATCCGCCGAGATCCTGTGCCGTGACTGCTTCGCCTGGAGCCCAGGCACCCCGGCGCGCTGCCCGGCCTGCGGCTCGCGCCGCGTGCTCTGCCATCCGGAGTTGCGGGACCTGTCCATCGCGCATCTCGACTGCGACGCCTTCTACGCCAGCGTCGAAAAGCGCGACGATCCGTCCCTGCTGGACAAGCCCGTGGTCGTGGGTGGCCGGCAGCGCGGTGTCGTCTCCGCCGCCTGCTATGTCGCGCGGGTCTACGGCGTGCGCTCCGCCATGCCGATGTTCAAGGCGCTCGCCGCCTGTCCCCACGCCGTCGTCATCAAGCCGGACATGAAGAAATATGCCGCCGTCGGCGCTGAGATCCGCGAAATGATGCGATCGATAACCCCTCAGGTTGAGCCGCTCTCGATCGACGAGGCGTTCATGGACCTCAGCGGAACCGAGCGGCTGCACCAGGCCCCGCCGGCGGAAACCCTCGTCCGCCTCGCCAAACGGGTCGAGGAGACGGTCCGGGTCACCGTCTCCATCGGCCTCAGCTTCAACAAGTTTCTGGCCAAGGTATCGTCGGACCTGGACAAACCACGCGGCTTCCACGTCATCGGACAGGGCGAAGCCGTCGCCTTCCTCGCCGAGCAACCGGTCTCCATCCTCTGGGGCGTGGGCAAGGCATTGCAGCGCAAGCTGATCGACGACGGCATCCGAACGATCAGCGACCTGCAGCCCTTCGAGGAGGTCGAGTTGATGCGGCGCTACGGCAGTATCGGTCAGCGCCTCGCCCGTTTCTCCCGCGGCCGCGACGACCGGCGCATCGAGCCGGGATCCGTGGTGAAGAGCGTGTCGAACGAGACCACCTTCGATACCGACATCGCCGATGTGGAGGCGCTCCGCCCCTACCTGTGGCGCCTCAGCGAGGAGGTCTCCGGGCGGCTGAAACGCAAGGCGATCGCCGGCGGAGTCGTCACGTTGAAGCTGAAGACCCGCGACTTCAAAATCCTGACCCGCCAGCAGCACCTGATGTCCCCGACCCAGCTCACCGACCGGATCTACCGGACCGCCGATGCGCTGCTGACCAAACAGGCGGACGGACGGCAATTTCGGCTGATCGGCGTCGGCGTGAGCGATCTCGCCGGCGAGCACCTGGCGGATCCGGTGGACCTCGCCGACCCGGAATTCGAGACCCGGCGCAAGATCGAGAGCGCGATGGACGCGGTGCGCGCCAAGCTGGGCAACGCCGCCATCACCAAGGGGATCGGCCTGAAAGCCCGGAAGATCCGCCAGCAGCCCTCCGATAAGCCGCCGGACGACCAGGAGTTCTGACGATCAGGAAATGTCGGGATCAGCAGGAGGGTGGCGGCAGCGCTTCCAATTCCTCCAAGGTCATACGGACCGAGAAGTCTGAATAGTGGACCAGGATCGACCGGGCGACGCCATTGGCCAAGACCTCGATCGACATCTCGAAATCCGGTTCGGCCCCCTCGCTTTCCGGGCCGAACCAGGCCATGCGCGACGGATAGTAGGTTCCTTGTGCCGCCTCGGCCGCAATCGGCGGCGGCACGTCGGAGCGGCCTTTGCCCAGCACCGCCGAGATCAGCGACGGCGCTTCGGGTTCACCACCATCGAACACGGGCGCGCGCAGAAACCGCCTGCCGGAGGTCGCAGCGTCGATCATGCGGATGGTGTGTTCCGTCGGGAACAGGGTACCCGCCGGCAGCGCGAGCTCCTGCTGTTCGGGCTCGGAGAAGGTCACCTTGCCAGGGGCGGAGCCAAGCGGCAGCGGCATCACCGCCTTGCCCTCGATCCGCTCCTCGCCGCCGCCGCGATCACGCTTTACGAAGAACCGATAGATATCGCCGGCCTTCGACTCCCAGGTCGAATAGGTCGACTGGATCACCGAGCCGTCGCCGTCGGCGCGCGAGAATTCCATGGCATAGCGCTGTTCGACAGCCCAGCCGTCGCAGGCGTCACGCCACTCGAAGCCCATGCGGCCACGGACGCCGATGATCGACGAGGACGATGCAGCTTTCTCCAGGGAGACCTTATAAAGGGCGCGATGGGGCAGAATCTCGACGGTCGCGGACGCCGCCTGGCCCGCCGCGGACAAGCTCGTCATGGCCGCCACGCCCATCACGGCCACCGCCAGAACAGCCGCGGCGCGGGCTCGGTCCAACATCTACCACTCCTTCATGCCTCACTCTTTGCCGACTATGGCACGGCGATCAGGGCGGAAAAATGGCCCCTCTGATCCACCGTGCCCCGGCAAGTTTTTCCCCATCCGCTTCGACCATATCCGCCCTCAAAAATTCCCTCATATAATTCAGATAGTTATCCACATTAACCAAACCCCGCACATGGCACGCCGGCTGCATGTAACCCGGTGATCAATGTGTGAGGTGACCCGATGTCACACGATACGAGCCTGATGACCGCGCCGCTGGATGCGCCGAGTGCCCGGATGTACGCCGAGGTGACGGGGATGCTCGCCCGCTTCAACGGCGCCCTCGATCCGGCCAACGACGCCCAGAACCTGGACCCGTCCGAGACCACGGCGGCCCTGCGGCTCGCCCTGGTGGCGATGACCGAAGCGCAGAAACGCATTGAGCGTCAGCAGGCGCGTATCGCCGAACTTGAGAGCCTGTCGGTCACCGACGAGCTGACCGGCGCCATGAACCGCCGCGGCTTCGACATGCAGCTGCGCAAGGCGATGGCGCAGTCCAAGCGGTTGAGCCATGACGACGAGGAGCAACAGGGCGGCGTGGTTCTGATGATCGACCTGGATCGCTTCAAGGCGGTCAACGATACCTACGGTCATGCGGCCGGCGACGAACTGCTGCGATTGGTGTCCGGCGTGCTGACCCGCGACGTGCGCGAGAGCGACACCGTCGCCCGCCTCGGCGGCGATGAGTTCGCCGTCCTGATGCCGGACCTGGACGCGGCGGACGGACTGATCCGCGCCAAGCGCCTGGAGAAACGCCTGAATGCCACGAGACTGAGCTGGAGGGAACTAGTGCTGCCGGTATCCGCCAGTGTCGGCGCGGTCGGCTATCGGCCGCAGGACCGGCCGGCCGAAGTGCTGAACCGCGCCGACAAGATCATGTACCAGCGCAAAGCCGAGCGCCGAGGCTGAGCATCGGTCGGCCTCCGGCGCGGCAGTCGCAAAACATATCTCAGGACGGCAACCGGGATCGGCGGATCAGCGCATCGCGATCTGTTCGACAGACGGCTCCAGACGGATGATCCACGGCTCCTTGCCGTCCACCACGCCGAGTTCCGCCTTCACGCCCCGCGCCTGCTCAGGCGCGTAGGGACCGACGACCACACGGTTCCAAATCTGACCGCCGATCTCGATACGGCGGATTTCCGGGCTCCGCACGGCAAACCGCCCCGCCAGCTCCTTGGCCCGGGCAGCATCGCGTAGCGACCCGATCACCACGTAGCGTTCACCCGAAACGAGAGACGGCACCGGAGCGGGGATATCCGACGGTACCGAGAGCTTGGCGACCTGAACCCGGGCCATTTGCGCCGGCGGGTTCCAGGGATCGATCGGGGCCGAGACCGTGGCCGGCCGCCGGACCGGCTTCGGGGCGATCACCTCGTCGCTGGCGACGAGACCCGGAGTTTCGATCGGCTGGCGGAGATTGCCGATGAAGGGCAGTGCAACGGCGACCTGTGCCGGTCCCTGCGGAATCTCGTCGAGCTTCATCGCGCCGAGCCGGATCTCCGGATCGCGAATGGTGCGGAAGTTGCCGTCGTCGCGATCACCGGGATAGGCCGCGACCACGACGCGCTCGGTCTCTTCACCACTGTCCGGGGTGAAATCCCGGCATACCGCCTCTCCGATGATCGGGCGGGTCAGGGCGCAATCCTGGTCGACGGCGGCGGAAAGAACGTGATCGGTCGAAGACTTGCCGGTGGTCAGGTAACTGAAACCGGAAATTGCCGTGGACGCGATCGTGACAGGGAGCGGCAGACAACCACCAAGCAGAAGCGGCACGGCAGCGATTGCAATGATGCGCTTCATGACATTTCCCCGTCCCGCCAATCCCTTACTGTGCGAATCTTCACTGATCCATGAGTCGGGTGCAACTGCGGTAGTTTATCTAAAATTAAATACGTACATATCGGCCGACCGCCCTCGCCGGCGAAATCCGTAAATCGAATCGGGTTTCAACAACTTAGCGCACCCGCACTTGCGCCAGCGGTTCGCTCGTGTATTACCAGCCGCCATGACACTCGTCACCGACACGGACACTCTCGCCGCCGTTTGCCAGCGAATCGCGGCCGAGCCTTATGTTGCGATCGATACCGAATTCCTGCGCGACAAGACCTACTACTCGCGACTCTGCCTGGTTCAACTTGCCGGCAAGGACGATGTGGTGGCGGTCGACACGCTCGCACCCGATCTCGACCTCTCCCCCCTGTTCGAGTTGCTCGCCAATCCGTCGGTGCTCAAGGTCTTCCATGCCGCCCGGCAGGACGTCGAGATCTTCGTTCACATGATGGGTCAGGTGCCGGCGCCGATGTTCGACACCCAGATCGCCGCCATGGTCTGCGGGTTCGGCGACGCGGTCAGCTACGACCGGCTGGTTCGGGCGCTGACCGGTGTGAACATCGACAAGACGTCGCGCTTTACCGACTGGAGCCACCGGCCGCTCAGCCAGCACCAGATCGACTACGCCCTGGCCGACGTGATCCACCTGCGCCCGTCCTACGAGCGACTGGCAAAGCGCCTGGCCAAGACCGGTCGCTCGGGCTGGCTGGATGAGGAGATGGCGGTGCTGACCGACGTCGCGACCTATCGGGTCGAACTGGAGGACGCCTGGAAGCGTCTGAAGACCCGCAGCACCAAGCCCAAGTTTCTCGCCGTTCTGCGCGCGCTCGCTGCCTGGCGCGAGGTCGAGGCGCAGACCCGCGATATTCCGCGCAACCGCGTGCTGCGGGATGATGCGCTCGTCGACATCGCCGCCCAGGCGCCGACCTCCGCCGACGAGTTGTCCCGCTCCCGCTCCTTCAACCGCGATTCCGCCACCGGCAAGACCGGGCGTGCAATCCTTGAGGCAGTGACCGAAGCGCTGGAGTCGCCGAAGGAGACCTGGCCCAAGGTCTCCGACCAGCGTGACAAGCCCCAGGGCCGCCAACCGGTCGCCGAGTTGCTACGGGTCCTGCTGAAAGTACAGTGCGACGCATTCGACGTGGCGCCGAAGCTGGTCGCCAGCGCCGACGACCTGGATGCGATCGCCGCCGACGACAACGCCGACGTGCCGGCCATGAAGGGCTGGCGCAAGGATGTCTTCGGCGACGCGGCCCTGGCGGTGAAGCACGGCCGGCTGGCCTTCGCCTTCGATCCGGAGAAGGACCGGCTCGCGCTGATCGACGTTCCCGGCTGACCGGCCGCCGCGCGAGGGCGGCCGATAAGTCCGGATCAGCGTTTGCCGGCGCGCGCCGGCCGGACGCTCATCAGGATCGACCGTTCCAGGGCCCCCGCCAGCGCCTGGACCCGGCGTTCCACGACTTCGCCGATCAGCACGACCGCATCCGGCGCGATCGACAGGGCGAAACCATCGTCCCGCGCCTCGATCCGGGTCCGGCGCAGCAGCGCCGTCGCGCCGCCCGACAGGGTCAGCCCCAGACGCAACGCGAGACCGACCTGGACCGCGAGCGCCCGGCGCTCCGGATCCAGCAGCCCGTCCACCTTGCGCGCGGCGTCGATCTGAACGTGGCCACTGTAGCGGGCCAACATCCCGAGACCGAGAAATACCCGGTCGGCATGGTCGAGACCCGCCACCGGCAGACGCGAGACCCGCAGGAACGCGTGTTCGCCGCGATAGCTCGGATGCTCGGCCCAGGCCATGTCGCTCAGCATGCACAGGGCCCTGACCAGGCGCTCGTCTCGCTTGGCAAAGGTGCCGAACAGCGGCTGCAACCAGTTGAACACCGTTTCCGCCGGCGGGGCGAAACGGTTGGTCTCGCGCGCGATCGAAACCGCTGCCACCAGCAGCGGATCCTTGTGCCGCTCCTCCTCCGGTAGTCGGTCGAAGACGCAGCCCTCCCGCAGCCCGAAGGCGGAGAACACGATACGGTCCGGTTTGCCGCGGGCGAGCACACGCTGCAGCACGAGAGCGGCCGTCGCCATGGTGTCGGCGCGGCGGCGGGAAATCCCCGGTGTCGATCGGATCGCCTTCTTCGAACTCCGCGCCAACACCGACAGGAAGTCGCTCAGCATCGTCCGGTCGATCGTATAGCCGTGGATCACTTCGATCGGATACTTGGTTGCCGCCATATGGGCCTTGGCCACGCTGCGCCAGGCGCCTCCGACCGCGTAGAGCGTGCGGCCCGACAGGTTCGAGAGCCAGGGGGCTTCGCGGAGATACCCGTCGATCAGGGACGCCATCCTGCGGCGCTCGCCCGGCTCGACATCGCCGATGCGCAGCGGGCCGACCGGCATGGTCGTATGGGCGCCGAGATGCTGATCGGAGACGTCGATCAGTTCCAGGCTACCGCCACCGAGATCGCCGACCACGCCGTCCGCATCGGGGAACCCGCTGATCACGCCGAGAGCCGCCAGGCGGGCTTCTTCATCGCCACCGATGATGCGCACCGAATATCCGGTGCGCCGCTCGATCTCGGACACGAATGCGGCACCGTTGCTGGCGTCGCGGACCGCCGACGTGGCGAGCACGTCGAGCCGTCCGACGCGCATGGCCGACGCGATCTCCGCATAGCGCTGCAGGTTGGTGAGTGCCGACCCCATGGCGTCGGGCGCCAATTCCCCGGTCTCGTCGAGGCCGCGGCCGAGGCCGCACAAGGCCTTCTCGTTGAACACCGGAATCGGCGACAGCCCCTCATGGTCATAGACGACGAGGCGGATCGAGTTCGAGCCGATATCCAAGACCCCGATGCGGTGGTCGCGCCGGGACCTGCGGGAATTCGCTTCAGTAGGGGCGGTGGACAGTGTTTCGCTCTCGCCTGGGGCTCAGGAGGACGACTTGCCGAGGGTTTTCGGCCCGCCGCCGCGCCGAAGTGCGCTGCCACGGCCGGACAGGCTCGGGTTCGTCATGAAATAGGTATGGGCCGAGAAGTCCTCCGCGCCGGCGGTCACCCGCTCGAAACGCCCGTCGGACCGCAGGATCCAGCTGTTGGTCTGGTCTTTGAGGTTCGCGACCATGATCTGATCCAGAATCTGTCGGTGGACCGTCGGGTTCTCGATCGGCACCAGATGCTCCACCCGGCGGTACAGGTTGCGCGGCATCCAGTCGGCCGAGGAGATGTACACCTTTGCGCCGTCCGACGGCAACTTCGAGCCGTTGCCGAACACGACGATCCGCGAGTGCTCCAGGAACCGGCCAACGATCGAGCGCACGCGGATGTTCTCCGACAGCCCGTCCACACCCGGCCGCAGGCAGCAGATGCCGCGGATCACGAGATCGACCTGCACGCCCGCCTGGCCCGCCTTGTACAATTCGTCGATCAGAATCGGATCGACCAAGCTGTTCATCTTCGCCCAGACGGCGGCTGGCCGCCCTTCCTTGGCGTGCTCGATCTCCTGCTCGATGCCCTCGATGATGGTCTTGTGGAGCGTCAGCGGCGAGATCGCCAGCTTCTCCATCTCCTCGGGCAGCGCATAGCCGGTCATGTAGTTGAACATCCGCGAGGCATCCCGGCACAGGGCCGGATCGCAGGTGAAGAACGACAGGTCGGTGTAGATCTTGGCGGTGATCGGGTGGTAGTTGCCGGTGCCGAAATGCACATAGTTGCGCAGCGAATTGCCCTCGCGCCGTACTACCAGCGACACCTTGGCATGGGTCTTCAGGTGGACGAAGCCGTAGACCACCTGCACCCCTGCCCGCTCAAGGTCGCGCGACAGGCGGATATTCGCCTCCTCGTCGAACCGTGCCTTGATCTCGACCATGGCGGTGACGGATTTGCCGGATTCCGCCGCCTCGATCAACGCCTTGACGATCGGGCTGTCCTTTGAGGTCCGGTACAGGGTCTGCTTGATCGCGATCACCGATGGATCGGACGCCGCCTGGCGCAGGAACTGGACGACGACGTCGAAGCTCTCATAGGGGTGGTGAACGACGATGTCCTTGGCCCGGATCGCCGCGAAGCAGTCGCCGGCGAAATCGCGGATCCGCTCCGGGAAGCGGGCATTGAATGGCGTCCAGAGCAGGTCCGGGCGCTCGGCGGTGATGAGCTGGGAAAGATCGGCGAGGCCGACCATCTCCTCCAGCGCGAACACGTCCGCCTCGGCGACGTTCAGTTCGCCGATCACCAGGTTCTTCAGTTCCTCCGGCATCGCCAGATCGACCGCCAATCGGATGACGTTGCCGCGCCGTCGCGCCTTCAGCGCGGTCTCGAACGACAGGACAAGGTCTTCCGCTTCCTCGTCGATCTCCATCTCGCTGTCGCGGATGACGCGGAAGACGCCCTGGCCGGTGACCTCGTATTTCGGGAACAACCGGTCGACATTGAGAACGATCGCCTGCTCGATCGCGATGAAGCGGATCTCGTCGCCCGGCAGGCGCACGAAGCGGCCGACCTGGGACGGCAACGGGATCAGCCCCTGCATGTCGGCGGCACCGCCCGTCCCGCGCAGGGTCAGCGCCAGACACAGCCCCTTGTTCGGGATGAACGGGAACGGATGCGCCGGATCGATGGCCAGCGGGGTGAGCACCGGAAAGACGTGCTCGCTGAAATGGCCGCGCAGGAACTCCCGATCATTGACCGTCAGTTCAGAAGCGTCGACCAAGTGAAAATCGGCGACCTTCAATTCCTCGCGCAGGCGCCGCAGGCAGCTCTGCTGGTCGCTCATCAGAATCGTGACTTCGCGGGTGATCTCCGCGAGTTGCTGTGCCGGACTCAGGCCATCGTCGCTGGCCGAGGTAATGTCCGCGTTGACCATGCCCTTCAGGCCGGCCACGCGCACCATGTAGAATTCGTCGAGGTTCGAGGCGGAGATCGCCACGAAGCGCAGCCGCTCCAGCAGCGGATTGCGCGTGTTGAGCGACTCCTCCATCACCCGGGTGTTGAAGGACAGCCACGAGAGCTCGCGGTTGATCAGGCGTTCCGGACTGCCGAGCGTGATCGCCGGGGCCGCTTTCGGCGCCTGTTTCGTGGCCGCCGTACTGCGTTTCGCCGCCGGCCTGCGGGGACTCTCGCTCTTGGTTGCCTGCTCGCTCACGTTCGCTCTCCTCGCTCGTCCGGCCGCCCTTCGGGCAGTCTGCTGTCCGGTGTACGCGCCACATGTGACACGGGCGTGACACCGGACAGCATTCCGGATCGCCTAGAGGGTACCAGGGAACGAACCGCCATCGAGCAGGATGTTCTGGCCGGTCATGAAGCCGGCATGAACGCTGCACATGAAAGCACAGGTGGCACCGAACTCATCGGGCTCGCCGAAGCGGCCGGCCGGATTCTTGCCGGCCTGTTCGGCGGCATAATCCTCGAAGGTACGCCCCGCCTTCTCGGCCTGCAGGCGCAGATTGCCGTGCAGCCGGTCGGTGGCGAACGGCCCCGGCAGCAAGCCGTTGATCGTCACGTTGTGGCGCACCGTCTCACGGGCGACACCGGCGACGAAGCCGGTCAGGCCGGCGCGGGCGCCGTTGGACAGGCCGAGATAGGAGATCGGCGCCTTTACCGCACCCGACGTGATGTTGACGATCCGGCCGAACTTGCGGTCGATCATGCCGTCGACGGTCGCCTTGATCAGCTCGATCGGGGTCAGCATGTTGGCGTTCACCGCCTTCTGCCAATCCTCGATCTCCCAGTCGCGGAAATTGCCCGGCGGCGGGCCACCGGCATTGTTCACCAGGATGTCGATGTCGCCGGCGGCGTCCAGCACCTGCTTGCGGCCTTCCGGCGTGGTGATGTCGCAAGCGACGGCGATCACGGTGGCGCCGGTCTGACGACGGATCTCGTCGGCGGTCGCGTCCAGGGTCTCCTGGGTGCGGGAGTTGATCACCACGTCGACGCCGGCCTCAGCCAGCTTCATCGCGCAGGCCCGGCCCAGCCCCTTGCTGGCGGCGCAGACCACGGCCTTGCGGCCCTTGATTCCCAGATCCATTGCTTAAGTCTCCTCTCCTGTTCGGCATCGCTCTTTGAGCTGCTCTACGTTTCCTGCCCGTCGTCGTCCCCGATATCCTCGTCGGCCATCGCCAGACGCGCGACGCGCATCGAAATCTTCCCGTCCCCTTCCAGGGCCGCCCGGTCCATCCGGTCCGCCAGCCGCTCGGCCGCATCGAACGACCGTTCCATGCGGTTGACCAGATACGCGATCACGTCGTCGCGCACCAGAACCTGACGGTCGGCGAAGTGCTTCGCCAGCACGCCCGCCAGCAACGCCTCGTCCGGCAGTCCGATGGTCGCAACCGGTAGGGTTGCCAGTCTGGATGCCAGGTCGGGGAGCGAAAACTCCAGCCTGGCCGGGGGAGTGCGCGACAGGATAACGAGCGAGCCGCTCCGCTCAACCACCATATTGAACAGATGGAACAGCGCCTGCTCGTCGACGCCTCCGTCCATCCGCTCGACCACCGCGCTCGACGCGGCGCCGAGCGCCTCGGGCACGCCGTCAACGGTAAGGTCCGACGCGGCGATCAGGGCGGCACCGCTGGCGGTCTGCCAGACCGCGGCGAGATGGCTCTTGCCCGCCCCCGCCGGGCCGACGATGGCCAGACCGCGGGCCGGCGCCGGCCAATCCGGCCAGCGGTCGATCCAGGCCGCCGCTTCGGCATTGGACGCACCGACCAGGAAATCGTCCCGGCCGAGTGCCGGCCGGTACCCGAGATCGAGGGCGAACTGTCGTTGGGCGGTGGTGTCAGTGCTTGTGGTCATCGAACTCGGCGCGGTCCGGGGCATCATCCGGCGGCGGGATGCCGTGCAGGTGCAACGGGCTGGCGAGATAGTGCTCCAACGCGAACCGCGTCAAGACGCCGATGACCGCGGCGATCGGCACGGCCAGCAGCACGCCGAGAAATCCGAACAGCGCCCCACCGGCCAACAGGGCGAAGATCACCCAGACCGGGTGCAGCCCGACCGCCTCGCCGACCAGGTTCGGCGTGAGGAAGTTGCCTTCGATCACCTGACCGACAACGAAGATCGCGGCGACGATCGCCACCGGCTGCCAGGAATCGAACTGGGCGGCGGCCAGCCCGACACTGAGGATGGCGCCAAGCGTGGAGCCAACAAACGGCACGAAGGAGATCAGTCCGGCGAACAGCCCGATCACCAGCCCGAAATTCAGCCCGGCCAATGACAGGCCAATCGCGTAGAAGACCCCGAGGATCAGGCACACCGTGCCCTGGCCGCGCACAAAGGCGGCGAGGGTCTGGTCGATCGCCTGCATCTGCGCACGGATCGCCCCCGCCTGCTCGCGCGGCAGCCAGCCGTCGATCGACGCCACCATCTTGTCCCAGTCGCGCAGAAGGTAGAACGAGACGATCGGCGTGATCACCAGGATCGAGACGACATTCGCCAGCCAGGCGCCGCCACTGAGCAGCTTGCCGAACAGGTTGCCGATCCAGGAAAGTGCGCTGCCCGCCAGATCCGGCAGCTTGTTGACCGCCGCCCCTTGGTCGAAGCCCGACATCAGCTCCTGCACCATCGGTCCGACCCGGCCGCGGATCAGTTCCACATAGCTCGGCACCGACTTGGCGAACTGTTCGACCTGGGTCTGCAGCAGCGGCAGCAGCAGCAGCAGGATGCCGATGGTCACGACGAAGAAGGTCAGCAGCACGATCGTCGTCGCCAGTGTCCGACCGACCTTCACCCGCTCCAACCGGTCGACGACCGGGTCCAGCAGATAGGCGACCGCCATGCCGGCGACGAACGGCAGCAGGACGTCCCGCAGAACGTAGGTTGTCACCAGGAACGCCGCGAGGAAGAGCAGCCAGAAGATCTGACGATCGCGTCGGGTCACGGCTGTTATCCGCTCGTCGGTGCGGTCAGCGGGGCAACGCCGCCCGGCGCCGGCGGCACCGTGCCCGGGGTACCGGACGGCGGTGCGCTGGAGGCCGGCGCGAGTGGCACGGTATATCCAGGCGCAGTTCCGGGCACGGTTCCAGGCGCGGTGACGCCGTCATCCGGCTTCGGGACCGGGATATCCTGGCCGCGTTGGATCAGCATGTAGTCGCCGGCCCCCGGCAGCAGGCGCATATTGCGCTGCTCGAGCGCCACGCGCAGTTGTTCGGCATCGCCGTTGACCCACAGGTCGACCAGCGCTTCGACTCGGGTCAGTTGGACGACGTCGTAGCGCGAGATGACCACCGTCTTTTCCAGCGCCTCGCGCACCGCGAGCCAGCGCCGCATGCTGTCGATCGGCACGGTCACCGTCACCCGGGACTCGAGTCCTCCGCGGATCAGGTTGTCCTGCTTCCAGGCGTCCTCGATCAGGTCGACGGTCCGCCGGACCGCGGCAACGTAGCGCGCGGCGTCACCGCCGCCGGCGTCGGCGGCGGGCGTCACCGTCTCGACCAGCGTGGTGCCGAACCCGCTCGGACCGATCCGCTCGACGGAGATTTCGACGGCACCGCCGGCGCGCGGCGTGGCCTCGACCACCACTGCGTCACGGGCGCCGTACCGCTCGGCGATCCGACCGAGCGCCTTCTCGTCGCCGGAGGTCGCCTGGCCGGTGGTCAGGTCGCGGACATCGGCGATGTCGCCATAGGGCACGACGAACGGCACAAGGCCGGTCTCGATCGTCGTGTTGCTCCAAGCCGCGCGGAACGGGTTGCCCTCCTCCCACAGGATCGGCCCGCCGCCGCTGTCCAGCACAGGGATCACCAGTACCGGCAGGCTGCGGGTCTCGGCGAATTGTACGCCCGCCGACATCAGCAGGCTGCGCACCCGGCCGGGATCGAAGGAGTAGGTCATCGAGGCGATGTAACGGACGGCGGAGGTCCGTTCGTCGGCGACCTCGAAGCCTAGAGCCAGATTGGCGAGTTCGGAATCGGAACGCTGCGCCACGGCGCGGGCGGAACCGCCGGGCACCAGACGGGAGACCAGACGCTCGAACGCCTTGCGCCGGCCCTCGCGCACCGCCTGCTCACGGGCGGCGGACGGACCGTCCGCGGTCACGTCGACCGGAACGCCGCGCACGGTGTAGATGTCCTGGGCCGAGGCGCTGGTATCGCCGAATGACACGGCCAGAAGCACCAGCGAGGCGAGGAGGATGGAGCGATGGAGCACGATTGCTTCCCACTTGCCGCTTGCGGGGACCACGAGCGCCACGGCATAAACCGCGAACGCGGCGAAACGGTGGCGCCTGCCAACTGGCAACCGACACCGTCGCCCGCCTTATAGCCCAGCGCGGTGGAGGACACCATAACCGCCCCTAGCGACAGTTACTCAGGCGACTCCTCCGGCACGCCCGACGGCGCGACCGAGGGCGCACGCTCGAACACGCCCCTCACCTATCGGGACGCTGGTGTTGATATCGACGCGGGCGACGCCCTGGTCGAGGCCATCAAACCGTTGGCCGCCTCGACCCGCCGCCCCGGCGCCAATGCCGATCTCGGCGGGTTCGGCGGCCTGTTCGACCTCAAGGCCGCCGGTTTCTCCGACCCGATCTTGGTCGCCGCGACCGACGGTGTGGGCACCAAGCTACGGGTGGCGATCGAGTCCGCCCGGCACGACACTGTCGGCATCGATCTGGTCGCCATGTGCGTGAACGACCTGGTGGTCCAGGGCGCGGAGCCGTTGATGTTCCTCGACTACTACGCCACCGGGAAGCTGGAGATCGCGGTCGCCCGCGACGTGGTTTCCGGCATCGCCGAGGGATGCCGCCAGGCCGGGTGCGGCCTGATCGGCGGCGAGACGGCCGAAATGCCGGGCATGTACGGCGACGGCGACTACGACCTCGCCGGATTCGCGGTCGGCGCCGTCGAGCGCGAGCGGGTGCTGGAGCGCGACCGGGTCGGTGACGGAGACATCGTGCTCGGCCTCGCCTCCTCCGGCGTGCATTCCAACGGCTATTCCCTGGTGCGCCGCGTCGTCGAGCGCACGGGCATCGCCTGGGACGCGCCGGCGCCGTTCGACACCACCAAGACCCTGGGCGAAGCGCTGATGGCGCCGACCCGGATCTATGTGAAGGCCTGCCTCGCGGCCCTGCTGACTGACGGCGTAAACGGCTTCGTCCACGTCACCGGCGGCGGGTTGGTCGAGAACCCGCCCCGGGTCTATGGCGATGGCCTCGCCATGCGGTTGGACGTCAAGGCCTGGACCCCGCCCGCGATCTTCCCTTGGCTCGCTCGCGAAGGCGGGATCGAGGGTCGCGAGATGCTGCGCACCTTCAACTGCGGCCTGGGCATGCTGGTGGTCGTGAAATCCGAGGCGGTCGAGGCGGTCGAGGCGGCGCTGCGCGAGCACGGCGAGGAACCGCTGCGGGTCGGCCGGGTCGAGACGCGCACCGGCGACGCGGTGATCTTCGACGGTCTCGATCAGACCTGGATGACCTGATGGCCCGCACTCCCGTCGGCGTATTGATCTCCGGAGGCGGCAGCAACCTGCAGGCCCTGATCGACGCCGCCGCCGACCCCGCCTATCCGGCCGAGATCGTCCTGGTGATTTCCAATCGCGCCGACGCCTATGGGTTGGAACGCGCGGCCAAGGCCGGCATCGCCACCCGGGTGATCGATCACAAGGGCTTTGCCGAACGGGCGAGCTTCGACGCCGAGCTTGACGCCGCATTGCGAGGTGCGGGCTGCGGGATCGTCTGCCTCGCCGGCTTCATGCGGGTCTTCACCCCCGGCTTCGTCGAGGGCTGGAGCGGGCGCATGCTGAACATCCACCCCTCCCTGCTGCCGTCCTTCAAGGGGCTGCACGTTCAGCGCCAGGCCTTGGAAGCGGGGGTCAAGATCGCCGGCTGCACCGTCCATCTGGTCACCCCCGACCTGGATGACGGCCCGATCATAGAACAGGCGGCCGTGCCGGTGCTGGACGACGACGACGAGGCCACCCTCTCGGCTCGGATTCTGGAGCAGGAGCACCGGATCTATCCCCGCGCGCTGGCCGCGCTGGCCGCCGGCCGCATCCGCATCGAGGGCCGTCGGGCGCGCTCAGCCTGACGTTGCGGCTTACCGTCCATCATGGGCGAGGTTGACGGCTTGTTGCCCCGCAAATCCTGGGTCTAGACTTTCGGTTAACCAACAACCGGAGGCTCACCGCATGCGCTCGCTCCCCACCGTCGCCCTTTCAGCTGCCGCGCTCGGCCTCTTGGCGACGCCGGCCCTCGCCCATACCGGCGGCGCACCGGCGGCGAGCGCGATCGCCGGCTTCCTGCACCCGCTGAGCGGCGTCGATCACGTGCTCACCATGATCTCCGTCGGCACCATGGCGGCCCTGGTCGGCGGCCGTGCGATGTGGAGCGTTCCGTCGGCCTTCATCGCCGTGATGTTGTTGGGCGCCATCGCCGGCGCGACCGGCATGGCGCTGCCGATGGTCGAACTGGGAATTGCCGTCTCCATCGTCGCCCTCGGGGTGGCGACGGCCTTCGGCCGTTCGGTTCCTGAAAGCGCCGCCGTCGCCATGGCGGTGGTCTTCGCGGCATTCCACGGCCACGCCCATGGCTCGGAGATCGGCATGACCACCTCGGCGGCGGAGTTCGGCGCCGGGTTCGTGGTCGCGACGGCCACGCTGCACGCAGCCGGACTCTTCGCCGCGAAGCTGCTGAGCCGCCAGTTCGCCGCGACCGGCACCGCGACGGTGCGTCTGGCCGGTGTCGGCGTCGCCGCGGTCGGTGTCGGCATGGTCGGCGCGATGCTCTGAGCGGGACGTTCCGGTGCGGGTGCCGCGGCATTTCACCTCCCGCGGGGGGCGCCAAGAGACTTTTCGCACCGCGCCGGTTCCCGTATAAACCCGTCAGAAGAACTCATCTGCGCCTGGGAGGGCATTGGAAGCATGGCCGGCAACGATCAATTCGCCGATATGACCCGCGAACGCAAAGCGTTCTGGGAAGGCTTCATGAGCTTCACGCTCTGGACCGGGATCGCCCTCACCATCCTCGTCGTGCTGATGGCGATCTTCATCGTCTGACGGCAGTACCCGCCGAACGGAAAAGGGCCGGTCCGGGGGACCGGCCCTTTCTATGTTAATTCTTACCTGACCGACTTCCTGGACGGCCCGCAGGGTCGATCCAGGAAGTCGGGATGGGGAGAAACGGAGTGAGCCCGATCAGCCGACGATCTCGTTGCCGCTGAAGAACTGGGCGATCTCAAGCGCCGCCGTCTCGGCCGCATCGGAGCCATGCACCGAGTTTTCGCCGATCGACTTGGCGAAGGCCTTGCGGATCGTGCCCTCGGCGGCCTGCTCCGGGTTGGTGGCGCCCATGACGTCGCGATACTTCACGATGGCGTCCTCGCCTTCCAGCACCTGGACGACGACCGGGGCGGAGATCATGAAATCGACGAGCTCGCCGAAGAACGGCCGCTCCTTGTGGACGGCGTAGAAGGTCTCGGCCTGGCCGCGGGTCATCTGGATCCGCTTCTGGGCGATGATGCGCAGACCCGCCTCTTCGATCTTGGCGTTGACGGCGCCGGTCAGGTTGCGCTCGGTGGCGTCCGGCTTGATGATGGAGAAGGTGCGCTGGAGGGCCATGGCTCTCTCTTCCGTTGGCAGATGCGTTGAAGGAAACTGTGGGTTCCGAGCGGGGCAGATCACCCCGCCGGCACGCTCGCGGGCCTTATAGCGAGGCGGGTGCGGGGCGGCAAGCGCCGCAGAGACTCGGATTCGGGGATCGGCAACGGGGGGGCCGAGTCCGACTACCCCGCCTTCTCCCAGCCGCCATTGTCCTTCTGCCGCCAGTAGGTCAGCGCGTGGCCGGCGTCCTTGGCCGCCTTCCAGCGCACCCGGGCTGCCGCCACCGCCTGATCGTCGCGGCCGTCGAACAGGTCGAACACCCGCTTGAAGCTGTCCAGGTCCGACGCCTCCACCCCTTCGGCCAGGAACAGGAAGGCCGCCCCGTTCGGGTTCTCCTCCCGGTCGGTCAGCCAGACCGGCTGCAGGTCCGCCTCGCCGTCCTTCTCAGCCCCGTGCGGCAGCCAGGAGCGCTCCTCATAGGTCCACAGCTGGCCGTTGACCGCCTGCACCCGCTCCGGCGAGGCAAACCGAACCACGGCGCGCTCGCCGGTTTCCAACGTCTTCTCCAGCAGCTTCGGCAGCGCCCGGTCGAGCGCCGTCGCGGTCAGGTGATAGAAGCCGATTTCAGTCACGGACGGGCGATCTCCGGATAATCTCACAAGCAATGACGGCCACAGTGCGAGCGTGTAGGTTTTGCCGATCCCCATACCGGAGACGGCCATGACCGCAGCGCCGACGGAGCATAACCACCCGACCGCCCGACGCGCCACCGATACGCGTGCGACCCTGGACCTGCGCGCCGCTATCCGCGCCGCGACCCTGGCCGAAGAGAGCGGACGGATCGCCGCGCTGAAGGAAGCCGCCGGCCTGTCCGAAGCGGACCGGGCGGCGATCTCGACGGATGCGGCCCGGCTGGTCGAAAGCGTGCGCGCCTCGACCGAACCGACGGTGATGGAGAGCTTTCTTGCCGAATACGGTCTCTCCACCAAGGAGGGCATCGCGCTGATGTGCCTGGCGGAGGCGCTGCTGCGGGTGCCGGACACGCCGACCATCGACGCGCTGATCGAGGACAAGATCGTTCCCGGCGAATGGGGCCAGCATCTCGGCCACTCCTCCTCCTCCCTGGTCAACGCCTCGACCTGGGCGCTGATGCTGACCGGAACCGTGCTTAGACCGGGTGAGCAGCAGGGTCTGGTGACGAGCCTGCGCGGAGCTGTGCGCCGTCTGGGCGAGCCGGTGGTCCGCACCGCCACCGGTCAGGCGATGATCGAGCTCGGCCGCCAATTCGTGCTCGGCCGGTCCATCGAGGAGGCGATGAAGCGCGGCGCCGGAATGGAGGCGCGCGGCTACACCTATTCCTTCGACATGCTGGGCGAGGCTGCCCGCACGGAGGCCGACGCAAGGCGCTACCACCTCGCCTATTCCGACGCGATCACCGCCATCGCGCCGGCCTGCACATCGAAGGACATCCGCGAGAACCCCGGCATCTCGGTCAAGCTCTCGGCCCTGCATGCCCGCTACGAGTTCCCGCAGAAGAAGCGGGTGATGACGGAACTGACGGCGCGCTGCCGTTCGCTGGCCCTGCTGGCGAAGAGCGCCAATATGGGCTTCAACATCGACGCCGAGGAAGCCGATCGGCTCGATCTCTCCCTCGACGTAATCGAGGCGGTGTTGAGCGACGAGGCGCTGGACGGCTGGGACGGGTTCGGCGTGGTGGTCCAGGCTTTCGGGCCGCGCGCGCATGACGTTCTGCGCTGGCTCCACGACCTCGCCGAGCGGCTGGACCGGCGGATCATGGTGCGGCTGGTCAAGGGTGCGTATTGGGACACCGAAGTGAAACGGGCCCAGGCTCTCGGCCTGGAGGGCTATCCGGTGTTCACCGCCAAGGCCAATACCGACGTGTCCTACATCGCCTGCGCCCGGCTGCTGCTCGGCATGACCGACCGGATCTACCCGCAATTCGCCAGCCACAACGCCCACACCGCCGCCGCGATCCTGCATATGGCGGGGGACGACCGCGACCGGTTCGAGTTCCAGCGCCTGCATGGCATGGGCGAGTCCCTGCATGACACGGTGAGGCAGGAATACGGCACCCGGTGCCGGATCTACGCGCCGGTCGGCAAGCATCAGGACCTGCTGGCCTATCTGGTGCGCCGCCTGCTCGAGAACGGCGCGAACTCCTCCTTCGTGAACCAGATCGTCGATGACAGCGTGCCGGCCGAGACGGTTGCCGCCGATCCGTTCCCGCGCGCCGGGCACGCCAACCCACGCATTCCGAAGCCGTCCGACATCTATGGCGGCGACCGGCGGAACGCCAAGGGCTGGGACCACACCGATCCGGTCGATATCGCGATCCTGGACCAGGCACGCGCACCCTTCGCCACCGCTATCTGGCATGCCGGGCCGACCCATGGCGGCGATCGGCCGGGCACCGAGGTCCTGAATCCGGCTGACCCGAGCGACCGCGTCGGCCGCGTGGTCGAGACCAATGCGGAAGAGATCGAGGACGCGATCCTGCGGGCGGCGGCGGCACAAGTGTCCTGGAGCGGCCGGGATGCGGCCGACCGTGCCACCGCCCTCGAGGCGGTCGCCGACTTGTATGAGGCCAACGCACCGGAGCTCTTCGTCATCCTGGCACGGGAGGCGGGCAAGACCCTGCTCGACGCCATCGGCGAGGTGCGCGAGGCCGTCGATTTCTGCCGCTACTATGCCGCCGAGACCCGACGCTTCGGCGATGCTGAAAAGGGCCGCGGCACCTTCGTGTGCATCTCTCCCTGGAACTTCCCGCTCGCCATTTTCACCGGCCAGATCGCCGCCGCCCTGGCTTCCGGCAACACGGTGATCGCCAAACCGGCGGAGCAGACCCCGCTGATCGCCGCCGCCGCCGTCGCCCTGATGCACGCAGGCGGCATTCCGGACGACGTGATCCAATTGCTGCCGGGCGACGGAGCCACGGTCGGCGCCACCCTGGTCGGCGATCCGCGGATCGACGGCGTGTGCTTCACCGGCTCGACCGAGACCGCCCGGCGCATCCAGCACGCCATGGCCGAGACCGGCGCCGCCGAGGCGCCGCTGATCGCGGAGACCGGCGGGCTGAACGCCATGATCGTCGATAGCACGGCCCTGCCCGAGCAGGCGGTGCGCGACATCATCGCCTCCGCCTTCCAGAGCGCCGGCCAGCGCTGCTCGGCCCTGCGCTGTCTCTACGTCCAGCAGGAAGTGAAGGATCGGCTGCTGGAGATGCTGTTCGGCGCCATGGACGAGCTGCGGCTCGGCGACCCACGGCTGCTGGCGACCGATATCGGCCCGGTGATCGACGCCGAGGCCCGCGACGGGATCGAGGCGCACTGCACCGCGATGGCTGAGGCCGGCAAGCTGCTGAAGCGAATGAAAGTCCCGGCGGCCGGCACCTTCGTGCCGCCGACGGTGATCGCGGTGGACGGGATCGAGGAGTTGGACCGCGAGATCTTCGGCCCGGTCCTGCATGTCGCCAGCTTCGGTCCCGACGAGTTGGCATCCGTGGTCGAGCGGGTCAACGCCAAGGGTTACGGCCTGACCTTCGGCCTGCACACGCGGGTCGACAGCCGGGTTCAGCAGGTGGTCGACCGGGTCCGGGTCGGCAACCTCTACGTCAACCGCAACCAGATCGGCGCCATCGTCGGCTCGCAGCCGTTCGGCGGCGAGGGTCTGTCCGGCACCGGCCCGAAGGCGGGTGGTCCGCACTATCTCTCGCGGTTCCGCACGGCGGGTGAGACGCCGGAGCCGGCAACGGCGCCGGCAGCCTTCGTCGATGCCGCCGGTCTCACCATGCTGATCGCGAAGGCCAAAGGCGCCACGTCCCTGCGCGCGGTCGGAAGGGCGCTGAAATCCGCCTCGCCGGCACTGAGCGCCGCCGCCGATATTGCCGATCAGACGCTCGAACTGCCGGGCCCGACCGGCGAGAGCAACCGATTCAGCGTGCATCCGCGCGGACTGATCCTATGTCTCGGCCCGAGCGCCGAGGCGGCCCGAGATCAGGCGATTCAGGCGCTGGCGACCGGCAACCGGGCGGTCGTCGTCGCCCCCGGCGCCGAAGCGGCGTTGGCCGACCTCGCCGAGTTGGCCCCCGCCCTGGTGGTATCCGAAGGCGTGATCGAGGTCGCGGCCTTGGCCGACGTGGCAGGGATCGACGGCGTCGCCTATGCGGGGGAGCGCGAGGCGGTACGGCCGGTCGCCCAGGCGCTCGCCCGACGCGGCGGCCCGCTGCTGGTCGCCATCACCGACCGTATCGACCCGGAACGCTACGTGCTGGAGCGCCATTTGTGCATCGACACCACGGCCGCCGGCGGCAACGCCTCCCTGCTGGCGACGAGCGGGCCGATATAGACCTAGACCGTCATCCCGGCTGCGCCCGGCCCCGATCCGGGATCTCCCGGGATGGCCGGCGGCACCGAGCGTTAAGCCGCCTGTTCCCGCCGGGCCAGCGTCATCGCCGTCAGGAACGCGGCCAATCCGACCAGGATGCAGCCGAACACGGTCCAGCGCACGGCCGCGTAGCCGCCGACCTCCCAGATCGCCGCCCCCAGGGTCGCCGACGCGGCCGCCGCCCCCATGAAGCCGAGCGCCAGGGCGCCGGAGATTGATCCGAACCCGGCCCGACCCAGGATCTCGGCGGTCACCACCGGGCGGGTGATCGAAGTGACGCCATAGCCCGACCCCTGGAGCACCACGAACAGCACCAGCAGCGCCGGCAAGGCGATCGAGCCGATCAGCGAGGAGATGGCGCCGATCATGAACACAAAGGACACGGCACAGATCACCTGCATCGACATCCGGCGCTCGACGGCCATCATCGCCACGCGCCCGGCCACCTGCATCGGTCCGATCATCGACGCGACCAGAACCGCCGTCGCCACCGGGACGTCGCGTTCCGCCAGCATCGGCAGCAGATGGGTGATGATGATGCCGTGGGTCAGACCGATCATCGAGAACGTGACGCCCAGCAGCCAGAAGGTCGGCTTGGTCATGGCACGGCGCAAATCGGAGGATCCGCCCGGCAGGGCCTTCGCCGGCGGTTCCTCCTCCGCCTGCGGCAGTGCCGTGCCGTAGCGGAACAGCGGGATCGCGACGACGAGGATGATCACGGCGAAGGTCAGCACCGCCATGCGCCAGCCGAAATGCTCCGACACGAAGCCACCGAGCGGGAAGGACACGGTGCCGGCAAAACCGGCGACCAGGGTGATGCGGGTGATCGCCCGGCGCGCCTGACCGCCCAGCATCCGGGTGACGAAGGCGAAGCACGGCTCGTAGAGACATCCGGACATGCACACGCCGATGCCGAGCCACAGCCCGAAGAACTGCCAGGAGGCCTGGACCACGCTCAACAGGCCGACCAGCACGCCGCCGACAACGGCGCAGGTGGTCAGCACCGCCCGGCCGTGGCCGCGGTCGATCACCCGGCCCATCAGCGGGGCGCAGAGGGCGGAGCAGACAAGGGCCGCGGAATACGCGCCGGCAAGCTCGGTCTTGGACCAGCCGAGATCGGCTTCCCAGTAGGCGATCAGCGCCGGGAAGCTGTAGAACATCCCGGCCCAAACGAGCGTCTCGGCAATGGCAAGGGCGGCGACGCGCCTGGTGGGGAACGTCGCCGCAGCAGAGGCGGTAGAGGTCAAGCGATCACGCCGTACAGCGCTCCCATGGAGAAGGCCCCAACAAAGGCGAACCCCAGGTATACGGCGAAGACATGCGGGCGGGCCAGAGCCCAAACCGCGATCATCGCCGGGATTGAACTGACCCCGCCGGCCAGCAGGAAGGCCATGCCGGCCCCCGGTGCCATGCCCTGCTCGATCAGGCCGCCGACCAGCGGCAGCGCGGCATAGCCGTTCAGATAGGCCGGCACCCCGACCAGAGTGGCGCCCAGCACCGGCAGCCACCCCTCCCCGCCGATGACCGCGCTGACGGTCTCGGCCGGGATGTAGGCGAGCATCAGGCTCTCCAGGAAGAACGCGACGGCCAACCACTTGCCGAGGAACAAGGTGGTCTCCCAGGCATTCTTGGCGAATTTCTCGCGCCGGCCCTGGTCGTCCCAGAACTTCCAGACAACCTGTTTCGGCGCGCGCACGCTGGACGCGCCGCAGCCGCCATTGCCGACCCCCTCGCGCAACGGGTCGCCGAAGCCGCCGGCGCGCACCACGGCATAGGTGCCGAAGCCGCCGATCAGGCCGACCGCAATGGCTGCGAAGACCTTGTACAGGGCAAAGTCCATACCGAGCGTGCCGGCGGTCAGGAAGAACATGGACGGGTCCATCAGCGGCGAGGCCAACCAGAAGGCCATGACCGGCGCCAGCGGCACGCCCATCGACAGCAATGCCGCGATCAGCGGAATGACGCCGCAGCTACAGAACGGCGACAGCGCGCCCATCAGGGCGGCGGCCCCGATCATCGTCACCTCCCGTCCCTCGAAGGCGCGAGCGATCAGGCCGTCGGCCCCGCTCGCCTTGGCATAGGCGGCGATGGCGATGGAGGCGAACAGGAATGGCGCGACACCGAGCAGCGCATCCCCGACGAACAGGGCGCTGGCAACCGCCTGGTCACCGGCGAGAACGGCGAGCACGGCAAAGGCGCCGAGCACGACGACAAGCGTCCAATCGATCCGGCCGGCGAGACGCCGGGTGGTGAGGGCCATATCGGCCATGGCACTGCTCCTTCTTCCCTATTCCCAAGAATATCGACATTTCCGAGCAAAAAAAAGCGTCAATCAGGCGGCGTCGCAGGATTTTCCGCGCGCGTCGGCGCAGCATTCCCGGGTCAGGTAGTCGACGGTCGCCTGCATGGACTCGTAGTTGGCGTGGCAGTAGAGGGTCGTCCCGTCCCGCTCCTGGCGGACCAGGCCGACCGCGATCAGCTTGTGCAGGTGGTGCGACAGGGTCGACCGCGCGGTACCCGTGCGCATCTGGATCTCACCGACCGGCAAACCGTCCGGCCCCGCCCGCACCAGGGTGCGGAAGATCTCGAGCCGGGTCTCGTTACCAAGCGCCTCCAGGCGACGCGCTGTCTCGGTGCTGTCCATGGGGAGAATATAGACCTTGTCCGCCTCGCCTGCAACGATATTCCGAAGAATACGGGAATATCATGAACCGACCCAAGATCCACCGCCTCGGCACCAGGCCGGGGAGTGGGAAACGAGGTCAGAAAGTTGGAACGCGAACAGCCCGGCGCGGACGCCGCCCGCCGGGCAGCCCTCAGGCCACCGGGCCGGCGCCGGATGCGCCGACATCGCCGCCGCTCGCCATCAGGGCGCCGAGCGCCATGGTCACGATGGCAGTGGCGTCCAGGCCGGCATCCTTGTACTGGGCCGGTTGGCTGTCGTGGTCGATCGGCCGGTCCGGCAGCACCATCGGCCGCACCGCCAGTCCCGCATCCAGCAATCCGGCATGGGCCAGATGATGCAGGACCTGGGTGGCGAAGCCGCCGATCGCGTTCTCCTCCACCGTGATCAGCACGGCGTGGTCGCGGGCGAGACGGGTGACCAGATCGGTATCGATCGGCTTGGCGAAGCGGGCATCGGCGACGGTGGTGGAAATGCCGCGGACCTGCAGCGCCTCAGCCGCGGCGAGTGCGTCCTGCAACCGCCCGCCGAGCGACAGGATGGCCACGGTGGTGCCCTCGCGCACCACCCGGCCCCGGCCGATCTCCAGAACGGATCCGGTGGCCGGCAACTCGACACCGACCCCCTCGCCGCGCGGATAGCGGATGGCGGACGGGCCGTCATCGATGGCGGCCGATGTCGCGACCATGTGCTTCAGTTCGGCCTCGTCCGACGGCGCCATGATGACGAAGTTCGGCAGGCAGCCGAGATAGGTCAGGTCGAAGGCGCCCGCATGGGTCGCCCCATCGGCACCGACCAGGCCCGCCCGGTCGATGGCGAAGCGCACAGGCAGTTCCTGCAGCATCACGTCGTGGACCACCTGGTCGTATCCGCGCTGCAGAAAGGTCGAATAGATCGCGCAGAACGGCTTCAGCCCCTCGCAGGCCATGCCGGCGGCGAAGGTGACCGCGTGCTGCTCGGCGATGCCGACGTCGAAGCTGCGTTTCGGGAACCGCTCGGCGAACTTGTTCAGGCCGGTGCCCGAGGGCATGGCCGCCGTCACCGCGACGATCTTGTCGTCCGCTTCGGCAGCCTGGATCAAGCTCTCGGCGAAGACGTTGGTATAGCTGGGTGCGTTCGGTTTCGGCTTGGCCTGGGCGCCGGTGACCACGTCGAACTTGGCGACGGCGTGATACTTCTCGGCATTGGTCTCGCCGAACGGGTGGCCACGGCCCTTCTCGGTGACCACGTGCAGCAGCACCGGGCCTTGCTTGCGGCCCTTCAGCTTCTTCAGGATCGGCACCAGGTGGTCGAGATTGTGACCGTCGACCGGGCCGACATAGAAGAAGCCCATCTCCTCGAACAGGGTGCCGCCGGTCAGCATCCCGCGGGCGAATTCCTCGGCGCGCTGGGCCGCACGCTCCAGCGGCTTGGGGAAATGCCGGGCGACCTGCTTGCCGAGCTCGCGGAACGACGCGAAGGAGCGCGACGAGACGATTTGGGAGAGATAGGCGCTCATCGCGCCCACCGGCGGGGCGATCGACATGTCGTTGTCGTTCAGGATCACCAGCATCCGGCTGGCCGAGGCGCCGGCATTGTTCATCGCCTCATAGGCCATGCCGGCGCTCATCGCGCCGTCGCCGATCACCGCCACCACGTCGAAATCGTTGCCCAGCAGGTCGCGGGCCGCCGCCATACCGAGGCCGGAGGAGATCGAGGTCGAGCTGTGGGCGGCACCGAACGGGTCGTATTCGCTCTCCGAACGCTTGGTGAAACCGGAGAGACCGCCGACCTGGCGCAGAGTGCGGATCCGCTCGCGCCGGCCGGTCAGGATCTTGTGCGGATAGGCCTGGTGGCCGACATCCCAGATCACTTTGTCCCGCGGCGTGTCGAAGACATGGTGCAGCGCCACGGTCAGTTCGACAACGCCGAGCCCGGCGCCGAGATGACCGCCAGTGGCCGAAACGGCTGAAATCGTCTCCGCCCGCAATTCGTCTGCGACCTGGCGCAGTTCGGCCGTTTTCAGCCCCTTCAGATCGTCCGGGGTGGCGATCCGGTCCAGAAGCGGGGTATCGGGACGGTGACTCATGATCCTGATATCCAGTGCGTCAGTTCGTGCGGTCGACGACGAAACGGGCGGCCTCGCGCAGCGGATCGGCGGCCTCGTCGAACACATCAAGCGCATGGACAGCCTGCTCGATCAGCAGATGCGCCTGCGCCCGCGCTCTCTCTGCGCCCAGAATAGACACGAAAGTCGCTTTTCCCGCTGCGGCGTCCTGTCCCACCGGCTTGCCCGTCTTCTCCGGATCGCCTTCCGCGTCCAGCAGGTCGTCGGAGATCTGGAACGCCAGGCCGAACTCCTGCGCGAAGTTGTGCAGAGCCATATAGGAACGATAGGAGCCTTTGCCCAGCACCGCGCCCGCCACCGAGGAGAATGCGAACATCTCGCCGGTCTTCAACCGCTGCAGGCGGGTGATGGCGCCAATGTTCATTTCCGCCTCCTGCTGCTCAGCCAGCAGGTCGATCATCTGACCGCCACACATGCCGTGGCCGCCGGCTGCCTGGGAGAGTTCCTTGACCAGTTCGATCCGCACGTTCGGGTCGGCATGGGTCTCGGGCGCGCTCAGGATCTCGAAGGCCAAAGCCTGCAGCGCGTCGCCGGCCAGGATCGCCGTCGCCTCGTCAAACTGCTTGTGGCAGCTCGGCCGGCCACGGCGCGTGTCCGAATTGTCCATCGCCGGCAGGTCGTCATGGATCAGCGAATAGGTGTGCATGAACTCGACCGCCGCCGCGACCCGGGCGGCGCAGCGCTTGTCGACCCGGAACAGGGCCGCGCACTGCATCACCAGAAACGGCCGCAACCGCTTGCCGCCCGCCTGACAGGAATACCGCATGGCCTCGAACAGCCGCGCCTCGGCGTCGTCGGGCTGCGGCAGCAGCAGGTCCATGGTCTTGTCGACCGTGGCGGCACAATCCGCCAGCAGCGTCGCCAGATCGGCCATCGCCACGTCTCCTCAGGCGTCGAATTCGGTGGTGCCGGACGGCTGGCCGCTCTCGTCGAGCTTGATCTTCTCGACCTTGAGCCGGGCCTCCTCGAGCTTCTTCTGACAATGCTTCTTCAACGCGGCACCGCGCTCATAGGCGGCGATGGCGTCGTCCAGCGAGCCCCGGCCCTGCTCCAGGGTTTCGACAATCCCTTCGAGCTCGCGGAGAGCATCCTCGAAGCTCATGGATTCAACAGGTGCGGCGGCGTTTTTGTCGGTCACTTCAATCCTCCGGAAAGCGCGCGGAGTGTATGCATCGCACGGATGCGAAACAAGGCTGGCGGCTACCCAAAAAGGACGCCGTGCCGTGAGCGCCTCATGCCGTCATCAGTTGCTTGACGTGGGCTGCGGTCGACTCAGCGAGCGCGTGCAGGTCGTAGCCGCCCTCGAGGCAGGAAACGACCTTGCCGCCGCACACCGCATCGGCGACCCGCATCAGTTCCGCCGTCGCCCAGACGAAATCCTCGGTCTCGAGCATCAGCGAGGCCAACGGGTCGTCGCGGTGGGCGTCGAAGCCGGCGGAGATGATCAGCAGTTCAGGGCGGAACGCGGTGACCGACGGCAGAATGCGGTCCGTCATCGCCCGCCGGAACTCTTCGCTGCCCGACATCGGCGCCAGCGGAGCGTTGACGATGTTGCCCTGGCCCCGCTCGGTCGCCGCCCCGGTGCCGGGATAAAGCGGCATCTGATGGGTCGATCCATAGAACAGGGTCGGCACGTCCCAGAACGCCGCCTGGGTGCCGTTACCGTGATGGACGTCGAAATCGATCACCGCGACCCGGGCGAGGCCGTGAACGGTCTGAGCATGGCGGGCGGCGATGGCGACGGAATTGAACAGACAGAACCCCATGGCCCGGTCGGGCTCCGCGTGGTGGCCCGGCGGACGAGCCGCACAGAAGGCGTTGGCCGCTTCGCCACCCAGCACCGCGTCCGTCGCCGCGACCGCCGCTCCCGCCGCCCGGAGCGCCGCCTCGCCGGAGCCCGGAGACAGAAAGGTGTCGCCGTCGATCGCCACCACGCCGCTGTCCGGCACCGCGTCGAGAATGGCGGTCACGAAGGGCTCGGGATGGACGCGGGCGATCTGTTCAACCGTCGCCACCGGCGCCTCACGACGCTCTAGGAGGTCGAAACCCGGCGTGTCGAGAGCCTTCCAGATCGCCTTCAGGCGGGCCGGATGTTCGGGATGCATCGGCGCCGGATCGTGCTCGACGCAGGCTTCATGGGTATACAGGAGCGTTGTCATGCGCGGAGCGTAACAAGGGGCCAGATCGCCGTCACGCGCCGAACTGGCCGCTTTCCTTTCGGTCGCGAGAGTTGCCACCGCAGGCGGAATCGAAGAACTAATTGACGGCCCACTCCATTGTGCCGTCTCCTCATCGTGAGTGGTGATTCTTTCCGTTATCGAGCATCCTGCGCACCGCACAGAGACTTCGCTTCCCGCCTTCCCTCGTTTCGACTTCGTGAGGATTTCAGCGCGATGCCGCTTTTCGCCCGATCTGCCGCCTTGCTCTTCGGGCTCCTTGCCCTGTCGCTGGTCGCGATACCTCCCATGCCGACCCTGGCCCAGGGCCGCGAGGCGTCGGTCTCCGTCGATGCGGTCACCCGCCAGCCGCTGATCGCCACCGTCGACGTGCTCGGCCGCTTCATCGCCCGCCAGTCGGGCGTGTTGGCGGCCCGCATCGCCGAGCGGGTCGAGACGGTCGCGGTCCAGGTCGGCGACCGGGTCGCGCGCGGTCAGGTGATCGCCCGGCTCTCCAGCGACCGGCTCGCCGCCGAGCGCGCCCGCATGGACGCGCAGGCCAAGGCCGCCGCCTCCGACATTTCCGCGGAGCGCGCCAATCTTGCCAAGGCGCAGCAGACGCTGGAGCGGCAGAACCGACTGAAGGGATCGACCGCCTACCGTCCCGACCGCACCGAGGATGCCGAGCGTGACGTC
The DNA here is from genome assembly GCA_029212785.1 of Thalassobaculaceae bacterium. Classification (GTDB taxonomy): domain Bacteria; phylum Pseudomonadota; class Alphaproteobacteria; order Thalassobaculales; family Thalassobaculaceae; genus Thalassobaculum. Next base: position 89,545 of record JARGOG010000008.1, read on the forward strand.
GAGGCGCACCGGGCGGCCCTGCGCCGGGCGGAGGCGGATGCCGCCGTCGCCAAGGCGCAGCTCGATCTGACCGATATCGCGCTCGTCGACGCGACGATCACCGCGCCCTATGACGGTGTCATAACGGTCAAGCATGTGTCGGCCGGATCCTATGTCCGGCTCGGCGACCCGGTGGTCACCATGCTGAACCACGTGGAGCTGGAGATCGAAGCGGATGTGCCGGCGAACCGAACCGGCGGCCTGACCGCCGGCACCCTGGTCGAAGGCGAGTTGCAGGACGGCACCCGTCTGTTTGCCGTCGTCCGCGCCATCGTTCCCGAGGAGAACACCCGCACGCGCACCGTCGCCGTCCGGTTCGTGCCGCACAATTCGGTTACCGTGGCGAGCGCCGCCAATCAGGCCGTCACCCTCGAGATCCCGCTGGACCAGAGCCGTCAGGTGCTCACCGTCGCCAAGGACGCGGTCACCGTTCAGCGCGGCGAGAACATCGTCTTCGTGGTCGCCGAGGGCAAGGCGGTGCCGCGCAGCGTCCGGCTCGGCGAGAGCGTGGGCAACCGCTTCGAGGTGCTGTCGGGCCTGGAGGAAGGCGATCTCGCCGTGATCCGCGGCAACGAAGTTCTGCGTCCCGGCCAGTCGGTGTCGGTGAGCGAAGGTCAGGGGTGACGCCATGAACCTCATCCGCGCTTCGATCGAGCGCCCGATCGCCATCATCTCGGCGGTGCTGATGGTCGTCATGTTCGGCATCGTCGCGCTGCTGAACATCCCGATCCAGTTGGCCCCCGACGTGAACCGTCCGGTCATCACCGTGGAGACCCAGTGGTTCGGCGCCGCGCCCGCCGAGGTCGAGCGCGAGATCGTCAACCGTCAGGAGGACGAACTGCGCGGCCTGGAAGGCCTGGACGAAATGATCGGCACGGCCGAGACCGGCCGGGCCCGGGTCGAGCTCGAATTCCAGGTCGGCACCGATATGGACCGCGCCCTGCTGCTGGTCGCCAACCGCCTGGACCGGGTCGGCGACTATCCGGTCGAGGTCGATCAGCCGACGCTGAGTTCCGCCGGCGCCGAGGACAACGCGATCGCCTGGATGACCCTGCGCCGGGTCCCGGGCAACGACCGGCCGATCCACACCTTCGGCGACTTCGCCGAAGACGTGATCAAGACCCGCATCGAACGCGTGCCGGGGGTAAGCCGCGTCGATGTCTATGGCGGCGCCGAGCGCGAGATGCAGGTCATCGTCGACCCGGAGCGCCTCGCCCATTTCCGTATCACCATCGGTCAGGTCGTTCAGGGTCTGCGCGCCGCCAACGCCTCGATCTCGGCCGGTGCGGTCGAGGAAGGAAAGCGCCGCTACACCGTGCGCACCGAGGGCGATTTCGAGAGCGCCCAGTCGGTGCGCGACGTCGTGCTGCGCTCGACCGTGGATCCGACCACCGGGCGGGTCGCCCGGCTGACGGTCGCGGATATCGGCGATGTGCAGTTCGACTACAAGGAACCGGTCGCCCGCATCCGGTATTTCGGCGAGCCGGGCATGGCCCTGCCCGTGCGTCGAGAGACCGGCGCCAACGTGATCGAGACCATGGACGGCGTCAATGCCGCCCTGAGAGATCTCTCGGAGTTCGAACTGCCGAACGAGGGGCTGTACATCAACAAGGTCTACGACGAGACCAGCTACATCACCTCGGCCATCAATCTGGTGCAGCAGAACATCTGGATCGGCGGCATCCTGGCGGCAATCGTGCTGATGACCTTCCTGCGGTCCGGATCGGCGACCCTGGTCGTCTCGCTCGCCATTCCGGTCTCCGTGGTCGGCTCCTTCGTGGCGATGGCGGCACTGGGGCGGTCGATCAACGTAATCTCGCTCGCCGGCCTCGCCTTCGCGGTCGGCATGGTGGTCGATGCCGCGATCGTCGTGCTGGAGAACATATTCCGACTGCGCCAGAACGGCCACAGCGCCTCCGAGGCCGCCTATCTGGGCGCCTCCCAGGTCTGGGGAGCGGTGCTGGTCTCAGCGCTGACGACGGTGATGGTGTTCATCCCGATCCTGGTCATGGAGCTTGAGGTCGGCCAACTGTTCCGCGACATCGCGGTGGCGATCTCGGTGTCGGTGCTGCTGTCGCTTCTGGTCTCCGTCACCGTGGTGCCGGCCCTGGCGAGCCGCCTGCTCGGCCCCGGCGTGGAAAAGGCCCAGGGCCGCCGCGTACCCGGCATCGACCATTTCGCCCGCAGCTTCCACCGCAACGTCATGGCGATCACCCGGCGCGCGGTACAATCCCGCAGCTTCGCGGCCGCCATGATCATCGCCATGACGGCGGTGTGCTCGATCTCCACCTATATCTTCCTGCCCAAGCTCGACTATCTACCGAACGGCAACCGCAACCTCGTCATCGGCCGCCTGTCTCCACCGCCCGGCTACAACCTCGACACCCAGACGCAGATCGCCGGCCAGCTCGAGACGGCGACCCGGCCGATCTGGGATGAGAACAGCGAGCGGCTGGCAACCGAGGACGGCACGCCAACGCTATCGCGCTTCTTCTTCGTCGCCTTCCGGGCGAACACGGTCATCGGCGCGGCCGCCGCCGACGAGTCCCGCGTCGCCGAACTGATCCCGGTGCTGAGCGGACCGGTGCGGTCGGTGCCGGGCACCCGCTCCTTCTTCTTTCAGACCTCGCTGTTCGGCCGCGGCGTCGGCGGCTCGGGGGCCGTGGATCTCGACATCTCCGGCGGCGACATGAACGAGATCGTCCAGGTTGCCCAGCGCATCGATCAGGCGATCAACGAGGTGCTGCCGCGCAGCGAGGGAACCCAGATCCGCCCGCTGCCCAGCCTGACCCTCGGCGCGCCGGAGGTGCGGCTGCTGCCGAACCGCACCCAGCTCGCCGATAACGGCATCTCCGCGGTCGAGTTCGGCCAGACGGTGGACGCCTTCAACGACGGCCTGCGCGTGGCGGAGATCACCGTCGACGGAGAGCGCCTGGACCTCACCCTGCGTGGCCCGGTGAAGAATGTGACCCAGACCCAGGGCATAGAGGCGCTGCCGGTGGTCACCGAACAGGGCATGATCCTGCCCGCCAGTTCGCTCGCCGATGTCGTGGTGACCACCGGCCCGACCGAGATCCGCCACCGCGAGCGCCTGCGCACGATCACGCTCGTCGTCCAACCACCCTCGAGCATCGCGCTGGAGGAAACCATGGAGATCCTGCGCGATCAGGTCATCGCCAAGGTCATCGCCGAGGGTGTGCCTCCGGGGGTGACGATGCGGCTGTCGGGCACCGCCAGCAAGCTGCAGGAGACCTGGGCGGAGATGCAGATCGACCTGGTGATGGCGCTGGCCATCGTCTACCTGGTCATGGCGATCCTGTTCGAGAGCTTCCTGTACCCGATCATCATCGTGTTCTCGGTGCCGCTGGCGACCGCCGGCGGCATGCTCGGCCTTGGCGTGCTGAACACTTTCACCCAGCAGAAGCTCGACATGCTCACCCTGCTCGGGTTCGTTATTCTGATCGGCATCGTCGTGAACAACGCGATCCTGCTGGTGCACCAGACGCTGCACCATCTGCGCGACGAAGGCATGGCGCCAGGAGCCGCCATCCTGGAGGCGACCAGCAACCGCATTCGGCCGATCTTCATGTCGACCCTGACCAGCGTGCTCGGGATGCTGCCGCTGGTGGTCTTCCCCGGCGCCGGATCGGAACTGTATCGCGGCCTCGGCTCGGTCGTGGTCGGCGGGCTCGCGCTCTCGGCCGTGCTGACGCTCGGCCTGATCCCGCCGATGCTGTCATTGTTCATGTCGGCGATCGAGGGTCGTACGGTGCGCAAGCCCGAGCCCGCGGGAGAGACCGCTGCCAAGCCCGTCGGATCACCCAGCCCCGGCGAAGCCCCCGCCGAGTGACGGCAGAATGACCGAGGTCGGTGAAAACTCACCACCGCAGCGGAGCGACTTCGGCACAATGATTGCGTACGGCTTCTGTGCGAGGCAAACGATGTGTTAACGTTTACTCAGCAGGGTGGGAAAATATCCACGGTTTGAAACCGACGGGAATTGGGGCTTCCGGATGACGCCGCAGCAGTTCGTCATGATCCTTCAGGAACATGAGGCCTGGCTTACCAAAGGTCGTGGCGGCGTGCGTGCGAATCTTGCCCGCCAGAATCTGACCGGCTTCTCCCTCGAGGGCGCCCGGCTGCGCGGTGCCAAATTGTCCGGCTGCGACCTGTCCCGCGCCATTCTCCAGCGCACGGATCTGTCCGAATCCGATCTCTTCTGCGCCGTCCTCGATGGCGTCGATGCCAAGAGCTGCAATCTGGAGAATGCCGACCTGCGCGGCGCCAACATCCGCAACGTCAACATGACCGGCGCGAACCTGCGCGGCGCCGACTTCCGCGGCGGCACATTGATGTTCGGCACCGAGAACGAGGATGGCGAGCGCGACAGTCCGACCAACAACGAGCGCGGCGCCAACCTGTCGAATTCCGCCATGGCCAACGCCAATCTGGCCGGTGCGACGCTGGCGGGCGCCAACCTGTCTGGCGTCAACCTGCGGAACGCCAATCTCGAAGGCGCGGATCTGAAGGGCTGTATCCTCAGCGACACCGACTTCTCCGGTGCCAACCTGCAGGACGCGCAACTGCAAGGGGCGGTCATCAACAACACGGTGTTCAAGCACGCCAACCTGTCCGGCGCGAACACCGACGGCTGCGACATGGCGACAGCGAACCTCACCGGCGCCAACATGGTGCGCAGCGAAGACACCCTGCCGCCGGATATCCGGGACATGCTGAACAACCATTATGTCTGGATCCGCGAGGATGGCCGCCTCGGCGACCGCGCGGTGCTCGTCGGCATTGATCTCAGCCATATCGACCTGTCCGGCGTCAACCTGTCCGGCGCCGATCTGCACACCAGCAACCTGTCGGGCGCCACACTCACCGAGACCCTGCTGGTGATGTCCGATCTCGCGAAATGCAACCTGGAAGGCGCCGATCTGTCGAAATCGACCATGGAAGGCGTCAACCTCTCCAATGCCAGCCTGGTCGGGGCGAACCTTCAGAAAGCGAACATCTCGCCGGTCAATCTGAAGGACAGCAAAGGTCGACCGACCGGTCGGCTCTGGCCTGCCAACCTGTCCGGCGTCAAGCTGAACGGCGCCGACCTGCGCGGCGCGGATCTGCGGGGTGCAAACCTGTCCCATTGCGACCTTTCCGGCGCGCAGATCGCGGGCGCGAACATCACCGGCGCCAACCTCACGGACGCTCTCGTGGACCCCGATCAGTTGGAAACGGCGATGAATTCTGAGACCGCTGCAGTCTGAACCGGTTCCAGTTGTCGTACGCCCCTCAACGCACTATCCTGAACATGCACAGATTGGAGGCACGTCATGCGTACTCTCATCATCGCCTGTGGATTGAGTCTTGCTCTTGCCGCCTTCGCTCCCCGCGACGCGTCGGCATGCGGTTGGTCGACCAAGTCCGCGTCAACATCGTCACCTAGCCAGACGGTGATGGCGCCTCAAACTCCGGCACCGAAGCCGTCTTCGGACGGTTGATCGGCGACGGAACTCGTTGGCGGGTTTAGCAGCCTGGTCGGCGGGGCGAACCTTTCGGTCCGCAGTTTCCGCATTGGCGCGGCGTTTGGTCGAAAGATTAAACGTCGCGTTAAGTTTTTAACGCTATGCCTAGGTTGATCCATCAGATCATAAACCTTGAGCCGGATTGACCTTCAACCATGAAGACCACAGTGGCCGCGCCTGACGCATCCTTCCTCAGCACGATCAGCGACCAGCTTCTAGGTCTGGTCAATCGTGTCCAGGAAGATGTCGCCCGCTATGCCGATACCGAGGTGGGCCAGAGTGGCGGCGGTTTCGTAATCTATTACCTGACCGACGAGAACGGCGAACCGCTCAAGGACGTCACGGCAATGGATCTCGGCGCCAGCCTCAAGGACATCGTCGCGACCAGAGGATTTCAACAATTGCGGGAATACTGCGAGGCGCGGGACTTGAAGGTTCGCATCGATGAACATTTTTACGCCAATGACCCGCGACCGACGAAGATCTATCGGGTGATCGTTGACGGCTGGCAACCGGGTCCGTCCGCATGACCCCCGAACAGATCCTGAAAATGATCGAGAGCCACGAGCGGTGGCTCCAGCGCAAGTCCGGCGGCCAGCGCGCCGACCTGTCGGGGTGCAATCTCTCCGAATTCAATCTGACCAGCGCGACACTGCAGTCGGCAAAGCTGTCCGGCGCCTATATGGCCCGCGCCATCCTTGTCGGCGCCGACCTGTCCTATGCGGACATGTTCTGTGCCAATCTTGACGGGGCCGACCTCGCCAAATCGCTGCTGGTGCGCTGCGACCTGCGCGGCGCGTTCATGCGCGGGGCCAATCTCGCCGGCGCCAACCTGAAGGAAGCCGATCTGCGCGGTGGTGCGCTGATCAGCGGCAACCCGGCCGCACCGGCGACCATCATCCGCTCCAATATCGGCCAGTCCGAGATGGACGAGGCGGAATTGAACGGCGCCAACCTCTCCGGCACCGACCTGTCCCATTCCAGCATGGTCGGCGCGACCCTGGAAAAGACGCTGCTATGCGGCGCGAACCTCTCCGGCGTGAACCTGGAGAACGCCAACCTTCAAGGGGCCGATCTCTCAGGCGCCAATCTGTCCGAAGCCAAGATCATCGGCGCCAATCTCGCCGGTGCCAATCTGTCCGGCGCGCTGATCCACCGCACGCAGCTGCGCAACTCCGATCTGCATGGCGCGATCCTGGAGAATGTTGACCTGTCCTCGGCCGATCTTGCCGGCGCCAATCTCGTCAATTCGGACGGGCGGGGCCTGTCCCGATCGATGCGCGACATTCTGCGGGACCACTCGGTATGGATCCGTGAACAGGGGCGCGGCGGTTCGCGGGCCCAACTGGCAAAGACCGACCTTTCCGGCATCGACATTTCGGATGTGAACCTGTCCGGTGCCGATCTGCGCGAAGCCCAGATGGCGGGCTCGACGATGCGGCGGACCAGTCTGGTGATGTCCGACCTCTCGGGAGTAGATCTGAGCGGCGCCGATCTGCGCGACGCCGAACTGGCGGGCATCAATCTGGCCGGCGCCAACCTGAGCGGCGCGCGCGCGGCCGGAGCCGACTTCTCGGAAGTGGAACTGAAATCCGCGGACGGCACGCCGACCGGCCGGATGTGGGTCTCCAACCTGTCCGGCGCGATCTTCGTCGATGCCGACCTGACCGGGGCGAAGCTCAGCGGCGCCAATCTGAAGGGGGCCAACTTCCAGGGCGCCCGGCTTGCCCGCGCTCACCTGCGCGGCGCCGAGATCGATGGCGCGACGTTGACCGAGGAACAGCTCGCGGAACTGGCGACGAAGCCCTGACGTCTTCCGGCATTGCCGAACCGGGCTGCGCCGCTTTTCTCCCTGCTCTCCCCTGGACGCGCTACCAGCCGTTCACCCGATCCCAGAACGCGACCACCGGCTGCTTCGGCCCGTCCGACAGGCCGTCGACCACGGCGTAGCGGTCGTACATCGCCGCGGTCATGCACACATGGTTGGGCAGCACATGGACCCGGCTGCCGATCGGCAGGATCGCCGGGTCGACCCCCGCACCGGCGATCCGACCATGCTCCTGATGCACCGCCTCGACGGTCAGGCCCGGAAGTGGCCGGCCGAACGCGTCGGTCAGCAGACCGAACCCGCAATCGCGCGGCTGCGCCTGGGTCGAGCGGTCCTTGGACAGCGCCAGGGCGCCCGCATCGATATGCGCGCTCCCCTCATTCGGGCGCAGATTCGTAACGCTGGCCATCACGGTCACGGCGATGTCCTCAAGCCCACAGCAGCCGACACCCGACTGGAACAGATCCATGAACATATAGACGCCCGGGCGCATCTCGGTGACCCCGTCCAAGTTGCGGGCGAACAGGGCGCCGGGGGTCGAGCCGACGCTGACGACCGGACAGGCATGGCCGGCCTGGCGCAAACGTTCGGCCGCGAGAACCGCCCCCGCGCGCTCGGCCTCGGCGACCTCGGCAACCGCATCCGCGCCCCGGCACCCGTAGGTGTGGCCGGCATGGGCGAGAATGCCCCGCACCTCCTGGCCGCCGTCGCGCAGGATCCCGGCGATCTCCATGAGCTCTGCCGCCCGCGCCTCGATCCCGCCGCGGTGCTCGCCGACATCGACCTCGATCATCACCGCGAACTGCACGCCGAGCGCCTTGGCGGTGGCGACGATCTCCGTGGCGATGACCGCGTTGTCGGTCGTGACCGCCAGATCGACGCCGCGGGCCAGCAGGCCGGCGGCCTGATTCAGCCGCGACGGCGAAATGCCGACGGCAAGCGTGATGTCGGAGAAGCCGTTCTCGGCGAAGTATTGAGCCTCCCGCAGGGTGGAGACGGTGATCGGACCGGCATCGCCCCCCAGTGCCCGGCGTGCGACCTCCGCCGACTTGGCCGTCTTGCAATGCGGGCGCAGCCGCACACCCAGCGCATCCGCGCGGGCGCGCATTCGGGCCAAATTGCGTTCCATCTTGCTGCGGTCGAGCACCAGGCAGGGGGTCGGCAGATCGCCGAGGGTCGGCGCGACATCACTCACGGTCATCTCCTTGCTGGCAGCTCCGGGCCAGGATCTTCATGCCGGGATTCGTTTCCGAATAGCACACCGTCTCAGGTCGGAACGAATATCCCGTACTGCCCGTCCTTGCCCCGTACCAGCGCGCCGCGCTTGTTGTGCGCCGTGGCGACGGCCTGTCGGACCTTGCCCTGCTCCGGTACCAACTCGATGCGGATGCCGAACTTCGCCTCGAGCGCCCGGCGCCCCGCGTCGTCCAGCTTGCTGAGGAAGGCGATGGCCGTCTCGTTGCCTTCAACCTTGGCATCGGACTCCAGGTCGTAGGGCACCGCGAGATTGAAGCGTTCATACTGGTGGGCATGGGTCAGGCGGTAGTGGTACAGCGCCTGACCGAGCCAGGCGAGGACATAGGGCCGGCTGATCAGCGCCTGGGAGAAGAACACGTCGTGGACCCGGCTCAGAGCCTTGGGCACGCGCGTCCAGTCGCCGACATGGTCGAGCCCCCTGCCCGCCAGCGCCAGACCGCTCGCCGGCATGAAATTGTAGAAGGTCCCGCCGATCTGCCGCGCCGAGCCGTGCGCCCAGACCCCGATATGCTGCCAGGTCAGATTGCGCGCCGGACGCATGTTCCGGTCGTAATAGGCATGCGGGACCGAGATGACCTCGGCACCGACTGCCTGGTGCGTGCGAACCAGGGCGGCCGCGAAGCCGGGATCGACTCGATCGTCGGCATCGACATAGACGACGATCTCATAGCCATTCTGAACCGCCCAGGCACCACCGGCGGCGCGCGGTGTTCCGCCGCTATCATTGGCCGCGTCGGAGAGGGACAGATTGATCCGGCCGTCGCCGTCATAGGCCGGGTTGTACAGCCCGTCGCCGACCAGCACATGGGTCACCCGATGACTCTGCGCGGCAACGGACGCGATCATGGCCTGAACCCAGGCTTCGGGCTCGTCGCGATAGGGGGTGACAACGGCGACCTTCACGGTCGGTTCTCCGATTCAGTTCGGTCAGGCCACGCGATGCAACAGGTCGCGACCCGCGCGCAGCCGGTTGATGTTCTCCGACGCCACGGCAAGGCTGCGCTCCAACGTGCCGAGCGTGAAGAACGCCACATGCGGCGCCAGCACGACATTGTCCAGCGCGAAAAGCGGATTGCCGGCGGGCGACGGCTCTTCGGCGAAGACGTCGAGCCCGGCTCCCATCAGGCGGCCGGCGGACAGTGCCGCCGCCAGTGCCTCCTCGTCGACCAGCGGGCCGCGCGCCGTATTGACGAGGATCGCTCCCGGTTTCATCCGGGAGATGGCGCTGCCGTCCAGCCAATGGCGGGTCTCATCCACCAGCGGGATGTGCAGGGAGATGATGTCGGACTCCGCCAGCAGCGTGGCCTTGTCGACCCAGGCCGGGATCGCCGGATCCGGCGCGCCGCGCTTGGTGAACAGCACCCGCGCGCCCATGGCGGTCAGCACCGGAGTCAGCAGTTGCGGCACCGATCCGTTGCCGACCAGACCGACGGTCTTGCCAGCAATCTCGCCGAGCGTGTCCTGCATTGCCGGCGGCCAGCCCCAACCGTCGCCGCGCGCGGTACGGGCATGGAACACCGGCAACCGGCGCAGGCAGGCCAGCATCAGCAGGAGCGTCATCTCGGACACGGCCTGACTGTTGGTGCCGGGCATGTTGCAGACGGCGATGCCGCGCTCCCTGGCGGCGTCCAGATCGATGGTGTTGACCCCGACGCCGATCTTCTGCACCAGCTTGAGCTTCGGCGCCGCCGCCATGTGCTCCGCCGTCACCGGTTCCAGGTTGTGCAGCAGCACGTCGGTATCGGCCATCTGCTCCAGGAATCCGTCATGGTCGCGCTCCGAGCAGATCGCGACCCGAAGCCCCTCGTCCTCCGCCATCCGGGTCAACCGGTCGCGCAGCCAGGGGCCGACATCGTAGTGATAAAGAACCTTCATGCCGCCGCGTATCCCCTCTTCTATGACCGCCCCCAGGGATAGGCGGAGCGCACCGGCAGCGCCGCCCCGCTCGGAACCTGCTCGGCCAGTCGCAAGCCCTCGTTCCATTTCGCCATGCGCTCGGAGCGGGTGAATGACCCCACCTTGAGCTGCGGGATTGCCCAGCCCACGCCCAGATGGACGATGGTGACGTCCTCGGTCTCCCCGGACCGGGCCGACACGATGGCGCCCCAGCCCATTTCCCGCGCGGAATCCAACGCCTCGCGCGTCTCGGTCAGGGTGCCGATCTGGTTCGGCTTGATCAGCGCCGTATTCCCCGCGCCGATCCCGGCACAATGGGCGATCCGGGCGGCATTGGTCGTCACCAGGTCGTCGCCGACGATCTGCACGCCGGCGGGTGCGGCATGCGTGAAGCGCGCGAAGGCGGCCTCGTCATCCTCGCCCATCGGATCCTCGATCGAGACCACCGGATAGCGCGCGAGCCAGCCCAGCAGCATGTCGGCGAGCCCATCGCTGTCGATCTCGCGGCCGTCGCGGGCCAGCGTATAACGCCCGCCGGAACCGAAATCGGACGCGGCGATGTCGAGAGCGATCGCCACCTCGTCACCCGGCGCATGACCCGACGCCTCGATCGCCCTGAGCAGGCAGTCCAGCGCCTCTTCGTTGCTGTCGAAGGCCGGCCAGAACCCGCCTTCATCCGCCACGCCCTGCAGCCTGCCGGCATCGGCCAGGATTCGTCCGGCCGCGCGGTAGACATCGGCGGTCCAGTCGAGTGCCGTCGGGTAGTCCGGCGCTCCGACGGCAATCACCATGAAATCCTGCACATCGACGCGCCGGGCGGCATGGGCGCCGCCGCCGAGGATCTGGATTTCCGGCAGCGGCAGCGGCCCGGGCGGGGTGTCGCCGGCGAGATGGCGCCACAGCGGCAGTCCGGCCGAGGCGGCCGCCGCGTGGGCCAGCGCCATCGACGTCGCGATGATCGCGTTGCCACCGAGCCGGGATTTGTTCGGTGTGTCGTCGAGTGCGATCAGCGACCGATCGGCACCGGTTTGGTCATCGACCGCCATCCCCAGGAGCGCCGCCGCGATCTCGCCGTTCACGGAGGCGACCGCGCCCGTCACGTCGAGCCCCCCGAAGGCGGTCCCACCGTCGCGCCGGTCCAGCGCCTCGCCGGCGCCGGTGGAGGCCCCGGCCGGCGCGATCGCCCGTCCGCTCGCGCCGCTCGCCGTGCGGATCTCGACCTCGACCGTCGGGCGGCCGCGGCTGTCCCAGACCCTGCGGCCGACCACCGTCTTGATGGTATCGCTCATGCTCATTCGCTTTCCCTGACCACAACCTTCGCCCAATCCGCCTGCAGAGCGGCCAATGTCGATGGCGGAGTCTTCAGCCACAGGATGGCCGCGTCGCGGACCCGCGACTTGTCCCGATCCTCCACCAGGTATTCCACCGGCGACTTGCCGTCGATCCGCGCCAGGAACAGGCCCGGCAGCAGGCGCGCCACCCGGGCCTCAAGCGCCGCCGCATCCTCCCAGTCGACATGGGCGAAATAGGCCGCCGTCATCGTCTGAAAGCAGCGCAGGAAGCCCGACGCCGCTTTCGGCACCCACTGACACTTGAGCAGCAGATGGTTGAGACAGAACGCCAGATCAAAGGCGGGATCACCCCACCAGGCGCATTCGGCGTCCAGAAACAGCGGCCCCGTCGGTCCGACCTGAATATTCTTCGGACTGACATCGCCATGCACCAGGCAGCGCTTCGTCGATGCCGTGCGCGCGACCAGGGCCGCGAGCTCGGCCGATACCTCCGGGCGCACCCGCCCGGCCGCCTCCAGATAGGGTTCCAGTCGAATGGCGTGAAAGATGCTGTCGGTCGGGAAGCGCGCCGCCAGCTCGGGCCGGGCGGCGGTCGCCGCGTGGATCCGCCCCAGCCGGTCGCCGACCGCATGGGCCACCGCCGGATCGGCGATCCCTGCGGCGAGATCGGCCTTCCAGAGCCGATGGTTCGACGGGTCGAGCCAGGCCATGGCGAACAATCCGCTGTCCGGGTCATGGCCCAGGATCTCGGGCACCGCTTCCGGCACCGCCTCAGCCACGGTCTCGAACCAGGCGACCTCGTATTCGTTGCGGATGACCGGGGCACGCCAGTCGGCGGCGACTTTCAGCTTGGCCAGCGCACGCTTCACGCAGAACGGGCCGCGCACCGCATCGACCCGCCAGATATCGGAGGCGACCCCACCGGTCAGCGCCGTCATCGCCGGCCGCTCGCCCGCCCCGACGAGACCGAGCCCCCGGAGCGACTCGAGCACCTCTGACGGCCCCTGGTCGCCGGTCACGCCACGAGCTCCCGGGACATGAGCTGGACCTGCTTGCCGCCGGCCTCCTGGGTCCCGACCGCGCGGAAGCCGCGTCGCTCGTGAAACCGCAGCGACCCGGGATTGGGGGGATCGAGGTTCACCTCGCAGGTCAGCCGCCCCACGCCGAGCCGGCGGCCGGCCGCGGCGAAATCCTCATACAGCGCCGCCCCCAGGCCCGCGCCGCGACGGTGCTCGGACACGACCACCCGGTCGACATAGAGGAAGCTGTCATATTCCCGTTCGAACCAGCGGTAGTTCCGGCTGTCATAGGGTTTGCCGGGCTGCAGGGCGATCAGCACGGCTTCCGCCGCACCGCGCGGCCCGATCACCCGGAACAGGTCGGCCATGCCGGCAAAGCCGGCAAAGTCGTCGACGGTCAGGGCATTCACTGCAGGAACAGCGGCATTGTTGAGCTCCACCAGCGCCTCGTAGTCGCCGGTCTCGGCATCGCGAATTGTCTGTGTCATTCCGATCGACGGCCGCGCGCCGCCCCTCCCCGTCCTCCCCGACGTCTTGGCGCCGGTATGTCTCGTCCCAGCATCACCAGCATGCCTGAAATGTCCACCGGTAGAGTGGTCCGGTCGATATGGGCCAGGGCATCCAACGAAAGCGCGTCGAGCAACGGCCGCGCGGTTCGCGACGGGTCCAGCGCCGCCGCCACATCGGCGCCGACGCCAGACGTCGCGATCAGACAGGCCAGGGTCGCGGGCTGGGGAATACCGCCGGCGATCATGCCGTAGACCGCGAGCACCCGCGCCGGACCGAGACGCCGTTCCAGCAGACCGGCGATATCCAGAGCGAGGCTCGACGCATCGCCGGCCGTCGTCGCCATCAGACTGTCTGCGGCCCCGCCGTCACCGGCGTCGATCGCCAGCGCCGCCACGATCTCCCTCCCCTCGACCAGCCCGCCCACGCCCGGCGCCGGGCAATAGGCCGCCGCGGCGGGGCGCAGGGCCGCGTCCCGAAGCAGGAACGGACACCCCCGATCGTCCAGAATCAAAGAAGCGCCGCCGAGTGCCGCCACCCCGGTCAAGTCGGTCGCAACGGCAAAACTGGGCGCTACGCCACGGGGATCGATATTTGCGGATACTGCCGCAAGGTCCGTCAACGGATGGCGTTGGCCGGACATGAAGGCGACGAGCGTCGCCAGGTCGACAATCGCACCGGTGCCGACACCGACAACCGCATCGCACTGGTCGAAGTGATAGGCGCCGACACCTTCGGCGACGTCGCCGACGCTTGCCCCGCCCGCATGGTCGCCCGCATGGTCG
>JARGOG010000090.1 GCA_029212785.1 Thalassobaculaceae bacterium
AACACGCCGACCAGGCCGCCGGCGGCGAACAGATCCTCCATGTAATGGGCGCCGGTCGGCTTCAGGTCGACCAGGACCGGGGTCTCGTCCGACATGACGTTCAGCCGGTCGAGCGGCACCGGAATGCCCAGGCGCCCGGCGATCGCGGTCAGATGGACGATGGCGTTGGTCGACCCGCCGATCGCGAGCAGAACGCGCAGCGCGTTCTCCACCGACTTGCGGGTGATGATGTGGCGCGGCAGCAGCTTGTCGTCGCCCTTGGCCAGCGCCAGTTCCATGGCCCGCGCGCCCGACGCCTCGGCGGCGCGCAGCCGGTCGGCATGGACCGCCGGGATCGACGCCGTGCCGGGCAGGGTCATGCCGAGCGCCTCGGCGATGCAGGCCATGGTGCTGGCCGTCCCCATCACCGCGCAGGTGCCGGCGGTGGTGGCCAGGCTGCCCTCGATCCGCTTGATGCCCTCGTCGGAGACCTCGCCGGCGCGATACTTACCCCAGAACCGTCGGCAATCGGTGCAAGCGCCGAGCCGCTCGCCGTCATAGGGCGAGGTCAGCATCGGTCCGACCGCGAGGTAGATCACGGGGACCTCGGCATTGGCCGCTCCCATGATCTGCGCCGGCAGGGTCTTGTCGCAACCGCCGATCACGACGACCGCATCCATCGGCTGGGCGCGGATCATCTCTTCCACGTCCATGCTCATCAGATTGCGGTACATCAGCGAGGTCGGATTCAGGAACGTCTCGCCGAGCGAGATGGTCGGGAAGTCGATCGGCAGGCCGCCGGCCGCCAGAACCCCGCGCTTGGTCGCCTCGACCAGCTCCGGCATCAGGCGGTGGCAGTTGTTGTAGCCGCTGCCCGACGAGCAGATGCCGACCACCGGCTTCTGCAGCATGTCGCGGCTGTAGCCCATGGACGAGGCCATGGAGCGGCGCAGGTAAAGGCTGAATTCGTTGTCGCCGTAGTTGGTCAGGCCGCGTCCGAGGCCCTTTGGCGTTTCGTTATCTGTCATATTTTTCGTTCCTCCCGCGCGCACATTAGTCGCGGGGCATGGGGCTTGGGAAGGCGCGGAAACGTCGCGTGTGTACGTTATCCGTCAGGTCGAGCGGCGCAGCACGAAACGCAGGACCTCGCCCTCTTCCGCCGCCACGAGCTCGTGGCCGGACTGGCGGGCGTAGTGGCGGAAATCGAGCATGGCCGCCGGATCGGTCACCAGCACTTCGAGCAGGGCTCCGACCTCGACCTGGCCGATCGCCTTGCGCGCCTTGAGCACTGGCAGCGGACATTTCAGCCCGCGCACATCCAAGGTCCGGGCGATCGCCTCGCCCTGTTCGTCTCCTGGCTGTTCAGCGCTCATCGAAAGCATCCTGGGCGAGATTGGTCGGCGCGCCGGTCGGTCGGCTGTCGGCGATCTCGCGCACCATCTTCGCCAGCACCGTCTGCGTAAAGCCCCTCTCTTCCGTCGCCACCACCACGAAGGCGCCGAACCCGCCGATCACGTCCATCTCGTAGTGCTCGTCCAGCGGTTCGCCGCTCGGCCCGGTACGCACATTGCGGTTGGCAACGACCAGACCGTTGATGGTGATGCCCTCGGCCACCGTCATGTTGCGGATCAGCGCGAGCGATCGGCCGCCAATCTGCGGCCCGTCGCCGGAGAGGTCGATCACCTTACGCGCACCGTCGTAGTCGTTCGATCGGATCAGATCGGCGGAGTAGGCAATCGCCTCGCTGATCGAGTTATACCCGTAGGCGGCCCGTGGCGCCTCGACCAGACGCTTGCCCCAGGCAAGGGCATCGTCGCGGCCGGCGATCACCGTCCAGTCGACGATCGTGTGCTGGCTTGCAGGGGCTCCCCACTCGACGAACGCGACCGCGATGCGTCCCAACGGACCGGCGGCGATGGCGTCCTGCACCCGCTGGTCGGCGAGCGCAGCCGCATATCCCCGGCGCTGAAAACGCAGCTCCTCGTCGTCGATGGACCCGGACCCATCCGAGGCAAAGACCAGTTCCAGATCGACATCCGTCCGCGCGATGACGGCAGATGACAGAAACATCCATATCAGCAGGCAAAGCCCGCCAATCGCTGTGGATATATTTTTGCGGCGCCACTTTCCCATGACGGGAGAAAGCCGCCATTCTGATTTTGGCAGTGAATCGAACTGCAAAAACGCCTTCGAATAAACGGTCAATTGTCCAAGCGACTTAACGGATTGAAAGTCGAAAGTTGTCCACATCACATCCACAACCCCCTGAGTCAGTGGTCGTCGATCGGGCCCTTCGAGACTTCAACGGCGACTTTGGCACCGATCACTTCCCAAGGCCGTGAGGTTTCCCACGCCGGCAATTTATTGTGCGTGGCCGGCGATACGGTCGGCCTCCGCCTGAGCGCGTTCGTGAATGAAGTCGAGCACGGCGCGGATGCGCGCCAGCTTGGACAGATCGCGATGGACGAGCAGCCAGAGATCGACGCCCGGAATCTCAGCGCCGGGCAGAACGCGTACCACGTCGGTCGCCTCCTCGGCCACCATGCACGGCACCAACGCGATGCCGATCCCGGCCCGAGCGGCGGCGAGCCGGGCGGTCGCCGGGTTGGTGGCGAAGGCGGGGGGACGCCCTCCCATCTGCTGGCGCAACCAACTCACTGGCGCGTTCTCGGGAAACCCGTCGAGCCAGTCGATGACCGCATGCCGGGCGAGGTCCGCCGGCACCGTCGGCGTGCCGCAGGCCTCCAGATAGTCGAGCGAGGCGTAGAGCCCGAACCCCAATGTACCGATGCGCCGGATCACCAGGTCCCCCTGCTCCGGACGGGCCAGCCGAATGGCCACATCGGCCTCGCGCCGGGACAGATTCAGGAACCGGTATTCGTTGACCACCTGCAGGCGGATGCCCGGATGGCGCTCCTGCAGCAGGGGCAGGTTGCGGATCAGGAAGGGGACGATCAGCGATTCCGTCGACGTGACGGCCACCGTGCCGGCAAGGCCACGGTCCTCGGCATCGAATGCCCGGGCCAGACCAAACATTTCGGTCTCGATGCCGCGCGCCCGACCCGCCAGTTTCTCACCCGCCTCGGTCAGGCCGTAGCCGTCCTGGCGACGGTCGAACAGCCGGACCTCGAACCGGGCCTCCAGCGCGTCGATATGACGGCTGACCGTCGCCGGGTTGACCCGCAACGTACGGGCCGCGGCCGACAGGCTTCCCTCCGCCGCCACCGCAAGGAAGTAGCGCAGGTCGTCCCAATTCATACCACCAGACCCACCGCCGGCCATGCGGACCGCCCCGCTCGAAAATTGCAAAGCCAAAGCGTATGATCCGCCCCGTTCTTTGCGGAATCAAGTGGACGGGAGGAAATCATGGGCATGGTCCAGGTGGTCGGCACGAATGTCACCGAACAGCAGGACAAAGAGGAACGAAATCATAGATACACGTCGCCGAAATCGCGCCCCCATGGCTTCCGCGGAAGTTCACCGCTGGAAATCAACGGTAGCCGGACAAGCCCTTTAAGAACCACAGCGATGCCTCGTCGTCCGCGGCAAATACGCCCAGCACATCAAACAGAATTGCCGACGGGCGTTGAATTCTCAGCATGCGACCTCGGTTTCATGCGATCGGGAATACGAATATGCCCTCACGATCGGTAATTTCCTCAACAAACCAACCGCAGAATCTTGCAGAACCACCACGTGCTTCCTATTGCAGGATACAAATTGGTATGGTTTAGATTGCTTACTCGGAAAGCAACTTTGCGAAAATAACGCGCGGCGTTTTTATTGGAGATAATTCACGCATGGCATTGATTATTATGTTGATGAGCGTGACACTTTATGGCCTGCAACCGCTCGTCATTTCCCTTTATTCTTCTCACGTAGGCGGCTTAGTTTATGTAGCAACATCCCTATCTCTTGCGTCTTTTTGCTTATTTTTAACTCTCGTAGTATGCTCTTTTTTTATAAAATTTCCCGTTATAAAAGCCGCAAAATCTATCGACTTTCACAACATAAGACTGTTTACTTTAGATGCTATTTTTAATGGATCGAGCTTTTTTCTTCTTTTTATCGCCTTACGCGATCACAATCAGCTTATTGTTACTGTTGGTTACGAGACATGGCCTATCGCGTTAGTGCTAATTCTCCCATTTTTTATACGCAATAAGAAATTTAGCTCAGCTCTTTCTCCATTCATTTTCAGCTCGCTTGTCGGCATAGTGATCGTAGGAACAGCGCGAGATGAATCTCAGCATTTTGAATTGAACTTGCTTGCCGATCCTGGGCTTCTTCAGGCACTGGGTGCCGGATTTCTCATGGCCGTGAGTTCGGCAGCACACATAGCAAATACGAATCATTTTATCCGTAACCTTAAAATAAGAAAAATAGAAGATAAGACAAAAGGATTTTTGTCCGTAGTAATTATTTCGATGATAAGTCGAGGGTTTTCAGGGGTTCTTTTTATTATTCTATCATCATTATTTGAGACGGAAAATATTTCATCGGACATACAGATCGACTTCGCGATTCTCTGCACATCAATTGCGCTTATAGCGGCATTCGGTTCCGTATTTTTTGCTTTAGCTAATCAAATATCGAAAATTATTGGAATCAATTTAATGTGGAACTTAGTTCCGGTTTTTGCAGTTTTTTTGCTACTTATATTTGGAAAAACAAATGCGCCAGATCCGATATTTTTTATAGGAGCAATGTTCATAATTTCTTCAAATCTGGCAGTTTCTCTACAGGCCGATTTTTCAATTAGCTACAAAGCAGCCCTATTTCTTCTGCCATTGTGGGCACTTGCGTGTTTCTCCGTCCCAGGAAGTGCAGAAGATGACTATTTCGGCGCTGTAGCTGTTCCGGCGAGCATATTTGCAATCCTTGTGGCATTCCTTAATGATCGCCTATCCGGTCAGAGAAACAGGCGAGAAGAGATAGGCGTTGCCTTGCTCCAGAGCATTGAAACGGACGTACATGACGATGACAAAATCGAATTTCGCAAGCGAGTCCTCGAGATAATGTCACACAACTCCGATCGAGATACGGAAGTTGGCGGGATAGACTCCTTCCATAATTATAAAGACCGTTACCCATCTCAGGCAGCTCAAATATTTTTGCTAGTAAGCTCAAAAGTACGTCTAAATTCTTTTGGAGAAATATTTATTTTATGGATGCTGGCATCAGTAACATTGATGGTGTCTTTTTTCGCTCGCCCCGATTCTGTAATTTCAGATATAATTTGCCTCGGAATAAATACGTCTGTAATTTTCTTAAGCTCGACAATACTTGACATAGATAACATGCGCCGAAAGCAGCTTTTTAGCTTTTTCTTTAGCAATAACTCTCAAAAAACTATAGGGGGATTAGTTTTTCTTGAAGGTCGTTCATTTTTGTTTTCGCTAATATTTTCGTCAGCATTCATCGCGATACTTTTTTCACTTTATATTTTTGCGCTCCTTTCCCGCGAGGGATTAATTTTTATTTAGTTAGGTATCATTCATTGCATATTTAGTAGTCGCCCGCCGGAAGGGTCGCCATCAGGGCGCGCAGTCCGTCTTCCAGGACCGACGGCAGAAGGTCGCCATCGGCGACGAAGGCGCCGGCCTGCCCCGCTGCCACGACGAGCCCGACCGGCGAAATCGGCAGGCCGCCGTTACCGCGTGACGCGCGGTGCCGCGCCGACCACACGATGTCCCCGGTGGCCAGATCGATCAGCCGCGCCTCCAGGTCGAACGCCGCCTCGGCCCAGATCACCGCATAGCTCCGCCCGCCGGCAAGCTCGAGTTCGGCACCGTGGCGGCAGCCGGCGAGCGTGCCGTAGAGCGCCCGGTCCTCGGGATGCGTCAGGTCGAGGGCCAGATGCCGTGCCTCGGCATCGCGTCGGTCGGGGCCGACGACCACGGCGACGCGGCCGAAGAGGTGGCGCGCGAGGGCACGCTCGGCGAGGCGGCGCGGAACCTCTCCCGCAACGACAGCCGGCAACACCACGACGCAGGCCGGAGGATTCCGCCAGAAATTCTCCGCGAGGTCATGTTCGACCGGAGATCGGAGTACCGGGGCGATGCAGCCCGTCAGGCAGACCGACATGGCCAGGGCCAGAATCATCCGCATCGCTCCAGCCTCCCGAGCGGGACCGTGCCGACGACCGACCGGCCATCGACGCGGATATCGGCAAGCACGAGGCCGCCGTCCACGATGGCGTAGGCGGCCCGCGCCCGGAACGGCCCGCTGCCGACCATCTTGGCAGCCCGGCTGAGCCCTCCCAGCAGACGGGCATCGAAACGCCGGGCCACGACGGCCACCAACATTCCGCCGGCGACGCCATGGCGGTGTCGGATGCGCGCGGCATCGCCGGCATCGGCTCCATCCGCCTGACGGACGATGCCCGAGATCCGATCCCGGTCGGGCGTCCAGGGCTGGTGCGGCGGATCGGCCAGACGCCACAATCGACCCTCGGCCATCAGTGCCACCGTGAGGCCGGCGCACCGCGACAGATGCGTGGCAATGCGTCGACGCGCATCCGGTGATCGCGGCCAGAGGAGCGTCAGGCGTGGCCCCTGCCCGGCATCGACCGCCCGCAACAGCGCCTCGCCGGTGACCTGGTCGGCCATTTCGGGAGCCGGGTCCGTGCGGTCGGAGGATGCCGCGTCGGCCCGCGCCGGCATCGGCTCGGGCGCGACAGACGTCGGGATCGAGGAGGGTGGCGGCGATAGTGGCGGCGGTGGCAAACGGACCTCCGCGACATGGGCGGAGGGGCCCGTCTCCCCTCCAGGCGACGGGACGGCCATCGGCGGCGGCAGCGGCGGATCCCGCTGGTCCTGAGACGGGAACAGAACCAGGCTCACCAGCGTCAGGCCCAGCACGACAGGGACCGCGATCGTCAGCCGCTCCGATGTTCGCCTGTCGATCATTCACTGCAGGCCGGTAAGGAACCGGCTCTCCATGTCGCGGGCGAGGTCGCGCAGACTCCGGCCGCGCTCGAGACCGGACATCGTAGATCCGCTAGGCGGCGGAACCGCCGCGTCAGGCGGGACGGGGCCCGTCGCCTCTCCCTCGGTCCGCGATGCACCGACCGCAACCGACTCCGGCGCCTGGGTGGAACGATGGACGGGACCGATCGGCGGTGGGTTCCGAGGGGTCCGGAGCAGAGGCGACGCCGGCCCGGCTTGCCTCGCCTCGGCCGATCCGACCAGAGCAGGCTGTGCCAGAGGATTGCGCGTTGCGGCGACGGGTACCGGGGTGACCGGCGCCAGCTCCGGCCGTGCCGTCACGGGCCCGGGCACCGTGTCGACGGACCGGTCCGCCCGATCGGCCATCAGCAGATAGACAAGCGCCGCACCGACTACGAGGTTGAAAAGGATAAACTTCATCCGCCTTCCCCTCTTCCGGCGCCCCCTCCACTCCCGCTGCCGGCGCGGGCCGCCAGGACCAGAAGCACCGCGCGCAGGACCGCGGCGAGCGGCAGGCCGACCACGGTGGTGCTGAAGGCCAGCGCGAACCGACGGGTCAGCGTGCCGATGATGGCGTTGACGGTGTCCGGCGCGATCCGCGTCTCTGACAGGGTGGCGATCCCGAGGCCGATACCCAGCAGCGTGAAGGTCAGGGCCAGGGTGGCGGTGCCGGACGCCGCCTGCAGTCCGGCGGCGAGCCAGGGTCGATCCTCCGGGTTGCGCCACACCCTCACCGCCGCGACCAGGGCCAGCAGGGTCAGGACAGCGATCCCGGCGATGAAGACCGGGCCGAGGACACGCTCGCCCCGAGCCGCGAGATCGGCCGGCCGATCGCCGGTCAACCAGACCCCGACGGCCAATCCAAGGCTGACCATGGCGAGCAGGATCGCCAGCGCCCGCGATGCATCGTGCAGAGCGCGCCCGCCGTGCCGCAATCGTCCGGACAGCGCGGCCGGCATCACCGGCGCCCCACCCGTGCGCCCATGATGCGGGCGGTCGACACGCCGACGCGGTCGAGCCAGAGGTCCAGCACCGCCATGTCGCGCTCGATCGAGGCATGGGCCAGGAAGGTCAGGTCGTAATCGGCAAAGGCGCGCCGGGCGATCGGACGGGTGTCGGCGGCGGTCTTCGGATCGCGCAACGCGATCCGCTCGAGATCGACCAGGCGGCGGCGGGCGACCTGCGCTTCCGCCAGGCGGCCGTTCGCCTCCTTGTCGGGATCGAGCAGCGTGGCTATCAGACGGGCCCGTTCCCGCTCCATGTTCTCCAGCGGATCGGCGGCCGCCGGCCCGCCGGCGGTCAAGCACGCGCTCACGGCAAGAGTCAGGGCCGCCAGCAGGGTGGTCGTTCGGGGCATCGCATCCTCCTCTCGTCAATTGGGGGCGGTGAAGAAATCGACCGCCGCCGTCACGTCCCTGACCTCTGCTCCACCGTCAGCGCGGCCGGTCGCCTCGGCGGTGCGGCCATCGACCTCGTCGGCCAGCGCCATCGCGTCCAGCGCCACCAGCTTCGCCATGTAGGCGAGCACCAGATCTTTCTGGTCCAGCAGGGCCATCTCGGTTTCGGCCTCGGCCACCAGATGCGCGAGATATTCGGGTTTTCCGACCATGCGACCGTCGATCTCGGGGGCGGTGTTCATCGGATGGGCGTCGATCGCCCGGACCAGATCCTCGATCGCCGCCGCATGGCGACGGTATTCGCGACCGTACCGGCTTTCCTCGGTGGTCGCCGAGGCGAACAGCTTCATATCGACGGTATCGGCCGCGCCGGCGAACCGCCGCATCGCCGCCATGCGCTGCTCGGCCAGGGCGACAAGCGCCGGATCGCCACCGGACTCTCCCGTCCGCTCGATCCGCGCCAGCAGTTGCTTGTATAGCCGCAGCCGGGTCGTGACCCGCCGGCGCTCCAAATCCTGGCGCGCGCCCATCAGTCCCACATAGTCCTGCTTGGCGACGAGGAACTGGTGGCGCAATTCGTCCCGCGCCGGCCCGCGCGCACTCTCCACCGCCGCCTGAAGGTCGGCGAGGGACGCGGCCGTGCCCGCGATCGCATCCGTCTTGTCCCGAAGCGCACCGGCGAGGGAGGAGTCGCGAAAATCACGCTCGATCGCCTTCTCCAGATAGCCGGCAGGCAGGCGGATTAGCTGCTCGCTCGCCACCGGGGCCCAGCTCGGCATCTCGTCCGCCCGCGCCGGGAGCGCAAGACCGGCCACGACGGCAGCGGCGACCAGGGTCCGGTGCGCGCGCATCACCGGCTCCACCGGGAGACCCGCGCCAGTTCGTCGGCGAGCGGCCGCGGCACGTTGGCGGCGGCACCGGCATCCCCGCCATCGAGCACGGCCCGCAGGGTTTCAATGAAAGAGGCCCCGTCTTCGAAAAACAGGTCGCGCCCGTCGAACGCCGTCTCGAACCGCTCGAGCCCGACCCTGGCGCCGGCGACGTCGCCGCCTTTGAGCCGGCTCTGAACCGAGACGGCATAGGCCCGCATCCGCTCCTCGATGTTAAGGGACGCGGCGGCCGACCCCAGGGCGGCTTCACATCCCTCCAGCACCCGGGCGACGGCCAGGAAGCGGCCGGCCTCTCCCGCCGCGCGAGCCTGGCGGTCGAGCATCATCCCCTCGTCCCGACAGGCGCGGTAGGCGCGCATCGCCTCGACCTCGGCGAACCGGGCCTGACGGTAGCCGATGCCCTCAGCCGGAGGCGTCGGGGCGCTGACACAGGCCGACAGGGCGCCGGCGAGACCGAGTGCCGGCAGCAGGGCTGTGGCGATTGAACGGGGTCGGGTGCTGCGCATGGCGACTTCCTCCGGCGGACTTTCTCGTCACCGGAGCCATGGGCGGCACAGAGGCGTTTTTCAGCGCGCCGGGGTTACCCGGTGAAAGATCTCGCGCACGTGGATTCCGAGATCGCGTAGGCCGGCCACCATCGTATCGATCTCACCAGAAGAGAGCAGGTCGATGGAGACCAGGGCCTGATTGACCTGGCGGTCGTCATCTTCGGCCAGGATCAGCACGCCGCGGACGATCGCGGGGCGGCGCATCCAGTCGGGCAATTGCACCCGCACCTCGCCGGTCTCGCCCGGGGCGAGCAGGCCGTCGGCCAGTTCCGTGTAGCGTTTGCGCGACGCGTATTCCCGGACCGCGCCCTGCACCGCGCCGTACAGCCACAGACGCGCCGGGCGGCTGCCGGTATTGGTGGCGCGGAAGGCGACGGCGCATACACCGGGCGCCGATTCCACCGCCGGGTCGACCACCGCCCCGGTCCCGCAGGTTTCTCCGTCCATCCGAGCCTCGACCACCTCGAAGGTCACGGCGGCCGGCTTGAAGGGGACCGCATTGACGGGAGCCACGACGGTCGAACCCGCCTCGGACGAGAGCGAGTTCGCGGCAACGGGCGGATGCGGGAGAGGCGTTCGACCTGCCTGCATGAGTCCGCCCCGCCCCCACAGTCCCCAGGCACCGGCGGCCAGAAAGGCAAGCAGCAGAAACACCGCCACCACACCACGCCGACCGACCGCCTCGGCGCGAACCGGTGGTGGAGTCAGGTCGAGATGGTGGAGCACCTCGCCCATCCGCCGGATGGCCAGCGCTTCGACACCGACCGGCAAGGCCTCGGCATTCGCCGCCGCGACAACCGCCAGAACCGGAAGGGCGCCGTCGAACAGATCCTGGGAACGCCGCGCCTTGTCCGCCACCCGTTCCACCGGTCCGACATCAAGGTCGGCATCGACGGTGCCGGTCGCCCAGACGACGCCATCGGCCGGCTGGTCGTCCTCGGCGAGACGACCGGCGGCCTTCAGTCGGTGGGCGATGTAGAGACCGAGTTGCCAGCTACGCCCCTCATGGATCGCCCGATCGACATCGACGCGGCAGACCCGGTGCCCGGTATCGCGTTCCACCACTCCGGTCGGCCGCCGCACGAACGCATCGTAGTCGGTGGAAATCGGCAGCGCCGTCGCCGTTCCGGCGAGACAGACGACGGAACGCAGATCCGGATCCTCGGGCGTGATCCGGCGGACCGTGCTCGGCCCGTCGGTCGTCGCGACGACAACGCGCAGACGCCCGCTCATGCACCCCGGTCCATCGGTTCGCCCCGTGTCGTTCAACCCTCACACGAGGAAAAGGCGGGAGTCCGGATCCGTCAAGGCGGCGAGGATCGGCTCCGAATTGTCGAGCAGAAGCTGAACCGCGCCCGCTACCGGCACCGGCAGGGCGATCTCCAGCGGCTCGGCCCCGTCGATGACGGCGATGAGACGCGCCGCCCCGGTGGTCTGATCCTCGAAGGTGATGGTCAGATAGCTCTGTCCCGGCCCGCCGCGCGACGGGATGACCCGCAGGCGCGCGCCCTCCGCCTGTCGGTCGATGCCGCTATCCGGGGTGGCCGCGGCAGCCTGTCGGGGAATCGCGATCGTGGCCGCGTCCACCAGCAGCGCGTCGAAATCGGCGCTCGGCACGATCCCCGGCGGCAGCGGGCGCCCGGTCACCAGCGCCGACCAGATGGCGGAAATCGACGGGCCCGCCTGCATGGCCGCATCGGTCAAGGCGCGCGCACCGTCCAGGGCCGTGAAGACCGCGCGGGCCGTCTCGCGCTCGCCATCATCCAGATCCTGCCAGCGGTCGGTCATGCCGCATCCCCGTACAAAGCCTCGAAACCGTCCCGGAAGCGCACGGAATCCCGCGCGAAGCTGTCCCCAGCAAGCCGCATCTCGGCGGCGGCGCGGACATTGCCGAGACGGACCAGCAACCGGCGCACCAGCGGCGCCCCCGCCGCCATGCCGTCGATGACCTGGTCCAAGCGCCGTTCGTCGGCGCCGAAACCGGTTCGGCCGAGCCCGCGCAAGGCCCGGCGCGCGTCCGCGATCAGGCCGGAGACATCCGGGCCGACCACTTTCGTGTCGGCAAGCGCCGCGACCATGCCGACCGTTCCGCCGGGACGCAGGGCGACGACATTCGGCCCGTCCGCCTCACTCGGCAGGCGGTCGCGCAGGCCCGTCAGGTCGGCGGCCGGCAGGCGGGCGAGCACCTCCATCGCCGCCTCCGCGCGATCCGCCTCCACCAGCGCCGCCAGGGCCGCCAATGCCATGCGGTCCAGCCGGACCTCGAGGTTCCGCCAATGGCCGATCCGCTGGTCATAGGGCTCGCAGCCCTCGAGCGCGGCCATCCCGGCGATCTCGTCCGCCGGCGCGTGCCGGCGCAACGCCTGACTCAGTCGCGACTGGACCGCCCCGAATGTGGCGCAGCGCAGCACCGAGAGGGCCAGCGCGCCGGCATGGGAACCGAGGCGGGCGATCAGATCGAGCTCGGCGACCTCGCGCCCGGTCAGGAACTTCACGCGGGCCGCCGGCTCCATCTGGAGGGCCCGCAATTCATCCGCCTCGCCGTCATGCACCTCGAGGATCGAGAGCACGGTGCCGGGATCGACCTCCCCAGCCTCGCGGTCGGTGCCAACGGGTTTGGCGCTGCCGATGGCGTGACGCTCGAACGCCACCTGCAGGGCGGTTCGCAGCATGCCGACACGCTCGGTCACCACCCGGAAGCCGCGCAGCTCCGCCTCCTCCGGCTCGGCGGTGGCGGAGCGGTGCCAATAATCCAGCACCGCCCGGTTGTCGAGATCGTCGATCGTGAACCCGCCGCCCCGGTCCTCCTCCAGAAAGGCGATCAGCCGAGCGAAGACCCGCAGACTCTGGGCGGTGGCGAGATGATCCTTGAGATGGTCGTAGAACAGCCGCGACAGGGCGTTGGCGTGGGCCGTCGCCCGCCCCGCCTCGAACGGCTCGTCCAGCCATGCGCGGATCTGCGCGTCGACGGCGCGATAGCCGAGCGCCGTCACCATCAGTTCGATCAGGGCGGCCAGGAACCCCATCCGCCCATAGCTGACGGTGAAAGGAGCGTCGCGATAGGCGATCGTCACACCCTCCGCCTCCAGCCTGAAGTCCGGGCCGAACGCGGCGCATCGGCGCGCGCCCTCCTGGATCTGCGCGCGAAAGGCGGGGCCGCGCGCCACCTGCACGCCAAAGATCAGAGCCGGCCAGCCATGCCGGCCGCCGACCGCGTCCGCGATCCGCAGCAGGTGACACAGTTCCAGCATCGGTTTGCCGTAGGCCCGCGCCGCCACCGTGCGCGACAGGGCACGCATGACCGTCGGCGCGTATTTCGGCCCGCCGCCGAGATCGGCATCCGCCACCGTGCGGAACGTCTCCTCCAGCTCCGGGCTGATCGATCCGCTGAGCAGGGCGCGTTCCGTCGATATCCCGTCCATGGCAATGTCCCGAGCCGGTCATTGGATTATGAGCGCGGCCATAACTCTAAATAAGGTTGTGCGAACATGCACGCATTGGCGTGCAAACTCCCTTCCGAACTCAACCATCGACCAGCAGCGCCCGGAACCGGGCCTTCCGCACCGCGATCCGGTCGAGCAGCGCGCTCGAGGCGATCCGGTCGAGCAGCGCGCTCGAGGCGATCCGGTCGCCCCGAATCCGGTGGCGGTCGCCGGCCGGATCGAGCGCCGTGTCGGCGAGCGCCATGTATTTCCGACGCCGCTCCGCACGGTCCGACGTCCTTTGGTCGACCCGCGCCACCGCCGCCTGGCGCTCGGCCCGCCGGTCCAGCCCGGCATTGGCGGCCTCCGCGGCGGCAACCAGACGGCCGACGGCAACGTCGCGGGCATGGCGCCGTTCCAACGTGAGAACCTTGTCCACATAGGGGCGGGTGGCTGGAATGACCCTCGCGTCCCGACCACTGCCGACCCGGGAGCCGCCGTTGTAGTGGGACAGCGCCAGATCCCAGCGCCCGTCATACCGCTCGATCAGCTGACCCAGGAAGGCCACGCCGAGCTGAATGTTCAGACGCGGGTTCCAGAGTTCGTCGGCCACAACGCCGAACGCGCCGCGCGCCGTAGCCGGCATGATCTGCATGACCCCACGCGCCCCGGCGGAGCTCACCGCATCGGCGACGAAATCGGACTCCGCCTCGGCGACGGCGAGCGCCAGGGACGGCGGCACCCGGTCGCTGCGCATGGCCTCCTGCACCACCATGCGCCGCACTTCGTCGCGTGCCGGAACGTCGCCGGCGGCGGCGCGGGCCTCGACCGAGACCGGGGCGGCAAGAAGCAGGGCGGTGGCCAGAACGGCCCGGCGAATTGGGGCCGCGTGAATTGCGGCCGCGTGAATTGGGGCCGGGCGGATCAGGGTTTGGGCGATCAGGACAAGGATCGGGCGTGTCATCGCGAACCTCCGTTCGAGAGATGCTCGACCCAGGCCGGATCGAGGGGCGTTATCGTCACGTTGGGGCCGTTGAAGCGGGCCCGGGCGTCGAGAACGGCGTCCAGGGGCAGAGACGGGTCGACCGCGAGGACCACCGCCTCCTGGCCGACGGAGGACGGGGTCACCGAACCGCCGTCACGGTCGAGAAACCGCCCGCCATGGAACAGCACCAGGGTCTCAGCGGCGGCGAGGGGTCTGCCCGCCACCGCTCTCTCCGCCGTACCGAGCCGCGGCAGTGTCCCGGCCGGGACCGCTGCGCCGGTCGCCGGCTCGCCTTCCGGCGTGCCCCCCGGATTGCCCATGGACACCAGGGTCAGCACCAGGAGGCAGAAGAACGCCATGGCCAGGGCCAGAGCGATCTCGGTCATCGCGCCCGTCATCGCACTGTCGTCCATGGCAACCTCCGTCTCTTGGCCTCACCCGGACCATGGAAGAGCCGGACCGGGTTTTCCCCGTCCGCTACTCCTCCGTGTCAGTCGGCGGTGGTGGCTGTCGCA
This sequence comes from Thalassobaculaceae bacterium, assembly GCA_029212785.1. Taxonomy (GTDB): domain Bacteria; phylum Pseudomonadota; class Alphaproteobacteria; order Thalassobaculales; family Thalassobaculaceae; genus Thalassobaculum. The sequence continues at coordinate 14,687 of JARGOG010000090.1, forward strand.
GGCAGCACGCGCTCGATCCGTATGTCGCCGTCGCGCACGCCGAGGACGACCTCGCGCTGCGGATCGAGGTCCATGTCGAGCAGAAGCAGCGTGAGCCAACGCTCGATCTCGGCCGCACTTGCCGTGGTTACGTATTCATAGCGCCGCAGGGCGGTGCCGCTGCGCACCAGATCGTGGCTGCGATAGCCGGGAAAGCCGTCGGACATCACTTCGACGATGGACAGCGCGTTCTCGGTGGAGAGGTGGCGGAAGGTGACGGTATAGACCGCTTCAAGCGCCCGTTCCCCGGCGGTCACCGTGGCTTCCGGCGGAGACAGGGCCGCGAGCTTGCGGGTCAGGACCGTCCCCAGCTCGCTCGCCAGATCGCGGGCCCGCGTCCCGATGGCATCCGACGCGCAGGCCGCCGTGACGCATCGGCCCGCCGTCGTCACCGTCTCTGTCGGTAAATCGAAGGACCCGAGGAAGCGATTGCTGCGGGCGTCATAGACCTCGCCGGAGAGATGCAGGTCGATCCGGGTGGTGTAGCGCAGGTCGCGATAGGCACTTTCGATGCGGAACAGGACCGCCGCCTGCACCCGGCTGGCGGCCCGTTCGCTGGCATTGGCGAGCTTCGCCACCTCCAGCACGTCCACCTTGTCGCGCCAGTCCGTGGCGTTCCAGCCGAGATCGGCGGCGATTGCCTCCTCGTCGACCACGCGGAAACCGCGCCGGTCCAGGGTCCCCTGCAATTCGGAGACGACACGACGGAAGGCCGGATCGCTCCGGGGGACCAGGTTGGGATGGCCGTCCTCGCCCAGGACCAGAACCTTGACCGGCCCGGTCTCCAGCGATCGGCCCGCATCCTGGGCATGGCCGTGGGTGGCGGCCGACGCGCAGGAGATCAGCATTCCGCCCGCGACCATCAGTGTTGCAGCCCGACCGGCCATGGTTGCCACCATCCTCATCATCTCATCGCCCTCCCGCCGATTCACCGCCTGCCCTACGGACAGCTCCGGGTCTCGACGGGACCATGGAAGGTCCGGGCAGGTTTTCCGGCACTTCGGTTGCCGAACCACCGGGCGGACGCCCTCGACAAACAATGGCCTTCGAGCGTCAGTCCGCCGCGCGCACGCGGTAGGGCAGGATCGCGAGACTGGTGCGGGCCAGATCGAGGGCGGTCAGCGCATCCAGAAAGGCACTCATCTCGGCGGCGCCGGACAGGCTGCCCTGCGGCGTCGCACTGGCGGCGGGCGCCAGCGCGTCGGCGCTGAATGGGAGAGCACTCGCCACCACGATGATCGCCTCCACCGTCTCGTCGGATTCCGGCAGGGGCGCCGACGTCACCGTCGCCTCGTCCGGGCCGGGCAGGTCGATCCGGATCTCCGGTTCGAGCCGCCGGGCCGTGCCGTCGCGCGGAGAGATGCGCACCACCGTGTCGTCCGCCTGCCAGGCATAAGCCGCGACAAAGGCCCGGCCGTCGCGCACCAGA
>JARGOG010000009.1 GCA_029212785.1 Thalassobaculaceae bacterium
CGTCGTTGCCGGTGCCGCCGGTATAGGTGATCTGATAGGTGTAGCTTCCACTGATGATGGATGCCCCCTCCGCCAGCCCGTCGAACGTGCCGGTGACCGCGTCGACGCCGTCATTCTCGATCAGGATGTAGCTGTCACCGAGGGACGGCGTGTAGCCGAATGTCAGACTCAGGGTGGCGCTGGAGATCGTGACAGTGCCGGTAACCGCGATCTGGTCGTACAGGGTTCCCGCCGTCGTGCCGTTGATCTCCATGCTCGCCGTCGAGCCGTTGGCCAGGGTCAGGTCGCCGGTCGAGATCTTGCCCGGACTGTTGCCGGGCGCGATGGTGCCGCCGTTGGAGATCGTAACAGCTGTTGAAAACGTGCTGGTGCCCTTCAGGGTGGCGCCGGAGGCGACCGTATAGGTGCCGGCGCCGGCGATCGTGCCGGTGCCGGAGATGGAACCGGAGAAATTGGTCGAGGCGGCGTCCGTGAGGGTGAGTGTACCGGTCCCGATGTTGACTGTGCCGTTCCCGGTGAGACTGCCGATGGTCTCGCTCGTGCCGCTGAGATCGAGCGTTGCGCCGGTCGAAACGGTCACGCTTCCAGCGTCGGCGAGGGCGTTGCCGCCGGAAACCTGTAGCGTGCCGCCGTTGACCGTGGTTCCGCCCGAATAGGTGTTGGTGCCGCTCAGTATGACAGTGTCGGTCCCGGTCTTTGTCAGGCCGCCGGTGCCGGATATGTCATTGTCGATGGTTGTCGCACCGGTCACCGTCAACGAGCCACCGCTCAAGGCAACCGAGCCGGTGCCGAGGTTGCTGTCCGTCGACACCGAAAGCGTGCCGCCGCTGACGGTCGTGGTGCCGGTATAGGTGTTCGTACCGCTCAACGTCAGCGTACTGGCGCCCGATTTCGTCAGGTTTCCCGTACCCGAAACGACGCCGCTCATCGTCACATTGGCACCGACATTGACGGTGCCGTTCGACGCGCCGACCGCGATGGCGTTGTCGATCGTCGTGGCGCCAGTGACGGCCAATGTGCCGCCGTTGATCGTCACCGTGCCGGCGCTCAGATTACCGTCCGCCGCCACCGACAGCGTGCCCTGGTTGAGGGTCATGGTACCGGAAGCAGTGTTAGTGCCGGATAGTGTCAGTGTGCCGGTACCGCTTTTCACCAGCGCATTCGTGCCGTCATCGGCCACGTTACCGTTAATGGTGACATTGTTGGCGCCGGTATCGATGGTCGCCGTATTCTGGATCTCGATGTTCGAGGTGTAGGCGCCGCTGGTCGTGAATCGGACGGTCGAGTTGCCCTCGATATCGATCAGGGGCGCCGAGGTCGTCGTCCCGATCTCGGCGGTCGTACCGCCGAGGACCCAGATCTTGTTTGTCCCGCTGACCGAGCCGTTGAGAGCGACGGTTCCGCCGCCTTGCGTTGCAAGGATGCGGGCTCCGGCAGAGAAAGAGACCCCCGAATTGAGGGTTAGCGTCTGTCCGGCGGAAACAATGAGGTAGAGATGCGAGTCCAGGACGATGTCCGAACCGCCGATCGTGAGGGAGCTCGTCGTGCCGGTGAAGTTGAAACTCGTGGCCGCCCCATTGGTAAAGGTCGGCGAGGCCGCGAGAGTAATCGTGGCACCGGCACCGAGGTTGTTGAAATTCACGGTTTGATCGACAGCCGCGGCGGCGGCCTGGAGCGTTCCCGCGCTGGCATCACCAAGCGTGCTCGTGACGTCCACGGTGAGCAGGCCGGGCCAGTGCGCGGCCCGTTCCGGGTCGAGCAGGCGCGGGAAGGCGTCCGGCTCCGCACCGGAGGCCACGTCGAGTGTCCAACTGCCGCCGCGGGCCCTGCCGCCGGTGGGAGTCGAGGAGGCGAGGACCGGTGCCGCGAGCGCCAGGGACAGGACTTCGACGAACCGCCGTCCGATCTCGCCCCGGCCGGCTGAGCAGCCGTAGAGGATCAGCGGCCGCCCTGCGAGGGCGCGGCGCAGATCGGCGACCCGGCCTCCGGCGCGCAGGACCGTCTCAAGGCTGATCTGTTCCCCGGCGAGATGCAGAACGCCCGGTTCGCCATGGCAAAAAAGGTGAACGGACTCTATACTTGCATCGACTAGGGGGCGCGATAGCGCCGCCAGACCGTCCCAGGTTCTCTGCGTCCTTACGACCCGCAACGGCTCGACGAGGGCCGTTTCGAGTTCCTCCGCGGAGGCGACCCCGAAGTCGATGACCGCAAGGGCGCTCCCCGGACGTGCTGTCGTCGGCTCGCCGATGCTCCAAAACCGGTCCGCCGTCGAGTCTGCGGATAACGAATCGGATGTCGTGGAGGCTTTCATAATCATATCTATTTTTGAAAATTCTTCTCAAATTGATGGCAAATTGGCCGTTCGGCATTAAGAACAATTACTCCATGACTGGCCGTTCATCGGTTGGAAAAGTTAGAATTTCCGATTAAGAAGACATCGGAAATTGGATCGGTGATGGGCGATCGGGCTCTATGATCACGATGCCTATATGGTCGACAGCCGATGTCTGGTCGGCCCCGACCCTCGACTCCGGGGCCCTGTGACATGCCGCACTGCGAAGGAGCGGGCAGAACTGATGAGCCGCGATGCCTCGGCGCCTGGGCGCCATCCGGAGGCCGGAAGCCGGGATCTCGGTCCTAAGCTTCGGTTGATCATGAGGACTCTGGGCACGGAGACACAGAAGCAGCTGCTGGCGCGTCTGCGACTGGTGAATCCGGACACCCGGTTCAGCCCGGCCAAGGCCTATAAGTGGATTACCGGCCGCGCGTCGCCGCGCGACATGACGGTCTTCGACGATCTGGCCCGTCTTCTGGATCTGCAGATGGAAGGCGAGGCGGTCGGCGGTGATTGGGTGCGTAGTGTCGATTTCGACGGGTTCTATCGGAAGATGCTTGAGCGCTACGGGACCCGGGTTTCGCGCGATATGGCGCCAAGCGCATTGAACGACCGCGACGCGAACCCGGGCGGCTCCGTTTCCTGGCCACCGGTCAATGCCGAGAGCAACCCCATTCCCAGTACGGTCGACGGGCAGTATCTGGCAATCAGCCCGGCTTGGTCCGTGCATCGCAGCGGCGCACTCGTGATTGCCGAATTCAACGTGCGCCGTCGCGGCGGCGACACCGTCATCGTCGAATACCGAGAGCGACTACCGGGCGGCGATCTCGAGATGACGGGCACGCTGGTCCGGTTCGGTCGGTGTCTGCACGTGGTTCTTCGCGATGCCGACGGGGACGCGGCCATCACCATGGTTTTCTCCATTCCCGCGACCCCTGCCTCCCTGCTGGCCGGGGTGATGTGCGGGGTCGCGATGCACGATGCAACGACGCGGCCGGTAGCCGGACGCATCGCCTGTATCGATGTGCAGCGGCTGTGTGGGGCCGTGTCCCCGCCGCGGCGGGAGCTTGGGGCTATAGTCTCCGACCTTGGGGCCTATTGTCCGGCGACTGCGGCTGGGGTTCGGGGAATTCTGGAGGCGGTCGGCGCGCCGGCCGGCGAGGCCGACGGCATTGCCGGACTGGCCTGCGCTTTTCTCCGCGAGGGCGCCGCCGGCGGTTTGATCTCGGTCGATACCGCGGCGGTCAACGACATCACCGGCAAGCTCATTATCTGAACCCGGCTGGACCTGAACCCGGCTGGACCTGAGCCCGGTTGGATCCGGCGGCGGTGTGCGCCGGTCGGCCTCCTATTTCAGAAGCGCCGCCGCCGCCCGGCCCGAGCGGATCGCGCCTTCGAGGGTTGCCGGCAGGCCGGTGTCGGTCCAGTCGCCGGCCAGCACGAGGTTGGCCCACGGCGTGCGCGCCGTCGGCCGGTGCGCGACGGTGTCGGGATCTTGCCGGAATGTCGCGCGCCGCTCTTTGACGATCCGTCCCGGCGGCCGCGGACCGCAGGGCAGGCCCAGTGCTGCCGCCGTATCGCGCCACAGGGTGTCGAGCAATGTCTCGACCGGCCGGTCCAACAGGGCGTCGGCCGCGCTCACGGTGACGCTGGCAACGGTGCCACGCAGGAACACCCACTGAGCGGTACCACCGATCAGCCCGATCAGCGTTGATCCGCCCGGCAGGACCGCCGGTGCGTCCAGCCGGAAATGGGCGTTGACGATGGCCGAGGCGGCGGAGGGGACCCGAATGTCAGGCGCGAGGTCCGAGACGACCGCCGGCGGCACCGCCAGCACCACCGCATCCGCCGATGTCAGCGCGAGGGTCGTGTCCGGAAAATGGAGCGCGGTGAGACGGTCCCCGGCGCTCTCGATCGCCCGCAGACGACGGCCGAACCCGATCTGGACGCCGCGGCCGGACAGAACCGTCACGGCCGGATCGACGAAGCTCTCGCTCAGTCCGACGCGTGCCGTCATCGGGGCGGCGCCGTCTCCGCCGCTGCCCAAAATATCGCGCATCACCCGGCGGAGCAGGCGGGCGGACGCCACCTCCGGCTCGGCGTTGAGAATGGCGACCGTCAGCGGCCGCCAGAACCGCTCCATCATCGCCCCGGGACCGAGGGCCTCCATCACCGTGGAGGTCGGTCCGCTAACCGCGAGACGCAGCATCCGAAGGATGTCGATGGTGCGGGCGCCCGGGACCTGACGGAACGGCGCCAGGACGCGTTGCAGGGAGCCGCGTCCTCCGGGGGTCACAGACCAGGTCTCCCTGGTCGCGAGGTCGAGGAACGGGAATGCGGCGTCGCCGCGGACCAGCGATCCGGCGGCTCCGATCTCCGCCAGATAGTCGCGTGCCGCCCGGTTTGCCGACAGCAGCAGGTGGTTGCCGTTGTCGATGCGGCAGCCGAGCCGGGTGTCGTGGAACGAGCGGCACCGTCCGCCGGCCTGGCCGGTCGCCTCGTGGACGATCACAGGACGTCCGGTTCGGCTCAGGCTCAGCGCCGCCGCGAGTCCGGCGAGACCGGCGCCGATAATATGGGCGGTGCCTGGGCGGACGGTCACGGGCACAGGTGGCGCAGCAGCAGCAGTCGGCGCCATGGCGAAAGCGAGAGGCGCCGCCGCGGTTCGCGCCAGCCGGACGCTTCCAGCCGGTCGAGCAGCGCCTCATAGCCGGCCATCATCAGCACCGCCGGTCGCATGGCACGGCGGTCGCAGCGCAGGATCAGGCTCCGCGCTTCGCCGTAGCGTCGGCGAGCCAGGACGGCGAGGTCGCGGCAAACCCCGGGCAGACGCGGATCGTCGATCACTGCATGGGGTGCGCGCTCGGTGATCCCGTGGCGGTCCAGCAGTTCGGCCGGCAGATAGAGGCGGCCGTCATCGGCGTCCTCGCCGAGGTCGCGCAGGATGTTGGTGAGCTGCAGCGCTTCCCCCAATGCCACCGCCGCCGCATCCGCCTCGGGACCCTCAGCGCCGAAGCACCGCACCGACAACAGACCGACCGCACCGGCCACGCGCCGGCAGTAGAGATCCAACTCAGACTGGCTCGGCGCGATGTTGCGCCCCTGCAGGTCGGTCTCCATACCGTCGATCAGAGCCTCGAACTCGGCCTTCGGCAGGCGGTAGCGCCGAATGGCCGGCTTCAGGGCTCGGGAGATCGGCTCGGCCGCCGGCGCGTCGGCGTAGAGCCGGTCGATCTCGACCCTCCAGGCATTCAGACGGTCCTGCCTGAGGGTGAGATCGCCGGGTTCGTCGGCAATGTCGTCGATGACCCGGCAGAAGGCATAGACCGCGTACATGGCGCGGCGGCGGTCCGCCGGCAGAATCCGCATGCCCCAACGGAATGACGAGCCCGAGGCCTGCACGATCGCCTCGGCCTCGGCAGCGGCAGCCCGGTCCTCCTGGGTGATGACAGTGCTCATGCGGGCTGCCGCCGTCCGCTCCGGTGTGGCCGTCGGGCACGGCGCAAAAGGCATCCCGGCACCGCCACGAGCGCCTGACCGAGCATCGCTGGTTTCGACAGCCGAACCCGTCTTGCCAGCGGATCCTGGCGCGCGAGCCGGCGCGCCAACGCCTCGGCCAGCGCGAGGATCACCGCCGTCTCCAGAGCGAGGCGGGTCGACCGCACGTGTAGCGGTAGGGGCCGGGCCTCGGTCAGCAGGGCATCGACGCCGGCCAGACACCGGTCGAGCACACGGCGCAGCCCGGGTGTTGCGCGCGCCGCCGCGAGATCGGCGTCCCTTACGCCCTCGGCGGCAAGCCAGTCCGCCGGCAGATAGACCCGACCGAGGGTGCGATAGTCGTCGCCGCAATCCTGCAGATGGTTGAGGATCTGCAGTGCGGCGCAGAGCGCATCGGAAGCGGGGTATCCGGCCGGATCTTCGCCGTGCAGGTCGAGCAGGAAGCGGCCGACCGGGCTTGCGGAATCCGCGCAGTAATCCGTCAGGTCCTGCCAATCGGCACAGCGTGGCTGAACCGCGTCGCGCCGGAACGCCGTGAGCAGCCGGGTAGCGTGATCGACGGATACGGTCGCGGCGGCCAGCGCCCGCCCGGCATCGACGGCCGCGGATACGTCGTCGGCGATGAGATCCCCGTTCAGCGCCGCCTCGATCCGGTCCAGCCGCTGGATCTTCTCCGCCGCTGTCAGCATCGGGTCGTCGGCGACGTCGTCCGCCCCCCGCGCCACCGCGTAAAAAGCCAGCACCATCGGCCGCAGAGACCGGGCGATCAGCAGGGACGCGACCGGGAAATTCTCGTCGCGGGCCGTCTTGCCGCCTTGCGGCTCGGCTGGCGGTGCGGGCGGAGTGTCGGGCTGGCTGTCTCGCACGGTTCGAGCCTGTCCTAGCTTGGTGCTTCGACGACATGCGCCACTGCACGGGGCAATCGGCACGCCGCATCGATGCGTGGATTCACGGCGGGCGTCAACCGGCAGGGCCCGACGCGTCCCCCCATGCAGCCGTCGCGGGGACGGCTTCGGCCCCCCGGTTCTCCGCCGACGCCGCATAGGCCGACCGTCGGAGCGCGTTGACCGTGCCGAGAGGTTCGTGCGCGGCAAGGCAGTTCCAGGGCGCGAAGGTCAAGCGGTCGCCGAGCGCGATGGTGGAAGCGACATCCTGTGGCGGGATCTCCAGGCGGCCGACGGGCCGGACCGGGCTTTTCCAGGCGCGGCGGGCATCGTCCACCGGATCGCTGTCGAGGGTTCGCGGCTGTAGACAGAAGTCGAATCCGATGGGGCCCATATCCAAAGCAGCCTGCAGCCGCGCGGCAAAGTCGCGCCCCCGGACCGGAGGTCGGGCCTTGGCCGCACTGTCCGGGCGGACCAGGAACTTGGTCTCTACATCGCCGAGCCGGTAGGGCGTGACGCTGTTGTAGGTGTGCTGCGCCAGATCGCGCCCGAGCAGATGCCGCAGGCCCGAGATGTTGAGGAAGGCGAAATAGCGCCAGCGCATTCGCCAGGGCAGCAGGCTCGGGAACAAGTATCGCGGCGCCAGGATCGTGGCGGCACTGATCTTGCTGATCCCGTCGAGGGCCCGGAACAGGTGCATCGCTTCGGTAGCGTCCCGAGCCGGACCGATCGCTTCGTTCATCAGGACGAAATCCTGCTGGCCCGGCGGCGCGCCGTCGCAGACCGCGCCCTCGACTCCGGTAAGCTTGATCGCCATGCCCCGGATGTCGGGGTGGGCATCGTCGTCGAAAAAGGAGTTCGAGAACCGTACCAGCGCCGGATATCTGCCCGGCCCGGCGAACAGCCCGTGTCGGAGCACCGGATCTTCCGGCGGGTCGATGGTCAAGGTCGCCCGCAGGCAGGAATGTGTCTTGCTGTGGAATTGTCGTGCGAGCGTGCCATCCGGCCGGGGCTTCTGGAAAGTGCGCCGACAGATTGCCAGCAACGCGTCGCGATCCGCCGGATCGATCGGGCAGGGGGGCCGGCCGGTCACAGCGGATACCCCAAACGGGCGAGGCCGGGGGCGCAGGCCTTGGTCAGCGATGCCTGCCGGTCTGCGGCCAGGGACTGGAATTTGGAGCGGGCCGGTCGGGGAATGGCCGAAACCTCGTCGAGCCAAGCCGCATCCTCCAGCGACGGGTCGATGAACCGGATCAGTTCGGCGAGCTTTTCGCGCGGGGCGGACTGCACATCCTCGAACCGGACGTTCAGCAGCCGGTCGTCCGGCAGGCCGTCGAAGAGCCTGTCGCCGATCTCGATCAGGTCGCTCCAAAACCGGCCGAAATCCTCCAGGCTCGGTATCGCCGCGGTCTTCTCGATATCCAGCAACCGGAAGACCAGATTCTGCATCAGTACGTCGAACGGGCTGCCGCTGGAGTGGTGGAATGCCCGCCGCGCGTCGATGCCAACGCGGCGGCAGCGCCGGATCGCGCCCACCAGCACGCGGAAATTATGGTGGTGGCTCATCGACATCGCGGTGTCGCGGCCGTCGCGGTAGACGTGGATCACCCGTGCCTCCGGAAACAGCCGCATCAGTTTCGCCGCATGCATCAGGGTCCCGCCGGATCGCTCGACCCAGACCTTTCGCCCGAGCCGGTCGGCCAGGTCACCGAACAACGCCCGATAGTGGTCGGCAAGTGGCATGCGCGGCCGCGCCCGAACCTGGGGCTCCAGTGCGTCGAGCAGCGCCTCCGGGTCGTCGGTGAGGTGCGGCAGGGTAACCGCCATGATCGGCGGCATGTCGGCGAGGGTGAAACGGGCACCCGGCGCGTCATGACGGTACAGCGCCTCGTCGACCGTATGGCCGTCCTTCAGCATCGCATGCAGGCCGGCGCTCTGGGTCGTCAGGGTCCGCCACATGCGCTCGCCATCCGGCCGGGAGCGGGCGAACGCTTCCGGTCCGAGCGGGACGAAGAACTCCGACAGGCTCAGGATCTCCGGGTGGCGGTTGAGCAGGTCGGAGATCATGGTGGAGCCGCAGCGTCCGGTGCTGAGGATCAGGACGGGCGGGATCCGGGACGTTGCCGCGCCGGCCTCTGTCATAGCTGGCCATCCTTTTCCGCGTGAACATGGCCCGGCAGACGGTAGGTCGCTCCCTCGTCGGCATAGTGCGACACGTCGAGCATGGTCTGGAACTGGCCGGCCCGGCGTCGGGCGCCGAGGGCCGGGAGCAGGGAGTACAACGTGCGCTCCAGGCCATTCTTCAGGCGTAGCGCGGCGAGCGTCCCGGTCGTCCTCATGGGGGGATACTGGAGCCGGTCGGCAAGGTTGTCACCGATCATCGCCCGGGAGATCCGATAGATCCGCCGGGCCAGTTGCCTGCGGGCGCGCGGTTCGGTGATGCCGGCGACGATCGGCGCCGAGTTGATCAGCCCGTTGGCGAGGATGATCGATTCAAGCGTCGGTGCCGGTTCGCAGAGAGCGCCGATCTCGTGCAGGTGCAGCGCGTCGGCCTGTGAGCTGGACAGCAGGTCGTCCGGAACCCCCATGAGGTGTCCGGCATAACGCCAGACCAGCATGAACGACTCGCTCTCTTCGGCGGAAAGCGTGACCCCCAGCATACCGGCGCGTTTCAACAGCAGGCCGGAGAACGCGGCGGTGGCGAATGCCATGTGCGCGGAACTCAGGGGCGTGCCCCAGAGTGTCTCGTCCCATTCCTCGGACGTCGCGAGCAGTTGGCGGATCCGTGCGTGAACCAGACGGATGCGCACCGACAGTTTCCAGCCGTCGCCATGGCGGTCGAGCCCGCCCGGCAGGAAGATCTCCACGAGCTGGCGGTTGTTCTGCTTCAGCCGGCGCACGCCCTGGTCGACTAGGCGGCCGGTAATGCTGAAGGACTGACTGATCAGGGTGGAGAAACCCTCGATCAGGACGGCCGCGACGAAGGCGCCGACGAACATCTCCGAGTTGCGGTGGAACGCCCGACAGCCGGGCAAGGCCTGAGCGGCGTCGAACCAGGACGGAACCCGTTCGATATCGGCGAAGAAGGCCCGAACCACGTCCGGCGCGCCGTGCAGCCCGGACGGGCCTCTGTCCATGCCCTGGCGGATCCAGATCTGACTTTCCGCCGACTCGTGGCGAGCCAACTCGGCGATGACGGCATCGGCCTGCGGGTCGCCGATACGGGCCGCCGTGACATACCGATCGGCCATGTCGCGGTCGACGCGCGCGGCCTTGGCGTAGCCGGTACGGTAGGCGCTGGGCATGTCAGGCACAGCCTGGAGAGGCTCGGCCGCGGGGGATGAGGACATACGCGAGCAACGTCATGGTGTCGGGAGGACGCGAGACCCGCCAACAATCGCACATTTGTCCGGGTCGTCGAACCGCCTTCGCGGCGCGGCCAAGTCGAGAATGTCCCATCTTGCGGGAGGTGCCGAACAACCTGCTATTCTAAGGCCATGACCAGACCCGCCATCACGCTCTTCGAAAACCTGCGGACCATCGGCTACGTTCCCTTCTACCTCGCGATCGAACGCGGTGAGTGGGAACGTGAAGGCGTGGATGTCTCCGTGACCTTGTCGCCGTCGACCGAGTACACGGCTCAAGCCCTGTTGGACGGTGCGACCGACGTCTCCTGGGGCGGGCCGATGCGGGTGATGATGCATCACGACGCGGCCCGCAAGCGGGGAGAGGACTGCCCGCTGGTCTGCTTCGCCCAGGTGGTGGCGCGCGACCCCTTCGCCCTGGTCGGCCGGACGCCGAATCCGACCTTCCGATTCTCCGACCTGAAAGGATTGCGCGTCGGCGTGGCGGTCGAGGTGCCGACTCCGTGGATGACCTTGCAGGACGACCTGGATCGGGCCGGTGTGGCGGTCGCTGACTGGACGCGTGCACCGGATCGCACGATGGGCGGGAACGTCGAGGCGCTGGGGCGCGGCGAGGTCGATGTGATCCAGGTGTTCGAGCCCTATGCCGATCTGGCGGTGACGGCGCAGGGCGGTCATGTCTGGCACCGTTTCGCCACCCGTGGCGATGTCGGCTTCACGAGCTTCTACACCACGCGGTCCTTCGCCGAGCGCGAGCGCGAGACCTGCCGGGCCCTGGTCCGCGGGATCGCCCGCAGCCTGCGCTATCTCCACGGCGCCGACCCGCAGGATGTGGCGGCGACGGTCCAGCCGTATTTTCCCGATCTTTCGGCCGAAGCTCTGGCACGGATCATCGCCAGCCTGCGTGGTCTGGGGCTCTGGGCGCAGACCCCGCATTTTCCGGTCACGGCGTTCGTGCGGCTCAAGGCGGCGTTGCTGACGGGCGGGCTGATCAGCCACGATATCGCCTATGACGACGCGGTCGACCCGGACCTATCGGACACGCCGGTGCCGTAAGACCGGTCAGGCGGCCTTGTGGGTGGCGTCGATCTTCTGGCGGATGTGTTCCCCGGCCGTGATCGTGGGATAGCGCGGGCTCTCGCCGGGGCCAAGACAACTCGGCACGCAGCGGATTTCGGCGTCGAAGTTCGGGTGGACGAAATAGCCGATCGACAGCCGGCGGCTTGCCGCGTCGCCGGCCTCGGGCACCACCACCCGGTGCAGGGTCGACACCCATCGGTCGTTGGTCCAGCGCTGCATCATGTCGCCCAGATTGACCACCAGTTCGCCGCGCCCTGGCTGCACCGGGGCCCAGCGTCCGTCGCGCAGTCGCGCCTCCAGTCCGCCGCGCCCCTCGGTCATCGCCAGGATCGTCATCGCGCCGAAATCGGTATGGGCGCCGGCGCGGAGCTGCCCCGGCTCCGGCGGCAGGCCGAGAACCGGATAATGATGCATGCCGAAGACCGAGAAATGCCGGTCGAGCAGCGGAACGAAGGTCTCTTCCGCGAGATCGAGCGCCACCGCCATGATCCGGCTCAGGTCCCGCGAAAGCCGCTCGAAGCCGCGGTAGAGATCGACCAGGGCGGCGTCGAACCCGTTCGGGGCCGACGGCATCGTGTTGTCGGCATAGGCGGTCTCGGCGTCGGGCAGATGGGCGTAGTGATCGCGGTGATCGTCGATCGGACCGAGATATACCGACTCCCGCAGGTCCGGTGGCGTCTTCTGGCCCATGGTCGAGGCCAGGTTCCGGGTGGCCACCCGGTGGTAGCCGCGCTGGCGGGCCGTCCCGGTCGGATGGAAGCCGTCCTTCTCCGCCTGCGGAAGGTCGAAGAAGCCGAGCCCGCGCTCGATCGCCTGGTCCAGGGTCGTCTGCGGCAGGCCATGGCCGGAGATCACCAGGAAGCCGACGGTCTCGCACGCCTGCGCCACCGCCCGCGCGACCGCGGCCTTGCCATCGGCGTCGCCGGCAAGGAACGGTGAGACGTCGATCGTCGGAATGTCCAATACGCTTGTGCTCGCCACGGCACCTGTCTCCTCGATTGCTGTGGTGTCGAGTCTAGTGGGCCGGAGAAGGATGGGTCCAGCCGTGTTCAACGCCGGCCATGGCGGGCAGCTCAGGAGCCGATACAGAAGAAAAGCTGGGGGAGGCGGCGGACGTCTTGCGCGATCCGACGGCTGCGCTGGCTCACGCTGGCCGACGGGCGCGCCGGGTCGCGTTCGAGCGGGTTCGGCAGAACCGCCGCCAGCCTGGCCGCCTCGGTCCGGCTCAGCGCGCGGGCCGACTTGCCGAAATGCCGCTGTGCGGCGGCCTCGATCCCGTAGATTCCGTCGCCCCATTCGACGACGTTGAGATAGAGCTCGACGATCCGGCGTTTCGGTAGCAGCAGGTCGATCCCGAGGGCCAGCGGGATCTCGACCATCTTGCGCAGGATCGAGCGTGACGGCGGAAGAAAGAGGTTGCGGGCGAGTTGCATGGTGATGGTGCTGGCCCCGCGGCTCGGTCGGCCGGTTTCTCGGAACTCCTCCAGGACGAGGGTCATCTGCCGCCAGTCGATTCCGTTGTGGTCGCAGAAGGTCTGGTCCTCCGAGACGATCACCGCCCGTGCGGCATCGCCGGCGATGTCGGAGAACGCCGCCCAGCGATAGTCGATCTTCGCATCGCGGACGAGCATCAGCGGCGTGACCGGCGGTGCGACCACCCGATAGGCCAGGATCGCCAGGACCGGGACGGCGATCAGCAGGACGAGGCCCACAATCAACAGCCGCCGGATATGTCGAGCCATGATCCACATCCTGTGGCAAAGGGTGGAGAGGCGTACAGCGCGCCGACGGTGGTTCGGCCGGGAGCGCCAGATGTCGGCACCGCGTCTACCGGCCTGTCATATCAGCGAGTGCCGTCGCGTTGCCACCCGATACGACAATTGTGCCCGCGTCGCCGCCTGCTCGGGCCGGTCGGGCGGCAGCCGTGCGGACGGGGCTCGCTTCCGATGTCCGATCCAGGCGAGACTGGCTGGATGATCTATGTCCATCCCATCGAACGCGGCGCGCCGGTCCGCGGCTTTCGCACCCGTGCCGACCGGCCGTTGGGCCTATTGGGCGCCTGTCCCGCATACGCGCCGACCCCTCTGTTGAACAAGCCCGACCTCGCCACCGGGTCTGGGGTCGGCCGGCTCTGGCTCAAAGACGAGTCCCAACGCATGGGGCTCGGCAGCTTCAAGGCATTGGGTGGCGCCTTCGCCGTCACGCAGATGATCTCCGATGCGGCCGGCGGTGCCGATATCCGCGCGCCCGAGGCGCGCCGGGTCGCCGCCGGCATGACCTTCATTACCGCGAGCGCCGGCAATCACGGGCTCTCGGTGGCGGCCGGTGCCCGGCTGTTCGGCGCGACGTCGGTGATCGTGCTCGGCGCGGACGTTCCGGAGAGTTTCGCCGACCGCATCCGTGCGGTCGGTGGCGACGTGCTGCGCGCCGGCGACACATACGAGGAGAGTGTGGCCGCCGCCGGATGCAGGGCGGACAAGGAGGGGTGGCTGCTGCTCGCCGACGGGTCGTGGCCCGGCTACACCGAGCGGCCGGCTCTGGTGATGGAAGGCTACACCGTCATCGCCGAGGAGTGCCGCCGGTCCTTCGAGGGTACCGGCGAGTGGCCGACCCATGTGGTGTTGCAGGCCGGTGTCGGTGGTCTGGCGGCGGCGGTGGCGGCGCATATCCGGGACCATTGGTCGGTGCAGCCCGCAATCGTGGTCGCGGAACCGGATCGGGCCACCTGCCTGATGGACAGCGTGCGGGCGGGAGGTCTGGTCCGGGCGACGGGCGCGCTTTCCAACATGGGACGACTCGATTGCAAGGACGCGTCGCTGCTGGCCTATGAGAGCCTGCGCGCGGACGCGGATATCTTCGTCGCCGTCTCGGACCGCGAGGCTACGGCGGCCGCTGACCGGCTGGGGGTGTCCGGTCAGGGAACCACCCCCAGTGGAGCCGCGGGTTTCGCAGCGCTGCCGCATCTCGACCTGGATGCGACGGATCGCTGTCTGCTCATCCTTTCGGAAGGAGCGGAGGCGCCGTAGCCGCGCCGACATCGACACCGTCCAGATAGACCCGCCGGACCAGATCGACGCCGAAACGCAGGGGATTGGCGTAGGTCGCCATCTGCGGGATCTTCGGATTATTGCGACCGGGGTGAGCAGGCTCGGACCGCGCGAGATCCGTTATCGCAAGCAGCCGGTCGAACCGCCGCCGCTGCTCCCGGGGACCGCCGTGCAGGCGTCGTCCAGGCGAGCGGAAACGGCCGCGAGATCCTGCCGGTCGCCGGTTGAAATCAGCACGAGACCCGTGGTGCCGGCGCCAGGTGCGGCAACGATCTCGCAGCGCCGCCCGACACATTGTACCAGCATCGGCTCTCCGGTCGCCCGGTCGATCAGGGTGCCCTTGGCCCGATGAACGGTTTCGGGGAGGGCCGCCAGCACTTGCGTGAGGGTGTCGCGATCGACCGGCCCGCCCGGCTGCCAGAGAACGGCCGCGTGGTGGGGATGGGAATGGACCGTCACCGCTTCCGGCGGCGGAACGGTGCGGATGGGCCCGAACACAATCTGCGTGGGCAGGTCGCCGTTCAATGCCGCGACGCGTGTCGCGGCCGGTGCCTGGTCCGCGATCCAGCCGATGGTCCGATCGAGCGCCGCCTGGTCGACGAGGTCGGTTTTGGTGAGCGCGACGATGTCGGCGCTGGCGAGCTGGCTGCGGACCAGTGTGCCGACGAACTTGTCCCGCGCCCGGTTCTCGATGGTCTCGGCATCGGCGGCGACGATGATGGCGTCCAGCGCGAAGCCTGGCCAATAGCCGGCGGTGCGGGCGATGCGGCCCGGCTCGGCGATGCCGCTCGCCTCGAGCAACACATGGTCCGGCGGCTGCGGCCATTCGGCGATCGCAGTCAGCGCGGCGCCCAAGTCGTCGCCGATGGTGCAGCACACGCAGCCGTTGGTCAGCTCGATGGTCGTTGCCGTCTCGGCGCCGATCAGGCCGGCATCGACATTGATCGGGCCGAAATCATTGACCAGTACCGCGAGGCGCAACCCGTGCGGCGCGGCGAGGACATGGTTGAGGATCGTGGTCTTGCCGGCGCCGAGGTAGCCGGAGAGGACGGTGATCGGGATCCGCCGCCTCATGTCGCGATCGGAAACGGTGTGCCTTCGAACACGGTGCCCCAGATCGGAATATCCCGAAGGTCGACAAGCGGGGTCTCCCAGGGGTCGGCTTCCAGCACGGTGAAATCAGCCATCTTGCCGGCGCGGATGGAGCCGATCCGGTCCTCCAGGCCGAGGACATAGGCGGCATCGATGGTGATGGCGCGCATGGCTGCGTCCAGCGATACGGTCTCCTCCGGACAGAGCACGGTGCCGGACTCGGCGATGCGGTTGACCGCGACCCAGGCGGAGTTGAGCGGCATGGCCGGGGCCATGGTGAAGTCGGAATGGACGGCAAAGGTCACACCCGTGCGCTCCAGCGACCCGAGCCGGGCCATCTGCGAGGCCCGTTCGTAGCCGATGGAGTTGATCCAATAGGCCTCGCCTAGTTCGTGGACGTAGTAGACATTGGCGGAAACGATGGCGCCGAGGTCGCGCATGCGGCGGACCTGCTCCGGGTTCGACACGCCGAAATGCTCGATGGTGAAGCGGTGGTTGAAGCGCGGCTTCTCGTCCTGAAGTTTCTGCAGCACGTCGAGCGCCAACTCCACGCCCATGTCGCCGGTGCAGTGGACGTGAAGTTGCTTGCCGGCCATCCAGAAGGCGCGGGCCAGGGTCTCGAAGGCGGCCGGCTCGGTCAGCCACTCGCCGTGATGCCCGTCGATGAAGCCCGGGTCGCGCATCTGCATGAGTTCGGCGAAGAAGCCGCCATCGGCGAACAGTTTCACGGCATTGCCGAAGAACAGCCGGTGGGTTCTACGCTCGGCGAACCCCTCGACCCGCTCCAGATCCTTGGCGACATCGCCGGACCAGGTGCCGCGCAGGGCGGCTCGCGGGATGATCTTCATGCGGAAGGGAACGTCGTCGCGCTCGAGGCTCCGCACCAGGACGTCCCATTCGCGCGCATCGTCGGCCAGCGGATAGGCAAGCTCTCCTATGGTGGTGTGGCCGCCGAGATGCACGGTCCGCTTGACCAGTTCCAGCCCCCGGGCGAAGCGCGCCGGCTCCAGAACGATCCGATTGACCGCCTGCATGGCGACGGCCAGGCCGGTCTCGTAGAAGCGGCCCGAGGGCAGATCGATCTGCGGGTGGCGCTCCAGGTCGGCGCGGTCGATCCCCATCCAGTCGATGGCCGCGTCATTGGCGATGATCTCGTGAAACGAGCGCTGCCACACGAAGATCGGTCGGGTCGCCGACACCCGGTTCAGCGCCTCCCGGTCGACATTGCCGTGCCAGATCCGGTGGAAGCCCCAGGTGATCAGCACTTCCTGCGGGTCGGCGAGACCGGTTTCGATCTCCGTGAGACGCTCGAGATAGGCCGCATGGGTGCCGACCGCCGGGCAGGTCCGGTCCGGCAGCACCCATTCCATCGCGGTGATGAAATGGCACGGCATCAGGATCGCGCCGAGTGTGGGGTGCAGATGCGGGTCGATGAAGCCGGGCATGAGGACGTGCTTCTCGAAGCGCCGGTCGATGATGTGCGGATGGGCGTCGAGCCAGGGCTTCAGGCTCTCCAGGGTGCCGACCTCGACGATCCGGCCATCGCTCACGGCGACCGCCGTGGCCTGCGGCATGGAGGCGTTCATCGTGTGGATAGTGCGGGCGACATAGACCGTCAGTTCCATCGGGGCGTTGCTCCTGGGTCAGAAATTGCCGTGGCTGAAGGACCACACGATCACCGCGTCACCCGGTCCGGGGTTGTGACACCAGTGCCGCCCGTTACCCGTCAGCTGGAAACTGTCCCCGGCCTCGAGAACGATCGGACCATGGTCGTCCACCTTGAGTTCGAGCACGCCGGAAAGGACCAGTCCGCCTTCATCACCCTTGCGCTGCCGCCCGCCGTCACCGGTGCCGGAACCGGGCGAGAAGGTCGTCAGCACCATTTCCAACTGGCCGGCGAGGTGAGGCGACAGCAACTGTTCGTGGACGCCCGACTGGCGCAGGTTGATCTCGCGCCGATGCGCTTTGCGCACCACGATCTCGCTCTCGGGACTCTCCTTCGGATCGGGGGCGGAGAAGAAGTAGCTGATGGACACGTCCAGGGCGCGGGAGATGCTGTCCAGCACGTCCAGCCGGATCCGTCCGCCGCCACGCTCAAGTTCGCTCAGATGGCCGACGGATCGACCGACGATACGGCCAAGCGCGGACAGCGTGAGCCCGCGCGAGCGCCTGAGATCCCGGATCTGCCTGCCGATCTGCACGTTCGGGCGATCGATCTGCGCCGGGGCTGATTTGCGGGGTTTCTTATTGGGGGCAACGGGCATCAGAACAGTCTACCGGGTTTCATAAATTTGAAAAAGACATTGCATTTTTTCATATTTGCCACAACGCTTGCTCCAACAGCGTGGATTACCGCGACTATGACGTCTCAGGCAAAGCGGTGTCCAAGCGCATTTCGGGTCGATCGGGGGATCGGCCCGGCACCGGGGTGTCGCCGGGAAAACTGCTTATGAACAGGAGCGAGAGCATGGATCTGAAAGTCACGAGGGTTTTGCCACGGCTCACATGGCTGGCACTCGCTGCCGCGGTCGGGACGGTATCTCTGGGATGGGCATTGCCGTCCGTGGCCCATGCCGAGCCCAAGGCCGGTGGAACGTTGACGGCCTTCACCTCGGGGTATCGCAGCCTGAATCCGGCGGTTCAGTCGGGCTCGGCCACCGGAATGCCGGGCTCGCAGATATTCGCCGGCCTGGTTCAGGTCGCCGACAACTACGAGATCAAACCTTACCTGGCGAAGGCCTGGGTGGTCTCCGACGACCAGCTCACGGTGACCTTCACCCTGATGGATGCTGCCCGCTTCCACGACGGAGTGCCGATCACCTCGGAGGATGTGAAGTTCTCGCTGGAGACCACGGCGGCGAACCATCCCTTCGGCAAGGCGATGTTCGGCGCGGTCACGGGCGTGGATACCCCGGATGCCTCGACGGTGGTTTTCCATCTCGCCAAGCCCGTGCCGGGTCTGCTGCTGTCCCTGCAGCCGCTGCTGATGCCGATCATCCCGAAACATATCTACGGCGACGGCGAGGAACTGAAGAAGCATCCGCGCAACATGGAGAACGTCGTCGGCTCCGGCCCCTTCAAGGTCGAGGAGAACAACCCGGCCGAGCGTCTGGTGCTGGTCCGCAACGACGACTTCTTCATCGAGGGTCGTCCCTATCTCGACCGGATCGTCTTTCCGGTGGTCAAGGATCCGTTGACCCGCGTCCTGATGCTTGAGAAGGGCGAGATCGATCTGGCGCCGTTCTCCGGTATCCGGCCGAACGATGCCGAGCGCCTCGAGAGCGCCGATGGCGTGAAGATCACAACCGAAGGCTACGGCGCCATCGGCTACATCCACTATCTGGAACTGAACCTGCGCGACAAGCCGTTCAGCGACCGCAAGGTCCGCGAGGCGCTGGCCCACGCGATCGATACCAGCTTCCTCGCCAAGGTCATTTTCGGCGGGCGCACGGTGCCGGGCACGGGGCCGCTGCATACCGGCAACCCGTTCTATTCGGCCGACGTGCCGAGCTATGCGCCGGACATGGAGCAGGCGGCGGCCCTGCTGGACGAGGCCGGTTATCCGGTCGGCGCCAACGGAGAGCGGTTCGCCTTCACCCTCGACGTTCCGAGCTGGGCGATGCAGGCGCATGTGCCGATGGCGGAATACATCCAGGCCAAGCTCGCGACCTTGAATATCAAGGTGCATCTGCGCCGGGCTCCGGATTTCGGCACCTGGGTCAAGCGCATCGCCAACTGGGACTACGAGGCCACGATGAATGGGTCGTTTAACTATCCGGACCCGACCATCGGCGTGCACCGCCATTTCGCCTGCGATAACATTCGCAACGTGATCTGGTCGAATACCGAGGCCTATTGCGACCCGGCCATGGACGAGATGCTGAGTTCCGCGGCCGTCGAGACCGATTTCGCCAAGCGCAAGGCGATCTATGCCGACATCCAGCGCAAGGCGGTCGAGGACCTAGTCTTCATCGACATGCCGCAGGATTTCACCGCGACGGTCTATTCCGAGAAGGTCGGCAACCGCCCGAACACGCCGTTCGGGGCACTGGCGCCGTGGCATGAGGTCTACCTGACCGACTGATCCCCACCCATCGAGCCGGCCCTCCGACCTGATCGCGGGGGCCGGCTTGCTCCCCACCAGCCAGAGCGAGACCCGGAGTGCTGAAGCTGACCCTCAGAAAGGCCGCCAATGCGGTGGCGCTTCTCCTGGCGGTGCTGGTGCTCAACTTCACCATGATCCATCTTGCCCCCGGCGACCCGGTCGAGACGCTGGTCGGGGAGATGGGCGGGGCCACCCCGGCGCTGATCGAAGACCTGCGGCGGTCGATGGGGCTGGATCAGCCGCTCTACATCCAGATCGGGCTCTATGTCGGCAATGTCCTGCGGGGCGACTTCGGCCATTCCTATTACTATGACCAGCCCGTCCTCACGCTGATCGGCGCCCGCATCGGGCCGACCCTGCTGCTGGTGACGACCGCGCTCTTCGCCGCGACCATGATCGGTACCGTGCTCGGCGTGTTCTCCGCCCAGCGCCGATCCTCCTGGCTGAGCCATCTGGTGACGGTACTGTCGCTGGCCGGGTTCTCCGCGCCGGTGTTCTGGGTTGGGATCATGCTGATCCTGGTGCTCTCGGTCGCGTTCCCGATCTTTCCGATCTCCGGCATGTCGGATGCCGTCGGGACTGACGGCGGGCTTCTCTACGCCCTGGATGTCGCCCACCATCTGGCGCTGCCGGCCCTGACCCTGGCGCTGATCTATCTCGCCTTCTACAGCCGACTCGCGCGGGCCAGCATGCTCGAGGTGCTGGGGTCCGACTATGTGCGCACGGCCCGGGCCAAGGGGCTGCCGCGCCGGCTGGTGGTCTACAAGCATGCGCTGCGCAACGCGATCCTGCCGGTCGTGACCTTCGCCGGCTTGCAGTTCGGTCAGGTGATCTCGGGCGCGGTTCTGGTCGAGACGGTGTTCGCCTGGCCGGGGCTCGGCACCCTGGCATTCGACAGCATCCTGCGGCGGGACACCCCAACATTGCTCGGCATCCTGTTCTTTTCGGCCCTGATGGTCGTCGTGATGAACGTGCTGACCGACCTGCTGTATCGGCGCATCGACCCGAGGATCAAGATTCGATGAGCGAGGTGACCATAGGCCAGCCGGCGGCGGCGCCTCAGCCGGTTTCGCCGTCGCGCCAGGCCTGGCGCATGTTCCGCCAGAACCACGCCGCCGTGGTCGGGCTTCTGGTGCTGCTGGCGATCCTGCTGATCTCCGCCATCGGGCCGCTCGTCTACACCGTTCCGCCGGGCGAGATGGTCTGGATGCCGCTCACGCCGCCCGGCAGGTCAGCGTATCTGCTGGGCACCGACTATCTCGGCCGCGACCTGCTGGCGGGGCTGATCAACGGCGGGCGGGTGACGATCGCGATCGGCTTCTCGGCGGCACTCATCACGCTCTTCATCGGCGTGGCCGTGGGGGCGCTGGCCGGTTTCTTCGGTGGGTGGGTCGACACCGTGCTGATGCGGATCACGGAGTTCTTCCAGGTCCTCCCGAACCTGTTGTTCGCCATGGTCGTGGTGATGCTGTTCTCGCCGACATTGCTCAACATCTCGATCGCCATCGGCGTGGTGTCCTGGACATCGGCGGCGCGCCTGACCCGGGCGGAATTCATGCGGTTGCGGGAGATGGACTTCGTGCGTGCCGAACGCTCCATCGGGGCCGGGAATGCGCGGCTGATCTGGAAGGTGATCCTGCCGAACGCCGGACCACCGCTGATCGTCGTCGCGGCGCTGAGCACGGGCACCGCCATCCTGTTCGAGGCCGGGCTCTCCTTTCTGGGCCTGAGCGATCCGAATGCCATGAGCTGGGGGCGGATGATCGGCGACAACCGGCCCTACATCCTCGACAGCTCCTGGGGCGTGACGTTCCCGGGCATCGCCATCTTCCTGACGGTGCTGGCGATCAGCCTGATCGGCGACGGGCTGAACGACGCCTTCAACCCGAAGCTGAGGCAGCGCTGATGCCGGAGCCGCTGAAACCAGAACTGCTGACATCCGGGCCGCTGCTCTCCGTGCGCGACCTCGAGATCGTCTTCCGCATCGACGGCCAGGACGTTCCGGTCGTCCGCGACCTGTCCTTCGACATCGAGGCCGGTGAGACCCTGGGCATCGTCGGCGAGTCCGGCTGCGGCAAGAGCATCACCGCCCTGTCGCTGCTGGGGCTGGTGCCGAACCCGCCGGGCCGCGTCTCCAAAGGCCAGATCCTGCTGAACGGCGAGGACCTGACGCGGGCGGGCGAGGCGCGCCTGAACGCGGTGCGCGGCAACGACATCTCCATGGTCTTCCAGGAACCGATGACCTCGCTCAACCCGGTCTACACCATCGGCGAGCAGATCGCCGAGACGGTCCGGGTGCATTTCGGGCTGTCCCGCGCGGCGGCCTGGGACCGGGCGGTGGAGATGCTGAGCCAGGTCGGCATCCCCTCGCCAAAGACGCGGGCGCATGACTATCCGCACCAGCTGTCCGGCGGCATGCGCCAGCGGGTGATGATCGCCATCGCGCTGGTCTGCGAGCCGAAGATCCTGATCGCCGACGAGCCGACCACCGCCCTCGACGTGACGGTGCAGGCGCAGATCTTCGACCTGTTCCAGGATCTGCAGGAGAGGTTCGGCGCCGCCATCATCCTGATCACCCACGATATCGGCGTGGTGGCGCAGATGACCGACCGGGTGATGGTGATGTATGCCGGTCGCAAGATCGAGGAAGGGTCTGTCGCCTCGTTCATTCGCGACCCGCGTCACCCCTATACGCGCGGCCTGATCTCCTGCATTCCTCACCTGTCGCTGCCGCCCTCCGACGTGCCGGCGCCGCTGTTCGAGATCCCCGGCGTGGTGCCGAGCGCGCGGGAGCTCGGCGCCAGCGGCTGCGCCTTCGCGCCGCGCTGTTCGCATGCTTCCGGCCGCTGCGCCGCGGAGACGCCGACGCTGTTTCCGGTCGGCGACGGCCGGTCGGCGGCCTGCTGGCTCGAAGTGGAGGCGGCGCGATGACCGAAACGGCGAACGTTCTCGAAGCCCGAGACCTCGTGGTCCATTTCCCGACCGGCGACGGGCAGGCGGTCCACGCGGTCGATGGCGTCTCCTTCGTGATACCGGCGGGCACCGCCTTCGGGCTGGTTGGCGAGAGCGGCTCCGGCAAGACCACCGTGGCCATGGCCTGCGCCCGGCTGACCGATATCACATCCGGTTCAGTGTACCTTCAGGGCGAGGAAATCACGCATCTGGAGCGTGGCGCGCTGAAGGCGGTCCGGCGGCATGTCCAGGTCGTCTTCCAGGACCCCTACGCCTCGCTCAACCCGCGGGAGCGGGCGCGCGACATCGTGCGCCGGCCCTTGGATCTGATGGGCATCGGCACGAAACAGGAGCGCGAGGCTCGGGTCGACGCTTTGTTCGCCACTGTCGGCCTACGGTCGGAACAGAAGGATCTGTTCCCGCATCAGTTCTCCGGCGGGCAGCGCCAGCGGATCGGCATCGCGCGGGCGCTGGCGACGTCGCCGAAGCTGCTGATCTGCGACGAGCCGGTCTCGGCCCTCGACGTCGCCATCCAGGCGCAGATCCTCAACCTGCTTGGCCGACTGAAAGGGGAGTTGGGGCTGGCCTTTCTCTTCATCAGCCACGACCTGGCGGTGGTTCAGCACCTCTGCGACCGGATCGCGGTCATGTATCTGGGTCAGATTGTCGAGATCGGGGCGCGTCGGGACATCTTCTCCCGACCGAGGCATCCCTATACCCATGCGCTGATCTCTGCCGTGCCGTCACCGCACACGATCGGCGCCTCGACGCGGATCCGCCTCAAGGGCGACCCGCCGAGCCCGATTTCGCCACCGGCCGGATGTCGCTTCGCCGGGCGTTGCGCACACACGGTCGAGATCTGCCGGCGGGCGACACCGACGCTCGAGGCCGGCGATACAGGCCATGCCGTCGCCTGTCACCGGGCCGACGATCCGGAGGTGGTCGCGGTGCGGGACATGTTGGTCCGGGCATCGTCCGGTTGATGGCAAGACCCGCTCCGAGTGCTGGAACGCCGCCTCCGGCGGAGGCGACGTTCCGGGTTGGGCACCAGGTGGCGATGGCGCTTGCGGCTCCGCGGACCCGGTTGGCCGGGACCGGTCAGTCATCGGGGCCGAGGGTGAAGGTCACCGTCTCGGTCGTCGCCTCGATCGCGACCTCGAGCGTCTGCTGGGAGTATCCGGCGGCTGAACAGACGAACTCCAGACCAGGCCCTTCGGGCAGACTCAGGAACGACTGCCCCCGCTCGTTGGTGACGACGGTCAGATCGCGCAGGACGGGCGGGCCGGCCCGGATCCAGATCCGCGCGCCCGGAACCGGGGCGCCGGTGCTGTCGAAGACCCAGATCTCGACAATGTGCTCTCGCGGCATTCAAGACGACTCTTCCATCCAGTTGCTGATGACCTGAAAGACGGCGCCATTGATACGGACCGCGGAGTTGACCCCCGTCCGTCCCGCGCCGTAGGCGTGAATGCCGGCGGCGACGGGCCGGCCGTCTCGGCTCGCCCGCAAAACCGGCGCGCCGCTCTGCCCGCCACTGGTGTCCGCCGGGTAATAGATCTTCTGCGGACCCACCGATGACACAGCGGCGGCGTGCTCCCATAGCGTTCCGGCCGGCTTCGATATGGGATATCCGGCGATCAACACGGGAGACGTCCGCAGGTCCGCCGGGCTGACGGCTTCTATTCCCAGATGCCCGACCTTTTCCCCCAGACCCGTCGGCAGAATGATCGCGCCATAGTCATGCTCGGGCTTTCCGTCCTGGGTCCAGCCGGTGACGGAGCGGAAGACCGTGCTGGCGACCCAGCCGAAGGGCAG
Organism: Thalassobaculaceae bacterium; assembly: GCA_029212785.1. Lineage (GTDB taxonomy): Bacteria > Pseudomonadota > Alphaproteobacteria > Thalassobaculales > Thalassobaculaceae > Thalassobaculum. The sequence continues at coordinate 24,174 of JARGOG010000009.1, forward strand.
CGAGCGACCGTTTCGGCCCGGCATGACGTCGATCCGTCGCACCCAGCCGTTGGCCCGCGGCTTCCGGTCGTTTCTGATGAAGACGACATGCCCTGCCGTCACCACCGTGCGCGGGCCGGCGAACCATCCGGTTCCCCACCAGATTGACCCGTCCGCCGCTGTGATGCGCAACGAGGCGATCGCCCGCCAAGGATAGAGCGTGGTGTCGTTCAGCTGATCCCGGTCGTCGCGACCGACCACTGTCAATGGACCCGCCGGCGCTTCGATCGGTGAGGCGATGTCACCGAATGACGCCGCCGCGATGTCTCGCTGTGGACCGGCGACCTCGGCTTCGGTCAGGGCGCTCGGCTCGAGGGTTCCGGTGAACGCGGCCGGGGCGGTGGAGAGGGCGAGTCCGGATGACCAGTCCTCATCGCTGCCGCCGGTGGTTCCCGTGGCGCCTTCATGCCGCGCCAGAACGGCCGGCCGGTCGCCGGGTTCGGTCTCGACGTTGCTTGCCTGGCTGTCGGCGCCCGTCAGGGTAGCCGGTGCCGGCAAGCCTCGGGCCATCTGTACCGCGCGGCGGAGGTTGAGGCGCCCATAGCCCATCATGGGGTTATGACCGTCTTGATAGGTCACCGTGCCGACCTTGTCGGCCGAGTGCCGCAGGATGTCGCGGACCTCGACCTCCGTGAGCGAGGGATCCGCCGAGAGCACGAGCGCTGCCGCTCCCGCGACCATCGGCGTGGCGGAGGACGTCCCGTTGAAGTCGGTGACATAGTTGCCGGCGGATCCGGGCGACCGGTTCCGGCCGTCGCGGTCGATGTTGTCGGTCGTGGCGATCAGGACCCCCGGCGCCGCAATATCCACCGCCGGCCCCTGGTTGGAAGCCCAGTTCTCGCCGTCGGCGCTCTGCCGTGTCTTGGGTTCGTCGTACTGATTGGTGGCGCCGACCGTCAGGACATCGGACAGGCTGGAGGGGAATGACGGGGCCCCGCCATCATTGCCGGCGGCGCAGACGACGACGGCGCCCAGGCCGTTGCGGCCCTTGGTGCGGGCATCGGTGATCGCCCGCTCGATCAGGGTCGATGGCAAGCCTCCGCCCCAACTGTTCGACAGTACATCCGCACCGTTTCGCCATGCCCAGTCGATCGCCCGCGCGATCGACGCGTTGTCGGTCATCCAGAGATACCGTGCCCTGTTCTCGACATACATCGAGCGCGCGATCCGCACGGCGATGATCCCACAGCCGCCGGCGATGCCTTTGATGCCGATCGCGTTGTGCGCGGCGCCGGCAATCCCGGCGCAGGCGGTGCCGTGCGAATCCCAGGAATTGGGTTCCTGATAGGTATCGTCATCGATGCCGTCATAGGTGCCGACAAGGGCCGGAGACAGGTCCGGATGCCGGGTGTCCACGCCTTCGTCCAGGATCGCGATGCGCAGGCTCGGATTCGCACGCTGATACCGCCAGGCTTCGTGCGCCTGCGTCAGGTCGAGGGCGTACTGGCCGATCGCCGTCGCGTTGGTGGCCCCGGCCGTGCCACTGGCGGAGGGGATTGGCTGGCCGCTGTGAGGGGCTCCCGAACGCCCAGAGCGGAGCAGGCGTTCGCCGAAGACCGTGAAGTTGGGCTCGGCGAAGGCAACGCCCGTTTCGCCATCCAGTGCCTGTGCCGCAACGAACGGATCGGCATCGACGGGCAGTTCCACCACGTGACCGTCGGCGACACCGCGGACCCGCCGGCCGCCATGGATGGCGAGCAGCCGGTCCATTTCCTCGACGGTCACATCCGTGTCGAAGCCGACGATGAGCGTGTTCGTGGCGGCGCCGAAAACCCCGCCATGCTTGAATACCGGGCTGCAGCGGTCGACCGCCGCGTCGTCGCCGACAGCGGCTGCGGCTTCCTCGATCCGTTCGGCGAGAGGGCCGGGGCGCGGGGCGGTCCGGAACAGGGTGAGCTTCTGCTTGGGGATCTCGATCCGGTCGTCGAACCCCGAGATCTCCATGCGGTTCATCGCGGCGCTGCGTGCGCTGTACGGTGCCGGCTCACGGAACCGGACCGCCAGAAGATCCGTGGCTATGTCCAGTCTTACGGGCTGCCCGTTGACCTTGTACTCGTATGCCATGGGAATGTCCTCCGGTGGGGCCTGCCGCCGACACCCGCGCGGTCGCGGGGTGCCGGCGTCTGGAGGCCGGTCAATAGGTCAGGACTTGTCGTCGTCCTGTTTGTCGTCCTTGGCGCTCAGTCCGCCGAGGCAGGCCGTCATGGAATCGACCAGACTCTTGACGGTACTGGCCGAGGCATCGGCCTGTTCCAGGAGCTGAACCTGCGCCTGGATCTCCTGCCGTCGGGTCCCGATCCGGCTGGAGAATGCGTCCCGGGCCGCCTCGGGCATCGACTGTCCAGTGCCGCTGGAGGTCATGGAGAGCTGTTCCATCGTGGCTTCCGCCTCCATTGCCGCGGTCTCCGCCTTCTCGGCATCGTCCTTGGCATCCTCGATGGTCTCGTCGAGTGTCTCGCCGGTCTTTTTCAGCGAGCCCTGGACCGTGCTGTAGTGGTCCTTCAGCGCCTTCAGGGCGGCGTCGGGATCGGCGCTGGTCTTGCTCAGCTGCTGCATGGTCGCGGCGATGATCTGGTCCGTGGCGCCGATCAGCCGGTTGGCCCGGGCGAGGGTGAGTGTGACGGCCGCCGATTCGAACGCACTTTTCGCGGTGGCGACGCGGTTGGTGGACGCCTGCAGATCGGCGATCCGGGCGTCGAACATCGAGGTCCGCCCGATCAGGACCGGATCCTGCGAGGGGAACACCGTCGGCGCCACAGTCATGAAGTCGGATGCCAACCCGCCGGAAGCGGGATTGTCCGAGCTGTCGGAGGTGTTGGGGTCGGACGGTGCGGCCTCCTGTTGCGCGGAGCGGACACGCCCGGTTCCGCCGCGGACATCGATGTTCTGCAGGGCCCGGATCGCGCCGAGAAGCGGATCGTTGCGGGCGCCGTTGCCCGGCGAGGGGGCCGCCAAGGCGGTCTCCGCCAGCGGGCTGGACATGCCGGAAGGGTCGTTGGGGGGAGTTCCGTCGTCGTCCCCGCCACCCCCGGTCGACGTGTCGCTGGCGAGGGTGCCCGTGCGGATCGCGCAGCTGATGGCCGCGACCCCCTTGGCATAGATTTCCTTGCGGTCGGCGATCGGCAGTAGGCTACTGGCTCCATAGGCGCTGCCGCCGACCAGGCCGGCGCCGAGCAATGCGTCCGTGTGCGAGCGGAAGATTCCGAAGGCAAGGGCGGCGATGCCGCTGCCGAAGGCGATCGTACCGGTCGCCGTCTCGTACTGGTCGAGGCCGACCAGTCGCTCGGACATCTCCTTGCGCTTCTCCCGGGCGTAATCCAGCGCGTCGACAAATGTCGGCTCGGCCGGCAGTTCATCGCCGGGGATCACGTAGGGATTGGTGATCGCGCTGCAGGCGCCGAGCGTCAAAGCCGCGGCGCCGGCGACCAGACGTTTGACGTGCAGAGCATAGGGCGCGTCGGTACGGCACAGGCGCCGGCCCGATCGGTCAAGATTGTCCCGCAAGGGCGGCCGTACCGGCGCCTTGGCGAATGTCGTCTCGCTATGTCGTGTCACCATGTCGTCCTCCTGGTCCCAAGCTCCCCCTCCCATCGAGGTCGGATGCCTTATGTCGTCAGGAGACAGGCCGGCTGTTTGCCTGGCGTGAACCGGGTGTCATCGCGGCGTCAAATCCACGGACGCATGGAATTTCGTCGAGGGCGCGTGTCGATGAAAAAGCCGCCGCGGAAGACCGCGGCGGCTGGAGTTTCCCGGGCAGGAACGCCGGGCAGGGAGGGTTGGTTCAGACGCCGAAACGGCGCCGGTAGTCCGGCCGGCCCACCGGCGGTTCCGGCGGCAACAGCCGGCCATCGCCGACCCGCGCGTGTCCGAGATATCGCTGACGCTGCTGGTCGTCGGTGCCGATCGGGTCGAAGGGGCCCTGGGGGCCGGTCGGTGTTCCGGCCTCGGACTGCCCTACCCGGGCGAGGATCCTTTGGCGCGCGGTGCCCGAGCGTTGGCCGGTGCGGATCTCGCCGGCAAGGGCGCGGGCGACGGACGGTGCGGCGACGCTGGTCCCGGATTGGGCGTGGTTCTGGCCGGTCTGTGTACCTGCCGCCAGCACCCCCCGGCTGTAGCTCCCCGCCTCCGACACCGCGGACAGGTCTGGACCGTCCGGGACGGTTCCACCGATCCGTCGATGCGTCGGCCCAGCGCCCGAATAGTCGGCCATGTTGCCGTCCGACCACCTGTATCCGCCGACCACGACCGGCCCGAGTGTCGTGCAATAGGCGTTGAAGGTTCCCCGCCGGGTCACCGATGACGTCTGCTGTGTCGGGCTGACCCGACGCCGGCCATTACTGCTCTCGAATATGACGTAATCCGGGTGATCGATGTAGGACTGACGGCCGGTCGGCCGCTGCCGGATCAGGGAGTCGTCGCGGCGAACCCGGACGTCGATCGGGTCGCCGGGGTTCAAGCCGGGCGCATCTATCCGGATTGTCCAGAGACCGTGCGGGCAGGTGGGCTGACCGAGGGTCTCGGTCCCTGTCGGGCGGATGGCGACGACGATGTGCTCGCGCGGACCGCGACCCGCCCCCGTGTCGAAGCGATGGTAGACGCTGGCCAGGACGTCGCTTCCCACGACCCAGTCCAGGTGGTGCCCAACCTGGCTCTGTACGGGGGGCGGAGCCATGCCGGTCGGAGGCAGCACGGAGACGCTGATCTTCTGCTGTTCCGTGGGGGATTGCGGAAGCCAGATGTGCAGATAGCTTGACGTCTTGTCGTCCGGTTGGACCCGCCACGGGATTTCGACGCTGTTGTTTTCGCCGACCGTCGGTTTGGCGACCACGCGCCACAGGTGACTATTGCCGACGGGGAGCACGACCTCGCACTCGGTGTCGCCGTTCGGACCGCGATAGGCTTGGAGAAAGCTCTCGATGGTACTCTCCATGAGGCCTGATCCGTCATGCGGCCCCGCCGTCGTCCCGAAGCTGAAGTTGAGGACGAGCGGCAGCAGCCCGGCCGTCGTCGGGTCCTGGCCGCGCCGCTTCGCGACCGCCTGGGACAGCCGTCGCGCCCGGTGCAGGATCTCCTTCAGGGCAAGGTCCAGCGCGGGTGCCATGAACACATCGGAGCGTTCGGCGATCGCGGCGGATGCCAGTTGGACCCCGATGATCGGGCGCCGCTTTGCCTCGGCAAGCTCCTCCTGCACCCGGTAGTCGTAGCCGGCGGCCACGTCGAGCACATGGGTTCCATGCGAGCGGCGGAACATCACCGCCTGTCGGCTTTCCCGGCCGGTATCGATCATGGCAACGGACGGCGATCTGTAGAGCCGATCCTCGTCGTTGCCATGGCGGCGCAGCAGTGCGTCGATCTCCGATTTCGTGTGGTCCCGGCCGGTCGGCGGGCCGCGGCGTCCGTCTGTCGAGGGCAGGGCCCTGGCGTTCATGTCCCAGAGATACCAGAACCGGCTGCGGTCGGGCGCGAGCCGGAACCGCTCGTTGGCAAACCCGATCCCGTCATCGATGATCGCCATGATCACGAGGTCCTCGTCGAGGTCGAAATCGGAGACGTCGCCTTCCGGTTCCTCTTCTCCGGACCCGGTTTCCTGCGGCGCCGGCGGGACGGTGTCCTCGGCCACGACCGAGCCGATGCCGGCGACGCGACCACCGGATTCTTCGGCGGATTCGGCGATTAACTGCGCGTCCCGGCTGTGGGCGATCCCGGTAACCCGTATCTCCTCGGCATCTCCGTTGGCCGGACCGGTTCTGACGAAGGCGCGCAACGCCTCCAGAGAACCGGCGCCGACGGCCAGTTTCTGAGCGATTCCGGGATCGGTTGCGTCAGGCTGCTCGGTCCCCGACAGGAGGGCGGCCGCGCCGGCCCGAGTCAGTTGCAGGGTGAGCGGATGGTACCCCTCGCTTTCCATCACCACGTGGACCCAATGCTCTTCCGGATAGGGGTCGCTCGGAAGTGTCTGGACGGATTTCCATTTGCCGCTGGTCATGATCCTACCCTCGCGTGGCTCGCCGCCAGGTCACTCCATTCCCTTTTGGCTTTTCTCCAAAGCCAGTTGAGGGGCGTGCGGTTGCCCTCGCTGTCTTCGTCCTGGGTGGAGTCGCCCGGAATGTCGAACAAGGGGCGGCGGTCGAGGAAAGGCATCTGAGGTGTGGTCCGATTTGAGAGCATGTCCTCCATGATGCCGTCCCATGGAAAATCGAGATCGCCATAGTGCCGGGCCTTGAACTTCCAGCCGCTGAAGCTCGCGCTTTCCTTGCCCCGCGCGCGGGCGAGGAAGAAGTCTCCAAGAACCGTGCCCAGGACCTGCCCGCAGGCATTGTCGATCGGAAAATGCACGCCGGCGACGACCCGGTTCGTGGCGATCCGAGCGGCCATGCGGAAGAGCTGCTCACGGATCTTCCGGTCGGGCCCGTAGAGCTGTGTGTCGAGAGGCTTCGACAGCTTTGTCAGGACGCGGGCGATCATAAAGGATTCCACCGCGTGTCCGCTTGGATAGGTGCCGTGGCCGGGGGTCGGGATCATCGGATTGACCTGGGCGCTGTATTCGATCGGCCGGCGGCCGGCGACTGTGTGCTTGATCCGCATTTCCAGCGCGACGACCGCCCGCAGCAGGGCGGCGATCAGTTCGTTTGTGTACCGGGTGCGTTCGCGATGCAGAAAGCCGATCCCGGCGAAGAAATCCACATGGCCGCTGAGCTGGGCCAGGATCTCGGCGGACCGGTCCCGGCGGAGGTCGGCATATCCACGGACATGCTTGAGCTGGTTGCAGCGGATTTCCTCCGGTGTCGGCTGAACGATCTTGGCGATCTGCCACGACGCGAAATAGTCGCTGCCCTGCGGTATACCGGGGTCGGGGCGGTTGATGATCTTGGACGTGGGCAGATACTGGACCTTGATCGTCTCCTGCTTCTGGCCGCCGCCGGGGGGCGCGTCGGTCTGGTGGCTGACATGCAGGCCGCTGATCGTGTCGAGGGCAAGGATGTGGGCGCGGACCCGCGGCGACCAACGCTCCATCTCCTTGCTGCTGTTCGGCTTCCCCTGAGACGGGGAATGGATGGGGTTCAGCCACGGGCCGACGATCCCTTCATGGGCGCTGAGCAGGGCGCCTGATGTGTAGGGCGACAGCATTCGCCCGCCGAAGCGGTCGGTCTGCATGACACCGCTGTTCTCTCCATTCTCTCCGTTCTCGCCATTTTCCCCGTTCTCACCGTTCTCGCCGTTGAGTGCTCCCCAAATGCTCATCTCTCTCTCCTCACCAACGGCGCCCGCCGACTCACGGGTCGGCCGAGGGCGCCGGTCAATTGCAGGTGTTGGGAGGATGAGGGGTGCGGTTGAACTAAACAACTAGAGCGGGCAGTTTTTGACGGAAGATTGACGCTAGGAAGAATCTCATACGCCGATAGCACGTAAGGCGGACAATACTTAAATTCACAAGACGGCAAGTGACGGGACGAGTTGGTAGACGAGTCAATTCAGGCCGCAATTGAACCGAGTGCTCAAAGACCGGCAGGCTCGTCGGGATAGCTAAGCCGATTGTTGTGATGTCCCGGTCGACTCCCACCCATAGAAACGCAGGAAAAATAAAAATATATGATGGTGGTGGACTCCAATCGATATCGTGATAGGTGTGTTTTGGTCATGTCAGCAACCACATAGTCAGGCGCGGTTGAATAGTTGCGTAACTCGGTGGGGGTAGAGAAAGCATTGCGGATTTTCACCATCGGTCCTCTGCGGGTAGAGGGGCCGAATGGGGAAGATCTGACTCCACGGAACACCGGGCCTCAATGTCTCCTGGCCATCCTGGCATCGTCCCCCGACGTTCGGCGATCGCGCGAATGGCTTCAGGCGAAAATCTGGAGCGACCGCTTCAAGGAACAGGCGTCCGGCAGTTTCCGGCAGGCTCTCTACAGCCTGAGAAAGTCGCTGGGGGAGGCCGGCAACTGTGTCGTCGGTGACGGTACGATGCTGTGGCTCGATCGGTCATCGGTGTGGGTCGACCGCTATGACGGCGATCTCGTCGCGCTGTTCTCGCAATCGGCGACGGACGCTCCGGAGTTGCTGCATGGTCTGTCCAGCAGCGATAGCGAGTTCCAGAACTGGATCCGCGACGAGCGGGCCGAGTTCGAGCGCCAGACGGAGCCGCTGCGGGTGCAGGCCAAGCGGCGCACGGTTACCAACCGACCCTGGCTCGTCCTTCTGGCGCCCCAGGCATCGACGGTGGGCGACGGGGCTTTTCACGCCCGGGTCGTCGCCGACGCGATTGCCGGCCACATAAAGGACCAGGGATTCGCCGATGTCGTCGACGGACCCAGGGCCGGCGTCGGGATCGGGTTGCGGGTGGAGGCGGTCGGGGGTGCCGGCCATAGCGTCCTGCATGTCTCGCTGCGCGAACCGCTGACCGACACGATGCTCTGGTCGGTCTCGCAACCGGTCTATGTCGATGGCGGGGAGCGCCCCGACACGGCGCGCCTCGACTTGCTGATCAATCAGGCGGCGGACATCGCGGCGTTTCAGATCGGCATGCTCTCCAAGGAGCGCGGCGGGGAGTCCGCGACCACTCTCGGCATCGAAGCCGTCGGCCGGATGTTCCGTAGCGGCCTCGACGATTTGGACGTGGCCGATACCCTGCTCGACCAGGCCTATGAGCAGACCGGCCGCGGAATCTTTCTCGCCTGGCAGGCCTATCGCGAGACGTTCCTGGTCGGAGAGCATCTGGCGGATCGCAGTGCGCAACGTGACAAGGTCAGGGAACTGATCGCGCGGGCCATCGAACTGGAACAGTACAACTCCACGGTTCTGGCGCTCGCGTCCTATACCGCCTGTTTCGTGCTCGAAGAATACCGCACCGGTCTGGAATTGGCTGAGCGCAGCCTGAGCTATAACGCGAGAAACCCGCTTGGCCGCATCCACCTGGCGCGGGCGCTGTCTTACCTCGGTGACCACGGCAAGGCGTATGAAGAGGCGACGCGGGCGTGTCAGATGGCTGGACCGGGGCCGTACCGGTACGTGTTCGATTTCATCGCCGGCGTGGCCGCGGTCATGGTCGGACGGCGCGAGGAGGCGATGCGCCACCACGAAACGGTCCGTCTGATGAAGCCGGGATTCCGCGCCGCCCGGCGCCAGCTCTTCGCGCTCTATGGCATCGAGGGCATGACCGACAAGGCGCGGGGAGAGTTCGTTGCGCTGCGTCGCCTGGAACCCAATTTCTCCCTGTCGCTGCTGCGCGACCCCGACTATCCGGCGAAGGGCCTGCAGAGTGCAGGGTGCCTCGCATTCAACAACGACGAGTTCAATTGACCGCAGCGGTTGAGGGCGGCGGCTCCTAGACCGGGGGAACCGTGCCGCTTTTTCCGACACCAGACCTTCGTTCGAATGCCGGGGCGTGCGGCAGAGGACCGGGAACACGAGGGGCGCGCCGGTAAAGGTGGGAGTCACCGCCAGCGACGTCCGAGCGTCCCCCCGTGTCGGTCCGACGGGCCGACAGCGCCTGACACCGCCACGGATCGGCAGTCCCGTTCACAATCAAACTCAGCGCCGATGCTCGGCAGCGTGATCGTTGCGTCGATCCATCTATGCGGGTGAATATTATTTTACTCAGAAAAAACTCATGCTATAGGAGAAATACGTGAATTGAAAAATACCAAAAGGGGTGTTGCCGAGTCGCCTTTCGTGTGTCGGTCTGCCTCGACGCTGACCAACCCGGCACTGCTGTTCCGGCAGGCCCAAGCCACGCAAGGGCGATACCCGGCACCTCGCTTCAGGGGGCGTGATCACCGTGGCAATGCCGCCGTATCCAACGATCGTTGTGCCGGGAATCACGGCATCTTACCTGCTTGACGGGTACCCGCTGCCGCCGGAGACGATCTGGTCGGTTCTTACCAAGGAATACGAGCGCGCCGCCCTGCATCCCGACGATCTTCGGTTCGAGGCCGCCGAACCCGCCCTGGTTGCGGCCGGTCAGGTTTTCGAAATCGCATACCGGGAGCTGATCGAGGAGCTTCGGCACAACCTACGCAGCAAGTCGGACCAACCGGTTCCGGTCTTCCCTTTCTCCTACGACTGGCGGCAGCCCCTCGATATGACGGAGCGGCGGCTCGGGCGGTTCGTCGAGGAGGTGATCGCGCGTACCAAGCTCCTGCGTCATTACGACCGCGCGGGATATGCCGACGACCCTAAGGTGAACCTGCTCGGGCACTCGATGGGCGGGCTGGTGATTGCCGGTTATCTCCAGCGCGCGGGGAACAGCCACCGGGTGGCCAAGGTCGCCACGCTGGCGGCCCCATTCCAGGGGTCGTTCGAGGCGGTCATCAAGGTCACGACGGGGACCGCCGACCTCGGTGAGTCGGCCCCGAGTTCGCGCGAGCGCGAGGCCTCGCGGGTGACCCCGGCGCTCTACCATCTGCTGCCGAGCTTCGCGAATGGCGTGATGGTTCCGCCGAGCCTGCCAAGGTCGCTCTACGACCCTGGAATCTGGCAACCCAGCATCATCGACACGATCAAGGAATACATCCGGCTGCGCGGGCTCAGCGGCACCGGCCGGGACGACCAGGCGCGCGCCCTGTTCCAGGGCTTGCTCGAGGTGGCCTCGGGGCACCGCCAGCGCATCGACAGTCTCGATCTGGGCGAAATCGGTCTGGTCGCGGATGACTGGCTCTGCGTCGCCGGCGTCAACACCAAGACGCGCGTGCGTCTGACGGTGGAGGACACCGGCAAGGGGCCGAATTTCCGGTTCATGACGACGGATCGCGACAACCGCTGGGGCGATCAGGATCCGCAGCAGCGGCGCCTGACAGGCGACGGCACGGTTCCTTTCGAAGGCGCGGTTCCGAAGTTCCTTTCCGAGGCGAACCTGATCTGCGTGACGCCGGACGACTACGGCTACTGGGAGATCCAGGACCGGACGGTCTCCGCCGTCGCCGGCTTCCACGGAATCCTGCCGAACATGGACATGCTGCACCGCCTCGTCGTCGCTCATTTCACCGGGCGGCCGGACCGGCACGGCAACATCTGGGGTCGGCCGGCGCCCGGAATTTCCAAGGACGATTGGCGGCCGGCGGTGTCCGGACTTGCAACGCCCGATGACTAGCGGCGACCGAACCCGCCGGCCGCAGCGCCCGCATTGAAGGAGGACGCATCCATGCTGTTCGTCAGACCGCTCGCCGTCTCGATCATCCTGTCCGCCGGGATCGTTCTTACCGGCTGCGACGGCCCACAGCCGGGCGAGGTTCTGGACGAAGCGATGATCGCCTGTCTTGCCAGCGAACCGGTCCAGGCGCTGCCGAAGGATCAGGGCGAGCGGTACTGCCGGTCGGGCCAGCAGCTTCCGGGTTCCGACAGCGACTTCCTGAAGGACATGGATCGGGGCTGGGGGCCGGCGAAGGTCCATGCGGAACTGGCCAACTCCCTTCAGCTCGAACCAGGTCTTCTGGTCGAGAACGGTCTGACCGAGGAGGTGGTCTACGATTCCTACAACCGCGGCCGCAACAACTGGGTGATCTGGAGCGGGGGCAATGACCGGCTCTGGGACTACATGGCGAACAACACTTTCGGCGCCTTCGATCTGCTGAAGACGCTGTCGTCGCATCCCGGCATCCGGTACTGCGCCAACAAGAATGACGAGGGTGGCGACGACAACACGGTGCAGTCTCCACCCGGCTACTACGCATATGAGGACGATGCGTGCGAGGGCGCCGACCGCGAGTTCCGCGAGGTGTCCCGCGACAACAGGTGGAAGTATCTCGGCCTGGTCAACGAGCCCGGTTTCAAGAAATGGGAGCCGAAGGCCGGCTGCGAGACCGATCCCGAACCGGTTGACGGTGCGGATCCGAACCAATGGTGCGGCAACAAGGATCGCTGGGGATTGTGGCTCGACGCCCGCGACGGTCTGGCTGATCCGTTCGAGAGCGAGGTCGACTATCCCGGCGTCAAGATCGGGGCGCGGGGCGAGACCGACATCCATGGGGAGACATTCCCGGTCGGCTCCTATTACGGCTACGGCACCGGCATCGTCGGGCTGCGGCTGTTCCCGAACCCGGATTTCGACAAGGACGCCCAGGAGGCCTGGGATCCGTGGCGCTATTACAACGACCCGGACTATTACAAGCAAAAGGACCTGGTGCGGCCCTACCGGGTCGGTATGTCCTGCGGGTTCTGCCATGTCGGCCCGAGCCCGGTCGCGGCACCGGCGGATCCCGAGAATCCGCAATGGACCAACCTGACGTCCAATCCCGGCGCCCAGTATTTCTGGATCGACCGAATCTTCTTCTGGGATCCGGAAGGGCGGCACCGGAATTTCATCTACCAGCTGTTCCACACGTCGCTGCCGGGGTCGCTCGACACCTCCCTGGTCTCCAGCGACAACATCAACAACCCGCGGACCATGAATGCGGTGTACAGCGTGGCCGCCCGCCTCGACATGGCCAAGCACGCCCGCGAGCTGCTGACCGGCGGGGAGCTGAACAACAAGCAGTTCAACGACTATCAGCGCACCGCTTTGCTGGGGGACCTGTTCGAGGCGCCCTATGTGAAGACGCCGCATGTCCTCAAGGACGGCGCGGATTCCGTGGGTGTGCTCGGCGCGTTGAACCGGGTCTATCTCAACATCGGCCTCGCCAGCGAGGAGTGGCTGCTGCACTTCAAACCGCTGATCGGCAACCTGCCCGGCAAGCGGATCACGCCGATCGAGATCTCGGTGCTGGAGAAGATCTCCGGCTACTGGAACGCCAACGTCGCCCAGACACCGGATGTCGGCCTGTTCTTCCTGGCAAGCGCCCAGCCTGACCGGCTGGAGGACTTCGCCGTGGGGCGTCGTCTGCTGGAGGAGGAGGGTTTCAAGGCACTGGCCGCGGCCGGGACCTTCGAGACCCACGGAGCCATGCTGGAGCGCGGCAAGGTCGTGTTCGCGGAGACCTGCGCGCGCTGCCATTCGGGCAAGCAGCCGGTGCTCTGGAACCCGGGTGAGGGCCCCGCGACCGACCCGACGGCGATCGCGATGGACTCGCCCGCCTATTACGACTGGATGCGCCGGGTGGTGGCCGAGCCCGATTTCCTCGAGCACAACTTCCTGTCGACCGAAGTCCGCATTCCGGTGACCGAGCTCGACACCAATGCCTGCAGTCCGCTGGCGACCAACGGCCTGCGGGGCGACATCTGGGACAACTTCACCTCCACGACCTACAAGGAACTGCCGGCGGTGGGCAAGGTCACCGTCCATCATCCCAAGACCGGAGAGCCGTGGGCGTATGAGATGCCCGGCGGCGGACGCGGGTACACCCGTCCGGCCTCCCTGGTCAGCCTGTGGTCGACGGCGCCGTTCCTGCTCAACAATTCGGTTGGCGACTTCTACGGCTCGGCCAGTCCGCAGGCGCGCATGGCGTCGTTCAACGACTCGATCCGCCGGATGCTGTGGCCCGATCTGCGCCGCAAGGACTCTCTGCTCGGCGACAAGGTGCCGGGCTACATCCAGCGCACCACGTCGATCAGCAGCCTCCAGGTGCCATTCGGCTACCTGCCCGACCACCTGGAAACATTGCTGTCGGGCCCGCTGGAGCGCTGGCTGCCCTGGCTGGTCGGCGACGGCCAGGTCGAGGTCGGACCGATCCCGGAGGGCACGGCCGTCGGCCTGCTCGCCAATTTGCCGCTGGTGTCGGACAGCACCGCTTTGCGCGACAAGATCGACCACCAGCTCGAGCTGCTGAAGCTTCTGCCGACCGTCATCAAGGACCTGAAATCGATCCCGAAGGATCTCAGCGACGCGGAGAAGAACGAGCGGGCCCGCGAGGTGTTCGCCAACCTCGTCGACCCGCTGATCAAACTCAGCAAGTGCCCGGACTACGTGGTCAACCGCGGGCACTACTTCGGCAGCAACCTCGACGATCCGGACAAATACGCCCTGATCGAATTCCTGCGGACATTCTAGGGGGAGGAGCCGGCGATGACCGAGCAGTCAGACGGGTATGAGTACATCGTCGTCGGATCCGGGGCGGGTGGCGGCACGGTCGCGGCCCGCCTGGCCGAGGCCGGACGTAAGGTACTGCTGCTGGAGGCGGGGGGCGATCCGCATAAGCTGCGCGGCGCCATCCGCTGGGACAAGGACCGCGACAGCCTGCCCGACGATTACGACGTGCCGGTGTTTCATCCGATCTCCACGGAGAGCGACGCGATCCGTTGGGACTACTGGGTGCGCCACTATGACGATACCGAGCAGCAGGCCCGCGACACCAAATACTACAAGGAATGGGACGGCGAGGAGGTCGACGGCGTCCTCTATCCCCGGGCCGGTACGCTTGGCGGGTGCACCGCGCACAACGCCCAGATCATGGTCTATCCGCACAACCAGGACTGGGACGACATCGCCGATCTGACCGGGGACGCGACCTGGAATGCCGACAACATGCGCAAGTATTTCGAGCGCATGGAGGACTGCCATTACCGGTATTTTCCACCTTGGCGCCTGATCTACAAGCTGTTCCGCTGGAACCCGACGCGCCACGGCTTTGGCGGATGGTTGTCCACCCAGAAGGCGATCCCGGGTTCGGCGCTGTTCGACCGCACCCTGGTCGACACGATCTTCGACTCCGCCAAGGTGGCGCTCAAGCGCGTCGGCCATCCCTGGAACCGCTTCCTGTGGCTGTTCGAGGGTAAGGGCGACCCGAACGACTGGCGCCTGGTGAAGCAGAACTCGGTGGGTGTGCGCTATCCGCCGCTCGCGACCCGGGGGCACCGGCGCAACGGGTCGCGCGAGTTCCTGCTCGATGTGCAGAAACGGTTTCCCGACAACCTGACGATCGAACTCGACGCGCTGGCGACCCGGGTGCTGTTCGACGACCGTAACCGCGCGGTCGGTGTCGAGTACCTGAAGGGCGAGCGGCTCTACCGGGCGCATGCGGAGCCGAGCGACAAGCCGGGCGAGACCCGCACGGCCCACGCGTCGCGGGAGGTGATTCTCTCCGGCGGCACCTTCAACACGCCGCAACTGCTGATGCTGTCGGGCATCGGGCCGAAGGAGGAGCTCGACAAGCACGGCATCGACACCCGGGTCGACCTCCCCGGCGTCGGGCGGAACCTGCAGGACCGCTACGAGGTCGGCATGGTCTATCGCATGAAGGAGGATTGGGAGGTCCTCAAGGACGCCAAATTCTACAAGGGCGATCCGCAATACCAGCAGTGGCTGCGCAGCAAGGGCGTCTACACGACGAACGGCGCGGTGCTCAGTGTCATCAAGCGCTCGGATCCGGCGCGCCCGCTTCCCGATCTGTTCTGCTTCGCCCTGCTGGGCAAGTTCCGCGGGTATTTCCCGACCTACTCCAAGCTGATCGTCGAGCACCACAACTACCTGACCTGGGCGATCCTGAAGGCCCATACGAAGAACACCGCCGGCGTCATCACCCTGGATCCGAAGGATCCGCTGAACCCGCGCCAGCGACCGAGCATCCATTTCCACTACTTCGAGGAAGGCAACGACACGCACGCCGAGGACCTTGAATCCGTGGTCGACGGCGTGGAGTTCGTGCGCGAGATGACCAAGGAGATCGCGCAGTTCGTCGATGAGGAGGAGTTGCCCGGACGCGATGTGACGAGCCGCGCCGACATCCGGCAGTTCGTCAAGAACCATGCCTGGGGCCATCACGCGTCGTGTTCCTGCAAGATCGGCGTGCCCAGCGATCCGGAAGCGGTGCTGGACCACAATTTCCGGGTCTATGGAACGCAAGGCCTGCGGGTGGTGGACGCCTCGGTATTCCCGAAGATTCCCGGCTTCTTCATCGTCACCTCGGTCTACATGGTCGGGGAGAAGGCGGCCGACGCGATCCTCTCCGATGCCGGCCTCTTGGCGGCCCCCGCGGGGCCCACGTCGTTCTTTGGCTGGATCGGTCGCTGGCTGCGGCCGATCTGGAAATGGACGTGGCGCACGGGGGCTGTGATCGCCGCGGTGCTGGCTCTGATCGTTGCCTCGTCCTGGTTCATCTTCGAGCCTAATTCGGTGCCGTCGGACGAGAACCAGCTCATCAACGATACCGCCGTGCTGCTCTCGGACAAGCTGGAGGCCCAGTACACCGGCGCCCCGCGCTTCCTGCGCGACACCCATCCCAAGGCGAATGCCTGCGTGCAGGCGGATTTCGTCGTGAACGACAACCTGCCCGAGGCGCTGAAGGCCGGCGTGTTCAAGGGCAAGCCCGACGGCAGCCGGACCTACAAGTCCTGGATCCGGTTCTCCAACGCCGCCGACGAAGTGACGCCGGACACAGTGGAGGACTTCCGCGGGATGGCCATGAAGCTGTTCGACGTCGCGGGCGAGAAGCTGCCGGTTCCGGCCCCCGACTACACGGGACCCGGTGCGGATGCGGATGACGACGACGAGAAGCACACCCAGGACTTCATGTTCATCGCCCATGACTCCTTCTTCGCGGGCAACCTGCAGCACTTCCATGACTTCTTCGCGGCGGCGGTCGCCGGTGGCAGCGCGTCGCCGAACAACCTGCCGATCATCTGGCATCTGCTCACCCATCCGCGGGGGGCGTGGAACGCGCTCACGGGGCGCAAGGTATACCCGAGCATCGCCGATATCGAATGGTTCAGCGTCGCGCCGTTCAAGTTGGGGGGCGAGGACGTGAAATACGTGGTGCTGCCCTGCGAGCGGACCCAGTTCCACCCTCCCACCGCCGACCGCAGCGACGACGACTATCTGCAGTACAGGTTGCGGGACCAGCTCGATCCGACGACCGGCAACGGCATCTGCCTGACCTTCAATATCCAGCCTCGGGCGGATGACGGCTTGCCGCTGGACAATACGCTGATTGCCTGGCCGGAAGACCGCGCGCCCTGGACCGAGGTCGCGAAGATTCACATTGGTAATCAGCGGTTTGAATCCCGCGAGCATCAGGCGTTTTGCGACAACATCACCTTCAACCCCTGGCACAGCCTGCCGGAGCATCAACCGATCGGCGGCATCAACCGGGCTCGTCGGGACGTGATGTTCGCGCTTCAGAAGCTGCGCCTGAAGGCGAACGGCTACACCCGCTTCGAGCCGACCGGGAACGAGGTGTTCTATCCGGGAGCGCGGTTCCCGTGGACGGCGCCGAAGCCGAACTAGGGCTCATGGTCCGACCGTCATGTCATCGAGGGAGGGGCGCATGGAGCCATTATCCGTCGAACAGGTGCTCGCCGAGGAGGCGGCGCAGATCCATGGCGTCACCCAGGGCGAGGCCACCGATGCCCTGACACGGCTCGCGGCCTGCCTGGAGGGCGATCTCGACCGTCAGGACAAGGGAGCTGACAGTCGCAGCGGCGAGGATGAGGACGCCCATGTGGTGGCCGATCGCAAGGCGTTCTACCGGCATCTGAACGCCCTCAACAGCACGGCCCTGTGCTGTTCCGGCGGCGGAATCCGCAGCGCCACCTTCTGCCTGGGCGTGATCCAGGCGTTGGCCATGCACAAGGTGCCGGCCGGGTCCGACGGCACGCCGTCCGAGGAAGGGGCGGATCCCGCCGACACCACGTTGCTGGGCCGGTTCCACTATCTTTCCACGGTGTCCGGCGGCGGGTTCATCGGATCGTGGCTATCCGCCTGGCGCCACCACGACGACTTCCCGAACGTCTACCGAAATCTTGTCGGTCGGCCCGACGGCCCGAACATGGAACCGCCGGAAATCTCGTGGCTCAGGGCTTACAGCAACTACCTGACGCCGCGGGTCGGACTGTTCTCCGCGGATACCTGGGCCGGCGTGGCGATCTATGTCCGAAACCTGATCCTGAACTGGTTCGTGATCGTTCCGGTGGTCGCCTTCGTCCTGCTGTTGCTGAAGATGACCGCGACCTTCGCCGTCGCGATCTCCCATATCGATCATGTCTGGTGGCCGCAGTTCCTGGTCCTCGGAGCCGGCATCGCTTGCCTCGTAGCCGCGCAGGCCTTCACCACGCGCCATCGTCCGACGCGCCGACCGCCGCCCGGCTCATCCGGCGACGGGGTGGGGACGGATGCCGACGACACGGTGTTCCTCAAGGGCGATCTGGTCTGGAGCCTACTCTCCGCGGTGGCACTGACCAGCTTCCTGACATCTTCCCTGGGCACCCGGCTGATCGCCGGGTCTGCGGTCTATCAGGTGATACTGGCCGGCGCGGCCCTCGGCGCCGTGATCTTCGCGGTCGGCTGGCTGGCCGGGCGGTCGGCCCGGTTCGATGTCTTGGACCTGGCTCATTGGGCGTTGTCCGGTCTGGTCTATGGCGGTCTGGTCGGCCTCGGTGCCGTTCTCTTCACCCAGCTCGGCCCCCATCTGGGCGAGGACCAGGATTGGAACTGGATCATCCTGGTGCCGATCATCTTCGGAGTGCCCTGGGTGCTCGCCGCGCAGCTCTTCGCCGAGATGATCTTCGTCGGTCTGATCAGCTACGAGATCAATTCCGATGCCGATCGCGAGTGGCTTGGTCGGGCGGCCGGCTGGGTGGCGGCGACCGCCATCGTGTGGATGGTCGTGACCTTCATCGCCTTCGCCGGTGCCCATTTTCTGGTGGTCGTCATCGATGCCCGCACGCTGGTCACTCATATCGGCTCGGCTGGCGGTCTGGCCGGTATTGCCACGGCCTGGCTCGGCCGGAACGAGGGCGAGAACGGTGGCGGCGGTTCGGGCGGGGGTGTCAGGGCGGTGGCGGCGGAAATCGCCATCGCCATCGCCGGGCCGGTGCTCGCGATCGTTCTCGTGGCCGGTACGTCCGGGGTGCTGGACAAGCTGCTCCTCGGCGACTCGCTCGTAAACGGCCTGATCCGGCCCGGTATGAGCACCGCGGAGATCGTGTTCTGGCTGACAGTGGGCCTGGCGACGACCGGCGCCCTGGCGGCCATCGCATCGCGGAACGTGAACATCAACCGCTTCTCGCCCCATGCTCTCTACCGCAACCGGTTGATCCGGGCTTATCTCGGGGCATCGCGCCAGCGGCGCCGGCCGGACCGCTTCACCGGCTTCGATGCCGCCGACAACATCCCGGTGCACACCCTGTGGCCGCCGAAGCCCCGGCCCGACGGCCGCATCGACCGCTGCCTGTTCCACGTCGTCAACATCACCCTCGACATCGTCGACACATCCCGCCTGGCCTGGCAGCAGCGCAAGGCCGCGTCGTTCACCGTCAGCGCGCTGCATTCCGGCGCCGCCTACAAGGGATATCGTCCGAGCCGGGACTATGCCGGGCCCCGGCCGCCCTATGGCATATCGCTCGGCACGGCGGTGGCGATCTCCGGCGCCGCGGCAAGCCCGAACATGGGATCGCGCTCCTCGCCGTCGATCACGCTGCTGTTCGCATTGCTGAATGTCCGGCTGGGCTGGTGGCTCGGAAATCCGGGCAAGGAGGGGGCAAGGACCTACAAGATGGAAGGGCCCGCCACCGCGATCCGACCGCTCCTGGAAGAGACCCTCGGGCTGACCACCGGCAGCAACCCCTATGTCTATCTCTCGGATGGCGGACATTTCGAGAATCTCGGGATCTACGAGATGGTCCGGCGCCGGTGCCGGTTCATTCTGGCGATCGATGCCGGCCGCGATCCCGATTTCACCTTCGAGGATCTCGGCAATGCGGTGCGCAAGACCTTCATCGACCTCGGAGTGCGGATCACCCTGCCGGGGCTCGACGCTCTGCGGAACCACCCAACCGCCCAGGACCTCGCCGTCGACGGCCGGGACATTCCCTACTACGCGATCGGCACGATCGACTATCGCGCGGCGGACGGACCGGATTGCGAGAACGGGGTGCTGCTGTATGTGAAGCCGGCCATCCACGGCACCGACAGCGAAGGCGCCGGCGTGCGCAGTTACGCGGCGGCCAATCCGACCTTCCCGCACCAGTCGACGTCGGATCAATGGTTCGACGAGTCCCAGTTCGAGAGCTACCGCTCGCTCGGCCTCGACATCATGAACGATATTCTGGCTCGCGATCGCGACATCAAAGTGACTCCGGAGCGGACTTTGAACCAGTTCCTGGCGACGCTGGCCCCGACGACCGACGCCGTCTGAGCGTCGATTGCCGTCTGTCCCCGGAAACGACCTAATCCCGAGGGACGATGATCGAGCGGTCCGCGGTCGGGTGGTCGAGCGCGTGGACCTGCATGTCGAACAAAGTTTCGATCTGGTCGGGCGCAAGGCGCTCGCCGGGCTCGGTGGCGAAGGCCAGTCGGCCGTCACGCATGCCGATCACACGATCCGCGTAGAGCGAGGCGAGGGTGATGTCGTGCAGCACCATGACGACCGTGATACCCGTCTCCCGGTTCAGCCGCCGGACCAGCCGCAGCACGTCGACCTGGTGGGGTGGGTCGAGATAGGTGGTCGGTTCATCGAGCAGCAGGATCGACGTCTCCTGCGCGAGCGCGAGCGCGATCCAGGCCCGTTGGCGCTGCCCGCCGGATAGACGGTCGACGCGCCGGTGTTCGAAGGCGGTCAGGCCGACCCGCTCGATCGCCCGGTCGACAGCCGCGTGATCCGCCTTCGACAGCAGACCGAACCGGCCCTGATGCGGAGTCCGGCCGCGGGTCACCAGGGCGCGCACGCGGATGCCTTCCGGCGTCTGCGGTGCTTGCGGCAGAAAGCCGAGGCGGCGTGCGCGGGTGCGGGCATCGATGTCCCACAGATCCCGCCCGTCCAGGGTCACGCCGCCCTCCGTGGGACGCACGATCCGGGCGAATGTCCGCAGGAGGGTCGATTTCCCGCAGCCGTTAGGACCGATGATCGCGGTGACGCCGCCGTCGGCGATGGCGAGGTCAATTCCGTGGAGCACCGCGCGTCCGGCCAGTTCGACCCGCAACCCGCTGGCTTCGAGACCTGTCATTTGCGGTCGACCTCCAGGCGCAGAAGCAGCGCCAGCATGGCCGGCGCGCCGATCAGGGCGGTGTAGATTCCGGCGGGAAGCCGGGTTCCGGCGACGGGCAGGCCGGCCAAGGCATCGGCCCCGAGGGCGAGAGTGGCGCCGACCAGGGCGGCGAGGCCGAGAACCGTGCCGGGCCGCCCGGCGGCGAGACGGGCGATCGGCCCCGCGAGAAAGGCGATGAACGGGACCGGTCCGGCGACGGCGACGCTTATGGCCACCAGTCCCGTCGCGCAGGCGGTGACCGCGAGCCGCACCCGGTTCGGCTCGAGACCGAGCGTGATCGCGACGTCGTCACCGTGCTCGAGCCGATCGACGGCGACCGCGTAGGCCGCCAGAACGCCGGCGCCGATGAGTGCTGTGACACTCATGATGCCGGCTGTCCGCCAGTCTGCCGAGGCGAAGGATCCGGTCAGGAACCGTGTCGTCTCGGTCGCCAGCACGCCGGGGCTGAGACTCAGGAGAATGTCGGTGGCGGTGGTCAGGATCAGGGTGAGCGAGACGCCGACCAGGATCAGCGCCAGCGGCGAGACGCCGTCGCGCCAGGCAAGGCTCATCACCAGCAGCGCGGCCAGAGCACCGCCCGCCAGCGCGCCCGGCATGGCCGCCGCGATGTCGCCGAAGATCACGATGCCGACGGCCGCACCGGTGGAGGCGCCGGCGCCGAAGCCGATGATGTCCGGCGAGGCGAGCGGGTTGCGGAGCATGACCTGCAGCACCGTACCCGCCATGCCGAGAGCGGCACCGGTCGCCAAAGCCAGGATCAGACGCGGGCCCCGGAAATGCAGGAGGATCGCTCGCTCCGGCTCGATACCGGCGAAGGCGGCTGCCAGATCGGGCGCCGGATCGCCGCCGATCAGGCGCCAGACCATGAGGGCGATCAGGGTGGCCGCAGCGACGGCGGTTGAGATCAGGGCTCGGTTCATGCCGGGTTCCGCGCCTCCCGTCGCACCAGCCAGATCAGAAACCCGCCACCGATCAAGGCGACGCCGAGCCCCGCCTCAAGGGCGACGCCCGGGACGATGATCCGTCCGGCGATGTCGGCGACCAGCACCAACGCCGCGCCAAAGCCTCCCGACAAAGCCATCAGGCCGAGTGCGCTCTGCGCCGCGAGCGCGCGGGCAAGATGCGGGGCGACGAGGCCGACGAAGGTCAGCGGTCCGGCCACGAGCACTGCGGCCGTGGACAGGACGCCGACCGCCGCCAGCGTCAATCCGCGCGCGGCCGCCAGATTGACGCCGAGGGCGCTGGCCAGGTCGTCGCCAAGGGCCAGGGTGTCGAGTTTCAGGGCGGCCGGGACCGCCAGGGCGATTCCGATCGCGGCCACGGGCAAGGCAACGCCAAGTGCCTCGAACCCGGTTCGGTCGAGGACGCCGACGCTCCAGCTGCGAAACGTGTCGAGCGCAAACGGGTCGAGCAGGATCAGCCCACGCAGTACGGCGGCGAGGAACGCGGTCAGGGCGGCGCCCGCGAGGATCAGGGTCAGCGGCGAGCGGGATGACGCGCCAACCGACCAGACGACCGCCAGGGCGAGAAAGGCGCCGAGCAGGGTCGGGACGATCAGGGCGGCGGGTGGAACTGGGCCGACCAGCCAGACGGTCGTCACGATCGCCAGTGCCGCGCCCGAGTTGACGCCGAGCAGACCCGGATCGGCGAGCGGGTTGCGCGTCAGCGTCTGTAGCAAGGCGCCGGCGATGCCGAGCGCGCTCCCGGCGATCAGCGCGCCCAGAGTGCGCGGCAGACGCATCTCCCGGACAACGATACCGGCGGCATCTTCGGCCGCGGGCGGCGTGACCAGGGAAGCGAGGTCGACGATACCTATGCCCGACCGCGCGCCCAGCAACAGCGAGGCGAGGCAGAGTGCCGCCAGGGCGAGGATGCCCGCGGCCGCCGTTGCCAGAATGCGGGATTGGGTCATGGACGTCCCCCGGCCGCCGGTGCGCCAGGGACGGGTGTGGCCGGGTCACCGTCGAAGGCGGCCTCCAGCAGCGGCACCAGACGGTCGAGCGCATAGGGGATGCTAAGCGGGCTAGCATAGCTGAGCGCCGCCGAGAGGTCAGGGTCGGCGACGATCTCACGCCCCTCGCGGGCGGCCCGCATGGCGTGTCGCAGCGGGTGGTCGAGGACGGAGGCCATGCCGCCGCCGAAATCGAGCCAGAGCAGAATGTCGGCATCGAGCGGCGCCGTCAGCTCGCGATCGAGTGTCAGAAAGAATCCACCGAGCGATAGCGCGCGGGCCGATGCGGGCATCCGGAACCCGAGCCGGCGCATCAGCGTCATCCGCGGGTCTGACCACGTATAGATCGACGGTCCGTCTGGCCCGGCGACCACCGCCGTCGCCCCTTGCCATTCCGGATGGGCCGCCCGGATCGCCGCGATCCGCTGCTCGAGACGGGCGATCGCGGCGTGTGCCACCTCGCGCCGCCCGGTGGCCCGGCCCGCGCCGATCAGCATGTCGCGCCAGGTCGCGGCGAAGGCGTCCCGTGCGTCCAGCGGCGGGAGCGTCGGCGCCACATGGGAGATGGCGGCATACTGGGCACGGGTGATCCCGGAATACATCGCCTCGACGAGATCCGGCCGCAGCCGGGCGACGGTCTCGGCATCAATCTCGCCGCGCAGGACGACGGGCCGCGCGGCCTTCGGCAGTCGCGCCGAGGCCCAGGGCCACAATCCGTTGTCGTCCCCGCCATACCAGGCCCGATAGGCGATCGGGACGACACCCAGGGCGAGGAAGGTGTCCACCCCCGTGAGCGAGAGGGTGACGATCCGCTCGGGGCGAGCGTCGACACGGGTTTCGCCCCAGCGGTGTTCGATCACCGTGTCGGCGGTCTCGGCGGCGGCGCAGGGAACCGCGCCGAGGCACAGCGCCGCCGTCACGCAGCCGACCGCAGCCATCCGCCGATGTTTCCTCATGCGTGCTCCGCCGGACGTCGATGATCAAGTTCTTCCGTTCGGGAGGGCTGTAGCACATAATGCGAATCGTTCTCATTCGCAAAATTGTCGCGTATCGTGGGAACGGTATGCAGTCGCAGCGGCGGAGCGGGCGTTGGAGTTCAAGCCAAGGATGACATCGACGGTCGACCGGATCGTGCCGGTGGACAGGGTCAGTTGCCTGAAGTTCGAACGGATGGCGATTGATCTGTGGCGGGTCGAGGCCGGGCAGGGGGCGGGTGGGGTCTATGTCTCGCCCGATCCGCGTTTCGTCGTGCTGTTCGACGGCGCCAAGATCGCTCTGAGGCCGACGGATGGGGGCGGCGGATCGGGGAACGCCTGCGGCGCCCCGACGATTTGCAGCGCCTGTTTCGTGCCTGCCGGCATGGCGCTATGCGGGCGGCTCGAGACCGTCGGCTATCTGGAGCATATCGACATCCATGTTGAGGAAGGCCAATTGCGGCGGATCGTCGGCCAGTCGGCCGAACTGGACACCGCGCTGTTCCTGCCGGACAGCGTCGAACTGCGCCGGTTGAGCGCACTTTTGGCGGACGAGTGCCGCCGGCCCGAACGACCCGGCGGATACAGCGAGGCGCTCGCCTGCGGGGTGATCCACGAAATCTTCCATCTCGGTGCCCGACGGTTGGCGGAGCAGGCCTCGCCCGCCTGGCTCGATCAGGTCATGGATCATGTGCTCGACCGCCTGGACCGCCATCCCAGCGTGGATGAGCTGGCGTCCGTTGCCGGGATGTCCAGGTCCCGGTTCAGCCGTCGCTTCAAGGAACTGGCGGGGCTGCCGCCGCACCAATGGGTCATGGGCACCCGGATCAAGCAGGCGCAGCGGCTGCTGAGCGAGGGTGCGCTGCTGTCCCAGGTCGCCCACGATACCGGCTTCGCCGACCAGGCCCATTTCAGCCGCTGCTTCCGGCACGCCACCGGGATGTCGCCCGGCCGGTGGACCAAGCGGCACGTTTGTTCAAAAGCCTAGGCGTTCGTTCAAGACAGCCGCGGCCGACAACCCTAATCAGAGCCCCGATCGTGCACGACCTTTCCGCGCCGGGTGACCGTCGGTGGATACGGCGTGCGGTAATGGGGGAATAGGTTCATGACCAGAACTGCGTCGCTGCGGGGATCCGCCCTGCGTATCGTCTTGCCCACTCTGCTTTCCGTCTGTTGCGCCGGACCTGCGTTCGCGCAGGATTCGAGCTCGGTCACGGTGCTTGAACCGTTGGTCGTGCTTGGCAACCAGGAGGATGCGACCGGGCCCGTTGAGGACACCAACAATCCACCGACCGTCACAGGCTCGAAGTCGCCGGTCTATGCCAGCGAGGTACCGCAATCGCTGACGATCCTCGGTGCGGACGACCTGCACCGCTTCAATGCGGACCGGGTCAGCGAGGCGCTGCGCTACACCCCGGGGGTGACGACCGACGTCTTCGGCGACGACAACGACTATGACTGGCTGCGGATTCGCGGATTCCAGGCCGATCAGACCGGCATCTTCCTGGACAATGCCCAGAACCTGTCCTTCGCCTTCGGGTCGTTCTACACCGATCCCTACGCGCTGGAGCGGGTCGAGGTGCTGCGCGGTCCGTCCTCCGCCCTTTACGGCGGCTCCAACCCGGGTGGTATCGTCAACTATGTCTCCAAGCGTCCGGGTGACCGGGTCCGCGAGGTGATTCTCGGTGTCGAGGATGCGCCGGCGGGGTCCATCGCCTTCGATTACGGCGATCCGCTTGAGAACGGCCAGGCCTACCGTATTGTCGGCCGGGTCAAGGGCGGCGACACGTATGACGAGTTCAACTCCGGTGTCCGCGGCACGCTCGCGCCCTCCTACAAGTTCGAGACCAGCAACGGCACCGAAGTGACCCTGCTGGCCAATGCCCATATCGCCGACGAGCAGCATAACGGCAGCACCTTCCTGCCCTATGCCGGCACCGTCACCGCGACGGAGCAGTTCGGCTATATCGACCGGGACGCGAACTTCTCCGATCCGGACTGGGACGAGTATTCCCGTGAGCAGTTCTCGGCCACCGCCATCGTCGAACACACCTTTGACAACGGCTTCACCCTCACCGGCATCGGCCGCGGCGGGGTCGCCAATGTCGAGGAGAGCTACTGGTATCCGTTCGGCTATGCCGGCTACGCGACCACGCCGAGCGACGACCAGGGCACGCTCAGCCTGATCGCCTTCCAGCACGACACGCTCACCCGCACGGCCCAGACCGATATCCGCTACTATGGCGCCGTCGATACCGGGCCGGTTACTCATGACCTACTGTTCGGCCTTGACGCCCGATACTACTGGCTGGACGAGACCCAGGCCTCCGGCTTCGGCTCCAACCAAGTGGTCAACCCGACCAATCCGGGGACGCCGACCTTAGGCGATCCGTACCAGGACGCGACTACCACCCAGTCCCAGACCGGCCTGTACGTCCAGGACCAACTCCGCTTCGGCGATGGTTGGATCGTGACCGGCAACCTGCGCCACGACTTCGTCGATACCGAGCAGGACGGCGCGTCCGGCTTTTCGAGGAACGACAGCGAGAGCTCCTACCGTGCCGCCGTCGCCTACGAGTTCCCCTACGGTGTGACGCCGTATGTGAGCTATTCGACCTTCTTCAATCCGTTGATCACCTCTCCAGCCAATGGCGTGACCGAGCCGGAAACCGGTGAGCAAGTGGAAGCGGGTCTGAAATGGGCACCCCGCGGCGCCGACTTCTACCTCGCCGCCGCCGTGTTCCAGATCGATCGCGAGAATGTCGTCACCGGCGTATTCCCGAACTACAACCAGCTTGGCGCGGTGCGCTCGACCGGTCTCGAGTTCGAGGGTGGCTACGATTTCGGCTTCGGGCTCTCGATGGCGGGTGCGGCGACGTTCCTCGACGCCGAGGTCACCGAAGACACCGATGCGTCGCTGATCGGCAAGACGCCGACTCTGATCCCGGAGCACGAGCTATCCGCCCGCGCCGAATATGCCTTTCCGGGCCAGCTCAGCGGGCTGGCGATCGGAGCCGGCGTGCGGCATCGGGGAGAGAGCTTCGCCAATGACAGCAACACGCTGTCGGTGCCGGACTCGACGGTCTTCGACCTGTACGGCAGCTATGCGCTGCTCGACGGTGTCGACCTGAACCTGTCCGCCACCAACATCGCCGACAAGCGCTATGTGACCGCGTGCCAGACCGAATATGTCTGCTCTTACGGGGCCGGCCGCGAGATCATGCTGACCCTGAAGGCGACCTGGTAGCCTCGGGGATCCGAACCGAACGCGGCGGGATACAGGCTGTCACAGCCTGTATCCTTATGCCGTCGCCGACAGACGCGCAGGGCGAATTATGGTTTCGCGCGCTGTGTTCTGTTGCGACTAAGTCGCAATTTCAATATATTCGGGCGCGCTGAATTCGGGTTCCGAGCCCGACCGGTGGAAATCGGCAAAAGGGATCGCTGCGTGCTTGCCTCCCACGATCTGACTGTCTCGTACGGTCCGGACAGTCGGCCGGTCCTGCATGCGTTGTCCGTGGCATTCGCCCGGGAACGGTTCACCGCGCTGGTCGGCCCGAACGGGTGTGGGAAGTCGACTCTTCTGAAGGCGATCATGGGGTTCCTGAAGCCCTGGGCCGGCCGGGTCACTCTGGATGGCGCGCCGCTGGTCGGCATGCCACGGCGCGAGCTGGCGCGGCGGATCGCCTATCTGCCGCAGGAGAATTTCTGCCCCGACCACATCCGCCTCGGTGAGCTTGTGGAGCTTGGCGGTTACGCCCGCTATGCGATGTTCGGCGGTCCGAGCGACGCCGATCGACGGCTGTTCGAGGCGGCGCTGGCCACGGTCGGCCTCGACGGGATGGGATCGGTGCGGGTGAGTGCGATGTCGGGCGGTCAGCGCCAGCGCGCCTGGCTGGCCATGGTGCTGGCTCAGGACGCCGACACCATCCTGCTGGACGAGCCGGTCAACCATCTCGATCTCAAGTACCAGTACCAGATCCTGGACCTGGTCCACACATTGACACGCCGGGGCAAGACCGTCGTCGCCGTGCTGCACGACTTGAATCTGACCGCTGCCTTCGCCGATGCGGTGGTGATGCTGAAGGACGGCGCGGTGGTCGCCGAGGGGCCGACCGCCGAGGCGGTCACGACCGAGACCGTGCGCCGGGTCTTCGATTTCGAGGCCGATGTGTTCGAGCGCGATGGCCGCCTGGTCTGTCTGCCCCTGAACCGGCCGGGTGCGTCCGACATCGCCGCATGAGCCAGCGATCGTTCCTCATGGCCGGCGGGCTGTGTGTGCTGCTCGTGGCGCTGGCGGCCAATCTCAGCCTCGGGTCCACGGATATACCGCTGTCGTCGATCTTCGATGCCGTCGTCGCGTTCGATGGCGACAGCTACGATCATTTCATCCTGCTGTATCAGCGCCTGCCGCGCGCGATGATCGCCATGTTCGTCGGCGCCGTGATGGCCTGCGGCGGTGCGGTGCTGCAGGGTCTCACCCGTAACCCGCTGGCCTCGCCGGCGATCCTCGGGATCAGTTCCGGCGCCACGCTGTTTGTCATCGCCAGCGTGTTTTTCCTCGCCTTGCCGCCGGCCTGGCAGGGGGCGGCGGCGGTGGCGGGCGGTCTCCTCGGTTTCGCCAGTTGCCTCCTCGTCGCCCGGCTGACGGGCATGTCACGGGATCCGCGCGGCCTGTCCCTCATTCTTTCCGGCGCGGTGCTGTCGATGCTCTACACCAGCATCGCCAATGCCCTGATGCTGGCGAGTCCATCGCAGCGCACCGACTTCCTGAGCTGGATGAGCGGCAACATCAACCATGTCTACGCCGACCGGCTGTATGATTTCTGGTGGCTCGGAGCGGCCGGGCTCGCGGTAATGTTCGTCCTGGCACGGCCGCTCACGCTGGTGACGCTGGGACGCGACAAGGCGGCCTCCGCCGGCGTCGATGTCCGCCGCGTGACCCTGACGGCGCTCGGCGCGGTAGTGGTCTCGGCCAGCGCGGCGGTGGCGATCTGTGGTCCGGTCGGCTTCGTCGGCCTGATCGTGCCGCATGTCGTCCGCCCGTTCTTCGGTGCCGGGTTCGGGGCCTCCCTGCCGGCCAACGCCGTGCTGGGAGCCGCGGTCTGCCTGCTCGCCGATCTGGCCGCCCGCACAGCCTTCGCCCCCTATGTCCTGCATACCGGCGTGATGATGGACCTGCTGGGGGGGCTGGTCTTCGCGGTCATCGTCAAGCGGACCTATCTCGGGGCGGGCGCGCGGGGGATGGCGTGATGCGGATCGCCCAAGGGCTTGATGGCAGATGGTCGCTGCGGCTGCATTCCGGGCTGCGGCTGCGTCTCCTCGATCTGGTCGCCGTCGCCGGGCTGTCGGTCCTGGCGCTGGCCGTCGCCGGGGTCGCCCTGTCGATCGGCACGACGGAACTGCGGCCGATCGGCGCGTTGAGGGCGTTGCTCGACGGGCCCGGCGCCGGCGACGCGGCCTTCGCGATCTGGGACGTCCGTCTGCCGAGGGTCCTGATGGGACTGATGGTCGGGGGATGCGTGGCGCTGGCCGGCGCTATGCTGCAATCGATGTCGCGGAACCCGCTGGCCGATCCCGGGTTGCTCGGGTTGAGCCAGGGGGCCCTGGTCGCCGTGATGGCGGCGAGCGTCTTCGCGCCGTCCCTGCCGCAGGAGGCCCTGCCGCTGGTCGCGCTTGCCGGAGGGCTTGCCGTCGGCCTGCTGCTGGTCGTGCTGGTCGGCAACGGCGGAGGGGGGGCGGGCGGAAGCGGCATGGCGATCCTGCTGATGGGCATCGCGGTCGAGACCATGCTGTCGTCGGTGACCACGATTTTGGTGCTCTACAGCCCGCCGGAGCTGTCGCTGGCGCTGGGCGACTGGATGGCGGGATCCCTGTTCCGCTCGTCCTGGCGCAATCTTGCCGCCGTCGCACCCTGGGCCGCGCTCTCCCTGCCGGTGGTTCTGCTGCTCGGCCGGCGGTTGCGCAGCTACGACCTAGGGGACCACATGGCCATGGCGCTGGGCGAGCCGGTCCGCCGCTCGCGGTTGCTGATTCTGCTGGCGGCGGTGCTGCTCACATCCGCCGCGGTGACGGCGGTCGGGCCGCTGGTTTTCCTGGGCGTGATGGCGCCGCACCTTGCCCATTGCGTCTCGCCCGCCGGTGGTCGAGCCCGGCTCGTCCTGTCGGCGCTCGTCGGCGGCATCCTGGTGGTCGGCGCCGACACGCTTACCCGGACCCTGGTCGGCGAGATCGCGCTGCCGACGGGGCTCAGCGTCGTGATCATTGGCGTCCCGATCTTCATCGTCACCCTGCGCCTGCATGCCGTCCGCCGGATGCGCATGGCTTAAGGAGATTCCTCGTGCGACTGACCCCCAAGCGACTGCTTCCCGTTATTGCCGCGCTGCTCATGAGTTCGGCTGCCCATGCCCAGACCAGAGATGTGGTCGACGATCTCGGTCGCACCGTGGCGATCCCGGTCAACCCGGAGCGGGTCATCGCCCTGCACGAGCCCCTGCTCGGCCTGCCGCTGATGGAACTCGGTGTTCCGGTGGTCGGGCTCTATGGCCGCGCCGAGGACGGCAGCACGCTGATGGGGGTCGATTTCATGGACACCGTGCTCGGCGAGGACGCGAAGGCGCTCGGTATCTCGGGTATCGGCGCGGTCGGCAATATCGACTTGGAGAAGGTGCGGGCGTTGCATCCGGATCTGATTGTCGGCACCGAGCGTCACCGTGATCATGCGGCAATGCTGTCGCCAATCGCTCCGGTCTATCTGCAGAACAGCACAGCCGACGGGGTGACCGGCTTTTCCGTCGAGGCGGACCTGGCGGCGGCTCTGGGGCGCGAGCCGGCCTTCGCCGCCGCCAAGGCCGCCTATGAGGCGAGGGTCGCGGAAGTCCGGGCCAAACTGCCGGCCGATCCTCAGGGGCGGACCTACCTGGCGGTTATCGTGTTCGATCAGGTCAGCGTGATCCGCGACATCTCCGGGGCGATTCAGGCGGTCCGCGATCTGGGATATGCCGAAGCTCCCCTGCCTGAGGGGACCGAGACCGGCCGCGGCGGATTCTCCGCGCCGATCAGCTCGGAGGCCTTCGTGCGGCTCGATCCGGACCTGCTGGTAGTCATGAACACCTTCATCGGCGATGCGCAGGGCGAAGCGGTGATCCGGCAGCGATTGGACGCGCTGGCCCCGGGCTGGGACCGATTCATGAAGCCGGCGAAGGAGGGGCGGATCCTGTACCTCGACTCCCGCCGGGTCTCGACCCCGACCATCGCCAGCGCCCGTCACATGCTCGACGCGGTCGAGGCCTGGGCGGCGCGCTGAGGACGCCGGCCGAACACGAAGAAGGGCCACCCGCGGGCGGCCCTTCTGTTCGGTGGATCGTGAGGAGGAGGATGGTCAGAACCGGGCGCGCAGGCCCAGTCCGACTTCCCGCGGCTTGACCACGCTGGCGTTGAGCCCGGAGGTGCCGCGCGAGAACGAGATGGAGGTCGCCGAGGTGTCGTCGAAGATGTTGGTCACGTAGCCGAACACTTCGAGATTGTCGCCGAGCGGGCTGTCCTGATCGAACGGCTTGAAGCTCACCTGGGCATTGGCCACCGTATAGGGATCGACCGCGTAGGTGTCCGTGTTCAGGTCGTCGGAGAAGTAGCCGCCGACCCGCCGCACATTGGCCGCGACGTTCCACTGGTCGGTAACGTTCCAGTCGACGCCGACGGTGAACATGTATTCCGGGGCATGCTCGAACTCGTTGCCCTCGTAGTCGGCGACGGCACTGGAGAACTCCGTGATCTCGGTGCGCAGCAGCCCAGCGGAGCCGTAGATCCGAAGCCCCTCGGTCGCCTGGAACGAGGTCCCGAGCTCGAGGCCGTAGGACCGGGCCTTCTCGGCATTGACCGTGATGCTGTCGACCAACCCGTCATCCAGCACGGCCACAACCTGACGCTGGGCGTCCTCGAACTCGCTGTAGAACAGGTTGCTGGTGAAGGACAGGCGGTCGTTCAGGAGGCTTGCCCGGCTGAACAGCTCATAGTTCCAGACCGTCTCCGGATCGAAGCCCACGAACTCGCCGCGCTTGAAGCTGAGGCCGATGCCACCCGGATTGTAGCCCTTGTTCACCAGGGCGCCGACCGTCACGTCGGGGGTGACGTCATAGGCGACGGACACCTTCGGGAGCACCGCGTCGAACGTTTCGCTGTAGTCGAGATCGCCGGAAACCGAGTCGGAACTGCCGCTGCGTTCGACCTTGTCATGCTGATATCGCACGCCACCGGTGACCGACCAGCGGTCGGTCAGGCGATAGGTCAGCTCCGTGTAGATCCCCAGGCTTTCCTTGGTGTCGTCGAAATCGTTGTCGCCCAGATAGGCGAGGTATTCTGTGGAATCCACACTCCGCACGAATATACCGGCGACCCCGGACGCCCGACCGCTCAAGGCGTCGAAGTTGATCCGGGTCTCGTTGGCGATGTCGTCCTGATCGGCATAGGCCGAGCCGGCGGTCATCGGGTTGTAGAGGCGCTCCGCGTCGATCATCGCGTATTGAAGCTGGTTGGTGAGCGATACTCCGTCGCTCAAGCCATAGGTGATGTCGGAAACCACCGAGTCGGAGCTGATCGGCCAGGACACGACCCCGGTGGCCGAGTCCTCCAGGTCGTCGAACGGCGCATTCACGCCTTCGCCCTGGGGCCCATTCGACTCGTGGTGCGTGTAGGTCAGCTTCGCTTCGAGATCCGGGAGTTTGTTCGGCTGCCACAGCAGCTTGAAGCGGCCGTTCTGGGTGGAGATGTCGGGATCCGCCGCTCCCGGGTCGAATTTCGGGTTGGTGAAGGTCACGTAGGTGTCGCGGGCGTAGTAGTCGAGGGCGATGCGGGCGGCGAGCTCGTTCTCGATGATCGGGCCCGACAGGGCGGCGCCGACCGACCGGGACTTGCCGCTGCCGAAACGCACTTCGGTCGACCCCTCCGGCGTGAAGCTCGGATCCTTGGTGGTGACGATGATCGCGCCGGCGATGCTGTTCGCACCCTGGGAGGTGGTCTGCGGGCCGCGGAACACCTCGACGCGCTCGACATCGAACAGCGGCGAGGAGCCGAAATAGAATTCGTTGTAGCTGAGGTTGCGCCCGTCCACGGTGATCGATGCCCGTGGCACCGTGCCGCCGAAGAACGCGCCGACGCCGGAATTCGGTCCCTGGGTCGCCTGACCGCGGATGGTCGGCGCGCCGACCGTCCCCGGCATGTAGACGTTGGGAATGCCCTGGATGATCTCCTTCACCGACGTCGAATGGGCGTCCTTCTCGATTTCGTCCTCGGTGATCACGACAACGGAGGCCGCCGTATCGGACAGGCTGCGTTCGACCCGCTCGCCCTTGACCACGATGTTGTCCAGGACGACGACGTTCTTCGACTTGGAGGCGCTCGTCGCGTCCTGACCCCAAGCCGGTGCGGCGATGATCGACAGAGCCGTGAGCGCGCCAATACCTCGCGCCAGCGGCAGCCCCTTAGGTGCTGACATAGTTCCCCCGACAGTGGAAGCACGAGCGGGTCGACAGGGACCCGTTCAATGCGAATGAGAATGATTCTCATTTCATATTGCAGAACGTATTCTGCATGTCAACACGATGGCGGTGAGCATTCAGGTCCATTGCAGGCGCCGGGAGGTGTGGTAAACCAATGCTCAACCCGTTGCGGGAAATGGATTTTCAGAGCGCGCGCCGGTTGGCGCGGTTCCAGGTCGGGCGAAGGGACGGACAGAATGACGATCAGTCAGTTGCCTGCCGATTTCTGCCCCCGCGTGGCAGTGCGGCCATGAACGCCAAGCGCGGGGGCGCGCCTCGGTCTCGAACCATCCAATCGGTGTCCGTCGCCGCACGATTTCTCGACATCCTGGCGAAGGCCGAAGGGCCGATGATGCTGGGCGAGTTGGCTCGCCGGGCCGAGACCGGCGCACCGACGGCGCACCGCTACATGCAGAGCCTGGTCGCCGAGGGCCTGGTGGTTCAGGATTCCGACAGCGGGCGCTATGACCTCGGCCCGGCGGCATTGAGCATCGGGATCGGCGCGCTACGGCGGATCGACGCGGTGGAGATCGCGGCCCACCACATGAAGGCGCTTGCCTCAAGTATTGCGGCCAGCTGCGGCGTGGCGATCTGGACCGAGCGCGGACCGACCATTGTGCGCTGGTACCGAAGCGCGACCTTCACCTTGAGCACGGTGGCGCTCGGCGATGTGCTGCCGCTCGACAACACGGCCTGCGGGCTGGTGTTTCAGGCCCATCTGCCGGCGGAGATCACCGGCGCGGCGCGCAAGCTTCAACCGGCCGCCTTCCGCGGCACGCCGCCGTCGCAGGCGACCCTGGAGACGGTCCGGGAGGTGCGGGGCATAGAGTTGAGCGAGCACCTGTTCACCTCGCTGACCGGCAAGGCGGCGGCGGTCTTCAACGCTCAGAACGAGGTCGCCTGTGTGATGACAACGGTGTCTCTCCTGGCCTCGGCGGAGGCGGAGCGCCATGGCGAGTTGCTGTTCGCGGCGGCGCGCGACGCCTCGCGCGAGGCCGGCGGATCCTGATCGCTTAGGCCTGGCCGAGATGCGCGCGCAGGGTGTTGCCGGCATACTCTCGGCGGAACAGCCCTTTTTCGACCAGCATCGGCATCACGTCGCTGAAGAACAGCGCCATCGACTCGTCCGATCCGCCGGGCAGGGCGATGAAGCCGTCCATCGCGCCGGCGCCGTACCAGGTGGTGATGTCGTCGACCACGTCCTCGGCCGTTCCGACCGACACCCAGTGGGCCGAGCCGACCACCTCGGGCCGGTTCAGCACGTCCTCCACGGTCGGTGTCTCGCGCTCGATGAAGCGGCGCAGAAGATCCGTGTGGGTGCGGCTGCGCACCGGTTCGTTCGGTGCGGGGAGCATGTCGTTGGTCAGGCGCTGGCCTGGCGCCAGATGGCCGATATCGGTCCCGGTGAGAGATTGGAAGGAGGCGAGGCGCTTTTCCCGGCTGAGGAAGGCATGAGCGTCGCGGTGCAGGTCGCGAGCCTCCTGACGGGTCTTCGCCAGGAAGAAGTGGAGGCCCGGCAGCACGCGTACCGCATTGGCCGGGCGGCCGAGGCGCTGGGTCCGGGTCATCAGGTCGGAACGCAGATCGATTCCGGCGGTCATGTCCGGCGTCGCCGCGAAGATCGCGTCAGCAACCGTCGCTGCGAATTCCCGGCCGGTTTCGGAGGCGCCCGCCTGGAACAGCGGCGGCGGGCCGCAGGGATGGTCGGGCACGTTCAGGGGACCCTTAACGCTGAAGAACTCGCCGGCATGATCGATGACCTCGGTGCCGTCGCGCCGATAGCTGGACCACAATGCGCGGACAACCTCCGTGAACTCCGCCGCCTTGCGGTAGCGCTCCTCGGCCGTGGGCATCGACTCGGCGCCGAAATTCTCGGCCCCTTCGATTGAGGTGACGATGTTCCAGCCGGCGCGCCCGTTACTCGCCCAGTGCAGGGACTGAAGCTGGCGGGCGATGACGTAGGGCACGTTGAAGGTGGTCGACGCGGTGGTGACCAGACCGATCCGGCAGGTCTCGCGGGCGATGGCGGACAGCATGATCGTCGGGTCGAGGCCGATGAAGCCGGGGCCTTTCCCCACCATCGCCGGATTGAGGCTCAAGGTGTCCGGTTTGAACACGAAGTCGAGCTTTGCCGCCTCCGCCGTCTTCGCGAGATCGGCATAGAATGTCAGCGTTTCGCTCGCGTCTCTGGCCTGAGCATCATTGCGGCCACGCATCCAGGTGGGCGTGAGCGACAGCCCGATACAGAGGGACCGTCGCGGCGTCATCGGGTGGATCTTCCTGGTCGGCGCGAGTCGCGTGCAGAGGCGATTGACCGCGTCATCTGGTGGTCCTCTGGATAGGGGCTGCTGTGCGGTGAAGCCGGGAATATGGAAGTGGAATGAAACACATTAGCATTAGTGTGGGAATGGACGATCGTCCCGCGGGCGGCATGTCGTCGCTGGACAATCCGACGTCGCGCCGGGACGCAACACCTTGCCACTTGCGGACGTAGCCTATCGTCATCGAGGTGCTGCCCGTTCGATCCGGAGGAGTTGGCGGGTGGAGAATTGGGAAGCCGGTGGGATACCGGCGCTGCCCCCGCAACGGTATTGAAGTGTAACGCGCGGCATCAGCCCATGGAGTCCGCCGCACGGGTCCGCAGAGACCGCTTCAGAGTCCGGAAACCAGCCTCGGGACGGCCAAGGGATCGCGGCGGGCGATCGGCGGGCTGCGTCTTGGTGTGGTCCCGCGTCGGGGCGCTCCGGGGCGCTGACACCGTGTCCACCCCGCGATCTCGTATCAGTGAAACGTGTCGCGGATGCGGGGTAGTGTGATGGACGTGCGGACTCGGACTCAGGAACTTCTTCTTCGCCAGAAATCGGGCTTCAGCCTGGATCGGGACCTCTATGTCTCACCCGAGACCTACGGCCTAGATCTGGAACTGATCTTTTATCGCGACTGGCTGTTCGTCGGCCATGACTGCGAGCTGGCCAAGCCCGGCAGCTACCTGACGGTGCAGGTCGGCGACTATCCGGTGATCGTGATCCGGGGCGCCGACGGAGAGCTTCGCGCTTTCCATAACGCCTGCCGCCATCGCGGCTCCCGGCTCTGCTCGGCGGAGAAGGGGGCGGTGGCCAAGCTGGTCTGCCCGTATCATCAATGGACCTACGAGCTTGACGGCAGGCTGCTGTTCGCCCGTGACATGGGCCCTGGTTTCGACGCCGCCGGCTACGGCCTGAAGCCGGTTCACTGCGAGGGGGTCGCCGGCTACGTGTTCATCTGCGTGGCGCCTCATGCCCCCGATTTCGCGCCGGTGCGGGCGATGATCGAACCCTATCTGGCGCCGCATAATCTCCGCGACGCCAAGGTCGCCCACGAGACCACCATCGTCGAGAACGGCAATTGGAAGCTGGTCTGGGAGAACAACCGCGAGTGCTATCACTGCGCCGGCAGCCATCCCGAACTCTGCCGCACCTTCCCGGACTCCCCGACCCCTGCCGATTCCGAGTTCAGGACCGGCGATCCGGCGGTCGCCGACCTCTGGGAACGGTGCCGGGCGCTCGGCCTGCCGAGCGGCTTCGACGCGGCGGAGGACGCCCAGTACCGCATCACCCGTCTGCCGCTGCTGCGTGACGCCGACAGCTACACCCTGTCCGGCCGTCCGGCGGTGCGCCGTCCGCTCAGCGACGCGGTGCGCAGCTCCGGTCTCGGCGCGCTGCTGCTCTATCACTATCCGACGACCTGGAACCATGTGCTGGGCGATCACGCCATCTCGTTTCGCGTGCTGCCGATCGGCCCGATGCAGACCGCGGTCACGACGAAATGGCTGGTGCATCGCGATGCCGTCGCGGGGGTGGATTACGATCTGGAGGAGCTGACCAAGGTTTGGCTTGCCACCAACGACCAGGACCGCAGGGTGGTCGAGGAGAACCAGATCGGCGTGAATTCGCCCGCCTATGAGCCGGGGCCGTATTCGGTGAGCCAGGAAGCCGGCGTCATCCAGTTCGTCGACTGGTACACCGGCACCATGCGCCGACGGCTCGGCGAGGGGGCCGGCCTGCGCAGCGTGGTGGCGTGAGCATGCGGTCTCTCGAAGCCCTGCCGCGGTTCCGCCATCTCGACGAGCTGGTGCCCTGGAACGCCCAGTCCCAGGTGCTGGAATGCGTCGCGTTACTGCCGGAGACGGCAAATGCCCGCACCTATTGCTTCCAGACACCGGAGGAGAGTTGGTTCCGCTATCAGCCGGGCCAGTTCATCACGCTGGAAATCCCGCTGCCCTCCGGCCCGGTGCACCGGACCTACACGCTGTCCTCCAGCCCGTCGCGGCCGATGCTGATCGCCATCACCGTCAAGTTGCAGCCCGACAGCGTCGGCACCCAGTGGTTGTTCGACAACCTGCAGGTTGGTAGCCACCTCAAGGCCTTCGGTCCGGCCGGGTTCTTCTCCTGCCATACCTGGCCGTCGGATAAATACCTCTTCATCTCGGCCGGTTCCGGCATCACCCCGATGATGTCGATGACCCGCTGGTTCTTCGACCAGGGTCGCCATTGCGACATCGCCCTGGTGAGCTGCGCGCGTCGGCCGTCGGAGATCATCTTCCGCGCGGAACTGGAACGCATGGCGGCCCGCGTGCCGACCTTCAACCTCGCCTGGGTGGTGAGCGAGCCGGACCCCTACAGCGTGTGGACCGGATATCGCGGCCGCCTGAACGGCCTGATGCTGGAACTGATCGCGCCGGACTATTTCGAGCGAGAGATCTTCTGCTGCGGACCGGCCGCGTTCATGCAGTCGGTGCGCGACGTGCTGAACGCCGCCGGCTTCGACATGGAGCGTTATCACGAGGAGAGTTTCCACGCGCCGGTAACGGACCCGAATGCGGTGGACGAGCCGGACGACGTGATCCCGGACGAAAGCAAGAGGGCCCGCATCCGCTTCCTCGCCTCCGACATCGAGGCGTCGTGCCTGGAGACGGACACCATCCTCTGCGTCGCCAAGGAGGCCGGCCTCAACATTCCGAGCGGCTGCCAGTTCGGTGTCTGCGGAACCTGCAAGATCCGCTGCACGTCCGGGCAGACCCACATGGTTCACAACGGCGGCATTCGCGAGGACGAGATCGAGGAAGGCTACGTGCTGGCCTGCTGCACCCAGCCGATCGGCGCCATCGAGGTCGAGGTCTGACGAGGCACGGACCACGTGCTCCATAGCCCATTCCCCGGATTTATTCCGGGGCCCAAGGTTCAACGCAACCCGGCTTGAGCCCGTGCGGCCTCCGGTGTGGACCCCTGAATAAATCCGGGGAATCGGAGCGGGGTCGGGTCAGCCGCCCTTTGTCCCGTCGCGGACGATCTCGACGATCTGAGACAGGTCGTCGCCGGACCGTCCCTGGAACGTCCCGTGCAGCATCACCAGCCGTGCCGCCTGGCACACCCACATGGGTACGCCGAGCGCCTCGCCCTGTTCGATCGCCAGGTTCACGTCCTTCATCAGGATCTCGATGGTGGCACCGAAATCGTAGGTGCCGGGGAGGATGTTGCTCGGGAAGACATGGGTGGTCGCGAAGTTCTTGCCGGTGCCGTTGTTGAGGACCTGAAGCATGGTCTCGGGCGCGATGCCGCCCTTTTCGGCCATGGTCATCGCTTCCGAGGTGGCGACCAGGGCGACCGCCAGCAGGATGTTGTTGGTCAACTTCATGGTCTGGGCGGCGCCGGGCCTGTCGCCGGCCACCACGACCGTCGGCCCCCAGGCGCGGAACACCGGGTCGAGCCTGGCGACGGTCGCGGCGTCGCCGGATACCATGACGGCCAACGTGCCGGCGGCGGCACCGGCGGGTCCGCCGCTGATCGGCGCGTCGATGACGGTGACGCCGGCCGCCGCGCAGGTCCGCTCGATCTCGTCGACGAAGGGGCCGCCGACGGTGCATGTGTTCACCAGTGTCTTGAGCACGCCGCCGGACAGCAGGCTGTCGAGGGCCTGCCGGAAGATCGCGAGTGTCGGCAGCGAGACGACGATCGTGTCGCAGGCGGCGGCAAGTTCCCGCGGAGATCCGGCGCGGCGCGCCTGACGGTCCAGAAGCGGTTGCATGGCCTCTTCTCGGATATCGTGGACCCAGACCTCGTGTCCGGCATCGAGCAGCTTTTCCGCCATGGGGCGGCCCATGTTGCCGATGCCGAGATAGCCGATGCGCATGGTTGTCCTCCCGTTGGGTGCGGGAGGTTCACCGCGGCCGGGCCGCCGCCTCCCGTGAGTCTTCTTGATTGATCTATAGGGTCGGCCCCGCCGGTGCAGTCGGCCGGCGGGGCGCTGTTCCCGTTATTTCTTCAGGCGCGGCTTCGCCAGGCCGGCGAGGTCGCAATGGGCGTCGGCCATCGCCGAGAAGTCCTGTCCGCCGTAGCCGCGGGCGCGGGCGGCGCTGAACATCTCCCGCGCGCTTGCCGCCATCGGCATCGGCACCTTCGCCGCATTGGCCGCCTGGATGATCAACGACAGGTCCTTATGGGCGAGGTCGATGGTGAAGCCGGGCGTGGTGTCACCGGCCAGTACCTTGTCCGGCCAGGCGATCTTGAGCTGGCCGTTCATCGCCGTGGTGCCGTAGATCACGTCCAGCGTGCTTTCCAGGGTGAGGCCGAGCCCCTGGGACAGGGCGAGTGCCTCGGCGTTGAACTGGCAGGAGGCGACGGCGAGGAAATTGTTCACCAGCTTGGTCCGCGTGCCGGTGCCGACCCCGCCGCAGTGATAGATCGTCGAGCCCATGGCTTCGAGCATCGGCTTGACCCGCTCGAAATCCTCCGGCTCCGCACCGACCATGAACAGCGACTCGCCGCGATCCGCATGGCTCGCCAGCCGACCGACCGGGGCATCGACATAGCGCAGGCCCCGCGCCTTGGCCTGTTCGGCGAGCGCGTCGGTCGTGCCCGGCTCGACAGTGCTCATGTCCATGATCAGCGCGCCTTCCGGCGCGTTGGCGATCACCCCGTCGGGTCCGCCGACCACATCGCGGACCACAACGCCGTCGGGCAGCATGGTGACGATGATCTCGCTCTGCCGCGCGACATCGGCGATGGTCGCCGCACTGGACGCCTGCAGAAGTTCAAGCTCCTTCACGGCGTCCGGGTTGATGTCGTTGACGACGAGGCGGAAGCCTTTGCGGCACATGTTGGACGCCATCGGACGCCCCATGCGCCCGAGTCCGATGAAACCTACGGTCATTTGAGTTGTTCCTCCCGAAATGGATGGCTCCGTTCTAGGGGGCGCGTAGGTGCCGTGGCCATACCGGAAATTCGGGAGACGCCTTTACAGCGCCGTTCGCTCGCGCGCGGTGCGGTCGTAGTCGACGTAGTGACGGTGGGTGGCGATATGGTCGGCCACATACATCGCGTCGTGCCATACTCCCCAGATGAACGACGATCCCCGGCGCGATAGCCAGGGCAGTCCCATGAAGTAGAGGCCGGGTTCGGCGGACACGCCGCGCTTGTGCCTTGGTTTGCCGTCGGCATCGAAGGTGTCGACCTTGAGCCAGCTGAAATCGTATTCGTACCCCGTGGCCCAGATGATCGTGGTCACGCCGGCTGCCGTCAGGTCGAGCGCAAGGATCGGGTCGATCACACAGGCAGGATCCGGCGGGATGTGCCGGGCCGCCGGTTCCGGCGGCAGGTCGAGGCCGTTGCGCGCGACATAGGCGTCGGCCTCGTCCAGTTCCGAGATCAGCGCCCGGTCGCCATAGGCGAGATTGTCGGCCAGATCGGGGGCGAAGCGGAGCGTGCCGTCGGCGAAGCTTTCGGTGCGCCCGACCAGGGTCATGCCCCGCTCGGCGAGGCGGCGGAAGTCGACGGTGTAGCCGCCATAGGCGCCGCTGACCGCGATCGTCACATGCTGGGTGTTCGGGTCCGGGGTTTCCACGTCCCAGCGACCGAGCACGCCGAGCCACCAGCAGTAGTCGCGCTCGCGATAGCGTCGGGGATAGCGGCTGTGCGGTCCGACCGAGAGATAGACCTGGCGGCCGGCCCGCTGGATCTCGTCGGCGATCTGCGTTCCCGAGGAGCCGGCACCGACCACCAGCACCGCGCCGTCGTCGAGCTGTCCCGGATTGCGGTATTCCGCGGAGTGCATCTGCCGGATCCCGGCGGTCTCGGGTACGATCCGGGGAAAGACCGGGCGCTGAAACGGGCCGGTGGCGGCCACGACATATTTGGCCTCGATCGGACCGGCGGAGGTCTCCACGCGGAAGCCGAGCCGGTCGGCATGCCGCGTGACCTCGGTGACCTCGACGCCGCAGCGGATCGGGGCCGCGATCCTCTTCGCATAATCCTCGAAATAGGCGGCGACCCGCTCCTTCGTCGGAAAGGCGTCGTCATCGACATCGTCGAAGCCGAGCCCGGGAAAGCGGTCGTGCCAGGCGGGGCCGTTGGCGACCAGGGAGTCCCACCGGCCGCTGCGCCATTTCTCGGCGATCCGACCCTTTTCCAGAATCACATGAGGCACGCCGAGCTTGCCGAGATGCTCGCTCATTGCGACGCCCGCCTGACCGCCGCCGATGACCAGCGTGTCCACCTGTTCAACTGTCATGCCCGCTTCCCCCGGCGATCCGATTTCGGGACCGACTCAATCAGGTTCGGTCGCGCCCGAAAAGAGACTTGCTGTCGCGCCGCCGGTCAGTCGAGCACCGGCCCCTCGCGCGGATCGATCGGCAGCGTGCCGGCGAGGCCGGTCATGTCCTCGATCAGGGCGGCGGCGGCGAGCAACCCGGCCTCGTCCTGCGGCCGGCCGACCATCTGCAGGCCGACCGGGCGGCCGTCCTCGGTGAACCCCGCCGGCAGCGAGAGCGACGGGCAGGCGGTCAGCGTGATCGACGACGTGGTCATGGAAGCGGCGATGTAGTTGTCGAACTTTACACCGTCGACCCCGTCGATGCGGGTCTTGTTCACGTCATAGGGTGGCAGGACCGTCACCGGCAGCAGCAGCAGGTCGTAGATCTCGAAGAACGCGATGACCCGCCGATGGAAGGCGGCGCGCTCGCGTTCGGCCCAGGCGATCTGCTCGGGGGTGAGGGCCAAGCCTTTCTCGGTGTTCCAGATGATGTCCTGCTTAATCATGTCGCGGTGGGTCTTCAGCCGCTCGCCGTGGTTCACGACGAAGATCATCGCCCGCAGGATTTGGAACGCCTCGCCGATCTCTCCCATCTCGGGACAGGCTTCCTCGATCGGGATGCCGAGGCTCTGCAGGTTGCGAACCGCCGCGCCGAGGACGCCGCGCACCGCTTTGGAGACCGGTGCGATGCCGCCGAGATCGGGCGAGAAGGCGACCCGCTTCGGCCACCACGCCCGCTTGTCGGCCAGGGCCGCGTCTACCGTGTCGGCATAGCCGCGCTCGGGCGCCGGCCGGGTCATCGGGTCGCGCGGGCACTGGCCGGCCATGGTGTCGAGGAACAGGGCGATGTCCGGCACGTTGCGGGCCATCGGGCCTTCGACCGAACTCGGGTTGAACAGGTTGTTCGAGGTGCCGCGGGTCACCCGCCCGGGCGAAGGGCGCAGGCCGACGACGGAGGTATGCGCCGCCGGACCGCGCAGGGAGCCGCCATGGTCCGAGCCGTGGGCCAGCCAGACCTCGCCGGTCGCCAGCGCCACCGCCGCCCCGCCGGACGAGCCGCCGGGGGTCAGCGAAGTGTTCCAGGGGTTGCGGGTCTTGCCGAACACCGCGTTGTAGGTATTGCCGCCGGCGCCGAACTCCGGCGTGTTCGACTTGGCGACGACCAGCCCGCCGCGATCCTCGATCCGGCCGACCAGGGGGTGGGAGGCGGTCGGCACGTGGTCCGCATAGATCGGCGAGGCATAGGTGGTGCGCACCCCCTCGACATCCATCAGGTCCTTGATGGCGATCGGCAGCCCGGCGAGCCAGCCGCGTTTGTCCTTGCCCGGCCGCTCGGCCAGCACCTTGGCGGCAGCCCGCGCCCGGTCCAGGCAGAGCGTGGGCAGCGCGTTCACCGCCGGCTCGACCGCCGCGATCCGGGCGGCGGCGGCATCGATCAGCTCCAGCGGCGAGACCTCGCCGGCCTCCAGCAGCCGTACGGCTTCGCGTGCCGTCAACTTCGTCAGTTCGGTGCTCGCGGCCATTGTCGTCCCCTGGATGTGAGGCGGAAACTCAAGCAAGCGGAGGCGGGAGGGTAAAGAGGCGAAATCGGCAGGGCTGAGAAGCGGTGCCGCGATCCGGGGCAGAACCCGGCTTGTCGCGACCGGAGCCGGCTCCTATCGTCCTGCGACATCCAAAAAACGTAATCACGAGGAAACCGCCGTGACCGCTCCCGAGAGACTGCGCGCCCTTCTGGCAGAGCCGGAATTCATTGTCATGCCGGCGGCCTGGGACGGGCTCACGGCCAAGCTGGCCGCTGCCGCCGGGTTCAAGACGGCGTTCCTTTCAGGGTCCTGCGTCGCCGCCAGTCGGCTCGGCGGCCCGGACCTGGATCTGGTGTCGTTCGGCGA
The DNA here is from genome assembly GCA_029212785.1 of Thalassobaculaceae bacterium. GTDB lineage: Bacteria > Pseudomonadota > Alphaproteobacteria > Thalassobaculales > Thalassobaculaceae > Thalassobaculum. Next base: position 67,975 of record JARGOG010000009.1, read on the forward strand.
AATGTTCGACTCGTTCAACATGGTCCACGCCGCGGCTCCGCAGACCCTGGTGCTGGCCGATGGCGACCATGGCTACGGCAACGCGATGAACGTGCAGCGCACGGTGCGTGCCTACGGGCGGGCCGGAGCCGCCGCCGTGCTCATCGAGGACAAGATCACCCCGCGCGCCCTGACCGCCGCCGGCAAGCCCTGCCTGAGTCGCGAGGAGGCCCGGATGAAGATTCGCGCCGCCGTCGAGGCCGCGAAGGAGTCCGGCATCCTGGTTCTGGCCCGGACCGACTGCCGACCGACCCAGGGCATCGACGAGGCGGTCGCCCGGATCGAGATGTATGTGGAGGAGGGGGCCGACATCCTGTTCCTCGACTCGCCGGCCGATGACGACGAGATCCGCCGCTCCGTGACGGCGGCCGCGGGACGTCCTTCATTCTCCGTGCTGTCGCCGGGCGCGCCGCGCGCCTGCCCGAGCCAGACCGAGGCGGCTGCCCTCGGGTTCAAGATCGGGACCTATCCGACCGGCATGCTGTCTCCGGCCATCGCCGGCATGAAGGCCGGTCTGGCGGCACTGGCGGCGGGCGAGGCGGAGACGTCGGGCGCGCTGTCCCCGGCGGAGTTCCGCGACACGCTCGGTTACGGCGACTACGACGACCAGGCCAAGCCATTCATCGTGCCGGGCTGACCGGATGCGCGCTTCGGTAGCCCGATCGGCTCCGGAGCGCGCATGTCTTCGGCGCCCGTGTGTCAGGACGCCAGGTGGGTCTTGAAGAAGGCGATCGTCCGCTCCCAGGCGAGCTTGGCCGCTTCCTCGTTGTAGCGGGGGGTCGAGTTGTTGTGGAAGCCGTGCATCGTGCCCGGATAGACGTGAACCTCATGGGTCGCGCCATTGGCCTCCAGCGCCGCCTTGTAGCCGTCCATGCCGGCGTTGATGCGCTCATCGTTCTCGGCGAATTGCAGCATCATCGCGGCCTTGATCTGGGCGACATCGCCGTCGGCGGGCGCCCGTCCATAGAACGGCACGCCGGCCTGCAGATCCTCCCCGAGCTCGACCGCGAGCCGATTGACCGCACCGCCGCCGAAGCAGAACCCGGTCGCGCCCAACTTCCCCGACGACAGCGGATGTGATTTCAGGAACTTTCCGCCGTTGAGCAGGTCGGTCATTAGCTTTTCACCGTCCAGGCCGCTTTGCAGGACCTTGCCGTCATCATCGTTGCCGGGATACCCGCCGACCGGCCACAGACCGTCGGGGGCGAAAGCGAGGAAGCCTTCTGCCGCCGCGCGCCGGGCCACATCCTCGATATATGGGTTCAGCCCTCGGTTCTCGTGGATCACCAACACCGAGGGGAAGGGACCGTCGCCGGCGGGCTGCACCAGATAGCCCCGCATCTCGCCGCTGGTGCCGCCGGGCGAGTCATAGGTGACGTAGGTCGCCTTGATCCGGGGATCGGTGAAGGAGATGGTCTGGGCGACGGCGTAGTCGGGCAGCAGCGCCTGGGCCATGGCGAGGCCGGACCCGCCGGCCACGGTCAACGCCGACGCCCGCGCCAGGAACTCCCGGCGTGGCATGCCGCTGTGACAGTATTTGTCGTAGAGAGCGTAGACCTGCGGATCGATGCGAAGCTTGTCCATCGGGACCTCCGATTGGCGGTAAATTCTCGCCGAAGCGTACACGACCCACAGGTGCGATAGACTTGCCGTTTGCGTGATCAGCGGATGAACTGATCGACGTAGTCGGCGCCCAGGCCTACCTCCTCGAAGTGCTTGCGGCACATGTCGATCTTGGTGAACACGTCCTCGTAGCCGAGATGTTTGCCCCAGGGGTCGCAGTAGTACATCACGCCGTTGACCTGGAAATAGGTGATCATCTCGTCGACATCGTCGGGCACCACCAGGGTGTGGGTCTCGCCCGGCGGCTCGTAGACATACCCGCCTTCCTCGGCGACCCAGTCATGTTCCAGGTAGTACCAGCGGCCCTTCAGCACGAAGCCGTGCACCGCGTTCGGATGGCGGTGGCGCGACAGCACGCCGGACTTGGTCACCTTCAGCAGGTTCATCCAGTAGCCCTGGGACACGTTCAGGCAGAGCGGTCGGAAAAACACGTTCTCGGCCTGCTTCACCCAGAGCCGGTCGTCCTCGGGGATCGCGCTCGGCACGACGATCTCGGGCTGGGCCTCTTTCGGAAACGGAAGCTGGTAGGGGACCATCGGGTCCTTGTCGGCGGATTCCAGGGGCATGGCGGTGTCTCCTTTTCGGACTTCTTGCTCTTTGGGTCGGGCCGTCACATGACGGAATAGCCGCCATCCACGTTGAGGATGGAGCCGGTGATGAAGGAGGCGGCGTCGCTGGCCAGGAACAAGGCCGGACCGGCGAGCTCCTCCGGGTTGCCCCAGCGGCCGAGCGGCGTGCGTCCGGTGATGGCGGCGTTGCGCTCCGGGTCGGCGCGCAGTTGCTCGGTCAGCGGCGTGGCGATCCAGCCGGGCGCCATCGCGTTCACGCGGATGCCGTCCCCGGCATAGGCGATGGCCAGGGATTTGGTGAGCTGTGCCACCCCGCCCTTGGAGGCGGAATATCCGGGCACGAGACCGCCGCCGAAATAGCTCAGCATCGACGCGATGTTGATGATGCAGCCCTTGGATTCCGCGAGCTTCGGGCGCAGAGCGGCGCACATGCGCATGGTGCCATTCAGGTTGATGTCGACCACCGACGCGAACACGTCGGGCTCCAATTCTTCCTGGCGTCGGATCACCCCGGCGGCGTTGACCAGAACATCGACCCGCGTCTGTCCTGCGGCGAGATCCGCGATCGCCGCGGTGTCGGTCACGTCCAGGGTCCGGAAACTCAGCCCAGCCTCATCCGCCGGCAGTGCACCGAGCCCGGCGGCCGTCACCGTATAGCCGGCCTCGGCGAACCCGTGGGCGATGGCGAGGCCGATGCCGCTGGTTCCACCGGTGACGATGGCGGACGGGGACGTCGGTGCGGTTGACATGGATAGGATGTCCATAATATGGATATAAATCTACTTTATGAGAATTTGCACGAGCCGGTGAGGGAGTCAACCGTCACCGGACTTCCGCCCCCCTATTCGGGGGCGACAGGTCAGGGGAATGGCAGGTGAAACCGGGAACGGTCCAGGGCGCACAGAGCTTCTCGCGCAGCATGACGGTGTTGCAGCTTGTGGCGGATCATGCGGGCGGGCCGACGGTCGCCGATCTGGCGCGGCAGCTCGACCTGACCCGGCCGACCCTCTATCGCATCCTCGCCTCTTTGGAGGCGGAAGGGCTGATCCGGCAGATGGCCGACCGACGCTACGGGCTGGGCAGCAGGCTGATCGGCCTTGCCCATCGCGCGTTGGCCCAGCAGGACATCCGGGCGCTGGCCCATGACCCGCTCCTGGCGCTGCGCGACGAGACCGGTGAGACGGTCCATCTCGCCATCCGCAACCTCGATGAGATGGTTTATATCGACAAGGTCGAGAGCCCGGAACTGGTCCGCATGGCGTCTACTGTCGGGACCCGCGTGCCGTTCCACACCAGCTCCGTCGGCAAGGCGTTTCTGGCGGCGCTGCCGGAGGGCGAAGCCGCGGATCTGGTCCGTCGTCTGGAGCTGTCGCCGGTCACCGGACGCACGGTCACCGATCCGGATCAGCTTCTGGGTCGGGTGCAAGCCGCACGTGGCGCCGGTTACAGCTCCGACGAGGAGGAGAACGAGACCGGTATCGTGTGCTATGGCGCGGCCATTCGCGACAGCGCCGGTCGGCCGGTGGCCAGTGTCAGCGTTTCCGTGCCGGACTTCCGGCTGAAATCGGACCGCAGCGTCTACTGGAAACCACTACTGCGGCAGGTCGGGTCGATCTCCCGTTCTCTCGGGTATCGATGAAGGCAGGGCGTGCGGGACGTCGCTCAAGAAGAGAGTGAGGACCCGCGCCCCTAATCGCCCGCACTCTCCGCGATGGCCCGCCAGACGCGTTCCGGCGTCGCCGGCATCTGGATGTGGTCGATGCCCAGCGGGGACAGAGCGTCGACCACCGCGTTGATCACCGCCGGCGGGGCGGCGATGCACCCGGCCTGACCGACCCCTTTCACCCCGAGCGGATTTGCCGCCGTCGGCTCGCCGGCGAAGGTGACCTCGAACATCGGCAGGTCGACGGCACGCGGCAGCGCGTAGTCCATCAGCGAGCCGCTGAGCAGTTGACCGCTATCGGAGTCGTAGACGATCCGCTCGACCAGGGCCTGGCCGATGCCCTGAACCACGCCGCCATGGAGCTGACCTTCGGTGAGCTGCGGATCGACGATGCGGCCGTAATCGTCCACCGCGATGTAGCGGACCAGGTCGACACGGCCTGTATCCGGCTCGATCTCGACCTCGGCGATGTGGCAGCCGCCGGGGAAGGTGAAGGGCACATCCCGGCGGAACACGGTGGTATCGAGGCCGCGCTCTCCGGTCTCCGGCGAGGCATCCGGACTGCGCGCGGCGGCGGCGACGTCCAGCAATGAGACCGACCGTGCTCTGTCGACGGCGGTGAAATGCCCATCGGCGAAGGCGACGGCGTCGGGGTCCGCCTGCAGCAGTCGGGCGGCCAGCGGATGGGCCTTCTCCAGCATCTCGTCGATGGCGAGGACCAGCGTGCCCGCCCCCATATGCATGGAGCGCGCGCCGCCGTGGCCGAAGCCGGTGCGGGTGGCCTTCGTATCGGCCTGCACGTAGCGGAACGCCTCGACCGGCAGGCCCAGGCGCTCGGCGGCGAGGCGGGTGAAGACGGTCTCGTGGCCCTGGCCGTTGGACTCGGTCCCGGTGGCGAGCTCGACAATGCCGTCGATGGTGAAGCGGATCTCGACCTCCTCCTGCGGCGCGCCGCGGGAGCTTTCGAGGAAACAGGCGACGCCGAGGCCGCGGAGCTTGCCGATTTTCAGGGTGTCCGATCGGCGGATCTCGAAACCGGTACGGTCGGCCAGCGAGACCGCGTCGTCCAGATTCGCCCGGAACCGGCCGCAGTCGAGCACCGCCCCCAACGCCTTTGGATAAGGGAAGGTCTCGACGATGTTGCGGCGGCGCAGGTCGACCGGATCGAAGCCGCAGCGCCGGGCGGCGGCATCGATCAGCCGCTCGATCACGAAATTCGCCTCGGGCTTTCCGGCGCCACGATAGGCGTCGACCGGAGCGGTGTTGGTGAAGATGCCGCGGCTGCGCATGTGGATCGCGGGGATCACATAGACGCCGCCCATGGCGGTCGACGCGGCATTGGTCGCCGCATTGGGTCCGCCGCTGGACAGGTAGGCGCCCATATCCGCGACCATATCGACCTCGAGCGCCAGGAACCCGCCATCGGCATCCAGCGCCAGACGGGCGGTGGAGCGGACGGCACGCCCATGGATCGCGGCCGAGAGTTCCTCGCCGGTGGTGGCGAGCCAGCGCACTGGCCGGCCGCTCCGCCGCGCGGCCCAAAGCACGGCGACCCATTCGGCGAACAGGAAGTTCTTCAGCCCGAACCCGCCACCGACATCGTTGGCGAACAGGCGGAATCGGTCGGCGGGCAGGTCGAACACCGGCCCGGCCAGATCGCCGAGGATGCCGTGGAGCCCTTGTCCGGTCAGCTCCAGGGTGAAGGTTTCGGCATTAGAATCGTAGGCGGCGATCGCCGCCCGTGGCTCCATCGGGAAGGCGGAGACCCGCTGGTTGTCGAGGTCGAGCTCAACGATATGCGCGGCCGACGCCATGGCGCTTCGGGCCGCCTCCGCGTCGCCCTTGGAGAAGCGATAGGCGCAGTTATCCGGTGCCTGCGGCCAGATCGCCGACGCGCCTTCCGCCATGGCGGTGTCGATGTCCGCGACCACCGGCAACTCGTCGTACTCCACGATCACCAGTTCCGCCGCGTCCGTCGCGGCCTCGACGCTTTCGGCGACGATCAGCGCCACCGGCTCACCGACATAGCGGGCCCGGTCGACCGCGAGGGCGTGGTGCGGCGGGATGATGATCGGCGCCTCGGTCGCGGCGACCACGCTGCACGGCATCGGACCGAGGCCGTCCGCCACCAGGTCCGCACCGATCCACACCCCAACCACCCCGGGCGCCGCCGCGGCGTCGGCGGTGTCGATGCCGACGATCGCGGCATGGGCGTGGTCAGCGCGCACGAATCTGGCGTGCAGTTCGCCGGGCTGGCGCCCGTCATCGGTATAGCGGCCAAGACCGGTCAGGAACCGCTGGTCTTCGAGGCGCAAGGACGGCTTTACGGCGGCGGAGGTTTGCACGGTCGTTTCCCGGCTTGGGTTTCGTTTGGGGGATTCCGGGCGGCGGCGCCCGGATCCAGGACACGATAACAGGTCGGGCGGGCCGACCAGAAGTCCTGTGACCGCGCCGTCGCACCGGGGGAGAGCACCGCCGACCCGCGTTGCGTGGCGGCGCCCGGCGAACTACACAGCAGGTGTGACGCGATCCACGGAGACCCCATGACCTCTTCCAGCGACAGTTCCGACGACCCACGTTTGGCGACCGCCCGACGGGTCGCCGAGGCGGCCGGGCGACTGGCCCGCCGGTTCTTCGAGGATCGCGACAAGCTGCTGGTCGAGGCGAAGGGACCGCAGGATTTGGTCAGTGCCGCCGACCGCGACGTCGAGGCGCTGATCCGCCGCGAGATCGCGCGCGACTTTCCCGAGGATCGGGTGCTCGGTGAGGAGTTCGGCGACAGCGGCGGCGATGCGGCGACGGGATGGGTGGTCGATCCGATCGACGGCACTCAGAACTTCCTGCGCGGCATTCCGCAATTCGTCGTCTCGATCGCCTATCGCGCCGAGGGCGGGACGCGGATCGGGGTGATCCACGACCCGAACGCGGGGGAGAGCTTCTGGGCCACCGCCGGGGGCGGTGCGTTTCGCGACGGCGCGGCGATCCGCGTCTCCGACGCCGCGCGGCTCGAAGAGGCGGTGATCGGGGTCGGCCACTCGCCGCGGCACGCACCCGAGGCCTATAACCAGACGATCAACGCCTTGGTCGATGCCGGGGCGCAGACCCGCAACTACTGCTGCGCCGCCCTGCAGCTTGCCTATGTCGGCGACGGCCGGCTGGACGCGACCTGGGACCCGTATCTGCTCGACTGGGACGTCGCCGCCGGCATGCTGATCGTGCGCGAGGCGGGCGGCGACGCTGTGCCCTTCGTGCCCGGCCGCAGAGGGCCGCAGGCGGACATGCTGGTCGCCGGCACCGCCGGGCTCCTGGCAGAGTTCCGGCGGCGGACGCCGATGCTGGCCTAGCGGCCTGCCCGGTTCGGCAGGTTCAGGCTGAGCGCGGACAGACGTTCGGGTTCGCCCTCGGTCACGATATAGGTCTCGCCGAGGCACATGGCGGTGCCGGTGTCACTGTCGAGCTGGATCATGTGCATGAAGACGACCATGCCCGGCGCCAACGCCACGTCGTTGCCGTGGAAGATCATCGGCCATTCCATCCAGGTCGGCGGATACGAGACGCCGAGGCTGTAGCCGCAGGCGTTGAGCCGGTTGTTGCGGAACCCGGCGCCGTCGAGCACGCGGGTGTGCGCGTCGAACAGGTCGCCATAGGTGTTGCCCGGCCGCAGCGTCGCCTTGCAGGCCAGCAACGCTTCGACATTGGCATCCTGCATACGCTGCTGCAGCAGAGAGGGTTGTCCCATCACCGCGGTACGCATCAGGCAGACATGATAATGCCTGTAGGCGGCACCGAACTCGATGTTCACCTGATCCACGTCGCCGATCTTGTTGCGGCCGGTGAAGTAGCGGCAGAGCAGGGCGTGTTCGCCGGCACCGCCGACGAATCGGCCGGCCGCCGGGTCGCCGCCGGCCCGAATCACGGTGGCGTAGATCTCCGCCAGCACGTCGGCATCCCATCCGCCAGGGCGACAGACGTCCCAGGCGGCGTTCCAAGCCTCGTCGGCGATCGCGCCGGCGCGGCGCACCCGGGTGAGTTCCGACTCCGACTTCACCACGGAGATCGAGGCGATCAGGTGGGAGCTGTCATGCAGCGTGTAGTCCGGCTCGAAAGCGGCAGCGAGCATGCGGCCGCGCTGGGCGTTCAGCGACACCGAGGCGAACTCGACACCGATGACCGCACCGGCCTGGGCGAACTCGGCGACTTCGCGCTTGAGGGTCTCGGCCGGACTGGCGGAGCCGCTGTCCACCCAGAGCCGGATGTCCTCGATGATCGACGTCAGCTTGGCCTGACGCAGATCGGAGGATCGGGTCAGCAGCATCAGCGTGCCGTCGGCACCGAGCCAAAGGCTCTGGAACTGCGAATAGCCCGCCGTGTCGTACCCGGTCAGCCAGTACATGCTCTCCTGGCGGAAGATCAGCATGCCGTCGAGCCCGTCCCGTTTCAGGGACGCGGTGACCTGGTTGATGCGAGCCTGATATTCCTCGCGGGTGAACTCCATCGCCATCGCCGATCCTTTCGCTTGAAGGAGGGGAGCGTATCAGTGTGCGGGTGCGAAGAAACCGGTGAATAACCCCGCGTGACGAAAAGTTTTTCCAATTTTCGCGAAGGGTTGGTCGCTATGCGGGAGTTGCTGCACCTGCTTTCCGGCGGACGCGTGTGGCGACGGTCCGACGGCGGCGGAATCTTCGCCATAGGTGCTCGCGTGGCGTTGACCGGGTCCGGGAAACCTGCGTGACTTTTGCTCTATCCCACCCTCAGGAGTGCCCAAGATGTCCGACTTTTCCGGATCGCTGCAGACCCTTCAGGCCCGCTATGGCGTGGCGATCGCAGTCCCCAAGGGCAAGGACCTGGTGGTGGTCAACACACACGGGACCCAGGCCATTGATTTCTGGGCACTCAACAGCGCGAACCTGGATGAATTCCAGTCAATGGAGCACACCCGCTCGCGGCTGAGCCGGGTCATCCCGAAGGTCGGCGACGCGATCTACTCGAACCGACGCGCAGCGCTCCTGACCCTGACCGAGGACACTTCGCCGGGGGTGCATGACACGCTGCTCTGCGCTTGCAGCCCGGAGATCTATCAGGAGCACGGCTGCGCGCCGGGGCATCGGAGCTGCGAGGGCAATTTCCACGAGGCTCTGGGTGCGATCGGCAAGACGCTCGGCTGCACGCCGCCGCCCTTCAACCTGTTCATGAACGTCGCAGTCGGCCCCGACAGCGAGGTGATCCGCGCCGCGCCGGTGTCGAAGCCGGGCGATTACGTCCGCTTCCAGGCCGAAATGGATGTCGTCGTGGTGATGTCCGCCTGCCCGCAGGACGTGACGCCGATCAACGGCGACGACTGCACGCCGCGCGACATTCAGTACGCAGTGGTCTGATCGATCGGTCGCGGCTGACCGTGGGCGCGGCGTGTCTATTTACGGGTCATGCTTCGGCTGGCCCGTTCCAGATGCGCGCGCAGCAGCGTGCCCGCCTTGCGGATCCGACCGCGCAGCAGGGCGTCGATGATGGCGATATGCTCGATGCACCACACGCTGATCCGCTGACGGTCGGTGTAGTCGAGATACTCGACCATGCGCCGCAGACGGTTCTGATTGCGGATCGCCTCCAGAAAGAACGGGTTGCCCGGCATCGCCGCCAGCATCTCGTGAAAGCCGGCATCGACCTCGAAGACCTGTGCCTGGGCCAGGCTCTCCAGATTGGCGTTCTGCATCAGGTTCAGGTGCCTGTCCCGCGACCGCTCGAGTGCCGCCCGGTCGATCGTCAGATCGGGCTGGGCCAGGGCCGCCGGCTCCACTGCCGCACGGAACGCATAGCTCTGCATCAGCGACTGCTGGGTGTCGATCGCCGGCTCGAAGGTCCAGCCGCGACCGGGGTTGCGCCGCACCAGCCCTTCCTCGCGCAGCCGGTTGAGGACGGAGACGACCCGGCTTTCCGGCTCCGAGTAGCGGCGCACCAGATCGACCTGCGTGAAGCGGTCGGGCAGGCGTCCGGCCAGACGGTCGTCGATGATACCGAGATAGAGTGTGCTGTCCGGCGTCGCCTCGCTGTCCAGCGCGCGACCGTCCAGGGTGCGGGCGTCCTGGGTCAGAAAGTAGCCCTGGTTGCGCCGATGTTCCAGCACGCCGAGCTCCGCCAACAGACCCAGGGCCGCACGGACCGGCGAGCGCGATACGCCGAGCGTCTCGGCCATCGCCATCTCCGTCACATGGTCGCCGACGACCAGATCCTGACGACCCATGACCTCGCAGATCTGCTGCGACAGCCAGGCGCGGCGTTGCTCGCGGGTTCCGGCGAGGCGGGCGGTCGGGACAACCGCGTGGCGAAGGACCTTTTCCATAGCAATCGTCTTGCCTGCTTTCCAGCCTCCTACGGCACCCGTGCCGGTTCGGCAACAGGTTACGTATTGTATAAACCGGGCGATATCATACAATCAGTCTACTGAGGAGCCAATCCGAAGCGTGCGTTCACATAGGGGGCGTGCTGAACCATCCGCCAGTGCCGACCGACGCGGTCCTTGGCGCGTTGTTGAGCACACTTGTGACCGATGCATAGGGGGCCAAATGGCCGACGGTGACCACCGTTCGACAAGCGACCAACCGATCCTGCAGCTCAAGGGGCTTCGCAAGAGCTTCGGCGATCTGGAGGTTCTGAAAGGCGTCTCGCTGGACGTGCACGAAGGCGAGGTGATCGCCATCGTCGGCGTCAGTGGATCCGGCAAGAGCACGCTACTGCGCTGCGTGAACCTGCTTGAGGTTCCGACCGGCGGCGAGATGATCTTCGACGGAAAATCCGTGCCGCTGCGTCAGGCGAGCGGCGGTCTGTTCACCTCCGGGCGCGGGTTGTCGGCGCTCAGGGCCGAGATCGGCATGGTGTTCCAGCAGTTCAATCTCTGGCCGCACAAGACGGTGCTCGAGAACGTCATCGAGTCGCCGATCACGGTGAAGGGCGTGCCCCGCAAGGAGGCAACGGCCCAGGCCGAGGACCTGCTCGACAGCATCGGCCTTCTGGAGAAGCGCAACGAGCATCCGGCGCGGCTGTCCGGTGGCCAGCAGCAACGTGTCGCCATCGTCCGCGCCCTGGCCATGCGCCCGAAGCTGATGCTGTTCGACGAGGCGACGTCGGCCCTGGACCCGGAACTGGTCGGCGAGGTGCTGAGCCTGATGGCGCGGCTCGCCCGCGAGGGCATGACGATGATGGTCGTCACCCACGAGATCCAGTTCGCCCGGCAGGTCAGCAACCGCACCGTCTTCATCGATCAGGGGCTGATCGAGGAGGAGGGGCCGTCGCAGGAGATCCTGTCCAACCCGAAGAGCGAGCGCACGCGCCGCTTCCTCGACCGGGTGCTGCATACCGAAATCATCGAATAACGCCGCGACAAGCGCCGGCATTCGGCTGCTCCGCCCGGACCGTAGATTGAGTTGAGAAGGAACCATTGATGACCACAGCTTCCGCCGATGCGACGAGCTATTCCGGCATGTATGGCGCCGTCGACGGATGGTGGAACCAGATCGAAGCCTATCTGCCGCTGTTTCTGCCGGCCGCCTGGATCGTGATTCAGGTGACGGTGCTGTCGATCTTGTTGTCCTGGATCTGCGGTCTGGTCTGCGCGCTGGCCAAGACTTCGCCCTATCGGGTGTTCCAGGCACCGGCCGAATTCTATCTGTGGTTCGTGCGCGGCACGCCGCTGCTGACCCAGATCTTCCTGGTCTATTTCGGCCTGCCCCAGTTCGGGGTGCGCCTGGACCCGTTCACCGCCGGCGTGATCGCGCTCGGGGTCAACGGCGGGGCCTATGTCGCCGAGATCATCCGCGGCGGCTTGATGAGCATCCCCAAGGGACAGCGGGAATCGTCCATGGCGCTCGGCATGTCCTATTGGCAGAGCATGCGCCGCATCGTCCTGCCACAGGTGGTGCGCGTCATCATCCCGCCGATCACCAATGACGCGGCGACGACGCTCAAGAACACGTCGCTGCTCTCCACGATCACGATCATGGAACTGATGTTGCAGACCCAGATCATCGTGAACTCAACCTTCCAGCCGTTCGAGTTCTACATCCTGGTGTCGCTGATCTACCTCGCGATGACGACGGTCTTGATGCTCGCCATGCGCTGGGCCGAGAAGAAGCACGCCATCGCCTACTAGTCGATCCGGTTTCGGGGACGGCTCCGGCGCGGGCCGTCCTGCGATCCCAACAATGCAAGCAAACAAGCAAGAGGGAGGCTCACAATGCAGGAGGCAATTATGAAGATCTGGAGTTCACTCCGTAAAATCGCCGCGCTTTCGGTCGTGGCGATGGGCCTGTCGGCCGCGATGGCGCCGGCGCAGGCCGAGGACTACAACCTGATGACGCCGGGCACGATCAAATGCGCGTTCACCGGCGCCTACGCACCGTTCTCGATGCAGAGCGCCGACGGCAAATGGTCCGGTCTGACCGTCGACGTGTTCAGGGAAATGGCCACGCGGGCCGGTTTCAAGATCGACTATGTGATCACCAAGTGGGACTCCCTGCTTGTCGGTCTGATGGCGGGCCAGTTCGACATGCTGTGCGCCACCATGGACCTCACCAAGGAGCGCCAGGAGCGCGTGCTGTTCGTCGATGGCTGGCTCGAGTCCGGCGGACGTCTGGTCGTGCACACGGATTCCCCCATCAAGACGCTCGAGGAGTTCGAGGGCAAGACGATGGGCGTCCTGGTGAGTTCGACCTGGGCCGAGCTGGCCAAGGGCCTGAAGCCGGGCGACACCAAGTACTACCAGTCTGAAAGCCAGGCGATGCGTGACGTCGCTGACGGGAAGATCGACGGCATCGTGACGGACTCGATTGCCGCCGCCTGGGCCGGCGAGAACGCCAAGATGCCGCTGCGTCTGGTGCCGGGTTATCTCAGCAACATCCAGAAGGGCTTCGCCGCCACCAAGGACAAGGTCGAACTGGTCAAGGTGCTGAACAAGGCCCTGGCGAGCATGGTTGCGGACGGTACGTACGAGAAGCTGACCGCGTCGCTGATCGGCTACAGCCCGGCGCCGGAACAGCCCATCAAAAGCCTGGGCGAATAAGTCTGGCCACCGACCAACGGGTCACGCCTCCCGGAGGGGCGTGACCTTCTTTCCATGAATCCGAGGAGCCCCGGTTATGTCTGACCTTCGCGCCCAGGTACTTGCCTGGATCGATGAGGATCGCGATGCGTTTCTAGAGTTTCTCGGCAAGCTCGTGCGCGCGAAGAGCCCGAATCCGCCGGGCGACACCGTCGAGGCGGCCATGGTCGTCGAGGAGTTCCTGACCGAACGCCAACTGCCCCACAAGACTGTCGCCCCGAACGCCGCGATGCCGAACTTCATCGGCAGCTTCGACGGTACCGGCCCCGGCCGACACGTCGTCTTCAACGGCCATATGGATGTCTTCCCGGTCGGCGACGCGAGCGGATGGACCCAGGATCCCTGGGGCGGGGCGATCGTCGACGGCAAGATGTACGGCCGTGGTGTCAACGACATGAAGTCGGGCACCGCCTCGATCCTGTTCGCCTACATGTATCTGCATCGCCTGCGCGACCGGCTGCCCGGGCGGGTCACGATGACCGCGGTTTCCGACGAGGAGACCTTCGGTCCGGATGGCGCGCGCTACATTATCGAGAACAATCCCGAGATCCTCGGCGACATCTGCCTCTCGACCGAACCGACCGGCATCCATTCGGTGCGGTTCGCGGAGAAGGGGCCGCTCAGGCTCAAGTTCACGGTACGCACCCCGGGCGCGCACGGCGCCTATACACACAAGAGCAAGAACGCCAACGAGATCGCCGCCCGGCTGATCCTGGCGTTGGACGAGTTGCGGCAGATGGCGGTGAACACGCCGCCGCATATTGTCGAGGCTTTGGCGGGGACCGAGGAGGTCATCGACAAGGTCGCCTCGCCGGGCGCGGCCAAGGTGCTGCAGAAGGTCACGCTGAACATCGGCACGATCAATGGCGGCGTGATGCACAACATGCTGCCGGGCGTGTGCGAGGTGCAGGCCGACATCCGGGTGCCGGTTGGCCTGTCGCCGGACGATGTGATCGCGCTCGCAAAGTCGATCGCCGGCCGCTATCCGGAAGCCGAGATGGAGGTGATCGCCCGCCAGGACCCGCTCTGGACCGATCCGAACCACGAGATGTGCAAGCTGATCCAGCGCAACGTCCAGGAGCTTGCCGGTTTCACCCCGCCGGCCATCGTCAGCCTTCCCGGCACCGACGCGCGGCTCTGGCGGGCGAAGGGAATCCCGGCCTTCGTCTACGGGGTCACCCCGTACAACGTCGCGATGGCCGACGAATATGTCGATATCGAGGAGGTCTTCCACGTGCTCAAGACGCACACCCTGTCGGCCCTGGACTTCCTGATGGCCGAACGATGAGCGGCTTTCTCCCGGTCGATTCGCTCGACAGCCCGCGCTTCGTCGGTCTGCCGACCTTCATGCGCCTGCCGCTGGCCCAGCCCGGCGACGCGCTCGACGTGGCGATCATCGGCGTGCCCTGCGATTCCGGATCGCCCTATCGCACGGGCTCGCGGCTCGGCCCGAACGCGGTGCGCCAGATGTCGGTGATGCTGCGGCCGATCAGCCCGTATCGCGATCACATCAGTGTCTTCGAGACCCTGCGTGTCGCCGATGCCGGCGATGCCAACGTGGTGCCGGGCTACCTGATGGAGAGCCTGGAAAAGATCGAGGAGTCGTTGAGCAGTCTGGTCGATCTGGGGATCATTCCGCTGGCTATCGGCGGCGATCATTCGATCGCGCTGCCGGCGATCCGTTCGGTGGCGAGGAAGCACGGTCCGGTCTCGCTGGTGCATTTCGACTCCCATGCCGACACCTGGAACAGTTATTTCGGCGGCAAGGAGCATTCCGCCGGCACGCCGTTCCGCCGCGGCGTGGAGGAGCGGTTGATCGATCCCGCGACCTCGATCCAGATCGGAATGCGCGGCTCCCTGTTTCGGGCTGATGACGTCAGCCAGTCGCTCGATCTCGGCTACGACGTGGTCACGACCGACGAGACGTTGGCCCTCGGACCGGAGAAGCTGGCCGAGCGGATCGCGGCCCGGGTCGGCGACAATCCGGTCTACATCACCTACGACCTCGACTTCGTCGATCCGGCGTTTGCGCCGGGGGTCGGCACGCCGGAGGCCGGGGGGCCGACATCGCGGGAGGCCCTGGCGATCCTGCGGGCGATGAAGCCGATGAACATCGTCGGCTGCGACGTGGTCGAGACCAATCCGACCTTCGACGGACCGGGCCAGATCACGGCCCTGCTCGGAGCCACCGTCGCACTGGAACTGTTGACCCTGATCGCCGCCGGGCGTAGCGCTTGAGGAGCGGGCGCCGCGGAGATCGTGGCGCCCGTCTTTCTGCAGTCGCGGTCGCCGGAGGCCCCACATGTTCTACGAACCCGAGGGCGGCCACGGCCTGCCGCACGATCCGTTCAAGGCGATCGTCGCACCGCGCCCGATCGGCTGGATCTCAACCGTGGACACCACCGGCCGGCACAATCTGGCGCCCTACAGCTTTTTCAGCGCGATCGCCACGACCCCGCCGATGGTGAGCTTCACCAGCGAAGGGCTGAAGGACAGCGCGGTCAACGCCCGGGACACCGGCGAGTTCGTCTGCAACCTCTCGACCCTCGCCCTGGCGCAGGAGATGAACGCCTCCGCGCGCGAAACCCCGCCGGATGTCGACGAGTTCGAGATGGCGGGCATCGAGACGGCGCCCTGCAGGCTGGTGGCGCCGTTGCGCGTCGCTGCCTCGCCGGCGGTGTTGGAATGCAAGGTAACCGACTTCATCCACCTCAAGAACCTGAGCGGCAACGAACTGAACCGCTACATGGTTCTGGGCGAAGTCGTCGGCGTGCATATCGACGAGGCGTATCTGAAGGACGGGCTGTTCGACACCGCGGCGGCGCAGTCCCTGGCGCGCTGCGGATACATGGACTACGCCGCGGTCATGGACGTCTTTTCGATCCGCCGACCCGACGCGGCCGAGTAGCCGCTCGTCTCCGCGCTACCAGATATCTCTGTCGGACAGGGTCTCCACGACCCGCGCCAGAATGCTATGGAGTTCGGAGAAGCTGCGGTTCCCGGCCCGGTCGGCGCGCATGATCAGGCACAGGCCCCAGCGCAGGTCCGGGTCGAGCGGTAGCGAGGCCAGGGTGCCGCGCGCGATCTCGTGGGTGACGGCGCTCTTCGCGAGCACGGTACAGCCGAGTCCGGCGGCCACCATCGCCTTGGTGATCGACACGCCGTTCACCGCGGCGGTGATGTTCAGTTTGAGACGCTGGCGCGCAGCGTACCCTTCCAGCAGGTCACGCAGGCCGAAGGCGGCATCCGGCAGGATGAGCGGCCGTTCCTGCAGCCACGAGCAGGGCGCGCGTTCGGGCAGCTCCTCACCCCCTCTGACGATCAGGTGCATCTGCTCCGACACCAGCGGCAGGATCAGCAGCTCCTGCATCGGCACCGGATCGTGGACCAGGCCGAGGTCTAGTTCCTTGCGCAGCACCGCCTGGATCGTCGCCGCCGAATAGCTCTCGCGGACATGCAGGCGGATGCCGGGAAAGGTCTGTTCGGATTGCCGGAAGGTCTCCGGGATCAGGGTCTCTCCCGCCGTCGGCGGCACGCCGATGACGACGGATCCGCCAGGCTCGCCCAGCAGCGAGGAGATCTCGTCGCGGGCGTGACTCATCGAGGTCAGGATCTCGCGGGCGTGGTGAATGAATCGCTGGCCGGCTTCGGTCACTTCGACCCCGTTCTTCTGGCGCAGGAACAGCGGCCCGCCGAGCCCGTTCTCCAGGTCGGCGACCTGACGGCTGATTGCCGACTGGGCGATCCGCAATTTGCGGGCGGCGGCGGTGAATCCGCCCTCTTCGGCGACGGTGATCACGTATCTGAGCACCCGGTGGTCGAACATCGCTGCCTCCGCTCTGCGCCGCCTCGGCGTTGGCCGGACAGCGTCCGACGGCGAGTATCGCCGGGGAAGGCGAGGCCAATCCATCGCTTTTTGGCATGGATAGGATATTTCTAATGCATTGGACGGATAGCCGTTTCCTCGCCAAGCTCTAATCAACACGTGCGTCGGATCAACCGTTGCATGACCAAAGAGGGAGGAATGAATGAAGCTGAACCGCTTGCGGCTCCGTGCCGTCACCGCCATGGCCGGCCTTGCGTTGGCCGGCTCCGTCGCATTGTCCGGCGCCGCGTCCGCTGAAACCTACAAGTGGATCACCTCCAAGCCGCAGGGTGCGAACGACGCGCAGGCGATCAGCACCCAGTGGATGGTCGACGAGTTCAAGCGCCGCACCGGCGGCGAGCATGAGATCCAGGTGTTCTGGGGCGGAAGCGTGGCCAAGGTGCGCGAGATCCCCGACGCGCTGTCGGCCGGCGCCGGCGATTTCGGCGACATCATCACCCCGTATTTCCAGGACAAGTTTCCGCTGAACAACGCGGTGGGCTTCTTCATCCCGCAACCAAATTCGACCATCCAGATCGCGCTGATGATGCAGAAGTGGCATCGGGTCTATCCGCAGTTCGATGCGGAGATGGAGAAGTACAACCTCAAGGCCATCGGCTTCCGGCCGCTGGAGAACTACGGGCTGATCTGCCGCGAGCCGATCCACTCGCTCGCAGACCTGAAGGGCAAACGCATCCGCACCTACGGTTTCGCCTATCCCAAGATCGTCGAGGCGATGGGGGCCACTCCGGTGTCGATCTCGTCGTCGGAGGCCTATGAGGCGCTGCAGCGCGGCATCCTCGACTGCTCGCCGATCGGCCCCGCCCTGGCCCGTGGCTGGAAGCTGGACGAGGTGGCGAAGTACTACGTCAAGTTCCCGTTCGGGGCCTCCTTCGGGCACCTGATCGCCATGAACCGGAAGTCCTATGACGGCATGCCGGACGACGTGAAGGCGATCGTCGAGGGGCTCGGCCGCGAATACGCCATGCGCTACGCGGTCGATCTCGAGGTGCAGATCGCCGAGGTGCTGGCGGAATGGAAGAAGACCGGCGTGGAGGTGATCGACTTCCCGATTGCCGAGGCCGCCGCCCTGGTCGATGACGCCGGCGTGCAGGGGATCCGCAAGACCTGGATCGACAAGGCCGATGCGGCCGGACTGCCCGGGGCGGACATCGCCGCGGAACTGAAGTTCTGATCCTCCGGGGAGGGTGCTGGTTCGCCCGGCGCCCTCCCTCCGCATTTCCGCGACACTTCCCCCCATTGAGGGCAGGTAGCCGATGCGTGCGCCGCACTCCACGTCCGGGTTTTTGGACAGGGCCGAAGCCCTGCTCGACCGGCTTCTCTCCCTGATGGCCGGGCTCTCCGGGATCACACTGTTCGTCATGATGGTGATGGTGGTGGCCAACACGCTGACCCGGAAGTTCCTGAATTGGCCGATCACCGGCGTCTTCGAACTGACCGCCTCGATGCTGACGCTGGCGGTGTTCCTGGCGCTCGCCTACACCCAGAAAGTTGGCGCGCATATCAGCGTCGACGTGGTCAGCCGGCATTTCAGCGGCGGACCCAAGAAGCTCTTCGAACTGTCGGCTCCGGTCCTGGGCGCGGTCTGCTTCGCCTGGGCGACCTACGCGAGTTGGCTGTTCGCCTTCGAGTCCTTCGAGATGGGCGAGCAGGAATGGGGTTCGATCACCTATCCGATCTGGCCGGTGAAGATGCTGGTCTGTTTCGGGCTCGCCGCCCTGACCCTGCGCTATCTCGTCGAGGTGTTCCTCGTCGCCCGCGGCGGCCATCTCTCGCATGAGGACACGCAATGAGCCTCCTCATCGGTACCGTCGGCACGATCGTCCTGATCGCCGCCATTCTCTCCGGCGCCAATGTCATGGTGGCGCTCGCCCTGGTCGGCGGGTTCGGCCTGTGGGCGGTGAGCGACTTCAACGTCGCCACGGCGCTGCTCGGCAACGTGTTCTTCGACACCACCCACAGCTTCAATTTCAGCGTCATCCCGATGTTCCTGATGATGGGGTTCTTCGCCATGCGCGCAGGCCTCGGCCAGGATATGTTCGACGCGGCGACCAAGTGGCTCGGCCGGCTGCGCGGCGGCCTGGCGATCTCGACCACGATCGGGGCGGCGGCCTTCGGGGCGGCGGCGGGCTCCAGCGTCGGCTCGGCGACGGTGTTCACCAAGCTGGCCCTGCCGGAGATGCTGGCGCGCGGTTACGACAAGCGGCTGGCGGCAGCCTCGATCGCTATCTCCGGCACGCTGGCGGTGATGATCCCGCCGAGCGCGCTGATGGTCGTCTTCGGCATCCTGACCGACACCAGCATCGGCGGCCTGCTGCTGGCCGGCGTGATTCCCGGCTTCGTCTTCGCTTTCATCCTGTGCTTCGCCACATACCTGTGGGTGCGGATCTATCCCGAGGCCGCACCGCGCATGACCGAGCGCTATACGCTGCGCGAGAAGGTAGTGTCGCTCCGTCTCGTCGGACCGTTGCTGCTGGTCATCATGGTGATCATTTTCGGCCTCTATCTCGGCTTTTTCACGCCGACCGAGGCGGGCGGTGTCGGCGCGCTGGTCACCATGATCCTCGCGATGATCCGCCATCGCGGCCTGCGCGGCATCGCGCTCGGCCAGACTCTGATCGATACGGTCAAGACGACGGGGATGATCTTCGCGATCATCATCGCCGCCATCCTGTTCTCCAAGTTCCTGGCGCTGTCCGGCGTCAGTCATACGCTTGGCGGTTTTCTGACGGGGCTCGATACCAACCGCTGGGTCATCGTCTTCTTCATCGTGCTGATCTATCTGGTCCTCGGCATGCTGATGGACGCGCCGGGGCTGCTGGCGATCACCCTGCCGATCACCCATCCGGTGATGCTGGGCCTGGGTTTCGACGAGATCTGGGTCGGTGTCTTCGTCGTTCTGCTCTGCGAACTGGGCGCGGTCACGCCGCCGGTCGGCATCAACTGTTTCGTCGTCCAGGCCGCCTCGGAGGGAAGGGTCGAACTCGACGAGGTGTTCCGCGGCCTGACCCCGTACTTCCTCGCCGGGCTGGTGATGCTGGTGCTGCTCTGTGTCTTTCCGGAGATCGCCACATTCCTGCCGGACACCATGCGGCAGTGAGCGATCCGCTTCCGCCGCCTGTTCTCCGCCTGACTGGATTGCCTATGCTTACCCTATATTCCTCGCTGACCTCCCCCTATGGCCGCAAGGTGCGGATCGTCGCCGATATTCTTGAGATCGCCGATCGGATCCGGGTGCAGCATGCCAGCACGGTCGAGCCCGCCGATCCCCTGCGACAGGTCAATCCGCTCGGCAAGATCCCCGCGTTGGTGCTGGAGGACGGCACCGCCCTGTACGACAGCCGGGTGATCGTCGACTACTTGGAGACCCGGTTCGGCAGCGGCCGGGTGATCCCGCGCGAGACCGAGGCCCGGTTTCGCCAACTCACCCTCGCGTCGTTGGCGGAGGGTATCAACGACGCCCTGCTGCTGATCACCTATGAAGGACGTTTCCGCACGCCCGAACAGGCGAGCCAGGTCTGGCTCGACCATCAGTACGGCAAGCTGAGGCGCGGATTATCGGAGGTCTGTACGCGGCTTGCGGCCTACGATCCGCCGATGATCGCGTCGGTCACGCTCGCCTGCGCGCTCGGCTATGCCGATTGGCGCGGTCAGATCGACTGGCGTCGGGAATACCCGCAGTTGGCGGGTTGGCTCGAGGATTTCGAGACCGCGGTTCCGGCCTGGCGGCATACGGCGGTCTGAGGAGAAACAACGATGCAGCGCATTCCCGAACTCGATCCCGAGACCCTCACGGCAGAACAGAAGCGGGTTCATGACGAGATTGCCGGCGGCCCACGGGGCGGTGTCCGAGGCCCGCTTGCGGTGTGGCTGCGTCGCCCGGAGCTGGCGGCGACGGCCCAGGCGCTCGGCCGCTATTGCCGATACGACAGTTCGCTGGAACCCCGGCTGTCCGAGCTGGCGATCCTGGTGACCGCCCGGATCTGGAACGCGTCCTACGAATGGGCGGCGCACGAACCGCACGCGCTCAAGGCCGGACTGCCCGCCTCGGTGGTGGAGGCCCTGCGCGCCGACCGCGCACCGGATTTCAACGCCGAGGACGGGGCGGTGGTCTATGCGGTGGCGCGGCACCTGAACCTCGACCGGCGCCTGTCCGACGAACTTTATGCCCGGGCCCTCGACATCCTTGGCCAGGATCGGCTGATCGATCTGATCGGCGTGCTTGGCTACTACAGCCTGATCTCCATGACCCTGAACGCCTTCGAGGTTCAGGCACCCGCGCAATCCTGACCGGCAGGGGACACCATGACCGCGACGCCGAGCTATCACCTGAACCCGTCCAAGCCGTCCGTCGCCCTGCCGGCCGGGGCCACGGACTGCCACTGCCACGTGTTCGGGCCGGCGGAAATCTTCCCCTACGCGCCGGACCGCACCTACACGCCCGACGCGGACGCACCGAAGGAGAAGCTGTTCGCCCTGCACGATGCGATGGGTCTGCAGCGCTGCGTCATCGTCCAGGCCGGCTGCCACGGCTTCGACAACAGTGTTGTCGCCGATGCCATTGCCGCCCGGCCGGGCCGCTATCTCGGGGTCGCCCTGCTACGGCACGACACGCCGCTTGAGACGCTGCGGGCGCTCGGCCGGCAGGGCTTCCGCGGCGTGCGCTTCAACTTCATGCGCCACCTGGGCAAGGGCGCGTCGGTCGGCGAGGTGATCGCCATGACCGCGCGTCTGGCTGAACTCGGCTGGCATCTTCAGGTACATATGGAGAGCACGCTTCTGGAGGAGATGATGCCGGACCTCAAGCGCGCGCAGGTGCCGGTCGTGATCGACCACATGGCCCGGGTCGATGCCTCCCAGGGGCTCGATCAGGCGCCGTTCCTGGCATTGCGGCGGCTGCTTGAGAGCGATGGGTTCTGGGTCAAGGTCAGCGGCAGCGAACGCGCTTCCAGGCAGGGAGCGCCGTACCGCGACGGGGCCGCCTTCGCCAAGGCGCTGGTGGCGGATCATGGCGGCAAGGTGCTCTGGGGAACCGATTGGCCGCATCCGAACTTCGCCGGGCCGGTTCCGGATGACGGGGCTCTGGTCGATCTGATCGCCGAGATCGCCCCGGGCGAGGATGCGCGCCGGGCACTCATGGTGGACAATCCGGCACGGCTTTATGGCTTCGGGGAGGATGCGTGATGGCGGGACGGCTGGACGGACGGGTGGCGATCGTCACCGGCGCCGGATGCGTGGGGCCGGGCTGGGGCAACGGCCGGGCCACCTGCGTGCGCTTTGCCGAGGAGGGGGCGAAGATCTTCGCCGTCGATCTGGAGCACGGCCCGATGGACGAGACCCTGGAACGGACGCGGGCGGCGGGCGAGATCGAGCCGCATCTGTGCGATGTGACCGATCGCGCCTCGGTCGAGGCGATGGTCGCGGCCTGCATCGCGCGGTTCGGGCGGGTAGACGTGCTGATCAACAATGTCGGCGGATCGGCCAAGGGCGGGCCGGTCGAACTGGACGAGGAGACTTGGAATCGCCAGGTCGACGTGAACCTGAAGTCCGTCTACCTGACCTGCAAGGCGGTGCTGCCGCATATGGCGGGGCAGGGCAGCGGGGCCATCGTCAACACCGCCTCGACCTCCGGCATCCGCTGGACCGGCTCGGCCCAGGCCGCCTATGCCGCGACCAAGGCCGGGGTGATCCAGTTCAGCCGGGTCGTCGCCGTCGAATACGCGCCGAAGGGCGTGCGGGTGAACACGGTGGTTCCGGGACAGCTCCACACGCCGATGGTCGAGGCCCGGCTCGCCGGCCAGCGCATGGGCGGTGACGTCGACGCGCTCCTGGCCTCGCGGCTGAAGCGGATTCCGCTCGGCTTCATGGGGGACGGCCGCGACACGGCGAATGCGGCGCTGTTCCTGGCCAGCGACGAGGCGCGCTTCGTCACCGGGACGGAGATCGTCGTGGACGGGGGAATGTCGGTCCGCTGCGACTGAGGCGGCTAGCCCGTCGGTCGCGCCGTCCGGCCGTTCGGCGCGGAGCGGTGGTGCTCGCCGATTTCCTGGGTCCAGCGACGCATCAGCTCGATATCAGGCAGGTTCGATGTCGCGGGGCTGAGAATGGCAGGGTTGCCACGGTCGAGATGCGCCCGCGCGGCCTCGCGGACCTCGCTCGGTGTCATGCCGAACTGTTCGCGAAAGCGGGTGGCGAAATGGCTCGGGCTGCTGAAGCCGTAGTCCAAGGCGAGATCGAAAATGCCGCGCCGCATCTGCCCCGGCGTGGTCAGAGCCTTGAAACTGGCCATGAGCCGCCGGCGCAGGATATAGGCCCGCACGCCGCCCTGGCCCTGGAACAGCCGGTAGAGTGTCGACCGCGACATGCGATAGGTGGCGCACAGACTGTCGATGCCCAAGGTCGGGTCGCCGAGGTTCAGGTCGATATGACGTTGAAGCGCGGTCAGGGCGCCATGCTGAGCCTCGGCCGATAGCGGGTCCCCGTCGGCAAACAGGACCCGGAGCATGCCGATCATGCTGTGGGACAGCATCGCCGCATCCGAGGCCGGTGCGACCGGGAAGGTGCGGCGCAGGGAATGCATGAAGTCGGTCAGCAGACGGGCCGCCGTCGAGCCGGCGCGAAACTGCAGGCCCCGGGCGTCATGCAGGTTCGGCAGGTGCTCGGCGACGGTGTGGCGCGGCAGGATGACCGAGAGGACTTCGGCATCGGTGCAGGACGCATCGACCTCATAGCCGAGGTTGACGATGTTGATGTCCCCCGGCTCGATCAGGAAGCTGAGGTCGCCATGGTCCACTTGGTTCTGGCCGCGCAGGAACAGCTGCAGTCCGACATGGTCGGAATCGTCGTTGCGGCGCAGCCAATCCGCGTCGCGTATGAATTTCTGGCGGGAAAGCTTGGTGTCGAAGAAGAGAAAAGCGCCCGGATTGTACAGGTGCACCTCGGGCGCGAGGGGGGGATTCCGGGGATCGGTCAGCGGCACCGACTGGAAGTAGGGCGAGATACCCGAGCGCCAGTGCCAGAACAGTTCCTCGTTCGGCATCATTCCCGGCAGCAGGGATACGGATGGCAGCGCGGCATCGGTCGTCAACGCACGTAACCCCCAATCGACGGGCAGGTCCGCTCCTGGCCGACCTGCTTCAGCGTTCTTCACTTTCCGGCCCTGGCCGCTTATGCGACATCGGGTCTCTAGACCGGAACGTCGTTTGCCTTCCGGAGCCGTTGTGGCTCCGCACGGCCGGGCAGAAGCTGTCCCTGGCCGCCCACGATCCCTGCCGCCGCAGATCGAGTCCTCGCCGGCAGGGGACCGTGCAGGCAGAAGCATCCACTGACAACGGCTTTGCGGTCAATATGCATGTTTATAGGACATTATATGCGTATTCGTTCAAAGCGAGCGCGGGCGAGGCGGCCATCCCGCCCATGATTGCCGGGTCGATTTTATCCATCGCCTTGAGAGGGCGAAAGAGTAGCGTTCTGCGTCCACGATGACCGCTTGCAGAAAAATGAATGATGGTTCATTATTCACTGGAAGCCTGAGGAGGAAACCCAGAACCATGACCAACGGATCGACATCTGCCGCAGAGCAGACGACCAGGGCGGGCGATGCCGGCCGGTATGACGCGGTAATCATCGGCGCCGGGTTTTCCGGCATGTATCAGCTGCACCTGCTGCGCGACCGGCTGGGCTTGAAGGCCCGGGTGATCGAGCGCGGCGACGGGGTCGGCGGGACCTGGTATTGGAACCGCTATCCGGGCGCGCGCTGCGATTCCGAAAGCCATTCCTACAGCTACTATTTTTCCGACGAGCTTCTGAAGGAGTGGCAGTGGTCCGAGCGCTATCCTCAGCAGCCGGAGATCGTGCGCTACCTGAACTACGTCGCCGACAAGCTCGACCTCAAGCGCGACATCCAGTTCGAGACCTCCGCCACGGCTGCGCGCTACGACGAGAAGGCGAATCTCTGGCGGGTCGAGACCGACACTGGCGAAACCGTCTCCGCGAAGTATCTGATCACGGCGGTCGGCTGCCTGTCCTCGGCCAATGTGCCGGACATTCCGGGTCGCGACAGCTTCAAGGGCCAGTGGTACCACACCGGCCAGTGGCCGCATGAGGGCGTCGACTTCACCGGCAAGCGGGTGGGCCAGATCGGTACCGGCTCGACCGGCATCCAGGCGGTGCCGGTGATCGCGGAGACCGCGAAGACCCTGACGGTGTTCCAACGCACCGCCAATTATTCGATCCCGGCGCAGAACCATCCACTGTCCGACGAGTTCAAGACCTGGGCGAAGGACAGCCGGGACGAGATCCGTCGGACCATGCACGCCTCGACCAACGGCCATCCGTTCCTGATCAGCGAGCGCAAGGTCTTCGACGTCTCGGCCGAGGAGCGCAAGGCGATCTACGAGAAGGCATGGGAGGTTGGCGGCCTGCGCTTCCGCGCCGAGTTCCAGGACCTGCTGTTCGACAAGGCGGCCAACGATACCGCCGCCGACTTCCTGAAGAGCAAGATCCGCGAGATCGTCAAGGATCCGCAAAAGGCCAAGGTTCTGTCCGACATCGACCATCCGTTCGCGACCAAGCGTCCGCCGATCGATACCGGCTATTTCGAGACCTATAACCGCGACAACGTCAGCGTTGTGAACCTGCGCGAGACGCCGATCGTCGAGATCACCGAGACGGGCGTGAAGACGTCCGACGGTGAGTACGAACTCGACATCATCGTGTTCGCCACCGGCTTCGACGCCATGACCGGCTCGCTGTTGAAGCTCGGCATCGTCGGGCGCGACGGGGTGACGCTGAACAAGGCCTGGGAGGCAGGGCCGCGCACCTATCTCGGCGTCCAGGCGGTCGGGTTCCCGAACCTGTTCACGATCACCGGTCCGGGCAGCCCGTCCGTGCTCTGCAACATGCCGGTCGCCATCGAGCAGCATGTGGAGTGGGTGGCCAACTGCATCGAGAAGATGGAGACGGACGGGATCGACCGGATCGAGCCGACCGAAGAGGCCGTGACCGGTTGGGTCGATCATGTGAACGAGGTCGCCAACGCCACCCTGCTGCCGCAGGCCGGGCACTCCTGGTATCTCGGCGCCAACGTGCCGGGCAAGCCGCGGGTCTTCATGCCCTATGCCGGCGGCATGGCGCGGTTCCGGGGGATCTGTGACGGCGTGGCGGCCAAGGGCTACGAGGGGTTCGTACTCAGCCGCGACAGCGCCGACAGCCGCACCGAAGCGGTCAACGCCTAGAGACTCCCCGACGCCTAGACTCCCCTACACCATGGGTCCCTGAACCGAGCCTCCCTTGCTTGGTTCCCTGAAGACTGGGTCAACGCCGGATTTCCGTCGTTGACCCTTTTTTCATCTCTAATTATTCTATCGATCGATTAATAAGGAGATGAAATTGGCGGCGATTGCCCCGGCGCGTAAGGCTGGACGCCCACTCGGCGCGCCGGACACTCGTGAAAGCTGTCTGGAGGCGGCGGAGCGGTTGTTCGCGGACCAGGGCTTCGCCGCCACCGGCATGCGGCAGATCGGCAGCGCGGCCGGCGTGACGATCGCCACGCTGATCTACCATTTCGGGGCGAAGGAGAAGCTCTATGGCGAGGTGCTGGCCCGCATCGCGGATAGCATCACGCCCTATCTGCCGGAACCGACGGGGGGCGATGCCGATCTCGACGCGGTGGTGGCGATGGTCGAGCGGTTTCTCGATTGGTCGCTCGATCATGGCGACTATGCATCGCTGTTGCTCAGGGAACTGATGGAGAACCCGTCGCGGGCCCGCAAGGCGCGCCGCTGGTATTTGCTGCCGCTGATCGAAGCCTATGCGGCGGCAATCCGTGCCGGCCAGGCACGGGGCCATTTCGGGCCCTGCGACCCGGAGATGGTCGCCTTCTACGTGACCGGTGCGATCACCCACTTCCAGGCCTCCACGGTGACCATCCAGCAGATGCTGGGAGCGCCGGCGCCGGGGGAGATCGTCGATCGTTTCCGGACGACCCTGCGGGCCAATGTGAAGGCGATGCTGCTGCCCGCCGGGGGCTGACCCCCGGTTTGGATGTCGGCCCAGGCGATGCGTCACGACATCCCGGGTCCATTGAGGAGGAGAGTGCCCGTGACGTGCGGTCCGCCATCCGCCGATACCTGCGTCCTGCGCTATGCGCTGGAGCGTCACGCCGCCACCCGTGGCGAGGACGTCTATGCCGTGTTCGAGGACGGTACCCGCTGGACCTTCACCGAGACACTGGCGCTTGTACGCGCGACTGCCGCCGGCCTGCAGCGGCTTGGCGTGCGGCGCGGCGACTCGGTGCTGGTGATGCTGCCGAACGGACCGCTCGGCCTCAGGGCTATGTTTGCCGCCAACTACATCGGCGCGATCTCGGTGCCTGTGAACCCGGCCTATCGCGGATCGATCCTGGAACATGTGGTGGCGGATTGCGGAGCGGCGATCGCCGTGGTGCATCCGGACTGTCTGGACCGCCTGCTCGAGGTGCCGGCAGCCGCGCTGAAACGGATCGTGGTGGCGGCTCCCGAACCGGACAGGGCAGCGCCCGACGGTCTGGAATTGTTCGGCGAGACCGTCTTGCTGGAGGGCGGGGGCGATCCCGGACCGCTGGCCGCGCCGATCGCGCCCTGGGACACCCAGTCAATCATCTTCACTTCCGGCACCACCGGCCGGTCGAAGGGCGTGCTCTCCTCCTACATGCATTGCTATACGGCGATGAATCCGGAGACCTGGACCTGCACCCGGGCCGATGACCGACACCTGCTGCATATGCCGATCTTCCATATCGGTGGCGCCTTCATTGCCTCGATGGCGCTCTGCGTCGGCGCGTCTATTGCCGTGGTCGAGCGGTTCCGGACCGAGACGTTCTGGCCGACGGTACGGCGTATGGACGTCACGTGCGTCTTCCTGCTCGGCGCCATGGCGACCTTCCTGCTGAAGCGACCGCCCACCCAGGAGGACCACGCCCACCCGTTGCGCGCGGTGATGATCGTGCCGCTGGGGCAGGCGGGGCCGGAGTTTCGCGCGCGCTTCGGCGTCGATGTGTTCACGCTGTTCAACATGACCGAGATCAGCACGCCGCTGATCTCCGCCGCCAACCCGGCGAAGCCCAATATCTGCGGCCGCCCGCGCACCGGTGTCGAGGTGAGGCTGGTCGACGCCCATGACATGCCGGTTCCGAACGGTACGCCCGGCGAACTGATCATCCGTGCCGACGATCCTTGGACAATGACCCATGGCTATCATGGCCGGCCCGAGGCGACGGCGGCGGCGTGGCGCAATGGCTGGTTCCATACCGGCGACATGTTCGTGTGCGACGACGATGGCGATTTCCAGTTCGTCGATCGCCTGAAGGACGCAATTCGCCGGCGCGGCGAGAACATCTCCTCCTACGAGGTGGAGGTGGAGATCCTGGCCCATCGCGATGTGCGCGAGGCGGCCGTGGTGGCGGTGCCGAGCGACGTGACCGAGGACGAGGTGCTCGCGGTATTGGCGCCGGTCGACGGACGCTGGATCGATCCGGCGGCAATCGTCGCCTTTCTGGAGCCGCGCCTGCCGCCCTTTATGATCCCGCGCTACATCCGCGTCGTGGACGAGTTGCCGAAGACGCCGACGGCCAAGGTCGAGAAGCATCTGCTGCGCGCTATCGGCCTGACCCCCGACTGCTGGGACAGAGTGGGGCGACGCGCCCTGGAAGACACATCGAACGTCGAGGAAACAGCGACATGAACAAGCCCGTGGTCCGGGTCTATACCGACTACAAAAGCCCCTATGCCTTCGTCGCCGTCCGGCCGACCTATGCGCTGGAGGATCGGTTCGACATCGCGCTGGAATGGCGTCCCTATACCCTGCGGATCGAGGAATATCTCGGCGCGGTTGAAACCCGCACGGACCATTCCTGGAGACGGGTACGCTACTCCTACATGGACGCGCGCCGCTATGC
Source organism: Thalassobaculaceae bacterium (assembly GCA_029212785.1). Classification (GTDB taxonomy): domain Bacteria; phylum Pseudomonadota; class Alphaproteobacteria; order Thalassobaculales; family Thalassobaculaceae; genus Thalassobaculum. The sequence continues at coordinate 96,781 of JARGOG010000009.1, forward strand.
CAACAGGCAGGGGCTGACCCTGAAGGGGCCGCAGCGGGTGTATAACGGCTACTACGCTAATGCCGGCATGCTGTTCGCCCAGCGCGCCGGACTCTTCCGCACCTACAACGACGCCGTGTTCGAGCGGTTCTGGAACCGGGACCTGGATATCGACGTTCTGGCGGAGGTCTCGGCACTGGTTGGGGAGATCGGCGGTGACGTTGCGGCCTACGAAGCCTATGTGGAAGGTCCGGGCCGGGCCGAAATGGACGCGGTCATCACCGAGGCCGAGGCCATGGGGGTCTTCGGCGTTCCGATGTTCGTGTTCGAGGGTGAGTTGTTCTGGGGCGGCGATCGCATCGAGCTTCTGTGCGATCGGTTGCGTGAAAACGGGGTCGCCGAACGGGTGGCGGTGTAGCCCGGACTCCAATCGCTGAAAGGGGGGGAGAGACTGCCGAGAAATCTGCCAAATGCCGCTCCGGTTCGAGCCGGAGCGGGACGAAGAGCGGTTATTTGCGAAATGACCGCTGAGTCATAATTCATTTACCTTGACAGCCGGTTCCCTGGATCACCATGCTCCGGCGAATAGGGCCCATCAAAAAAAATGCGACGATCCCGCTCCATCTGTGATGCGGAGAGAGTCGCGATCAAGTGAGGATCGCAATGAAGAAGTCGTACACCCGCCCGCGCCGGGGCATTGATCGGCGCACCGTGCTCAAAGGGGCCGCCGCGGCAGCCGCCGTCACCACCGGCATCACCGGGTTCCCGGCCTATCTGAAGGCCGCGAACACGCCGATCAAGATCGGTGTGCCGACCATCCTGTCCGGTCGCGTCGCCATTCTCGGCGAGTCCTCCGTCGCCGCCATCAAGAACGAGATCCGCAAGATCAACGAGGCCGGCGGCATCGAGGGACGTACCCTCGAGGCGGTCGTCCGTGATTCGCGCGGCAAGCCGGACGAAGCGGCCCGTATGACCCGCGATCTCGTGAACAACGAGGGCTGCGACATCATCCTGGACGCCGAAGCGTCTGGCGCCTCGTTCGCCGTGAACGAAGTCGTGCGGGACATGAAGCAGTTCTGCATCCACACCAACTCCGAGACGTCGTCGCTGACGGCCGATCCGAAGAACCAGGTCGACTGGGTCTTCCGGTCCTGCCGCCAGGGCATCCATGACGCCGTCGGCGGCGGTCTGGTCGCCGCCAAGGTGGTCAAGGAGAAGGGCCTGAAGAAGTGGGCCACCATCTCCCCGGACTACGCCTATGGCCGCGCCAACACCGAAGAGTTCATGGAATACGTGAAGCTCTTCGCTCCCGAGACCGAGGTCATCACCGAGACCTGGCCGAAGCTGTTCCAGCCGGACTACACCGAGAACGTGACCGCGCTGCTGAATGCTCAGCCGGAAGTGGTCTATTCCTGCCTGTGGGGCGGCGATCTGGTGGCCTTCTTCGACCAGGCGAGCCTGTACGGCCTGTTCGACCAGTTCACGGCCTTCGCGGTCAACCTCGGCGACTATCCGGTCCTGACGGCGATCAAGAGCCGTCCGGCCGGCGTGTACTCGGGCAGTCGTTACCACAAGGACATCCCCGATACCGCCGAGAACGAGGCGTGGTACGAGAGCTTCATGGCGAATTCCAACGTGCTGCCGACCAACTGGTCCTGGCAGAACGCGGCGGCGGTCAATTTCGTCGTCGAGGCGCTGAAGAAGACCGGTGGCGATACCGACTCGATGAAGTTGGCCGAGGCCACCTCTGGCCTGACCATCGACTCGCCGTTCGGCGTCGACGGTACGCTGACCATCCGTGAGGACGACCACACGCTGGTCAACTACATGGTCGGCTATTCCAAGACCATCGTGGACGAGCCCTACGTGGTGGATTTCGACCAGACCGCCTGGTCGGAGATCTACAAGCACGAGGCTGAGTGGAAGAAGCGCAACGGCTACATGTGATGCCGTGCTGCGGGCGGGGCGTCTAAGCGTCCCGCCCGGCCTTCCTCGGGGCGCCGGTCGGTTTCCGGCGCCCATCTCTGTCGGTTTCTGCGGATAGAACCTTATGTTCGATTTCGACGCGCTAGCCGCCTGTATGTCGACCTCGGCCTGCCTGGTGAACCAGGCGACCAGCGGTCTCATCATCGGCATGCTGCTTTTCCTGGTGGCGTCCGGCGTCACGCTGATTTTCGGCGTGCTGCACGTCATCAATTTCGCCCATGGCAGCTTCTACATGATAGGCGCGTATTTCGCCTATACGACCTACCACATCACCGGAAACTACTTCCTGGCCGCCTTGGTCGGTGCCGTGGGGGCCGGGATATGCGGCATCCTGTTCGAGCGATTGATCATCAGCCGGGTCTACGGCCAGAACCTGCTGATGCAGCTGCTGGTCTGCTACGCCTTCATCCTGATCGTCGACGACCTGGTGAAGATCATCTGGGGCGCGGAGTATCTGGCGATGGGCATCCCGGCCGAGTTCCGACTGCCGCCGCTGCGGTTTGCCGGTGGGTTCGTGCCGCCGTTCTATCTGTTCCTGGTCGCGGTCTCCGTGTTCATCGGCATCGGCTCGCTGCTGCTCGTCACCAAGACCCGCTTCGGCAAGATCGTGCGCGCCGCAGCGCTGAACGCGCCGATGGTCTCGGCTCTGGGCATCCGGGTGAACGTCTATTTCGCGCTGCTGTTCGGTTTCGGATGCGCACTCGCCGGGGTGGCCGGCGCGCTGGCCGCGCCGGTGCGGTCGCTGACGCCGGGCATGGGCCTCGGCATTCTGGTGGAGAGTTTCATCGTGACCGTCATCGGCGGCATGGGGTCGATCCCCGGTGCCTTCCTCGCCGCCATCATCCTGGGGCTGACACGCTCGATCGGCAGCGTCGGCTTCCCGCTGTTCGTTGACGGGGCGATGTTCATGATCATGGCCCTGGTGCTGATCTTCCGGCCGACCGGCCTGCTGGGCCAGGGAGCAGTGCGATGACGTTGTTGATCGAGTTTCGGCGCGATCTGCTGATCGCGCTCGCCGGCCTTGTCTTGCTCGTCGCCATCGGCCTCGGTATCGACCATGCGTGGCCGCGCGATTTTCTGACATCGATCTTCGCGGCCGGCCTGCTGGCCATGTCGCTGAACATGCTGATCGGCTACACCGGGCTGGTGTCCTTCGGCCATGCGGCGTTCTTCGCGATGGGCGGATATATCTTCGGCCTGCTGCTGCAGTCGCCGGCCTTCACCGGCGCGCTGGGTGCCGGCTCCGTGCCGGTCGCTCTGGGCGTGGCCGTCGTCGGCACCGGCCTCTATGCCGTCGTCATCGGCGCGATCTGCGTACGGTTGACGGAGATCTACTTCGCCTTCCTGACGCTCGCCTTCCAGATGTTCCTGTACAGCGTCATTCTGAGCTGGGTGGACCTGACCGGCGGCGACCAGGGGTTGATGGGCGGCATCCCGCGCCCGATCTTCCTCGGCATCGATCTCGCCGATCAGTACCACCGCTATGTGTTCTGCGCCGTGCTCTTCGTGGCCTGCGTGATGATCATGCGGATCATGACCGAGAGCCCGTTCGGCTACACCCTGCGGATGATCCGCGACAACGCCACCCGCGCCGCCTTCCTTGGCGTGAACGTGTTCCGGGTGAAGCTGATCTGCTTCGTGGTCTCGTCCTCGATCGCGGCGGTCGGCGGCGTGATCCTCGCGCTGTTCACCTCCGGCGCCTATCCGGAATGGGCCTTCTGGGCGCAGTCGGGCGAGGCGATCTTCATGATCATGCTCGGCGGGTTGAACGTCTTCCTCGGCCCGATCCTTGGCGCGGTTGCGCTGCGGATCCTGAACGATGTCGTGCAGATGTACACCTCCCACACCGAGATCGTGATCGGCGTGGTGATCATGTTCGTCGTGCTCGGTCTGCGCCGCGGCATCCTCGATTTCGTCAAAGATTGGTGGGTCGAGAAGCAGCAGGCGCGCCTGGCGGCGGAAAACCGGAACGGACAGGAATGATGAGCGAAGTGGGATCCTTGAAAGGCCGCGTCGCGGTCATCACCGGCGGCGCCAGTGGTATCGGAGCCGCCTGTTCCCGATTGATGGCGTCCCGTGGCGCGCGTGTGGTCATTGCCGACGTGAACGGGGACGCCGCCAAGACAGTGGCGGACGAGATCGGCGGGGTCGGCTATGCGGTCGACGTCCGCGATGCCGACGCGATCGAGGCACTGGCGGAACAGAGCGAGCGCGAGGTCGGCCCGACCGACATCCTGGTCACCTCGGCCGGCATCGTGCAGGCGCCGCTGGAGCCGCAGGACTTGCCGCTTGAGCTCTACGACAATGTCATCGCCGTGAACCTGCGTGGCACCTACCTGACGGCTACGGCCTACGGTCTGCGCATGGTCAAGCGCCGCAGCGGAGCCATCGTCACCATCAGTTCGGTCACGGCCGAGCGATCGGTGCCGTTGCACGCCTACGCGCCAAGCAAGGCGGCGGTGACTAACATGACCATGAATCTCGCCGCCGAATGGGGGCGCGCCGGAATCCGCGTGAACACGGTGGAGCCGGGCTATACGCGCACCCCGGCGCTGCAGGACCAGATCGACCGCGGTCACCGCGATCCGACCCTGCTGGAGGAGAACTCGACGCTCGGCCGCATGGTCGAGCCGGAGGAGATCGCCAAGGCGGTTGCCTTCCTGGCCTCCGATGAGGCGTCGGCGGTAACGGGTATCGCGCTGCCGGTGGATGTCGGCTTCTTCAGCGCGGGCTCCTGGCACCCGTATGGTGGCGTTCGCCGACAGGGGAACCGCTGATGCTGCGCCTCGAGAACGTGGTCAAGTCGTTCGGCGGCGTGGTCGCCACCAACGACGTGTCGCTGAACTTCTCCGCCGGCTCGCTGAGCGCGGTGATCGGGCCGAACGGCGCCGGCAAGACGACGCTGTTCAACCTGATCACCGGCCATCTGGTGCCGGATAGCGGCCGGATCCTGCTAGAGGACGAGGACATCGCCGGCAAGCCGCCGGTGGACATCGTCCGCAAGGGCATCGGCCGTGCGTTCCAGATCGCCAGCATCTTCCCGAGCATGACGGTCGAACAGTCGCTGATGTGCGCCGTCGCCTCGCATTTCCGCACCTCGGAGGCACTGTTGTCGGTGTTTCCGCCGAGCGACGTGCGCCAGCGCACCGAGGAGCTGATCGAGCTGCTGGGCATGGGCTCGGTCGCCCGGTTGCTGAGCGCGAACATCTCGCACGGCGATCAGAAGCTGCTGGATATCGGTCTGGCCCTGGCGCTCGAGCCCAAGGTGCTGATGCTCGACGAGCCGACCGCCGGCATGGGGCCGGAGGAACGCTGGCAGATGATCGGGACCGTGCGCCGGCTGTGGGAGCAGGGAGAGATGACCCTGATCTTCATCGAGCACGACATGGATATCGTTTTCGAGGTCGCCCAGGGCATCACCGTGCTGAGCTACGGCGCGGTCCTGGCCCAGGGGACGGCGGATGAAATTCGCAGTCATCCGCAGGTCGTCGAGGCCTATCTCGGAACAGAGACGCAGGCGGAGGCCTCGCAATGAGCAGCGGGACAAATGGTGACGTGATCCTCAAGGTCGAGGGGATCGATGTCTTTTACGGCGCGTCAAAAATCCTGTTCGGCGTTGATCTTGAGGTCGGACGCGGGCGCACATTGGCGCTGCTGGGCCGCAACGGCGCCGGCAAGAGCACGACCATGAAGGCCATCGCCGGCATCGCCAAGCCGCGCAAGGGCTCGATCTCTATGGAAGGCGAGAACCTGGCGGGCGCACGCCCCGACATCATTGCCCGTGCCGGCATCGGCTATGTGCCCGAGGACCGGCAGGTCTTCACCATGCACAGCGTCGAGGACAACCTGCTGATCGGTGCGAAGAAAGGGCTGCGCGACCAGGAAGACTGGACCCTCGAGCGGGTCTACGACACCTTCCCGATCCTGGCCCGCATGAAGGACCGCAAGGCCGGGCTGATGTCCGGTGGCGAGCAGCAGATGCTGACCATCGCGCGCACCCTCATGGGCAATCCGGAGGTCCTGTTGCTGGACGAGCCGTCCGAGGGGCTGGCGCCGATCATCGTGCAGGCGATCGGCGACTTGATCCGCACGCTTCGGGAGACCGGCGTCACCATCGTTCTCGCCGAACAGAACATGCATTTCTGCCTCGGCATCTCCGAGGA
>JARGOG010000091.1:0-15193 GCA_029212785.1 Thalassobaculaceae bacterium
CGGCGCCGGCGACCTGGGGCGGGGCCATCGCGGTCGCCAACTTCGTGCCGTTCATCGGGCCGTTCCTGATCGCGGTGATGTCCTTCGTCGGCGGCCTCGCAACGTTCGACACCCTGCAGATGTGCCTGATCCCGCCGGCGATCGTCTTTGCCGTAAACGCGGTCGAGGAGAATGTCGTCATCCCGATGGTGATGAGCAGCCGGTTCTATACCAGTCCGATCGTGATCATCCTCGCCGTGCTGTTCGGCGCCTGGCTTTGGGGGACGATCGGTGGCGTGCTGGCCGTGCCGACCGCCGTGATCGTGCTGTCGACCCTGCGCCGCTGGCGGGAGACGGAGGGCCTGGAGGACGACCCTGCCAGCGACGAGTTGGACGACTGACTCGGAACGAAAAGCGGCTCCCGGTCACAGTGACCGGGAGCCGTATTTGTTTGTCAGGGGTGATCCGCAGGCCGAGCCGCGTGGGTGGTGGCCCTAGCGGCGGCGGCGTCCGGAGACGATGCCAAGGGCAAGCAGCCCGCCTACGAGCATCAGCGGCGACAGCGTACTGCCGAACTGCTCGCCCAATCGGTAGGCGTCCTGGACGGCGCCGGCCTGGCCGGAGACGGGAACGGGGCCCGCTCCGGCATCGCTGCCAAGTGCCGCACCGGCAGCCGCCGGATGGACGACGTGCCGGCGACGGGTCGCCAGCAGCAGGACACCGACGGCAATCAGGAACACGACGCCGCCCCAGAGTCCCAGCGCCGCCGCGATGCCCATATGGGTGCTGGTTTCGATCACCGCGGCGGCAAGACCGAGGCCGGCCGCCCCCAGCATCAGGGCCGTGCCTGCCAACGCGAGGAGCCCGCGCCGGATGGCCAGATGGACCTCGGCGCGGGCAATCGTGATGAGTCCGGAAAACATGGGGACCCGCCTAGCGGCGCGACCACATGCCGAGCAGCATGCCGACGCCGAAGGCCGCCAGCACGGAGGTCGTCGGATTGGCCTCGATCACGCTGTTGACCTTCTGGTGAGCCTCGTCGGCCTGCTGGCGCGCCTGATTGGCGGCGGCGCGGGCACGGTCGGCCGCCTCGTTCGCCTTCTGACGCACGCCATCCTTGACGGAATCGGCCCGATCGGAAGCCAGTGCGGTCACGGAATCGGCGAGTCCTCGGAGGTCTTCGCGCAGGACGCGGAGCTGCTCCTCGACATTCGCCTCGGCCTGGTCGTTGCTCTTGTTCGCTTGGGTCGCTTGAGCCATCGTCGGTGCTCCCGGGTAAGTGAATACTGCTGAGGGAACGTTCCAGCCGCCCAACGGTTTCATCTGGAGGTTGCGGAGATTTCCGGGCGACCGAACAGGAGCACGTGCCGATGGCCGACAATCCCGTGACCGAGACCCGCAGCCGGCGCCGTTTCGCCGACGCCAGGGCGCTGGTCACCGCGCTCAGGCCGAGCTATCCGGTCTACTGTTTCCGCCCGCACAAGGTCCGGGCCGTGGCGCGACATTTCGTCGACACCTTCCCGGGACGGGTCGTCTATGCGGTCAAATGCAACATCGAGCCGCGCATGCTCGGCTGGCTGGCGGAAGCCGGCGTTACCGCCTTCGACACCGCCTCGCTGACGGAGATCGCCGCCGTGCGCGAACGCCTGCCGGATGCCGAGGCCCTGTTCATGCACCCGGTGAAGAGCCGGGCCGCCATCCTTGCCGCCGATCGGGTCTACGACGTCTCGACCTATTGCGTGGATTCGATGGCCGAGCTGGAGAAGGTGCTGGAGGTTACCCGGCGCCGGGATCTGAAGATCTTCGTTCGGGTGGCGACCCCCGGCGGCGGAGCGGCGTTCGAGCTGTCGATCAAGTTCGGCGCCACCCAGGCGGAGGCGGTGGAGATTCTCGACCGGGTGGCGGCGGAGGGGCTCGAGGCCGGCATCGCCTTTCATATCGGCTCGCAATGCCTCAACCCGCGCGCGTTCCGCACCGCCTTCTCCGTGATCGCGGAGGTCTGGCGCGGCACCAAGGCCGATGTGCGGGAGATCGATGTCGGCGGCGGGTTTCCTGTCGCCTATGCCGGACAGCCGGTTCCGCCGTTGGAGGAATTTGTCACGGAGATCCTCGAAGGCCGGCGCGAGGCGGGGATCGACGAGGATGTGGCCCTGTTGTGCGAGCCAGGCCGCGCGCTGGTCGCCGATGGCTGCTCGATGCTCTGCCAGGTGCATCTGCGCAAAGGCGACCGGCTGTACCTGAATGACGGGGTTTACGGCAATCTGTCGGAACCGTACTGGTCGCGGGTGCGTTTACCGGCACGACTGATCCGCCCGGACGGCCCGGACGGGAGGGCGAGCGATGCGCCGATGCAGGATTTCACCATCTTTGGTCCAACCTGCGACGGCAACGACCTGCTGCCGACCCCGTTCCGGCTGCCGGGCGATGTGGCTGAAGGCGACTGGATCGAAGTTGGACAGATCGGCGCGTATGGAGCGGCACTTGCGACGCGATTCAACGGGTTCTTCGCCGACGCGCAGGTTGAACTCGGCGACGAACCACCTGACACTGCCTAGCAGGGTTAACGTGCATCGGATTCTCCATCATGCGTCCTAATGCGGGAAGCTTTCCCTTCGCCGATCACAACGGCACCGTCTGGCTGGCGTTCCAGGATTTTGGCGACCGCTCGCGCGAGCGGGTCGTCGTCTGCGTCCATGGGTTGACCCGCAACGGACGGGATTTCGACCGCCTGGCGACGGCCATGGCCCGGGATTACCGCGTGATCGAGGTGGATGTGGTCGGTCGCGGCCGCTCCGGCTGGCTTGCCGACAAGTCGGAATACAATTACGCGACGTATCTCAAGCACATGGACGCGTTCTTCGACTACCGCGGCATCGAAGAATGCGACTTCATCGGCACCTCCATGGGCGGATTGATCGGCATGATGCTGGCGGCCCGCGAGGAGTCGCCGATCCGCCGGTTGATCCTGAACGATGTCGGCCCGGTGATCTCCGGCGCCGCGTTGACCCGCATGGGCAAATATGTCGGCCAGGATCCGCGCTTCAAGAACCTCCAGGAGGCCGCCGCGTATTTCAAGGAGATCTATGCCGATTTCGGCATTCCCGACGACCTCGGCTGGTCCGACCTGACCCTGCATTCCGCGACGCGTCAGGAAGACGGTACCTACGCCCAGCACTACGATCCGGCGATCGGCGACGTGTTCACCGAGGACATGGCGGACGTGAAGCTCTGGGATGTGTGGGACAATGTGCGATGCCCGACCCTGGTGCTGCGGGGCGGGCGCTCGGACATCCTGTCGCGGGAGACGGCGGAGCGGATGACCCGTTCCGGCCCGAGGGCCGAACTGGTCGAGTTCCCTGATGTCGGCCATGCGCCGGCGCTGATGGTCGAGGAGCAGATCAAGGCCGTGCATGACTGGCTCCGGTCCTTCGACGAGGACGAGGAGGAGGACGCCGCTGCCGATGCCGGTTGAGATCGGCGTCCAGCCGTTCCGCCAGCGCATTCCCTGGATCGGCGCGGACCTGCAGACCTTGCGCGACTTCTGTGTCCGTCCCCGGGAACCGGTCCCTGCGGCGACCTCGGAAACTCTGAAATTCGCCATGCCCGACCGGACCGGCGATATTCTGATCGGCCAGTTGGACCGGCCCCTGGCTCCGGTCGCGGGACGGCCGCTCGTCATCCTGATCCATGGCCTGACAGGGGACGCGGACAGTCTATACGTTCGCCGCTCCGCCCGGGCATTCCTGGAAGCCGGATTCACCACGCTGCGCCTCAATCTGCGTGGCGCCGGCCCCAGCCGGCCGCTTTGCCGCGCGCAATACCATTCGGGCCGCAGCGAGGATCTGGCGATGGTGCTCGACCAGCTCGATGCCCCTGATGGGGTGGCCCTGGTCGGCTGGTCGTTGGGCGGAAACCTGTTGCTCAAGGGGGCTGCCGAGTTCGGCGCCGAGAAGAACGTGCGGGCCGCAGTGGCGGTGTCCGCACCGATCGATCTGGCGATGACGGCGGTGTGCTTCTGTGCGCCCCGGAACATCGTCTATCACCGTCACCTGCTGGCGGCGATGCGGGCGGAGATGGCGGCGGTACCGGGCGGGCTGTCACCCGACGCGCGCCGTCGGCTGTCGGCAGCCGGGACGGTGATTGCCTTCGACGACGCCTTCACGGCACCGAACAATGGTTTCGCCGATGCCGTCGACTATTATGCGCGCTGCTCGGCCAACGGGTTCCTCAAGGATATCCGAGTGCCCACGCGGATCATCCACGCGCTCGACGATCCCTGGATACCGGCGGAGATGTACCGGGCGGTGGATTGGGCGGCGCTGTCCTCTTTGTCCGCGATCCTCACGCGGCACGGTGGCCATGTCGGCTTTCATGGCCCCGACGGTGTGTGGTCCGATGCCGAAGCGGTGCGGTTCGTCGCGCGGTTCTGATCGGGTGAGGCGACCCGGTCCTGGGCCGCAGGGAAGGTGGCGGCGGGGACGCGCTATTTCAGCCGCTTCGCCGCCTCCACCGCGAAATAGGTCAGGATTCCGTCGGCGCCGGCGCGTTTGAAGCCGAGCAGGCTCTCCATCATCGCCCGTTCGCCGTCGATCCAGCCGCGTTCCGTCGCCGCCATGATCATCGAGTACTCGCCGGACACTTGATAGGCGTAGGTCGGCACACCGAACGTGTCCTTCACCCGGCGCACGATGTCGAGGTAGGGCATGCCGGGCTTCACCATGACCATGTCGGCGCCCTCGGCGATGTCGAGAGCGACCTCGCGCAGGGCTTCGTCGGAATTGGCCGGGTCCATCTGATAGGTGGATTTCGACGCCGAGCCGAGGGTCGAGGCGGAGCCGACGGCGGCCCGGAACGGCGCATAGAAGCCCGACGCGTATTTGGCGGCATAGGACATGATCTGCACGCCCTGGAATCCGGCCTCGTCCAGCCCCTTGCGGATGGCGCCGACGCGGCCGTCCATCATGTCCGAGGGCGAGATGATGTCGCAGCCGGCGCTCGCCTGCAGCACCGACTGGCGGACCAGAATCTCCACCGTCTCATCGTTCAGGATCGAGCTGTCTTCCAGCAGGCCGTCATGGCCATGGCTGGTGAACGGGTCGAGGGCGGCGTCGCACATCACGCCGATCGTCGGGACCGCGTTCTTCACCGCCTCGACCGCCTGACAGACCACGTTGTTCTCCGTCACGGCATAGGTGCCCTGAGCATCTTTCAGGTCCGGTTCGACATACGGGAACACGCCGATCACCGGAATTCCGAGATCCGCCGCCTCGCGCGCGGCCTCGGCCAGTTCGGCGACCGAATACCGCAGCACGCCGGGCATGCTCTCGACCGCAATCCGTGGTTCGTCGCCCGCATGTACGAAGATCGGCCAGATCAGGTCGTTGACGCTGAGCGCGTTCTCGGCGACCAGGCGGCGCGACCATTCGGCCTGGCGGGGCCGGCGCAGGCGCGTGGTCGGATAGCCGGCGGACGGTGCGATCAGGGTCTTCGGGCGGCCGTTGAAGGGCATGGCGTCCTCGTTTGTCTTGTTGTTGCGACCGAGTTTAAGCGTCCCATCTGGCGATGCAACGGCGCGCGGAGGCGGGATTGACCTTGGGGCACCGTTGACTCGCCCCGAAGCGGTTCAGATTATCCCGCGCCGTCGATCACAAGATAGAGCGCCCGAGAGACGGGCGGACCGAGACGGCGCATGATGCCGGGGAATACCTCCAGGAGGGACCAGATGGACTTCCAACTCAGCGAAGAGCAATGCGCGATCCAGGACATGGCCCGGTCTTTCGCCGCCGACCGTCTGGCGCCGAATGCCGCGGAATGGGACGAGAAGGGGCATTTCCCCATCGACGTCCTGAAGGAGTTGGCGGAACTCGGCCTCGGCGCGATCTATGTGCGCGACGATGTCGGAGGCTCTGGACTTGGCCGGTTGGATGCGGCGGTCGCCTTCGAGGAACTGTCGGCCGGCTGTGTGTCGACCGCGGCCTTTCTGTCGATTCACAACATGGTCGCCTGGATGATCGACCGGTTCGGCAGCGAGGAGGTGCGCGGGCGCTTCCTGCCGAAGCTCGCTACCATGGACCAGATCGCCAGCTACTGCCTGACCGAGCCGGGGGCTGGCTCTGACGCTGCCGCGCTGAAGACCCGGGCGGAGAAGGTCGGCAATTCCCACTACGTGCTGAACGGCGGCAAGGCCTTCATCTCCGGCGCCGGTGCCAGCGATGTCTATGCCGTGATGTGCCGCACCGGCGAGCCGGGGGCCAAGGGCATCTCCTGCGTTCTGGTGGAAAAGGACACGCCGGGCCTGTCGTTTGGCGAGAACGAGAAGAAGCTCGGCTGGAACAGCCAGCCGACCGCCATGGTCAATTTCGACGACTGCAAGGTGCCGGCGGAGAATTTGGTCGGTGGCGAGGGCGAGGGCTTCGGGATCGCCATGGCCGGACTCGACGGTGGGCGCATTAATATCGCCGCCTGTTCGCTCGGCGGTGCCCGGGCCGCGCTCGAGGCGTCGCTGTCCTACGTCAAGGACCGCAAGGCGTTCGGCAAGACGATCGCCGATTTCCAGGCGACCCAGTTCCGCCTCGCCGACATGGCGACCGAGTTGGAGGCAGCCCGCCTCATGGTTCACCGCGCGGCGACCAGCCTGGACGCCAAATCGCCGGATGCCACGCAGCACGCCGCCATGGCCAAGCGCTTCGCCACCGATATCGGTTACAGGATCGTCGACGAGGCATTGCAGCTGCATGGCGGTTACGGCTACCTCAAGGACTATCCGATCGAACGGCTGTTGCGGGACCTGCGCGTGCACCGGATCCTGGAAGGGACCAACGAGATCATGCGCGTGATCATCGCCCGCAAGCTGCTGGCCAACTGACCCACCCGGAGTAGGGACGTGACAGAAGAGATCCGATTTTCGACCGCAGGCGGCTTGGCGACGGTCGAGCTGGCGCGGCCCAAGGCGCTGAACGCGCTGACCTATCCCATGGTCCAGCAGATGGCGGACAAGCTGGAGGCCTGGGAGCATGACGACGCCATCGGCGCCGTCGTCATCAAGGGCGAGGGCGAGCGCGCCTTCTGTGCCGGCGGCGATGTCCGCGCGGTCTGGAAGTCGGTGATGGAGGACATGGACGGCAAAGGGCCGTCGGAGCTCTCCAAGGTGTTCTTCTTCGACGAATACCGGCTGAACCATCAGATCCATGCCTTCTCCAAGCCCTTCGTGGCGCTGCTCGACGGCGTGACCATGGGAGGCGGCGTCGGCGTGTCGATCCATGGCTCTCACCGGATTGCGACCGAACGGCTCATGTTCGCCATGCCGGAGACCGGCATCGGCCTGTTCCCGGATGTCGGCGGCGGGTGGTTTCTGCCGCGCCTGCCGGGTGAGACCGGAACCTACCTGGCGCTGACCGGCGCCCGGCTCGACGCGGCCGGGGCCTGCGCGCTCGGGATCTCGACCCATTTCGTCCCGTCGAGCCGTCTGGAAGGCTTCGAGGCGCAATTGGCCACGGCGATTGCCGGCGGCAGTCCGGCGCGGGCGGCGGTGAACGACGTGCTGGAACGTTTGGCGGAACCGGCCGGTGAAGACCCGCTGACCCCGCATCGCGGGACGATCGACACTTGCTTCAAGGCCAATTCCGTCGAGGAGGTGCTCGACGCCCTGGCGGCTGACGGCTCCGACTTCGCGCGGGAGACCCGCGACACATTGCTGGCCAAGTCGCCGACCAGCCTGAAGATCAGCCTGGAGCTGATGCGGCGTGGCCGTGAGGCGTCGAACCTGGCGGACGTGCTGCTGCTGGAATACCGCCTGTCCCAGGCCTGCATGGCCGGGCACGACTATTACGAAGGCATCCGGGCGGTGCTCATCGACAAGGATCATGCGCCGAAATGGCGGCCGGCGACGGTCGCCGAGGTCGGCCGAGATATCGTGGCGGCGCATTTCAGCGCACCGGCCAGCGGCGACTGGTCCCTGGCTTGACCGGCGTCGGTCGAGCGCGGAGCATGCAGGCAATCAGATAAGACGGATAGACGGTCCTCGGGAGGGACGGAAATGGCAACGATCGGTTTCATCGGCCTCGGCAACATGGGCCTGCCCATGGCGATCAACCTCATCAAGGCGGGCCACGAGGTGCGCGGATTCGACCTGTCGGCGGAACAGGTGAAGGGACTGGAGGCGGCCGGTGGGTCGGCGGCCAAATCGGCGGCCGACTGCGTCGATTCGGTCGAGATTGTCGTCACGATGCTGCCCGCCGGCCCGCATGTGCGGTCGGTCTACGGCGAGTCGATCCTCGGCACGGTGGCCGACGGCACGTTGCTGATCGACTGTTCGACGATCGATGTGGCGAGCGCCCGTGACGTTGCCGCAGATGCGGAGAAGGCCGGGTTCGACATGGTCGATGCTCCGGTTTCCGGCGGTACCACCGGAGCCGAGGCGGGGACGCTGACTTTCATGGTCGGCGGGTCCGAGACGGCATTCGGGCGGGCCAAACCGTTCCTGGAGGCGATGGGCAAGACCATCGTTCTCGCCGGTGGGAGCGGTAACGGACAGGCGGCGAAGATCTGCAACAACATGATGCTCGCCATCAATATGATCGGCCAATGCGAGGCATTCGCAATGGCGGAAAAGCTGGGACTAGATACCGCCAAGCTGTTTGCCATCAGTTCCAAATCGTCGGGGCAGAGCTGGGCGATGACAACCTACTGTCCGGTGCCGGGATTGACCGATACGGCGGCCTCGAACCGCGACTTCAAACCGGGCTTCACCGCCGCGATGATGCTCAAGGATCTCGGTCTGTCGCAGGGCGCGGCCGAGCAGGTTCATGCCTTGACCCCGCTCGGTGCGGAGGCCATGCAGTTGTTCCGGGACTATGTGGATCGGGGCAACGGTGAGATCGATTTCTCCGGCATCATCAACATGATCCGGGGTGACGCGTGATTTCTAACTTATCGAAACGAGTTGCGTGTATAGACGTGTTGGTCTAGACCCGTTGAAGGGTGCACGTCTCCGGTGGTATCGGTATTAGGGACGGTTGGCAGGCGGCGGGATATGCGATGACAATGACGGATGATGTGACGGACCTCCGCCGCGAGTATCTGGACGCGATCAAGCTGATCGAGCGGCTACACCGGCAGTTTCTGGAAGTGGTGAAGACCGAGCTTGATCGGATCGGCGTCGAGGACATCAACAACATTCAGGCCCTCATCCTGTTCAATATCAGCGATGAGGAACTGACGGTCGGCGAACTGACGAACCGGGGTTACTACTTGGGCTCCAACGTCTCGTACAACGTGCGCAAGATGGTGGAGAACGGTTACCTGGTGCAGGAACGCTCGACCCATGACCGGCGCTCGATCCGCGTGCGGCTGTCCGACAAGGGGCTGGCGCTGTGCAAGGAGATCGACGCGATGTTCGAGCGCCATGCCAAGGCGCTGCCGGGCGTCCCGGTCGCTGCCGACAACCTTGGCAAGGCCAGCACCTCCTATCGCGACCTTGAGCGGTTCTGGATCTCGCTGCTGAATTTCGGCCTGCGCGGCGTGTGATCCGCGCGGTCGCGCCGCAGGCGGCGCCCGACAGCGGACACCGGCTGCCGGCCGACCCGTCGGCTGATTTCCCTTGGACAGCACAACAGCGCTTTTCTAGAGTGCGCCGCATCGCGCCCCAGGGCGTGTGAGACCCGCGCGCCGACCGGCGTGCGCTCCCGTTGTTGCCGAGGAAGTCGATGCGCCTGTCCCGCTATTTCCTGCCCACCATGAAGGACACGCCCCGCGATGCGGAGATCGTGTCCCACCGTCTGATGCTGCGGGCGGGGATGATGCAGCAGTCCAGCGCGGGGATCTATTCCTGGCTGCCGCTCGGCTTCAACGTGCTGAAGCGCATCGAGCAGATCGTGCGCGAGGAGCAGAACGCGGCGGGCTGGAACGAGGTGCTGATGCCGACGATCCAGCCGGCGGACCTGTGGCGCGAGAGCGGCCGCTACGACGATTACGGCAAGGAGATGCTCCGCATAACCGACCGGCACGAGCGCGACATGCTCTACGGGCCGACCAACGAGGAGCAGATCACCGACATCTTCCGCACCCATGTGCGCAGCTACAAGGAGCTGCCCGGCCGGCTCTACCACATCCAGTGGAAGTTCCGCGACGAGGTCCGCCCCCGCTTCGGCGTGATGCGCGGTCGCGAGTTCCTGATGAAGGACGCCTATTCCTTCGACGTCGATTTCGCCGCGGCCAAGCGCGCCTATAACCGCCAGTTCGTCGCCTATCTGCGGACCTTCGACCGGCTCGGCCTGAAGGCGATCCCGATGGCGGCCGACAGCGGCCCGATTGGCGGCGATCTCAGCCACGAGTTCATCATTCTCGCCCAGACCGGCGAGAGCGAGGTGTTCTGCCATAAGGACTGGCTGACGACCGATGCGGTGCCGTCCAATGTCGATTACGACGGCGACCTGCAGCCGATCGTCGATTCCTGCCTGGCGCGCTATGCCGCGACCGACGAGAAGCACGATCCGGCCACCTGCCCGGTGGACGCGGCGGATTTGGTCAATACCCGTGGCATCGAGGTCGGCCATATCTTCTATTTCGGCACCAAGTATTCCGCGCCGATGGGCGCCAAGGTCGCCGGTTCCGACGGCAAGGAAGCCGAGGTCCATATGGGCTCCTACGGCGTCGGCGTCTCGCGTCTGGTCGGCGGCATCATAGAGGCCTGCCATGACGAGAACGGCATCGTCTGGCCGGAGGAGGTGGCACCCTTCCATATCGGCCTGGTCAATCTGAAGGTCGGCGACACCGCCTGCGACGGTGTTACCGAGGATCTCTACGCCAAGCTCGGTAATGCCGGGATCGACGTATTGATGGACGACAGCAACGACCGGCCGGGCGCCAAGCTCGCGACCATGGACCTGATCGGGTTGCCCTGGCAGATCGTCGTCGGACCGCGCGGCGTTGCCGGTGGCGTGGTCGAGGTGAAGAACCGCAAGACGGGCGAGCGCGAGGAGATGACGCCGGAGGCGGCGCTCAATCGGTTCGCCGGCTGATCCAGGGCGGATCTGTGATGCAGCGCGCCACGATCTCGCCGTATATGGCTCCGACAGTGCCGGCCTTACACAGAGGGCGGGCATGATCTTCGGTGCTTTCGAGCGAATGGTGGCGATGCGCTACCTCAGGGCGCGTCGCCAGGAGGGATTCATCTCGGTGATCGCCGGGTTCTCCCTGCTCGGCATCGGCCTCGGGGTCGCCACTCTGATCATCGTCATGAGTGTGATGAACGGCTTTCGCGCCGAACTGATCGGCCGGATCCTCGGACTGAACGGCCATGCCGCGGTATACGCCGTCGACGGCTCGATCGAGGATTATGACCGGCTCGTGGTCGACGCGGCATCGGTGCCCGGCGTGTTCAGCGTCACGCCCCAGGTCGAGGGCCAGGCCATGCTGACCGCAAACGGGGTCGCCTCGGGCGGCGTCGTCCGAGGCATGCGGCCGAGCGACCTGAAGGCCAAGACCCTGATCGCCGAAAGCGTCAAGGAAGGCTCGCTCGACGCCTTTCAGGGCAAGGATGCGGTGGTGCTGGGGACCCGTCTGGCGCATCGTCTGGGACTGCGGATCGGCGACAAGGTGACGATGATCTCGCCATCCTCCTCGGTGACCGTCATCGGCAGCATGCCGCGGATGAAGGCCTATGAGGTCGTCGCCCTGTTCGAAGTGGGCATGTTCGAATACGACAATACCTTCGTCTACATGCCGCTGCGGGCCGCCCAGGTGTTCTTCCAGAAGGGCGATTCCGTCAACGCCCTGGAGATCTTCACCATCGATCCGGATTCCCTGAAATCCGTACGCCTCGGCATGCTCCAGGCGCTGCCGCCGGAGGTCTATTTTCGCGACTGGCAGCAACAGAATCGCAGTTTCTTCAATGCGTTGCAGGTTGAGCGCAACGTGATGTTCCTGATCCTGACCCTGATCATCCTGGTCGCCGCCTTCAACATCATCAGTTCGATGATCATGCTGGTGAAGGACAAGGGCAGGGACATTGCGGTGCTGCGGACCATGGGCGCCTCGCGCGGCATGATCACCCGGATCTTCTTCATGACCGGGGCCAGTATCGGCGTGCTCGGCACCGTCGTCGGCGCCGTCCTGGGCCTGCTCTTCATTCTCAACATTCAGGCGATCCAGGGCTGGGTTGAAACGGTGTTCGGCACCTCGGTCTTCCCGCCGGAGATCTACTTCCTCACCAACGTCCCGGCGAAAATGGACCCGACCGAGGTCATCGTGGTCGTCGGCATGGCGCTGACCTTGAGCTTCGCCGCCACCATCTACCCGGCGTGGCGCGCCGCCCGCGTCGATCCGGTTGAGGCGCTGCGCTATGAGTAGGGGCGTGATTGCATCGAATCCGCCGAGCAAGGACGGCAAGGCCCTGGTTCTCGAAGGGGTGACCCGGGTGTTTGGCATAGGTGAGCGCTCGCTCAGGGTCCTGCGCGGCATCGACCTGACCCTGCAGGAGGGTCAGATCGTCGCTCTGGTCGGCCCGTCCGGTGCCGGCAAATCGACTCTGCTGCACATCGCCGGCCTGCTGGAGCAGCCGACGAGCGGCAAGGTGCTGGTCGGCGGGCGGAACTGTGCGAAGCTCGACGATAGCGAGCGGACACTGTTCCGACAGAATACGATTGGCTTCGTCTATCAGTTCCATCACCTGCTGCCGGAGTTTTCGGCACGCGAGAACGTCATGATCCCGCAGATGATCGGCGGCCTGTCCCGCCGGGAAGCGGGGGAGCGGGCGGACCAACTTCTGGCGATGGTGGGGCTGAGCGAACGGGCATCGCATCGCCCCGCGCGTCTTTCCGGGGGTGAGCAGCAGCGGGTTGCGATCGTTCGCGGCATCGCCAATGTGCCGCGTGTGCTGCTGGCGGACGAGCCTACCGGCAACCTGGACCCGCAGACGGCGGCCGACGTGTTCGCGCAGCTTACGCAGATCGTGCGCGGAACCGGTCTGTCAGCCCTGATCGCGACACACAATCTGGATCTGGCCGCGGAGATGGACCGGGTGGTGGAATTGCGGGACGGGGTCCTGGTCGACCGGCGGCTCTGACGGATCTATTCGATCCCTCTGGCGCGCTTGATCTTGGCGAAGTCGAACTTGACACCTTCGAGATCGGTGTCCGACAGGTCGGCGCCGTCGAATACGGTACCGGCGAAGTTGATTCCCTGAAGGGCGGCGCCACGGAACCGGGCGAAGAGGCTGCGACCGGTCTTGCGTCCGTCCGGACCGATGATCTCGGCATCCTCGACTCGCGTGCTCACGAAGCTCGCATTGCTCAACATGGCCCCGGCGAAGTTGGTGCCGGAAGCACGGGCGAACGAGAAATCGGTCTCCTCCAGATTTGCGCCCTGGAAAGAGGTCAGGAACAGCTCCGAACGGACGAATGCCGCACCCTTGAGATTCGCGCCGTCGAAGCAGACACCGCGCACGTCGCAGCTCGAGAAATCGAGTTCGACGAGTTCGGCGTCCTTGAGGGTCGCGCGGGCGCCGATCGCGCCATTGCTGGCGATCCACTTGCTGTGCTCGCGCAGCATTTCCTCAATCTCCGCCGGCAGCGGCTTCTGACTGTCGCGGTGGATCGCGCCCATCATATTGGCGGTTTCGATGTTCGCCTTGGACAGGTCCACGTTGCGCAGATTGGCGTCGGTCAGGTTTGCCCCGCTCAGATCGGCGCCGTCGAGATTGGTACCGGTCAGGTTGGCGTTCTTCAGGTTGCAGCCGCGCAGGTCGGCACCGGTGAGGTCGGCGCCGGCGAGGTTCACCGCGTGGAGCACCACGTCGCGGAAGACGGCTCCCTTCGCGCTGGACACCGCCAGATTGGCCTCTTCCATGTTCGCGAACGAGAAGTCGGCGCCGTCCAGATTTGCGTCGGACAGGTCGGCGGAGCGTTTGACCTCTTCGCCCCATTGCATGATGTGGCCGGGACGCAGGTCGGCGCCGCGCAGCCGGGCGCCGGTCAGGTTGGCGAGGGTGAAATTCGCTCCGCGCAGATCGGCCTTCTCGAAGCACGCGTTCTTCAGATTGGAGGCAGAGAAATCGCACCCGAACAGGTCCGCCTGGGACAGGTCCGCGTCCTCGAACGAACTGCGGGTCAAGGTCGAACCCGAAAGGGTTGCCTGCTGAAGGTTGATGTCGTCCAGGTTGCGGCCGTCGAGCTTCGCTGACTTGAGCAGGCAACGGCGGCCACCCGGCTCACCACGCAGAAACGCGACGTGAGCCTTGAAGACCGCACTGACGTCTGCTGGGAGCTCTGATCGATCCATGATCTCTGCCGCTGACATTCCAATAAACCCGTTTGAACCCGCTGTATTCCCAGGTGCCCAAAATGCTTCATCCAGCTTAAAAGTGTCTTAATGCGGACAGGATTCCCGTGAAAAAATGTCGTTTTAAATTAGGGATTTATTTCAGATTTTAGTTTTTACGATCGCTTGGCGGGGTCGGGCTTTGAGGGGCGCCGAGTCGCGCGCGAGTCGCGGTTATCGCCGGCCATTCGACGGCATGGAGAGGGCGGAAAATTGTTGGTCTGCCAGAGCTAACGGCCGGGTGTCGTGACCCCGCCGCGCCGGTATGGGAGGATCGCTGATCCTTCCGGAGGCCATTCATGACCCACGCCGATTTCGTCCATCTCCGAGTGCATTCCGCCTATTCGCTGGCGGAGGGGGCGATCCATGCCAAACAGCTGGTCAAGCTCGCCAGGCAGCACGAGATGCCGGCGGTCGCCATGACCGACAGCGGCAACATGTTCGGCGCGCTGGAGTTTGCGGTGACGGCATCCGACGAAGGCGTGCAGCCGATCGTCGGCGTGCAGCTCAATATGCGCCGCCCGGTCGATACCGAGCAGCGCGGGCTGCGGGTGGTCGGCGGGCGCGACGTTCTACCGGACCAACTGCCGCTAATCGCCCAGAACGAGGCCGGCTACCGCAATCTGATGAGTCTGGTCAGCCAGTCGTTCCTGGACGGCACCGGCGAGGAAGCGCCGCAGATCTCGCTCGACGACATGGCGGGTCGGACGGACGGGCTGATCGCGCTCACCGGCGGGATCAAGGGTGCCGTCGGCCGCCTGCTGCTCGAAGGGCGTCGCGCGGATGCCGAGGCCATGCTGTCGACCCTGCAGACTCTGTTCCCGGGGCGCCTCTACATCGAGCTCCAGCGCCATGTTCTCGACGAACACGGCCTTCACGGCGAGGGAGAGAAGGGCTT
>JARGOG010000091.1:15203-15930 GCA_029212785.1 Thalassobaculaceae bacterium
CAGCGCCATTTTCTCGACGAGGAGAACCGGATCGAGGGCGCGCTGATCGAACTCGCCTATGCCCGGGACCTGCCGCTGGTCGCCACCAATGACGTGTTCTTTGCCGATCCTGGCATGCACGAGCCGCATGACGTGCTGCTGTGCATCGCCCAGAGCATGACGATCGGCAACCCGAAACGCTGGCGGGTTACGCCGCATCACCGGTTCAAGACCGCCGAAGAGATGCGCGCGCTGTTTTCCGATATCCCCGAGGCGATCGACAATACGCTGGTGATCGCCCGACGTTGCGCGGTCATGCCGGAGAAGCTGGCGCCGATTTTGCCGCGCTTCGACACCGAGGGCGGGCGCTCCGAGGCCGAAGAACTGCGGTTCCAGGCGGAGCAGGGGCTGGAGGGCCGGCTCGCCGCCCATGTTTTTACCGCAGACATGGATGCGTCGGCCCGGGAGGCGGCGGCCAAGCCGTATCGCGATCGGTTGGCGATGGAACTCGGGGTCATCGAGCATATGGGCTTCCCCGGCTACTTCCTGATCGTGTCCGACTTCATCAAATGGGCGAAGGCCAAGAACATTCCGGTGGGACCGGGTCGTGGGTCGGGCGCGGGCTCGCTCGTTGCCTATTCGCTGCTGATCACCGATCTGGATCCGCTGCGCTGGGGGCTGCTGTTCGAGCGCTTCCTGAACCCCGAACGCGTGTCCATGCCCGACTTCGACATCGACTTCTGCCAGG
>JARGOG010000092.1 GCA_029212785.1 Thalassobaculaceae bacterium
GATCGTCAGCGATCTCGAGGTCAGCCTCGCCTTCTGGTGCGGCGTGCTGGGCTTCTCGATCGCCTATCACCGCCCGGACGAGAAGTTCGCCTATCTGGACCTGAACGGCGCCCAGATCATGCTCTGCCAACGCAACGGCAAATGGGAGACCGGTCCGCTCGAGGCGCCGCTCGGCCGCGGCGTGATGTTCCAGGTCAAGACGGACGACCTGCCGACCCTGGAACGGCGCCTGCGGGATGGCGCCTGGCCGATCCACACCGGGCCGAGGGAGGTCTGGCGGCACACCGGCGACCGCGAGGGCGGCCAGCGCGAGGTCTTCGTGCAGGATCCGGACGGCTACCTGATCATGATGAATACCGGTCTGGGAGAGCGGCCGCTGCCGTCCTGACACCCGTGCAGGCGCGGGCCGAACATTGCGGAGTCGGCCCGCCCGCCCTATATTTGGCTGCAGCAACTCAGTGAGGATCGGATGTTGTCTCAGGCGTCTCTGGACTGGCCGCTGTTTCCGGATCCCAATAAGCCGAAGCACTAGCGCTCGGCACGCAGATTACGGATCTCGTCGGCGAGCCATTCGAAATTCGCGTATGTAGTCGGGGCGCCCCTGCGAAGGTCGTCGATGTGCGGGCGATAGACGGCGTAGGCGCCGATCACCGGCTGACCGAGCAACGAGTCCACATCCTCAAGTGCCAGATAACCGCGTCTGACGAGCAGGCCGATGGTTTCCAGGAGGTCCGCGATCTCCAGTGTCACCAGATACGCCTCATAGTCTTCGCGTGCCAGGGTTCGCATATGGGCGACAAAGTCCTCCCCGGCGTCGCTTAGGGCCTGTCTCAGCGCAATGCGGGCCTGGCGGTACTGCACCGACGACCACTGCTCATCGACGCGCAGAAGAATCTCCGCCTTGCTGGCGCGATTTGCGCCGCCCAGTCGCCAATAGGCCAGAGCAGCCGCGGTAAGTCCGGCCAACCCTCCGAGTGATGAGGCAAGAAAGTACCAGGCTTCAAGAACAGAGCCGGGAGCACCGGTATTTGGTGCCCCCCAGAAATCGCCTCGCCAATAGGACACCGTGCAGATGCCGGACCCGGCGTTCAGGCAATCAAACGCAAAAAAATACAGCAGAACCCCGGCAGGCAGCACCAGCAGCGCCACACAGAACTTCAGAGCCTCTCGCATAGCGCGTAGATCTTATCACGGAAAGCGCGTTCACGCACAGACCGTCAGGTCCGCTGCAACATCGCCAGCGCAGTCGGGTTGAACCATTCGGCATCCTCGTACTGCACCCAGTGGCCGATGCCGTCGCGCATGGCGGTGCCGGCATTCGGCTGGACCGCACGCAGCAGGGCGTGGCGCGGCTCGAAGAAGCCGACGGCCGTGACGTCCTCGCTGCCCCAGATCAGGTTGATCCGCCCTTTGATCAGCGGGAAGGTCCGAGCCAACCGGTCGCTGAGCGAGATCGGGCGCGAGCGGATGCGGTTGCGCGCCATGTTGATCTCCTGGATGTGGTCGGCGAGGCCGTCGATATTGCCCTCGTCGGCGAACATCAGAATACCGAGATTGTGGCGGCGCAGACGCACCTGCTCCGCCTCCGGCATGTCGGGGGTGATGCGGATCAACTGCTGGGTCATCGGCCCGCGGTCGCCGAGCCCCGCCGCACCGACGCCGGTATAGCTGATCACCCGGTCGCCCAGGGTCACGGCGACCACCCCGCCGATGATCGAGCCGAAGGAGAAGCACATCAACCGCAGCGGTGCGTCACCCGGCACCACCCGGCGCACGCCCTCGGCGACGATGGCGGCAAGACTGTCGGCATCGAAGGGATGCTCGGGGTCGTCGCTGTCGCCCTGGCCCGGCATGTCGGCGGCGATCACCCGGTAGTGCTGCGCCAGGAACTCGATGTTGCGGACCCAATGGTTCCACGACCCGAAGCCGCCATGCAGCAGAACCAGCGGCGGCGCGGTCGGCGGCCCCCATTGCCGCCACACCATGCTTCCGGAGCCGCAGGGGGTGCGGATCACGGTGGCCAGGGCTTCGAGACGGGCGAGTTCGGCGGCGGGAGATGCGGCGGCCGCCAGTGCGGGAGAGGTTGTCATGGGCTGATCGAAGCGGCGTGCGGTCCGGAAGTCAACGCCTCAACTCCGGCACGGCGATCACCAACAGCACCATTGCCACCATCCCTTCAAGCGAGATCACCGTCAGGGCCATCGAGGCGCCGAGCCAGTCCGCGAGCCAACCGACATGCATCACCCCCAGCGGACCGGCGCCGATGCACACCGACAGGATCCCCATCAGCCGCGAGCGGATCTCCGGCGGGGCTTCGGAGAACATGATCGTGCTCTGCATCGAGGCGAACCCGGAGATGCCGATCCCGCCCACCGCGAGAACGATCAGCGCCATCGCGTAGTCGGTCTGAAACGAGAGGACGAAAACCGAGACGATCAGCAGGCAGGATCCGAGCAGGTAGATCCGCCAGAACCGCTCGGGCGCGGCGAGGAAGGCGACGGTCATCGCTCCGGCAAAGGCGCCCGCCCCCTCGACCGAGAGCAGCAGGCCGGTCAGCACCGCATCGACGCCGAAGGTCTCCTTGCCGACGACCGGGATCATCGAGGCATAGGGAAACGCGAACATGTTGACGATCACGGTGATGCCGAGATGACCGACCAGGGCGCGGGAGCGGCGCAGATAGCGCAGGCCCTCGCGGATCTCGGCGATCAGGGCGAAGGGCCTCGGCTCCCGCGCGATCGGGCGGTAGACCACCAGGACGGCCAACAGCACGGCGATGGCGAACACCACTCCCGAAACCGTGAAGATGCCCTGCATGCCGATGGTGGCGTAGAGCCCGCCGCCGGCGATCGGGCCGATCATGCGGGTTGCGTTGTTCGAGGCACTGTCCATCGACATCGCCGCTCCGAGCCGTGCGGGCCCCACCGTCTCGCCCAGGATCGTCCGGCGCACGGGGAAGTCGGTGGACCAACCGAGGCCGGAGAGGAAGGCGCCGATCCCGACCTGCCAGAGCGTCAGCGTCCCGGCATAGGCGGAGATCGCCAGACACCCGGCGGTCAGCGCCATCAGGGAAAGCGAACCCACCAGCAGGTACTTGCGGTCGACCCGGTCGGCCATCACCCCCGTCACCGATCCGAACAGCGCCATCGGCGCCATCCGCAACATGGTCAGCACGGCGGTCATGACGGCGGATTGGGTCTGGTCGTAGGTCCACACGCCGACCGCCAGCATCTCAAGCCAACGCATCGCGCCCATCAGCACACCGATGGACCAGAGCTTGCGGAAGGTGGGATCGGCGACGAGGGAAAGCGGGCCGGCCGCCCGGCTTCTCCCGTCGCCGCCCCCGTCGGGGGCTGTCATCTAGGCGCTCATGAGATCTCGCCGGCGCGGCGCAGCATGTCGATGGAAGCGGCAAAGGCCTCGGCGGTACGGTCGACTTCCGCCACGCCGTGGGTGGCGGAGACCAGCCCGCCGCACATCGGGTTGGTGTCCACGCCATTGACCAGCATGGCCAACCGCAGCAGTCGGATCAGTTCCTTCGGTCGGTCCTTCATCGCCACCGCCGGCACCGACAGCGGGTCGAAGGTCATCGGATCGACCGGCCGGTCCGCCTGGACGAACAGGTGGAAGGTGGAGAACCCGCCATAGACCGCCCACGGCACCTTCTTGTCGACCAGGACCCTGGTCAGCGCCTCCCGCACGGCGGCCGCGGTATCGTTGGCCCGGGCGCAGACGTCCTCCTCGGCGATGATCGTCAGCGCCGCGGTGCCGGCAGCGGCCGAGACCGGGTTGGCGTTGAACGTGCCGGGATGGGAGATCTTCTCGCGCCCTCGCGCCGCGGCGGCCTCGAAATCGAGACCGTCCAGGATGTCGCGCCGCCCGCCGATCGCCCCACCCGGCAAACCGCCGGCCAGGATCTTCGCCCAGGAACTCAGGTCCGGGGTGATGCCGTAGATTTCCGCCGCCCCGCCGGGCGCTACACGGAAGCCGGTCACCACCTCGTCCATGATCATCAGCACACCGTGCTTGGCGGTCTCCTCGCGCAACAGCTCGAGGAACCCCGGCGCCAGCGGGTTGAAGCCGGTTCCGCCACCGGTCGGCTCGATAATCACGGCAGCGATATCCTTGTCCGCGGCGAGCAGGGCGCGCAGGCCGTCGGCGTCGTTGGGATCGAGCAGCACCACCCCGTCGCTCACCCCGTCGAGCACGCCGGGCGAGGACGTCCCGTCGAAATGCGACGCCACGCCGCTCGTCATGTGGTCGTGCCAGCCATGGAAATGGGTGCGGAAGCGGATGATCTTGCGCTTGCCGGTGAAGTCGCGGGCGAGACGCAGGCCCATCAGCGTCGCCTCGGTGCCCGACGAGGTGAAGCGGATGCGCTCGGTCTGCGGACAGAGCCGCCGTACCGCCCGGGCCCAGGCGATCTCGTGGCGCTGCCCGGCGCCGAACTGCGTGCCCTCGGCCATCGCCGCTGTCGCCGCCGCCGTCACGATCGGATGGGCATGGCCCAGCAGCAACGCGCCGTGGCCGCCGTAGAAGTCCACGTAGTCGTTGCCGTCCACATCCCATTTGATCGGTCCGGCCGCCTTCTCGACATAGAGGCCGTAAGGCTTCAGATGACGGGCATCATGGGTCACGCCGCTCGGGAACAGCGCCCGCGCCTGCTCCGCCAGGTCGGCCGAGCCCGGAGTCCTCTCGCGGTAGGCGGCCTCGATCGGCGAGTTGGTCAGACGGTCTTCGGCGGTATGGCTGTCGGGCATGTCGGATCCTGTTCGGCGGCTATTCGGGGACGGCTACTCAGCGGCGGCGGCAAGGCGCTTGTCGGCCATGTAGGCGGACAGTTTCGGCCACACCGTCTCAGCCATGGTCGTGAAGGATCTGCGCCACATCGGCAGCGCCCCGTCCATGTCGTGGCCGGTCAGCATCAGGGTGCCGAAATCGCCGACCTCGTCGCGGAAGGCGATCAGCCGGTCGAGCACGGTTTCGGCACTGCCGGCGATCACCAACTCCTTCGCCTTGGCCATGGCCTCGACCTTGGCGGCATCCCAGTCGATGTCGGTGTTGAAGTCGCCGCCGGCCAATTTCCCCTGGGCGTTCAGGTAGGTGTAGTACCAGGTGAAGGTTCCGGCGGGGTCGTCGAGGATCGCCTCGGCCTCGGCGTCGCTCTCGGTGATCAGCACACTGCGGCCGACACGCCAGACCGAAGGGTCGGGCCGCAGCCCCGCCTGCTCGGCGCCGGCGACATAGGACGGCCAGTGGGTGGCGATGTCGGCGGCCGGTACGAAGTTTCCAGACAGCAGGCACCAGCCGCGCTGACCGGCGAAGTTCGCGGTCATGGAGTTGGCGCCGCGCACCGACACGGCGATCGGCGGATGCGGCTGCTGGTAGGGGCGGATGAAGCGACCGATCCCCATCTCCGGCAGGATCCGGTCGGTCAGCGACGTGGTGACATGCTCGCCCTCATGGGTGAAGGGCGGGTCCTCGCTCCAGATCTTGGTGATCAGGTCGATCGACTCGATCATCGCCATCGCCCGCTTGCGCCCGTCGAGATTGCCGAACACCTCCCAGTCGCTGGACAGCCCGCCGGAGCCGATGCCGAACAGGAAACGGCCTTTGGACAGGTGGTCGAACAGGGCCGCATGACCGGCGACCACCACCGGATGCTGCTGCGGCAGGGAGACGACGCCGGTCCCGAACTTGATCTGCTTGGTCTCGGAAATCAGCGAGGCGTTGAAGATCAGCGGCGACGGGATCGGCTCGCCGGTCGAGGTGTAGTGCTCGCCCATCCAGGCTTCGGCGAAACCGAGACGGTCGCCGAGCAGCACCAGTTCCCGGTTTTCCTCGATCACGGTCGTGAGGTCGCGGCTCGGCGGATGCAGCGGCATCATGAACAGACCGAGATTCACCATCGGTATTTCCCCCTGAGAATGGATGTCCCGACGCTACCACCGCCCCGGGGACACGCGGAAGCCGGGGAATGCACGCTGCGGCGGCGGTGTTCTTCCCCTCCCCCCTCTCCGGCCTTGTACCGAGGCTCCCATCGGCGCGGCCGACGAAGAGACGCCCAACCCCGCCGCACCCGAGCCCCCGGCGCAGGGCCGGGGAGTGGACGGAGGTCAATGGCGGGATGGAGTCGAAGGCACCGGGCGATTCCGGCTCGCGGAGCGAGACCGCGCCGACGGTCCGGCTTACGCCTTATGACGGTCGAAGGTCGGGCTCATCAGAATCTCATTCAGGCAGGCGCCAGGGCTCAAAGCTGCCAGGAAGGCGACCACGTCGGCCACATCCTCCGGCTGGATCACCTGCTTCAACTCCTGGTCGGTCAGTTGCTTCGGCCGGCGGTCGAGGATCGGCGTGCGCACCTCGCCCGGGCAGATCGCCGTCGCCCGGATGCCGTCATTGCCGTGCTCGCGCTGGATCAGGAAGCTCATCGACATCACGGCGTGTTTCGAGGCGCCATAGGCGACACCGGCAACCTCGGAATAGAACCGACCGGCCCAGGACGCGGTCGTCGCGATCACCCCGTCCTGCTGGCGCAGCATGATCGGCAAGGCGGCGGCGACGCCGTTGTACACACCCTTGATATTGGCATCGATCACCGTGTCCCAGCCGTCGAGCAGGGACGGGTCCGCCTGCGCCTCGCGCCAGGTGCGCGGGGTGACATTGGTGCCGGCATTGTTGAACTGCAGGTCCAGGCGTCCGTACTCGGCATCGATCCGCTTGCCGGCGTCGAGCACCGCCGCCCGGTCGGTGATGTCCAGCGCGATGACGTCCGCCTTGCCGCCGGCCGAGCGGATCTGCTCGGCGACAACCTGCAGCGGCTCCTCGCGCCGTCCGCTCAGGACCACGGCCATGCCGTCGCCGGCCAGCCGGTGTGCGGTCGCCTCGCCGATTCCGGTTCCCGCCCCGGTGATCCACGCCACCCGTCCGTCAACACTGCGCATTGGCTACCCCTCCCAATTAGTCGATACTGGTTTTTCTGTATCCCAAACATTAGCGACATGCCCCCTCCCACCGACAGCCCTCAAAGTTCCGCCGGTGGCGCCCCCCCGGTGGTCGACGCTCCGCTCGTCCGTTTTAGAACTTGGTGGGCCGGGCTTTCGGGCAATGTTCGCGGATCGGTCTGGCTGTTTGCCGCGGGCCTCGTGTTCGCCGTCATGGGCGCGCTGATCAAGTTCGTCGGCCAGCGCCTGCCGGTGGTCGAGATCCTGTTCCTACGCCAGGCCTTCGTGATCCTGGTGGTCTCTCCAGCCATCGTCAAAGGCTTCCCCGCGGTGTTCCGAACCGACCGGTTCGGCCTGCACATGCTGCGGGTCGCCCTGTCCTCGGTGGCGATGACGACGGGGTTCACCGCCCTTGTCCACTTGCCCCTGGCCGAAGCCACGGCGATCTCGTTCTCCCGCACCCTGTTCACCACGATGCTGGCGGTCATCATCCTGCACGAGATCGTCGGCTGGCGGCGCTGGACGGCGACGGCGGTCGGCTTCCTCGGCGTCGTGATCGTCGCCCATCCCTCGCCCGAAGGCTTGAACGAATACGCGCTGCTGGCGCTGCTCTCCTCGTTCTTCGTGGCGATGATCATGATCTGCCTGCGGATGCTGACCCAGACCGAGCGGCCGGCGACGATCATCGCCTACCAGTCGGTCTGCCTGACGATCATTCTGGCCGGGCCGGCGTGGTATTTCTGGGTTTGGCCGAGTTGGCCGGATCTGGCGCTGGCCGCGGTGATCGGCGGGGTGATGTCGCTCGCTCAGTTCGTCAACATCAAGGCCTATTCCGCCGGCGAGGCGGCGGCCATCGCGCCGGTGGAATACGTGCGCCTGCTGGCCTCGGCCGGCTTCGGCTTCATGCTCTTCAGCGAGGTGCCGACGATCTACACGGTGATCGGTGCGGTCTTCATCATCGCCTCGACCTTCTACACAGTCCGGCGCAACGCCATGAAGAAGACGCCGATCCCGCCGCGTCCCCCGGAAGTGGCGCCCTGACACGGGATCGCGTGGACGGTCGCACGCCGGCTAGACGGACTCGATGAACATCCGCCCGACAGATCCCCGGTCGCCCTTCCCGGTCGAACCGGTCGGCAGGGCGGCGACGACCTTGAGCCGGGACGGCAGTTTATAGCGTTCCAGCCGCTCACCCGCCCAGGCCAGGACCCGCTCCGGCACGGGCTCACGCCCGGGGGCCGCGGTGATGACCGCGATCACCGCCTCGCCGGATTTCGGGTCGGGAACGCCCGCGACCAGGGCGCCCGCCACATCCGGATGGGAAGCGAGCACCGCCTCGACCTCCAGCGGCGCCACTTTCATACCCCCCTTGTTGATCAGGTCCTTGGCCCGGCCGACCAGGATCACCCTGCCGTCCTCCCGGACCTCTGCCAAATCGCCGGTCCGGAAATATCCATCGGCGTCGAACGCCTCGGCCGTGCGGTCGGCATCGCGCAGATAGCCGATCATAGCGTAGGGCGAGCGGATGCGGAGTTCGCCGTCCTCGGCGATCCGGGTCTCGATATCCGCGCCCGGCCGCCCGAGCGATCCCGCCGCCGCATCGTAGTCCGGCGGGTCGACGAAGAAATCGCATGTCCCGGTCTCGGTCAGCCCGTAGATGTCGCCGATATCCGCCTGCGGCCACGCGGCACGGATCTTCGTCCCCAGCCCCGCAGGCAGCACCTCGCCGCCGGCCATCACAGCCCCTTTCCAGCCGGGTAGCGCCGCCGTCGCCGGTTGGTCCAGCAGCCCTCGGATCAGGGTCGGCACCGACGGCAGCCGGTCCACTTCGGCCCGGGCCAGCACCGCCGACACCGCGTCGACCGACAGGCGCTCGGGAAAAACCAGGGCGCCGCCGGACAGCAAGGTCAGCCATGTCACCCACTGCCCGAAGCTGAAAGTGAGTTGCAACGCCAGCAACGTTCGCCGGCCGTCCCGCCAGCCGGCCTCGCGGCGGATCATGTCGAGTTTCGCCGTCTGGCGCTCGGCGGAGAGCACGGCGGCCTTCGGCGCACCGGTCGTGCCCGAGGTGAAGACGATGGTCGACGCACCATCGAGCATCGGGTCCGACACCAGCCGGGCGACCAGTTCCTCGACCCGGGCCGGCGGCGTGGCGCGGTGGATCGGCACGACCACCCCGCCGGCCCGATAGGTGCCGAGCAGCTCGATCAGGTCGCCGGGCGAATTGTCGACGAAGACCGGGTGCGGCCGGAACCCGCCCACCCCTTTCTCCGTCAGCTCGCCCGCCCGAATCTCGGACCGGCGGCACAACTCGCCATGGGTCATCACGGCGCTGCCCCGCACGATCGCGGGGGCATCGCCATGGGCCGCCATGGCGGCGAACAGCGTATCGGCAAAGACGGTCATCGGCGGGGCAGACAGCGGGGAAGCATGGACATACCCTCATCCTCACCCGACCACGCTGAACGGACAAGCCATAGCCATGACCGAGACCGTCCTCTATGAACGCCGGGGCAAGGTCGCCCTGATCACGCTGAACCGGCCCGAACGCCTGAACGCCATGGACCAGGCGATGCTGCACGCGCTGGAAGCGGCCTGCGACCGGGCGGAAGCGGACGAGGCGGTGGGCGCGGTCGTCGTTACCGGTGCGGGCAAGGCCTTCTCCTCCGGCTTCGATCTGCAGGCTCAGGCGAAGAACACACCCAAGGGCGTCGGCGAATGGCGTCCGGTGCTGCGCCGCGACTTCGACTGCACCATGCGGTTCTGGCACATGAGCAAACCGACCGTCGCCGCCGTGCACGGACCGGCGCTGGCCGGCGCCTGTGAGCTGACCATGGCCTGCGACATCACCGTGGCCGCCGAGGACGCCATCTTCGGCGAGCCGGAGGTCAAGTTCGGCGCCGGAATCGTCACCATGATCCTGCCCTGGGTGGTCGGCCCGAAGCGGGCGAAGGAGATCATCCTGCTCGGCCTCGACGACATCACCGCCGCCGAGGCCAAGGAGATGGGCCTGATCAACCGCATCGTGCCGGTCGGCCAGGACGTCGAGACTGCGCTGACCCTGGCCCGGCGCATGGCGGCGATGGACCGCACGCTGATCCGCGAAACCAAGCGCGCGGTCAACCGGGCCTACGAGATCATGGGCATGGGGGCGGCGCTGGAATCCGCGCTGGAGGTCGACATGCTGATCGAGGGAGAGGGCATGGCCACCAAGCATCACTTTCTCGAGATCGCCCGTAACGACGGACTGCGGGCCGCATTGAAATGGCGTGAAGAGCGGGCCGCGGAGGCGGAACGGGAATAGTCAAGGTCTGGACGGTCCCGCCCCGCATGCACATCTTGGGTGTGAGAGTTTCGGCGTGAGAGCGCAAGGGAGGTAAGGAATGGCAAAGGCGATGTTCGGGGCCGGATGCTTCTGGAGCCCGGAAGAGCATTTCCGCAAGGTCCCCGGCGTGACCGACGTGGCGGTCGGCTATAGCGGCGGGGTCAAGGATGATCCGACCTATGAGGAGGTCTGCACCGGCAATACCGGCCATGCCGAGGTGGTCGAGGTCGAGTACGACCCGGCGAAGGTCGATTTCGAGGATCTGCTGGCGGTGTTCTTCGACATCCATGACCCGACCCAGGTGAATCGCCAGGGCCCGGATGTCGGCACCCAGTACCGCTCCGCCGTGTTCTTCGAGAACGCCGAGCAGGAGGCCGCGGCCCGTGCCGCCAAAGAGGCACTCGCCGCGCGCGGCGTGCCGGTGGCGACCGAGATCTCCAAGGCCGAGAAATTCCACCGGGCCGAGGACTATCACCAGCAGTTCCTCGAGAAACGACGCAAAGGGGTGTTCGGGAACCTGTTCCGCTAGCCGCGAGACCCCGCGGATGGCAACCGCGCCCGCCCGCGCGCTATCCTCCTTCCAACAATCATAGGGAGGACAGTCATGGCTAAGATCGCACTCGTCACCGGAGGATCGCGCGGCATCGGCGCCGCCACCTGCAGGCTGCTGGCCCGCGACGGCTGGGATGTCGCCGTGAACTACGCCAGCAACGCCGACGCCGCCGAAAAGGTCGCCGCCGATGTGCGCGCTGCCGGCCGGCGCGCCATGACGGTCCAGGGCGATGTCGGCGACGAGGCACAGGTGCTCGCCATGTTCAAGGCGGTGGAGACGGACCTCGGGACGATAGACGGGCTGGTGAATTCCGCCGGCATCATCGGCCCTGTCGGGCGGGTCGACGCGCTCAAGCCCGCGGATATCGACCGGGTGCTCAAGACCAATGTGATCGGCTGCATCCTGACCTGCCGCGAGGCTGTGAAACGCATGTCGACCAAGTACGGCGGCAAGGGCGGGGCGATCGTCAACGTGTCCTCGGGATCGGCCTATATCGGCAACCCCGGCGCCCAGGTCATGTATGCGATCTCCAAGGGTGCCGTGAACTCGCTGCATATCGGGCTCAGCCAGGAGGTCGGCGGCGAAGGTATCCGGGTAAACGCCGTTTCGCCCGGCATGACCGCCACCGAGATGGTCACCGAGGAAGCCGCCTCGGCGAATGTCGGTCGGATCCCGATGGGCCGTCTCGGCGAGCCGGAGGAAATCGCCGAGGCAATCGTCTGGCTGATGAGCGACCGGGCCACCTATACGGCCGGCGCCAACATCAGGGTGGCCGGCGGACGCCCTTGACGCCCCTGGAGAGCGGCGCGCCGGCATGCCAACCGCGGGACGGCTCTCGGCGAGGCGTTCCTTTCAATGGCGTTCACCCCGAAGCGGCCCCGGCGCCTGCCGGGGCGTCCCGACGGGCCAGCGTTCCGTGAACAAAAAAAGAACTTTCCACCCCTTCCCTGGTTTGGCAAGCTGCCTTTCCATCAGACGGGGAGGACACGTCATGGCTGAACAGAAGGCACGCACGGGCGGCTGTATATGCGGCGGCGTGCGCTACCGGATCTCCGGCCCGATCAAGCAGATCGTCGCCTGCCATTGTCGGGAATGCCGTCGGATGACCGGCCATTTCCTGCCATCGACGGACGTTTGGAACGAGCATTTCGAGCTGACCGAGACCCGCGATCTCGGCTGGTACCGCTCGAGCCCGAAGAGCCGGCGCGGCTTCTGCAAGACCTGCGGTTGCTCGATTTTCTTCAGGACCGACAACGCGGAGAAGATCTCGATCGCCGCCGGGTCGCTCGATGACGGCTGCGACGGCGAAATCCGGATCGCCGCCCATATCTTCACCGCCGAGAAGGGCGCCTATTACGACCTGGACGGAGCTCCGGCCTATGAGGATGGCGGCGACAGCGTGCCAATGCCGCCTAGGGATTAGGCGGGCCGATCAGTCCGGCTGGGTGTCGAGCTGGACGGTGCTTTCCGGCAGACCGAGCCAGCGGTGGCTACGGGTGGCGTAGTACAGGGTCTCCGGCGCCTGGAAGTCCGGATCGGCGAAACAGCCGACGGCAATCTTGATCAGATCGGCCTCGAACTCAGAACGGCTGAAGACGTGAGTCCCGCAAGTCGGGCAGAACCCGTTCTCGCACCACCGCCCGGAATCCACTGTCCGACGCCACAGCCGAACCTCGCCCGCGACCGTGGCCACCACCCCCCGGTAACTGGCGGTGTAGGTGAAAACCGACCCGGTCTCGCGCTGACAGTTCAGGCAGCCGCAGGCATAGACCTCATGCGGCTGCCCTATGACGGTTACCGAGACCGCCCCACAGCCGCACCGTGCCGTTCGGGTTTCCAGCGCGTCGCCAACCATGGGTCAGGCAGCGCCGGACAGCGCGGCGGCCATCAGTTCCACCGCCTTGCGGGCCTCCTGTTCCAGACGGGCGCTTTCAAACGCCAGGTCGCGGGCGGTAATCGCCGGCAGGGGATCGTCGTTATGGACATAGCCGTTGCGCCGGTCGCGCAGCCAGACATAGTCGCGCCCGAAGCGCACGGTGTTCAGATAGAGGCCGTCGGATCCAGCAACCGACCCGCCGCCATCGGCGCCGACGGCCATGTCCATCTGCTCGCTGCCCATTTGGTCGGCGATATCGCTGTCGATCGCCGTCTGGGCCAGGATGACCGCCGTCACCCAGGCACCGGCGGCGAACACCCGCCGCAGCTCGGTGAGGATAGCTTCGGTCTGGGCGTCGACCTGCAACGGCCGGTCACCGGCAGCGCGACGGAGACGATCGTCGAACCAGCGCATGCGCTCGTTCCACTGCCGAAGGGACGGGGGATCGATGGGCGTCATGACTGCCTCCTCGCGTCGTGTCCTGCGGGAAGGATACGGAAGGGTGGCGGTTTCGTCAGCCCGGCGCGGGGATCCGAGAGGTTGCACGGCGATCGGCCGGGAGGGTTCCGGGGCGCCGGTGTCGAATCGCGTCCAACGCCCCCGCACCGACTTCCTGGAGACGCAACACGTCATCCCGGACCATGGCCGGGTGCCGGAATCACGGTCCTGGACAGCGCCTCCGGCGCTTCCAGGAAGTCGGGGAATATTTAGGGGAAGAAGCGCGCCTACGCCGTCGCCGTTTGCCCGAAGGACGGCCCGAGACCGGGATCGTCCTCCACCACCGTCACGACCACATCCTCCACCAGCGCCATCGGCGGCCCCCGGCGGCAGCGGGCGGCGAGAGCGTCCAGTTCCTCCGGCTCGCCGCGGGCGGCGATCTCGACCGAGCCGTCGCGCCGGTTGCGGACCCAGCCGGCGAGGCCGAGTTCCTTGGCGGTGCCGACGCTCCAGGCGCGGTAGGCCACACCCTGCACCCGGCCGGTGACGGTCAGGTGTCGGGTTTCCACCATCGCGGCCGGTCCTATTCGAATTCGACGATGGTCTGATCGACGGCGAGACTGGCGCCGGCGCTGGCATGGACCTTGGCGACCGTTCCGTCCTTCTCGGCGCGCAACACGTTCTCCATCTTCATCGCCTCGACGACGCAGATCTCCTGACCGGCCTTGACCGCATCGCCCTCGGCGACAGCGAGGGAGACCAGCAGGCCCGGCATCGGCGAGACCAGCAGCTTGGAGGTGTCGGCCGCTTCCTTGGCCGGCATCTTGTCCAGCGCATCGGCGACCCGCGGCGGTACCACCAGCACCCGCATGGACGCCCCGCCGAAGGACAGCTCGCGGTAGATGCCATCGCGGTCGATCTGTACCGGGAACGGCTCGCCGTTCACGTTGCCGTCGAACACCGCGATGGTGGCGTCGAGCGCGCCACGCACGGCGTAACGCTGACCCGCGACCACGGCGTCATAACCGTCCTCCACCGGACGGATCTCAACCCGGGTATTCTCCCGCCCCTCGCGCACGGTCCACAGCGTGGCGATCTCCGACTTGCCGCGGTTGGCGACCTGGCCGCTGATGCGCAAGCTGCGCTCGGCATCGTCGCGGCCGAAGGCGACGGCCAGCGCCTGCATGGCACCGCGCTCGTACTGACCGATCGCCGCCCCCTCGAAGCCGTCGGGGAACTCCTCGGCGATGAAGTTGGTGGTGATGTTGCCCTTGCGGAACCGGTCCATGGCGATGGTCGCCGACAGGAACGGAATATTGTGCCCGACACCGCGGATCCGGTAGCGGTTCAGCGCCTCCAGCATCCGGTCGGCGGCGACCTCGCGGGTTTCCCCATAGGCCACCAGCTTGGCGATCATCGGGTCGTAGAACATGGAGATCTCCGACCCCTCCTCCACGCCGTCATCGACGCGAATGCCGTCCACATCCAGCGGCGGGTCGTAGCGGGTCAGCCGGCCGATCGAGGGCAGGAAGCCACGGAACGGATCCTCGGCATACACGCGGGCCTCGATCGCCCAGCCGTTCATCCGCACCTCGTCCTGAGTCAACGGCAGCTTTTCGCCATTGGCGACCCGGATCATCTGCTCCACCAGGTCGAGGCCGGTTACCATCTCGGTGACCGGATGCTCCACCTGCAGGCGGGTGTTCATCTCCAGGAAGTAGAAGTTCCGGTCGCCATCGGCGATGAACTCGACCGTGCCGGCGGAGACGTAGCCGACCTCCTTCGCCAGAGCGACCGCCTGCGCGCCCATCCGGGCTCGGGTCTCGGCATCGATGAACGGGCTCGGGGCCTCCTCGATGACCTTCTGGTGGCGGCGCTGGATGGAACACTCGCGCTCGCCCAGGTGGATGACATTGCCGTGGCTGTCGGCCAGCACCTGGATCTCGATATGGCGCGGCTCGGTGACGAATTTCTCGATGAACACGCGGTCGTCGCCGAACGAGGAGCGGGCCTCGTTCATCGCCGAGCGCACGCCGTCCTTCAGCTCGCTCTCCTGGTTGGCGATGCGCATGCCCTTGCCGCCGCCGCCGGCCGACGCCTTGATCATCACCGGATAGCCGATCTCGGCGGCGATCTTGGCGGCGTGGTCGGCATCCTCGATCGTGCCCATGAATCCGGGCACCGTGCTCACGCCGGCCGCGTGGGCGATCTTCTTCGAGGTGATCTTGTCGCCCATCGCCTCGATGGCTTTGACGCCGGGGCCGATGAAGGTGATGCCGGCCTTCTCCAGCGCCTCGCAGAACGCGGCACGCTCGGACAGGAAGCCGAAGCCGGGATGCACCGCCTCCGCGCCCGTCTGCTTGCAGGCCTCGACGATCTTGTCGATCAGCAGGTAGCTCTCGGCCGAAGGCGGCGGGCCGAGCCGCACCGCCTCGTCGGCCATGCGCACATGCTTGCCGTCCGCGTCGGCGTCGGAATAGACGGCGACCGTCTTGATGCCCATCCGCTTGGCGGTGCGGATGATCCGGCACGCAATCTCGCCGCGGTTGGCGATGAGGATTTTACTGAACAT
>JARGOG010000093.1 GCA_029212785.1 Thalassobaculaceae bacterium
AGTAGTCCTCGGCGGTGATCAGCATGCGGAAACTCCCGTGCGGAACCTCGCTGTGTCGACCCCGACTGTGCCCGTTTCGGCTGGCCCCGAACAGCCGGCGGCTATCGCCGCACGGCGATCGCCTCGATCTCGACCTTGAGTTCCGGACGGGCCAGGGCGGAGATCACCAGCAGGGTGCTGGGGAGCTTGCGGGTGCCGAGGAACGCATTGCGGATCTCCCGGGTCGGCCCGATATCCGCCGGATCGGTCAGGTAGAACCGCAGAAACACCAAGTCGTCGAGGGTGAGCCCGGCGGCGACCAACAGGTTCGCGATGTTCTCCAGACACTGCCGGAATTGCGTCGGACCATCCTCGCCGGCGAGGGTTCCGTCCGCCTTTAGGCCGATCTGGCCGGACATCACGAACCAGTCGGTCACCCCCGCCACCATGAGTCCCTGGGTCAGGGTCGGGATGCCGAGATCGGGTACCGTGTCGGGATCATACGGGGTGAACGTCATTGCCGCCTCACAGTGCAGGGAATGAATTATAGGATTTTGCCGATTTATGCAAGCGGATCCTGTTCATGGCCACCGGATTCCATAGGGGCCGGGGTCAGTAGCTGGCCCGGCCGGAAAATGAGTGTGCTCCAGGCCGAGTTCACCGATGAACCACAGGACCTTCTGGACATTGAACGCGTCGCGCCGTCACCAAGCCTTCAGCTTCTGCGGATCTTCAGCGCGCGGCAACGATCTCGAGCTCGACCCGCCACTCCGGCAGAACCAGTCCGGAGACCAGAATGAGGGTGCTCGGGATCACCTTGTCCGCGCCGAAGAACTCGGTGCGGGCCTGGCGCAGCGCAAGGATGTCGTCGCGGTCGATCAGGTAGATCCGCAGATGGGCGACATCGTCCTTCGTCATGCCGGCGCCATCGAGCAGCATGCCGATATTGGCGAAGGCCTGGCGGCACTGGGCAAGCGTGCCCGAGGCCGTGGTGCCGTCCGGCAGCACGCCGACCTGTCCGGCGATGTGCAGCCACTTGCCGACGCCCTCGGTGACCATGGCGTGGGTGTAGTTCGGGGTACCCATCACCGCCATGCCGGCGGGATCGAGGGGGGTCTGGGTCATAAGGTCGCTCTCCGATAGGGGCTGATGGACGGGTGCCGCCGGTTCAGCGGGTGGCGCATTGAAGCGCAGATCGTCGCGCGGGGGTACCGGCCGTCTTCCCGTGTTGCGGACGATTCACAAGTCGGGCCTGCGGCGGTAGATTGGTGCCCCTAAGGTCCCGGGGGCGGGATTTCAGGAGGCGGTATTGACCCATTGGCGGCGCATCTCACTGATCGGCCTGACCCTGCTTGGCTTGCTCGCCGCGATCGCCCGGCCCGCCGCGGCTCATCCCCATGTCTGGATCGACCTGCGCACTACGATCGTGCTGGACCAGGCGGGCCGAGTGTCGGCGATCGGTCAGGAATGGCTGTTCGACCCGATTTATTCGGCCTACGCCACCGGCGGTGCCGACACGACCACCGACCAGGGCCGCCAGGCTTTGGCTGACCTGGTGTCGGACAGCATGAAGAACCTGCGTGAGTACGACTATTTCATGCGGGTCAGGGCCGATGGCGCGCGGCTGGCCTTCGCGGACGTAACCGAATACGCGGCCGAGATGCGCGAGGACAGGCTGCTGTTCCGCTTCACGGTGCCGCTCGCCACGGCCGCCGACCCGGTCGCCCACGCGCTCGATGTCGCGGTGTTCGATCCGACCTACTATATCGAGATGCTGCATCTGGAGGGCGACGTGATCGCCGTCCAGGGACCCAACCCGGCCGGCTGTGCGGCCCGGGTGGTGGCGCCGACGCCGGACATGAACGCCGTCGTGGCGGCCCAGGCCCTGGACCGGAACGCCTCTCCGGACGACACCCTGGGCGCGCAGTTTGCCGAAACCGTCCTTATCACATGCGGATGATCCCCCGATGTTGCTGAATTCGACGCGGGCTATACCGCGCAATCTGTTGCCGGTCGGCGGGTTGGCAGTCGTTGTCCTGATCGCCGTGCTGCTGGCGCTCGCCCCGCAATTCGACCTGTCGCTACCGTACTGGTCGCGCATCGCCTTCGAAATCCAAGCGATCCAGCGCGATCTGCACCGCGCGCTCGCCGCCGCCATCACCGCCGTGCACGAGAAGGGAGCCGTCGCCACCTGGACGCTGGTGGCCTTGAGCTTTCTCTACGGCATCTTCCACGCTGCCGGACCCGGCCACGGCAAGGTGGTGATCTCGACCTATCTGCTGACCCAGGAGAGCGAGTTGAAGCGCGGGCTGCTGCTGTCGCTTGCCGCGTCGCTGGTTCAGGGGCTCGTAGCGATCATCGTGGTCGAGGCGACAGTGCGGGTTCTCGGCCTGACCATGCGCCAGGCCGAAGGGGTCGTGCCCACGCTGGAAGCCGCGAGTTACGGACTCATCGCCCTGCTCGGCGCCGGGCTGATCGTCACCCGGGCGCGCCGGCTGCTGCGGTCGGTCGGCGGCGTTCACCACCATTCCCACAGTCATGTCCACAGCCACTCCCACGGCCATACCCATGGCCATTCCCACGGTCCTGCGCACGAGCATGGCGATGCCGGTGATGCCTGCGGCCATGCCCATGGGCCGAGCCGGGAAGATCTGGCCGCGCCGCTCGACCTGCGGGGATTTGCCGCCCTGATCCTGTCAATCGGGATCCGGCCGTGCAGCGGGGCGGTGCTGGTCCTGGTGGTCGCCTATTCGATGGACCTGCGGATGATCGGGATCGGCGCGGTCATGGCGATGTCGCTCGGCACCGCGATCACCGTCGGCGCGTTGGCGTCGCTCTCGGTCTTTGCCCGCGATCTGGCGCGGCGGATGGCGGCGCGGATGCCCGACCATGCGGGCAGGCTCTCTCTCGTCGGCGAGAGCGTGGCCGTGCTCGGCGGGATCGTCATCCTGGTGATGGGGCTGCTGCTGCTCCAGGCGGCACTCGGCGCCCCGGCACATCCTCTCAGATAGCGCGGCCCCCGCGCGGATCTGCGGCGACCCAGTCCTCGACCGCGGCGAACACCGACGCCGCCTCCAGGTCGGCCAGACTGTCCCGCTGCAGAATCTGCGTGTGCGGCCCGCGGGGACCGGTGCGGGCGGGGTCGCTGTCATCGGAGAACAGGGCAAGTGTCGGCGCCCCGGCCAGGGCGGCCAGATGGGTCGGGCCGGTGTCGTTACCGACCACCAGCCGGGCGGCGCGGGCGAAGGCCGCCAACTCCGACAGGCCCGTCGCCCCGGTCAGGTCCAGGGCCTCGGGTGCCGCGGCTTGAATCGCATGGGCCAGGACGCCTTCGCCTTCGGTCCCGGCGATCGCGCAGCCGATTCCCCGCACCTCCAGCATCGCGGCGAGTGCTGCGAACCGATCCGCCGGCCAGCGCTTGGCCGGCCGGCCGGCCGACGCTCCCGGGATCAGCAGCGCGAACGGCCGGGCCGGCAGGCGCGCGGTGATGTCCGCGTCGAGAAACCCGATATCCGACAGCGGCACATCCTCGATGCCGGCGATGGCGAGCTGCGCGCGCTGGCGCTCGACCGTGTGTTGCGAGGACGGGGCCGCGTAGACGTGGCAATGGCTGCAACCGGTCACCTTGCCCGACCATTGCGGACCGCCGGCGCCGCCCATGAGGCGGAAATAGGCGCCCGACCGGTCGGAGGTCTGCAGGTCGTAGACCCGCTCGAACCGCCCGCTGCGCAGTCGGGCGCGTAACCTGAACCAGCCGATGGGGTTGAGGCGCGGGGCCGGGTCGACCCAGATCGCGTCGAACAGACCGCTTGCTTCGGCGAGGCCGGCATAGGTGCGGCGGGTCAGCAGGGTGATGCGCGCGTTCGGATGGGCGCGGCGGATTGCCTGCATCGGGCCGAGCGCGAACAGAAAGTCACCCAGCGCGCCGAGCTTGATCACCAGCACGCGGTCAAGGGACGGCGCGGTCGTCATAGGCGTTCGCAGCCTCGAGCGGACAGGATCTCGGTATAGACCGACAGCGTGCGGGCGCACATCTGATAACGCGAGAAATGCGCGCGCACATGGGCGATGGCCTTGGCCGACAGCCGGGCGCGGGCGTCCTCGTCGAGGGACAGGGCGGTCTTCAATCCGGCGGCCAGGGCGCCGGCGTCTCCCGGCGTCACCAGCCAGCCGGTCTCATCCTCCAGCACGGTCTCGCGGGCACCGCCATGGTCGGTGGCGACGATCGGCCGGCCCATGGACTGGGCCTCGATCATCACCCGGCCGAACGGTTCCGGGTCGAGGCTGGCGGAGACCACCACATCGGCGAGTTTGTAGGCGGCGGGCATGTCGTCGGTTCGGCCGACGAAGTGGACGAAAGCGCCGACACCGGTGGCATGGGCATAGGCCTCCAGTCGCCGCTTCGCTTCCGGCCGGGCGGTATCGTCGCCGACCATCAGACAGTGGAACGATCCGCGCTCCAGCTTGGACAGGGCGTCGATCAGCAGTTTGTGGCCTTTCCAGGCGGTGATCCGGCCCGGCATCATCACCACCGGCACCCCGTCGGGCAGCCGCCACTTGTTGATCAGCCGGATCATCCGTTCGGCCGGCACGCGGTCCGGGTCGAACATCTCCAGGTCCACGCCACGCGGAATCACCCGCAGGCGATCCGCATCCATGCCGTAGTCGGCGAGCAGCCGCTCGGCGATGTAGTGTGAAATGGCGATCACCCGCTCGCCCCGCACCATCACCGAATTGTAGGCGCGCTTGACGGCAGTCGCGGCGGTTGGCCGCTGGTGGAAAGTGGTGACGAACGGCACTCGGTTGCGGGCCGCCGCCTTGATTCCGTGCCAGGCCGGGATCCGCGACCGGGCATGAACCAGGTCGACTCGCTCGCGATGGATGACATCGACCAGGGCGTCGAAGGTGGCACGCCAGTGCAGCGGGTTCTTGGAGTGGATCGGCAACGTGATGTGGGTGCCGCCCACCCGCTCGAGCTCGTGCACCATCGGGCCGCCCCGCGATACCACCAATGCGCGCCATCCAGCCTGGACGATGGCGCGGGCCATGTCCACCGTGCCCCGCTCCACGCCGCCGGAGCCCAGTGCCGGCAGCAATTGCAGGATGGTCGGCCCCATGCCGCCATGGCCGGGCCGGAACGCCTCGAAATCTTCAACGGAAATGTTAGGATCAGGCGCGGCGGTCGCGCCGGCCTCCAACGGCTCTGTCACCGGCAAATCCAGCAATCGGTACGGTCCAATTCGAAAAGGGACCCTAGCACAATGACGCACGTGTCACAGCATGGCGAAACCGCCACTCCCGACCCGAAGACCCTGACCACCGGGGACGGGGAGACAATCGCCTATCACCACCATCCCGGGCGCGGCCCCGGCATTCTGTTCTGCGGTGGGTTCATGTCCGACATGACCGGCACCAAGGCGCTGACGCTGGAAGCCTTTGCCAAGGATCGCGGCCAGGCGTTCACCCGATTCGACTATCGCGGTCACGGCCAGTCCTCGGGCGCGTTCCGGGACGGGACGATCGGCAAGTGGAAAGGCGATGCGCTGGCCGTGTTCGATCAGGTGACCAGCGGTCCGGTGATCGTGGTCGGATCGTCCATGGGCGGTTGGATCGCGCTGCTGCTGGCCCTGGCGCGTCCGGACCGGATCGCCGGCCTGATCGGCATCGCGGCGGCACCGGATTTCACCGAGGACCTGATGTGGGCGGAGTTCGAGGAGGATATCCGTCAGAAGCTGCTGCACGACCGGGTCTACTACGAGCCGTCGGAGTATTCCGAGGAGCCGTACACGATCACCATGGACCTGATCGAGGAGGGGCGCGATCACCTGATCATGCGGGGAGCGATCCCGATTCAAGCGCCGGTGCGGCTGCTGCACGGGATGCGGGACAGCAGCGTGCCACATCGGCTGTCGGTCCTGTTGGCCGAGCGGTTGGAGACCGACGACGTGCAGGTGCGCCTGGTGAAGGACGGCGACCATCGCCTGTCCACCGACCGCGATCTGAATCTGCTGACCGCGGCGGTCGGGGAATTGTCCTAGCCTACGGGTAGGCCGGGGCGGCGAGGCTGAGGGGCAGGCGCACGATGGCGCAGGTCCCCATGCCCTTGCTGGACCGTAGTTCCAGCGTTCCACCGATTTCCTCGATCGACCGACGGGCGATGACCAGGCCAAGGCCGGAACCGGTATCGCCGTGCAGGCCGACGGTGGCCAGCGCCCCGCTCTCCGGAGCGACCGCCTGCATCTGGTGGGCGAGTTCGGTGGCGTCCAGACCGACCCCACTGTCGGAGACGACCAGTACCGCGACGTTCTCAAGCGGTTCCCGGCGGGCGACTAGGGAGACCCGGCCGCCGCGCGGGGTGAATTTGATGGCGTTGGTGAGAAGGTTGCTCAGGACGGTCGAAAGCAAGCCGGGGTCGATC
This sequence comes from Thalassobaculaceae bacterium, assembly GCA_029212785.1. GTDB lineage: Bacteria > Pseudomonadota > Alphaproteobacteria > Thalassobaculales > Thalassobaculaceae > Thalassobaculum. The sequence continues at coordinate 6,398 of JARGOG010000093.1, forward strand.
GCCAGATCCGGTAGGTCGTCCTGAAGCTCGAGCGCCAGGGACAGCCCGCGCGCTTCCGCCATCGGCCGGTACATGGTGGCGATGTCGTGAAGCAGGCCCGAAATCGAGACAGCGGTCGGCGGGCCGCTGACCTGAGGCGTCCGCACGAGCCTGTCGCACAGGCCGATCATTTTTGCGGTCGCATCGTGTGCCAGGGCCGCGTATTCCTGGTACCTCGGGTTGCCCAGGGGGCCGAAGCGCTGATCCTTCATGATCTCCATGATCGCCGAAAGCGCGTTCAACGGATTGCGGAGTTCATGCGCGATTTCGCGCAACTGAGCCGCCGCATCGGGGGACAGACGCGCGGCATCACCCTGTGGCCCGCCGAATCGATCTGGACGTTCTGTTGACATCATGATGCGGATAATCCCGAAAATCCCTTACCAAGCGGTAAATAAAGCGGCCGTGATCTTGGCGGTCCTGGGGATCGGTCTCGGGCAACCGGGGACGGCGGCGGCCCAGAGCGACGATGCGGCGGGCCAGTCGGCGCTGTACGACGCCTGTCTGACCCAGGCGCGCAGCGAGCCGAAGGTCGCCTATGAGGCGGCGCTCGACTGGCACAAGGCGGGCGGCGGCTTGCCGGCCCGGCATTGCGCGGCGGTGGCGCTGCTCGGGGTCGGGGCTTACGAGGAAGCTGCGGCCCGGCTGGAGAAATTGGCGGGCGAGGTGCCGGACAGCCGGCTCGACCTTCGGCTCGGCCTGATCGCCCAGGCGGCCCAAGGCTGGATGATGTCCGGCCGGGCGGAACGCGCCGAGCAGCTGCTGTCGCTGGTGGTGAACGTCCATCCCGACGACCCGCAGCTCCGGGCCGACCGGGCCGTGGCGCGGCTGTCGCTCGGCGACTACTGGGCGGCGATCGACGACCTCGACATCGCGATCGAAAAGATGCCCGACGACGTCGAACTGCTGCTCTACCGCGCGTCGGCCTATCGTTATCTCGAGGTGCCTGCGCTCGCCCGTGACGACGTGGCCCGGGCCCTGGCCCGCGATCCGAATGCGCCCGGCGCTTGGCTCGAGCGGGGCATCCTGGAGCGTCAGGCGGGCGACAAGGCCGCCGCCCGCAGGGCCTGGATCAAGGTGCTGGAGCTGGCGCCGGACGGGGCGACGGGCGACGCTGCCCGGGCGCGGCTGGAGGCGCTCGACGTCTCGAAATAGTTGGTTGGATAGGGGCGCGCTCCGGAACGGGAAGGGCTACTCAGACGGCGATCGCCTGCGGGTCTCCCGCCGGACCTGCGCCGTCCTCGTCCGGCGTCTCGGCCTCGGCGGCAAGGATCAGGCCGGCGAATTCCGACAGGAACACCGACCCCTTCACGGTGCGCTGCACCAGCACGCTGCGCCGATCCTCGTCATCGACCTTGCGGCGCAGGAACCCGAGCGTGCACAGCCGGTCGAGCGCCCGAGTCACCGCGGGCTTGGAAATGTTGAGCGCAATGGCGAGGCCGCGCACCGTATGCGGCGGCGTCGTCAGATAGACGGTCAGCAGGAGCCCCATCTGGCGGGCCGTCAGGTCGGGCCCGTCACGGCGCACGCTCTGCACGGTGGCCGCCCGCCACAGGTTCAGGACTCGGTGCTGCTGGTCGGATCGATGCATCGACGGGTCTTTCCCGGTCATTCCGGAAGCGGATCGAAGATACAGGCCCTTGGCGCGAAAGGGAAGCAGGTTCGTTTCGGTGTCGGTCCGGAAGTCATCCGGTGAACCGGGCCTGGATTGCGCGGAACACCGCGCGGATTCCCTGAGCCTCGCCGCCTTCCGGTCGGCCGGGTCGGTCGCGGAGATTCCAGGCGATCAGATCCACATGCATCCAGGGCGTTGTTTTGGAAACGAAATGCTCCAGGAACAGCGCGGCGGTGATCGCTCCGCCATAGGGGCCCGAGCCGGTGTTCGACAGGTCGGCGATCTTGGTCTTCAGCATCGCCTTGTAGGGCTGGTGCAGGGGCAGGCGCCAGAGCGGATCCTCCTCCGCGAGGCCGTTGGCGAGGATGTCGGCGGCGAGCGAATCGTCGTTGCAGAACATCGCCGGCAAGTCCGGGCCGAGCGCCACCCGCGCGGCACCGGTCAGAGTGGCGAAGTCGACCAGCAGCGCCGGCGCCTCGCTGTCCGCCTCGGTCAGCGCGTCGCACAGCACCAGCCGGCCTTCGGCATCGGTATTGCCGATTTCGACCGTGGTGCCCTTGCGGGTCCGACAGATGTCCATCGGTAGGAAGGCGTTGCCGGAGACCATGTTCATCACCGCCGGCACCAACACGCGCAGGCGCACCGGCAGCCCCGCCGCCATGATCATGCGGGCGAGCGCCAGGACCTGGGCCGAGCCGCCCATGTCTTTCTTCATGGTCAGCATGCCGTTCGACGGCTTCAGGTCGTAGCCACCGGTATCGAAGCACACGCCCTTGCCGACCAGGGTGACTTTGGGATGTTTCGGGTCGCCCCAGAGAATGTCGATCAGGCGGGGCGCGTCCTCGGCGCCGCGGCCGACCATGTGAATGGTCGGGTAGTTCTTCTTCAGCAGCTGGTCGCCGATGGTGATCGCGATCTTCGCCTTGAACTCCTTCGCCAGTGCCTTGGCGGCCTCGGCCAGTTCGGTCGGCCGCAGGTCGGAGCCGGGCGTGTTGATCAGATCGCGGGCGAGCGTCGTCGCCGTCGCGGTGTTCTCGACATAGTCGCGGTCCGCGCCTTTCGGCCAGACCAGTTCCGCCACGACCTCCGGCATCTCGGTGTATCGGGTGAAGCGGTAGGTCGCCAGCGCCCAGCCGGTCGCCGCCCGGGTGGCGTCCTCGGGAGCGAGGTCGGCATCGACCGCGTAGCGCCCCGCCGGCAGGGCTGCCGGCAGCCCGGCGAAATCCCAGACGCCGATCCGGTCGGCCGCCTCGACGCCGAGCAGGATCCGGGCGATGTCGCCCGACCGGCCCGGAATCACGCAAATTTCTCCCGCCTTCGCCTCGAAGCCGGTGGCGGCGATCCAGGTTTTGGTCGCCACGTCTGCGTCGACCGTCCACTCCTTGAGGCCGTCGGTGGTTACCGGAGTGACCGGGATGGTTCCGGCGGTGGCACGGGCGACGAGGTTGAAGGCCACGGCGGATGCTCCAAGCTGGTGTCGGGAGGATGAATGGTCGGTGACAGGCTATGCTATCCGGTATACTCGCTGCGGCTTAACACGCACAAGCAAGCACCCCACATGAGGGGCCGTCGCAACTGAATGGCGAGAGATTCATGTCAGATAAGGCCGACAGTCCGCTGACACTGGTCATCGGGAACAAGAACTACTCAAGCTGGTCGCTGCGCGCCTGGTTGGTCCTGCGCCACGCGGGACTGCAGGCCGAGGAGATCCTGATCGCGCTGAACGAGCCCGGGTTCAAGTCCGAGATCCTGAAATACTCGCCGTCGGGCCGCGTGCCGTGTCTGGTCCACGGCAATGTCAAGATCTGGGACAGTCTGGCGATCGGCGAATACGCGGCGGACCTGGCGCCCGAGGCGGGCTTGTGGCCGGACGACCGCGGCGCCCGGGCCCTGGCGCGGGCGGTGTCTGCCGAGATGCATAGCGGGTTCGCCGCCCTGCGCGAACACATGCCGATGAACATTCGCTCGTCCTTCCCCAAGGAAGGTCGCAAGCCGGGTGTGCAGGAGGATATCGACCGGGTGAAGGCGATCTGGCGTCTGTGTCGGACGCGCCACGGCGGCGACGGTCCGTTCCTGTTCGGGCGCTTCACAATCGCCGACGCCATGTACGCGCCGGTTGTCAGCCGCTTTCGGACTTTCGCCGTCGATCTCGGTGACGACGAGCGAGCCTATGCCGACGCGGTCTGGGGACTCGACGCCATGAAGGAATGGGTCGAGGCCTCAGAGAACGAGCCCATGGTGATCGACGACGCCGAGTTCTGAGAGCCCGGATCGGCGGCGCCGGTCATCCGGCGTCGTTCACACAATGCTGGGGACGGTCGAAAAAGGTGGAGTCGGAGCATCGCTTACCGAACACCTTGTTCAGGTGATAGAAGCCGTTGCGTCCCGTCGCCAGATTGGGTCCGGCGGCAAAGGCGCCGGCGCCCAGAACGTATGGATTGCACGCACCCAGCATGCCGAGCAGCAGGGCGGCGACGGATAATCGCATAAGAGTCGTTTGGAACATCGCTATCCTCCGAATTTCTTTCGGGGGCCGGTCGGCCGGTTGTCGCCCTTTTGGCGGCCGGCCTGATTATGCATAAAATGCGGTCTATTTCCAGCGCAAAACCACTCCGTGCGGATGGGTCTTTGCGCGCCCCGCCTGCATCCCTATCTTCGCCTCATACACACTTGGAGCAAGTTCTCATGTCCGTCGCTGAACCCCTCGCGACCGCCGCGTCTCCCGACACGCTCGACCTGCTGCTGACCCGTCGCTCGGTTGTGGCCAAGAATCTCGGCGCGCCGGGGCCGGACGCCGCCGCCCTGCAGAAGATCATCGCCGCCGGCCTGCGGGTGCCGGACCATGGCAAGATCGGCCCCTGGCGCGTGCAGGTCCTGCATGGGGAAGGCCAGGCGGCGCTCGGCGACGTTCTCGCCTCGGTCTTCCTAGCCGACAATCCCGACGCCGAGGAACGGCTGGTCGAGCTGGAGCGCCAGCGCCCGCAGCGCTGTCCGGTCCTGCTGGCGGTGACCTCGCGGATCGATCCTCTGCATCCGAAGATCCCCGAACTCGAGCAGCGATTGTCCGGCGGCGCGCTCTGCCAGAACATCCTGGTGGCGGCCCATGCCAGTGGTTTCGCCGCCCAGTGGCTGACCGAGTGGTGCGCCTTCCATCCGGCGGTGAAGGAGGCGCTGGGCCACAGCGCCGAGACCGACATCATCGGCTTCATCTATATCGGCACGCCGACCGAAGCGCCGACCGAGCGGGGCCGCCCGGCCTATGAGGACGTGGTCAGCGAGTGGAAGGGACCGGCCGAGGCCTGACGATCAGCCCGCGCCGCCTGATTCAGGCGTTTCAGCGGCGGAGAATCGGCGCCGGGCATCAGCGAAGGCGCGCATCCGGGCCTCGACCCGGGCGTTGATCGATCCATCCGGGAAACTGCCGTCGGCCCGGCGCGGGCCGGCCGGCACGCCGGTCAGGATTTCGATCCCCTCGGCGATGCTCGATACCGCCCAGATCCGGAACTTGCCCGCCTTCACCGCGTCCCGCACCGCCTGTTTCAGCATCAGGTGACGGGTATTGGCGGCTGGGATCATCACCCCCTGATCACCGGTCAGGCCGCGCGCTTCGCAGATGTCGAAGAAGCCCTCGATCTTTTCGTTGACCCCGCCGATCGCCTGAACGTCACCCATCTGGTTGACCGAGCCGGTGACGGCGATGCCCTGGTGGATCGGCGCCTCGGACAGCGCCGACAGCAGGGCGTAGAGCTCGGTCGAGGACGCGCTGTCGCCGTCGACGCCGCCATAGGACTGCTCGAAAACCAGGCTGGCCTGCAGCGATGTGGGCACGTCGGTGGCGTAGGTCGCGGCGAGATAGCCCTGCAGGATCAGCACGCCCTTGGAATGCAGCGGGCCGCCGAGTTCCACCTCGCGCTCGATATCGACGACGCGGCCGGTGCCGGGTCTCACCCGCGCGGTGATCCGGGTCGGCCGGCCGAAGGCATGGCCGCCGATCTGCAGCACGCTGAGCCCGTTGACCTGGCCGACCGCATTGCCGTCGGTGTCGATCAGCATGGTCTCGGTCAGGATCTGCTCGCGCATCCGCCGCTCGATCCGGTCCGACCGTCGGCGATAGGCCTCCAGCGCGGCTTCGACGTCGGCGCGGCCGACCGTCGTGTGACTGTGCTCGCGCGCCTGATAGTCGGCCTCGCGCAGCAGATCGGCGATCAGACCGACCCGTGTCGTGACCCGCGCGCTGTCCTCGACCAGGCGCGAACAATGCTCGATCACCCGTTCCACCGCCTTGCGGTCGAGCGGGCGCAGGGTCTCGTTCTGCTGGATCGTCCCGATCAGACGGGCGTAGAGCGCCTCATGCGCGTCGTCGCGCTCCATGATGTCGTCGAAATCGGCGGCGACCTTGAACAGGTCGGCGAAGTCCGGATCGGCGGCCGCCAGGGTGTGGTAGAGCCGCTGGTCGCCGAACAGAACCACCTTGACCGAGATCGGAATGGCGGCCGGTTGGATCGAGACGGCAAGCGTCGTGGTCGCCGCATCCTGCGGGCTCTCGATCGTGACCGAGCCGTTATAAAGCGCGCGTTTGAGGGCATCCCAGGCGAAGGGCTGCTGGATCAGCTTGAGCGCGTCGATCAGCAGGTATCCGCCATTGGCCCGATGCAAGGCGCCGGGCTGGACCAGCGTGAAGTCGGTCAGCATCGAGCCCATCTGCGCGCGGTACTCGATCCGCCCGACCAGCCGGCCGAGGGTCGGGTGATCCTCGATGATGACAGGCGCGCCCGTATTGGGACGGTTGGTGACGAAGACATTGACCCGAAAGCGGCGCTGCGGGTCGGGCGCGGATGCGGGATCGGTCTGACCCGGGGTCTGCTGGCCCTCGGCCGGCTGGGCGAACAGGTGGATACGGTCGATCAGATCCTGGTGCAGGTCCTTGAGCCAGGACTTCAGCTCCGGCGGCGGCGACAGGCCATCGTGTATCTCGGCGATTTCCTCGTCGACCAGAGAGCGGGCGATACCATCGTTGAGGGCCCGCACCGCCTTCTGCCGGTCGCGCTCCAGCAGCGGTGCCTTGTGCAAAGCATCGCGCAGCAGACCCTGGATGTCTCCAATGTCTTTCTGCAGACGGTCGCGGCGGTCCGAGGGCAGGGCGTTGAACTTCTCCTGGGCCATGGGTTTGCCGCCATCTTCCGGCGCCACTGCGAAGCCCTGGTCGTTGCGGACCAGGACCAGATCCTTCTCCCGAGCCGCTTTGGCCACGGATTCGAGCATGGCCTCGTTCTGCTTGGCGAAATCGCGGTCGATGGCCTCACGGCGCGTGCGGTAATCCTCGCCCTCCAGCACGGCGGCGACCGAGGCGGTGAGGTCGCCGATCAGTTTTTCGATCCGGCGGTTCAGGTCCGGTCCCTTGCCGGCCGGCAGCCGGAGTGCGATCGGTCGGTGCGGATCCTTGAAGTCGTTGACATAGACCCAATCGTCCCCGGCGGGGAACTGCTGTGACCGGTCGCTGAGATAGCCGCGAACAGCGGCATGCTTGCCGGAACCCTTGGGACCGATGACGAAGAGATTGTAGCCGCGCGAGCGCATGCGGGCGGCGAACCGTACCGCTTCCAGCGCCCGATCCTGGCCGATGAGCGTCTCGACCGGCTCCAGCTCCTTCGTGGTCTTGAAGCCGAGGCCGGACAGGTCGGTGTGCCGGTACAGGTCGTCGACGCTCAGGTCTGGGATGGGCATTTCAATCCTCGTTCGCGAAGTCCGGTCATTCGACACCGCGGGGCATGTGATGTCGAGGGTCGACGCCGACGCGCCCGGGCGCTGTAATGGGGAGACCGACACGGGACCACGAGCGATCCAATCCCCACGAACAAAACAAGCTCAGGGAGCGCGCCATGCCGCACGCCAAGATCAATGGCATCGATCTGTACTACGAGATATCCGGCCAGGAGGATGGCCCGCCGATCCTGTTCTCGAACTCGTTGGCCTCGACCCTGCACATGTGGGACCCGCAGATGCCGGCCTTCGAGAAGCACTACAAGGTGATCCGCTACGACAGCCGAGGCCATGGCAAGTCGTCGGCGCCCGAGGGCCCGTACAGCATCGAGATGCTGGTCGACGACGCCATCGGCCTGCTCGACCACCTCGGCATCGACAAGACGGATTTCTGCGGTCTGTCCAAGGGCGGCATGGTCGGCCAGCGGCTCGGCACCTTGCATCCGGACCGGGTCGGCCGCCTCGTGCTGTGCGACACCGGCTGCTACATGGGACCGCCGGAGATGTGGGAGGGCCGCATTGACACCGCCGGTGTCGACGGCATGGAAGGGGTGGTCGACGCCACCGTCATGCGCTGGTTCACCGAGCCGTTCCAGAAGAGCGACCCGGCGGCGGTCGACAAGGTGCGCAGCATGATCCTGAACACGCCGGTACCGGGCTTCATCGGCTGCTGCCGGGCGATCCAGGGCATGGATCAGCGCGAGACCATCCAGGCGATCACCGCGCCGACGCTGGTGGTGGTCGGCGCCGACGATCCCGGCACCACGCCGGATGCGGCGCGCGAGATCCACAAGCGCATCAAGGGCTCGAAGCTGGAGATCCTGCCGGATGCCGCCCACCTCTCAAACATCGAGCAACCCAAGCTGTTTGACGCCGCGGTGCTCGGGTTCCTGGGGAAGGCGTAAACTCTACCCCTCCATTCACCCGACTTCCTGGACTTGATCCAGGATCGTGCCCCGAACGCCGGGGGTGCCACGGTCCTGGACAACGCCTGCGGCGGTTCCAGGAAGTCGGTTAGGGGTGGACGAGAGAAACCCTCACCCCCACGGCCCGCGCCGGGGCGCCTCGCCGCCCTCGGCCATCGCCACCAGCCGGGCGATCCGCTCGCGCATCGGCGGGTGGGTGGAGAACAACCCGTCGATGGCATGGGCGTGCAGCGGATTGACGATGAACAGATGCGCGGTCGCCGGGTTGTTCTCGGCGCTGTGATTGTCGATCCGCCGGGCCCCGTCCTCCAGCTTCTGCAGGGCCGAGGCGAGCCACAGAGGGCGTCCGCAGATCTCCGCGCCGATCCGGTCGGCGTCGAACTCCCGCACCCGGCTGATCGCCATCTGCACCAGGGTGGCGGCCAGGGGGGCGAGGATCGTCATCGCCAGCACCCCGACGATGCCGAGCGGGTTGTTGCGGTTGCCGCCGAAGAACGAGCTCCACATCGCCATGTTGGCCAGCATGGAGATCGCACCGGCGATGGTCGCGGTGATCGTCATGATCAGCGTGTCGCGGTTCTTCACATGGGCCAGCTCATGCGCCATCACCCCGGCGACCTCCTCGTGGGAGAGGTGGCGCAGCAGGCCGGTGGTGGCGGCGACGGCGGCATTCTCCGGGTTGCGGCCGGTGGCGAAGGCGTTCGGCTGGTCCTGGTCGATCAGATAGATCTTCGGCATCGGCAGGTCGGCGCGG
>JARGOG010000010.1:0-52440 GCA_029212785.1 Thalassobaculaceae bacterium
GGTTTGTCGTCGGCGTATTGCTGGCCGGCGGGCGAGGCCCAACTACATAATTGTCGACGGTGCCGACGCTTCCAGCGACAGCAGCTTCTCCAGCCCGGGCGCCAGATCCGACTGAACGAACTCCGCCCGCTTGTGCGGGCTGCCGGTATGGCTGGGGAACTTGGCCTCCCAGGCGTCCAGCTTGACGGTGAGGCCGCAGAGCACGCCGCCGATGGTCTCGTGGTGGCTGGTGATCAGGGCGTGCAGTTTCTGGAAGCTCTCCATCGAGATGTTGTCCCAGAACGTCTGCGAGTTGCGGTCGAAGGACTCGAAGCGTCCGGTCACGGAGCCGAGCAACTCGTTCAGACCGTTGCGGACGACGTCGCATTTCTCCATCAACTGGCGGTTCTCGCGCAGCATGGTCTCGCGCATTTCGTCCATCCAATCGGTGAGCTGATCGAATTTCGGGACCACCTCGTCGAGGCACCGCCGGAAATAGGAGAGGGACAGATAGATATCGCCGTACTTCTCCAGGAAGTCGGGGATATCGGCGACGGTGATGTTCATCATCGCGGCGATCTTCTGCATGTTCTTCAGCGCGACCTTGCGGTCGACATTCTTGAACATGTCGATGATCTGACCCGAATTCTCTGCGTTGTCCGTGCTGGCGCCGAACACGTTGACCACCAGGGGGCGGGTGAAGGATTTCATGTAGTCGGTAAGCCGCGCTTCCATGGCCGGCGACAGGTTGAGATCGGTGGCCTGCCGGACATCGATCTTCAGGTCGCGCAGGGAATTGCGCAGCGAGAACACGTCGAAACTGTTCAGCTCGGCGAGCTCGAACAACACGTCCATATCGGCCTTGAGATCTTCCTCGGAGGCGCCGATGAAATCCGGCAGGTCCTTGATTCTGATCAGGCCGGCTCCGGTGCTGCCGTCGTTGAACAGTTCCAGCTCGGAGTTGAGCTGAGAGGTCTTGATCAGGCGTGCTCGTGCGAGGCCCGGCAACCGCAGCGGTACGATGCGCAAAGGCATCGTATGTAAGGAGTCCCGGTCGATGTCTGCGAGATCGTCGAGGATGGCTGTGCTCTTGGGTTCCGCTTCGGCGGACAAACCATGATCCGCCACCTGCGATTGCTCAAGCTGAAAACGCAGTATGGTTTCATTCAGATAAGTGAAATCATTCTATGACTTTGAAAGTAGGCGGTGCAGTAGCTTCTTGCGATGCGCTGCCATGGTCATGACATCGGATATTCCGGCCGTCGGTTTCGGGATTGGCCCTACGCATGTATGGTCTGCGGACGACGCGGTCGGCGGGAAGCCGGCGGCGGGGCGTTTCCGGGCGGGCTCTTGCCCCTCGGCGTTCATTGGCCAAATATGTCAGTTATATACCGAAACTTTCTGCGGACCGGGCAGGACCATGAAGATCATTGAGCCCAAATTCCCGATCGGCGCGGTGGTCAAGCACCGCCACTTCGATTTCCGTGGTGTGGTGTTCGACATCGATCCGGAATTCTCCAATACGGAGGAGTGGTACAATTCGATTCCCGAGGACCGCCGGCCGCGGCGCGACCAGCCATTCTATCATCTGTTCGCCGAAAACCCGCAGAGCTACTATATCGCCTATGTGTCGGAGCAGAACCTGGTCGACGACATGACCAACGGACCGGTCGACCACCCGCAGATTTCCGAGATGTTTCGCACCAGTGGCGACGGCCGGTACGTCATGCGCCAGGTCAACGCCTGAACCCTCGCGACCTTTTGATCTCGACGGCCGTCACCGGGCCTCCCGGTGGCTGCTGGAAAATGCGCGCTCGGCCTCCTTCAACGTCGCCATGATGGTGCGGCCGGTTGGACCGCCATCGTCGTCGATGCGGTGTTTGAGGGCGGCACCGATCCCATCGAGATGGGCGCCGAGAAAGGACACGAGTCTGGGGCCGAGCCCGTGTTTGCCGGCGCTGTAGCGTGTCAGAGATCCGGTGATGGCGCCGAGCAGGGCGAGACCGCGCTGAGCCGAGAGCCGGGTTGAGGCGGCGGCCTGGGTGTTGAGGCGGGCCAGCAGGGGCGGGGAGAGTGTCGCCTGCAGTTCGGACCAGGTCCGCCCCATCACCTCGCTCTGGCGGTCGATCAGGCGGAGGCCTTCGCGCTTCTTCTGGGAGATGTGATGAAATGCCGGCAGCACCGTGCTCCGCTGTAATCCGTTGCGCAGCGCCAGGCCGGCACTGACGCTCGCGGTGCCGGCTGGGAAGCGTTTGAACCGGAAGCCGGTGGTCTCGGCGGCGATGTCGTAACGGGTGGCGGTGGAGGCCACGGCCTGCTCGGCCAATGGCGTCCCTCGGCGGTCGGTCGGCTTCGCGTCGGCGCTTGCTCGGCGTTCCGGACCGACATAGGCGCCGCTGACAATGAAGTCGGACCGATCGATCGGCCATTGCCGAACGGCGGTCGCTAGCACTTGCCGATTGAAGGGACGGCTCAGGGTCAGCAGGCAGCCGGCCCGCAGACTCTGCCGCAGGTCGCTCTCCGTGATTCCGTCGCCGAAGAAGCCGAGGGCGAGCCCGGGATAGGGACTGTCCGGGTCGCGTCGGACGAACTGGACAAGGGCCAGGGCCGGGTCGGGGCCGAGATCGCGGTTGAACAGGGCGAGTGTTATCCGATTGCCCGGATCTCTCAGCCGGTCGATCGCGCCCTGTGACGTCGCGGTACGCTCGACCATTTGGTCGGTCAACCAGGGACTGGCATCGAGGAGGCGCATGACATCCGTGTCGTTGCCGCCCGCGAGGAGGATCCGTTCTGTACCTGTGGTCATCATCGCCTCACCGATCAGGGATGGGTGCGGTGATATCGGCAAGACTCGTGCCGGTTGTGGGTTAACCAAAGCGTGCGGCGGATTCCAGGCAATGCCCGCGATGATTCCTGTGCCGCCCTTGGGAGTCGCGGAATCGGATTCCGGCCGAAGCGGCTGAATCTGCCGGGCGCGGGTCTTTCGGGAGCGATCCGACCGGTCGTTGTCGGCTCAGGAGAGACCGAACATGGCCGCGCCCGCCACCGGCAGTTCGGCGCTCAGGATCGCGCCGGTCTCGCTCTCGGTGATGAACAGGGTGCGCCGTTCAGGTCCGCCGAAAGCGACATTGGTGGTGCCAAGCCCAGCGGGGGAGCGCACCCGGTTCAGCGGCTCGCCCAGCGGCGAGAAATGCCAGACGGAGCCGAGGCCGAAATGGGCGACCACCAGCCCGCCGGTCTCGTCGATGGCCAGGCCGTCGGGCCCGTGGCCGCCGGAGAGCTGGATGAACTGTCCGACCTTGGAGACGTGTCCGTCCGGCATCAGCGGCAGGCGCCAGATGGCATTGGCGCGGGTCATGGCGACGTAGAGCCAGTTCTCCTGCGGGGTGAGCACGAGGCCGTTGGGCGACGGGCCGTTGTCGAGCAGCTTGTCGAGCCGGCCCTCGGCGGTCAGGCGGAACACCCGTCCGCGGGGATCGTGCAGTCCGGTCTGGCCCTGGTCGGTGAAGTAGAGGTCGCCGTTTGAAGCGAAGTGCAGGTCGTTGACGCCGATCAGCCCTTCGGAATAGCGGTCGCCGACCACCGTCTCGACGCTACCGGTCGCCGGATCGAGGACCAGCACGCCGAGTTTATAGTCGGCGATGAAGGCGCGGCCGTCGGCATGGAATTTCAGTCCGTTCGGCCAGCCGCCGTAGTCGGCGACGACATCCCAGTCCCTGCCGTCAGCGGACAGGCGGAGAATTCGGCCGTTGGGGATGTCGACCAGCCAGAGATTGCCGTCGCGGTCGAAGCTTGGCCCCTCCAGAAAACAGTCGGTCTGCATGCCCGGACGGTTGCCGCGCACCCACCCGGATTCGGTGTGCTTGCGCAGGCTGTCGGGCAGGCGGGCGAAGACGCGGGCTTCGATGTCTGTAGGCGGGGGAAATAGGCTCATGGTCAGCAGGCTAGCCGGATGGCCGACCCGGTCAATCCCTGCAATGCGCTCCAGCCGCCAAGGGCGGGATATGGGGGGCGCTACACCTTAAGATTCTGAGGGATGTCGGGCTTCTTCTCGGTCTCGGCATCGGGAGTATAGGTCTTGGCCCGGTCCTTGACCTTCGGGGCGGTATCCAGCGGCTTCGCCTTGGTCGGGCCCTTTGCCTTCACACCGCCGCTCATCATGGCGACTTCGAGCATTCGCTCGCACTGTTTTTTGAAATCGGCCGGTGCCTTGTACTTCATGGCGCCGGCAAGGGCCTCGCGCGCTTTTTTCGTCATCTCGCTGCGCTTGTCGGTGTTGTCGGCCTTGCCTGCATCGATCGCGCCCTTGCAGGCGAGCGCGGTGGCTTTCATGTAGGCGTGCAGCAGGAAGGCATCGACGGCGTTGCGCCGGTCCTTGGAATAGGCGGGCGGGAGCTTCGGGTTCTTGAGGGATTCGACAAGCCGCTTGGCGGCGGCCTCGCTGCGCTCGGTATTGCCGGCCTCGGCGTGGTGGCGCAGGTGATCGAAGCCGGAATCGATCGAGATCATCGTCGCCTCGATTTTCCGCTTCTCCGCCTCTTCCTTTTCGGCGTCCTTGTCGTTTTTACCCATGCCGAACACGGCCAGGTTTCCTCCTTCAAAACCCTCCCGGTTCAAATGCCGGGGCTTCGAGGGCAGCAGTTACATGACTGCACTCTGAGACTGAAGGATAGGGGTTAATATTCCGTTAGCGTAAAGAAAATTGCGGCGGAGTTGTTCTTGCGGATTCAGTAAAATTGTCGACGATCTTGTTTTAATTCTACAAAATTTTACTAAAGAAAAAGGGGAAAGCTTGAGGCTTTCCCCTTACGCGTTGGTTATGGAGTACGTTCAGCTGCAGCCGCTGGTCCCGCCGCAGGTGTCGCACTTCATGCAGGTGCCGTTCCGCACCAAGGTGAAGTTGCCGCATTCGCCGCAGCTCTCCCCTTCGTAACCCTTGATCCGGGCCTCGCGGATCGCCGAGAGCTTGGCATCGACGGCGTCCTTCACCGACGTGCTGACAGTGGTCGTCTGGGTCACGGTCCGCTCGGCAACAGCCACGCCGCCGCCGGACGCGCTGGGGGCCGGGACACTCGGGGCGGCGGAGGTCATGGGGGCCGCAGTAACGGCGTCGGTACCGGTCGCCCGCCACTCGTTGAGCCCGCCGGTGATCACCTCCAGATTGGCCCGCACATCGGTCCGGGCAAAGCCGCGGCTGGCGAAGCCGCTGACCTTCTCCAGCATCGCGGAGGCGGCGGCGGCATTATGCTCCTCGCCCTGGCCGTCGCCGACCGTGTCCGGCATCAGGTCTTCCTGCTCGACATGGGCCAGGTCGTGGCGGTCGAGATAGGAGATCGCCAGTTCGCGGAACAGGTAGTCGAGGATCGACGTCGCCATCTTGATGGCGTCATTGCCCTGGACCAGGCCCTGCGGCTCGAACCGGGTGAAAGTGAAGGCATCGACATACTCTTCCAGCGGCACGCCGTATTGCAGGCCGATGGACACCGCGATCGCGAAGTTGTTCATCAGCGAGCGGAAGGCGGCCCCTTCCTTGTGCATGTCGATGAAGATCTCGCCGAGCTTGCCGTCGGAGTATTCGCCGGTCCGCAGATACACCTTGTGGCCGCCGACGACCGCCTTCTGGGTGTAGCCCTTGCGGCGTTGTGGCAGGCGATCGCGCTCTGCCCGATGCTCCACGATCTTCTCGACGACCTTCTCGACGATACGCTCGGCGACCACTTCGACCTTCTGGGCGGTCGGCTGGGCGGCGAACTCCTCGGCGTCGTCCTCGTCCTCGAAGTCGAAGACCGCGGCCGAGAGCGGCTGGCTCAGCTTGGAGCCGTCGCGGTACAGCGCGTTGGCTTTCAGGCCGAGGCGCCAGGACAGCGCATAGGCGTTCTGGCAATCCTCGACCGTGGCGCCGTTCGGCATGTTGATGGTCTTGGAAATCGCACCCGAGATGAACGGCTGGGCCGCCGCCATCATGCGGATGTGGCTCTCGGCGGAGAGGTAGCGCTTGCCGATCCGGCCGCACGGGTTGGCGCAGTCGAACACCGACAGATGCTCGTCCTTCAGGTGCGGCGCGCCTTCCAGCGTCATCGCTCCGCAGACATACGTGTTCGCGGCGTCGATCTCGGTCTTCGAGAACCCGAGCTCCGAGAGCATGTCGAAGGAGATGTCGTTAAGCTGGGCGTCGGTGAAGCCGAGCGTCTCCCGGCAGAACGTCTCGCCGAGGGACCACTTGTTGAACGCGAACTTGATGTCGAACGCCGACACAACCGCCTGTTCCATCGCACCGATCTGTTCGGCGCCGAAGCCCTTGGCGGCAAGCGCCTCATGACCGAGGCCGGGGGCGTCCTTCAGGGTGCCGTGGCCGACCGCGTAGCGCACGATCTCCTCGACCTGGCCGTCGGCATAGCCGAGGGTCCGCAGTGCTTCCGGGACGACGCGGTTGATGATCTTGAAGTAGCCGCCGCCGGCGAGCTTTTTGAACTTCACGATCGCGAAGTCGGGCTCGATGCCGGTGGTGTCGCAATCCATCACCAGGCCGATCGTGCCGGTCGGGGCGATCACGGTGGCCTGGGCGTTGCGGTAGCCGTGCTTCTCGCCGAGCGCCAGAGCTTCGGTCCAGGACGCCTGCGCCGCGGCGACCAGATCGGCCTGCGGGCAATTCGCGGCGTCCAGCGCCACCGGCGCGATCGACAGATCCTCGTAACCGGCCGTCTCACCATAGGCGGCGCGACGGTGGTTGCGGATCACCCGCAGCATGTTCTCGGCATTCGCCGGATATTCCGGGAACGGGCCGAGCTCGCCCGCCATGTTCGCCGAAGTGGCGTAGGAGATGCCGGTCATCAGCGCGGTGATGGCACCGCAGAGTGCGCGGCCGGCATCGCTGTCGTAGGACAGGCCCATGCCCATCAGCAGGCCGCCGATATTGGCGTAGCCGAGGCCGAGCGTGCGGTAGTCGTAGGAGAGCTTGGCGATCTCCTTCGACGGGAACTGCGCCATCAGAACGGCGATTTCCAGCGTGACGGTCCACAGCCGGGTGGCGTGGGTGAAGGCGGCGACGTCGAACGTGCCATCGGCCTTCTGGAACTGCATCAGGTTCATCGACGCCAGATTGCAGGCGGTGTCGTCGAGGAACATGTACTCCGAGCACGGATTGGACGCGTTGATGCGGCCGCCGGCCGGGCAGGTGTGCCAGTCGTTAATGGTGGTGTCGTACTGCAGGCCCGGATCGGCGCTCTGCCAGGCGGCTTCGGCGATCTTCTCCCAGAGGTCCCTGGCCCGCAGGGTGGCGCTGATCTTGCCGTCGGTCCGGCGGATCAGGTTCCAGTCGTCATCGGCCTCGACGGCGCGCAGGAAATCGTCGCTGACACGCACCGAGTTGTTCGAGTTCTGGCCGGAAACGGTGAGGTAGGCCTCGCTGTCCCAGTCGGTGTCGTAGGTCCGGAATTCGATTTCGGTGAAGCCCTGGCGCGCGAACTGGATCACCCGCTGGACGTAGCTGAGCGGAATCATCGCGCTCTTGGCGGCCTTGATGGCGGCCTTGAGCTCCGGATTCGCCTTCGGCTCGAAGGCGTCGTCGCCGAGGGTCTCGCGGGCATCGACGCAGGCGGCCATGATCCCCTTCATGGCCCGGGCGGTGAGCTTTGAGCCGGCGACCAGGGCCGCGACCTTCTGCTCCTCGATGGCTTTCCAGGAGATGTACTGGACGATGTCCGGATGATCGATATCGACGGTGACCATCTTCGCGGCGCGACGGGTGGTGCCGCCCGACTTGATGGCACCGGCGGCCCGGTCGCCGATCTTCAGGAAGCTCATCAGGCCGGAGGACTTGCCGCCGCCGGCGAGCGGCTCGTTCTCGCCGCGCAGGCGGGAGAAGTTGGAGCCGGTGCCGGAGCCGTACTTGAACAGACGCGCCTCGCGGACCCAGAGGTCCATGATGCCGCCCTCGTTCACCAGATCGTCCTGCACGCCCTGAATGAAGCAGGCATGCGGCTGCGGGTGCTCGTAGGCCGACTTGGAGCGGGTCAGCTTGCCGGTCTTGAAGTCGACATAGTGGTGACCCTGGGCCGGACCGTCGATGCCGTAGGCCCAATGCAGGCCGGTGTTGAACCATTGCGGCGAGTTCGGCGCGGCCATCTGGCGGGCCAGCATCGCGCACATCTCATCGTAATAGGCCTGGGCGTCGGCTTCGGTGTCGAAGTAGCCGCCCTTCCAGCCCCAATAGGTCCAGGTGCCGGCCAGACGGTTGAACACCTGCTTGGCGCTGTTCTCGCCGGTGGTGCGCTCTTCCTTCGGCAGGGCGGCGAGCTTCTCCTCGTCCGGCGCCTCGCGCCACAGCCAGGCCGGGACGTCCTTCTCCTTGACCTTCTTGAGCACGGCCGGGATCCCGGCCTTGCGGAAATACTTCTGCGCCAGGATGTCGCTGGCCACTTGGGACCAGTCGCTCGGCACTTCCATGTCGTCGCGGCGGAACACGATCGAGCCGTCCGGATTCCGGATCTCGCTCGTGGTCATCCGGAAATCGATGCCATCGAATGCATCCTTGCCGGCCGTGGTAAAGCGCCGCTCGATCTTCATGCTTAAGCTCCTGCCTCTGGGTATCTTGCTGCCGGATTGTCTCGCCGGGCCCTTTGCGCGTAAGAGCGTCCCCCGCCCGTGTCGCCCCACATATTGTGTTTCGACGATCAAAACCTACTTGATTTAGTGATCGGAGGGCAACTTCAAAAATGACTCTTCGGTGACTTTCTTGGGGCTGTTGCTGCGTTGCAACAAGTAACTTCGAAGTCAAATTGCTTCGATCGAAAGTCCACGCAAGACTTCCGTTGGTGCCCCTTGGCGATGTCCTTAAGAGACGGTGTCCGTGCCCAGATCCGCCTCTGATCGACGGCCCGGTCCAAGTCTCCGCCTCGGACCTCGATGCCGCCATTAAGGATGCGTTAGCATCTTCGTCGGTGCAATAGATTTTGTAGGAAAGATTATTGCGAAATCTAGATGTGGTGGAGGCGGGTAGTTATCCACAGACTCATTGCACCCGCGGAATCCCGGGCTTCTCGGGTTGCCGGAGCCTTGTCCGGCCCCCTAGGATGGCGTCCCGAACGATCCTGCTCGAAACACAATAATCGGAGGAACCCATGGCGATTCTGCGCCGTGCGATGAGCTACACCCCGCTGGATACGGCGACGCTGCAGCGTTGGCGCGCGGTGCCGCCGGCGGTGGCGGGCGACTGCCTGAACCGCGATCGCTGCATGGACAGTTCCGTGGCCCCGCTGTCCGAGGGATACACCATGGTGGGGCATGCCCGCACGATCTCGGTCATGGCCGGTGACAATGCGGCCGTCCACGCCGCCCTGCCGCTGATCCAGCCCGGCGAGATCCTGGTGGTCACTGCCGGCGGCGCCGGCGAAGTCGCCATCATCGGCGAGATCATCGCCGAGTGCGCCAAGGCCAGGGGCTGCGCGGGCATCGTGCTGGACGGGGCGGTGCGCGATGTCGGCTCGCTGCGGACCATGGGCATGCCGGTCTATGCAACCGGCGCCACGCCGCGCGGCCCGCACAAGGGATTCGGTGGCGAGATCGACACGCCGATCGCCTGCGGCGGTGTGGTCGTCGCCCCCGGCGACCTGGTGCTGGGCGACGATGACGGGATCTGCGTCGTGCCGCGGGCGGTCTGCGACGCGGTGCTGGTCAAGGGCGAGGCGCAGGTCGCGAAGGAAGCCGACATCATCGCCAAGGTCCGCGCCGGCATCACCACCGCCGAACTCCAGGGTCTCGCCGTGCCGGAGCCGAGCGCGGAGACGAACTGAGGCGGCGGGCGCCGGCCCCGCTCAGCCCGCCGGACGGCGGATCCGTTCGACCTGCATGAGGAGGATGCCGGCGATCACCACGCCGGCGCCCAGCATCTGCCATGGTCCGAGCACCTGGCCGAGCAGCAGGCCGGCGGTGATCAGACTGACCACCGGTTCCATGTTCACCACTACCGCGACCCGGACCGATCCGAGCCGGGCGATCGCGCCATACAGGGACGACAGTCCGACGACGTAGCACAGCACGTTGACGGTAAAGCCGATCCAGGGGATCTGACCGGTCGGCAGGCGCAGCCCCTCGGCCGCCGTGGCGATGCCGAAGATCACCAGGCAGCCGGTGGTGACGATCGCGGTGATGTGCATCGAGCCGAGGCTGCCGGAAAGCTGACGGGTGAGCAGGAAGGTTACCGCGACACAGCTCCCCGCGCCGAAGGCCAGCGCCACCCCGGCCGGGTCCGCGTCCTGAAGATCGGCGCCGAGCAGCAGCGCCAGGCCGGCGAACCCGACGGCCAGCGCCACCAGCCGAAGCGGAGTCATCCGTTCGTGCCCGGCGAAATGCGACAGCGGGCCGACCATCAGCGGAAAGACGAAGAAGGTCAGGCTCGCCAGCGGCACCGGGATGAAACTGACGCTGGTCATATAGCCGAAGGAGGCGAGCGCGGTGGAGGTGATCAGTCCGGCCAGCAGCGGCCATAGCCGACGCGGCACTGGTGCGGCCAATCCACGGCCGAGCACGATCGCCCAGAGCACCGCGACGGCCAGCATGAACCGGCCGAGCTGCAGCGTCACCGGCCCGGCGCCGCCGTCGAAGGCGAGTTTGGCGAAGCTCGGCGCGATGCCGAAGAACACCGCGACCAGCGCGACCAGGATATAGCCGGTCGCGGCGGAGTCGCCTTGAGGGAGGGACGCGGTTGCCATGCGCGGCTGATACGCCGGAGGACAGGAGGGCGCAACCGCATACCGGCGGCGCCGGCGCGGGTCTGCTATAGAGTCGGTATCGAGGCAGGGTGGAACAGGGTCGCGGGAGCAGGCACATGAAGCGACGGATACGCGCCTCTCTGGTCGCCGTCGTCGGGCTGCTGGCTCTGGCATCCGGGTCGGCGGCGGCCCAGACTCCGCGCTACATCGTCTATTACAACTCCGGGGCCACGCCGCTCGCCAAAGTGGGGGCGGCCGATTACACGCACGTGATGCTGTCCTTCCTTACCGTGGCCGAGGACGGCGGCGATGCGCCGCTTGCCCTGGTCACGCCGGCACCGCTGGGCGGGCAGTTGGCCGACGTCGCGGCCCTGAAACAGGGCGGTAAGACCGTCATGGCGTCCTTCGGTGGCGGGGCGATGTCGGCGGCCTCGTGGGCGCGGCTCGCCGGGCGGGAGATGGAGATCGCCCGCCTGCTGGCCGGTTTCGTGGTGCAGCATGGCCTCGACGGTGTAGGCATCGACTTCGAGATATCCGAGGCTCTGCATCGCAATCCCAAGCATCGCGCCTTCGACGGTCGGGGCCTGCTGATCGCGTTGACCAAGGCCCTGCGTGCCGCCTTGCCGGCGGGATCCTTGATCAGCCACGCGCCGCAGCCGCCATATCTCGATCCACGCTGGGAAAACGGGCCTTACCTGGAGATCCTGCGCGCGGTCGGTCCGGACATCGATTGGATTGCCGTGCAGTACTACAACAATCGCGGCTATGACGGCCCGGCCTCGGTTCATGTGCTCGGCGCGGCGCGCGCGCCCTTCGTGACGTCGATCGCCGGCCTGGCCGAGGGGATGGCCGGTATCAAATGGCCGCCGGAAAAGACGGTCGTCGGCAAGCCGATCTACCGCGACGATGCGTCCAGCGGCCATCTGCCGCCGGCACGGGTGCGCGAGGAGATCGTCAAGCCGCTGGTCGCGCGTTACGGCAACCGGTTCGGCGGGCTGATGGGCTGGCAGTTTTCCGACCTGACCGACGATCACCGTTACTGGAACCGCCGCATGGCACCGGGGCTGTTGCAGGCGGGACGATAAGCGGGTCAAAAAGGCGCGCGTGCGACTGGACGATCCGTGCCGCTGATGACATAGTCCCCGCGCAATTCAGCAGACTGTTCGAGGTCGGGGAATGGACGTCGGAACGAAGCTCTTTACCTGGATGAACGGCAAGGCCGTGGGCGAGGACGCCTACGGAAACAAGTACTATGTGCACCGCAAGGGCGTCCTGCGCGACGGCCATGAAATGCGGTGGTGCATGTACAAGGGCCTTGCCGAAGCCTCCAAGGTCCCGCCGGAGTGGCACCACTGGCTGCACCACGGCACCGATGCCGTGCCAGACGGCACGGACCCGCGCCAGTTCGCCTGGCAGAAGGAGCACGAGCCAAATCTGACCGGAACGCCGTATGCCTATCGTCCGCCGGGCCATGTGTTCGAGGGCGGCAAGCGTGATAAGGCCACCGGCGATTACGAGCCCTGGACGCCGGCGTGATCCGGAACGGGCGGGGGTTGTCTTGAGCAGAGGCATTATCGAGACGTTGATGGGAGCGCTGGTCCTGGTCGTGGCCGGGGTGTTCCTGTTCTACGCCTATTCGACGTCGGAGATCGGCAAGGGTGGGGGCTATGAGGTCATTGCCCGGTTCACGACCGTCGGCGGGCTGAAGCCGGGCAGCGACGTGCGCATGTCCGGCATCAAGGTCGGCACCGTGTCGAGCCAGATCCTGGATCCGAAATCCTACCTCGCCGAGGTGACGCTCAGCATCGACGAGTCGATCCTGCTGCCGGTTGATTCCAGCGCGGCGGTCGCCAGCGAAGGACTGCTTGGCGGCAACTATGTCGATCTGGTGCCGGGTGCCGAGGAGCAGACGCTGAAGCCGGGCGAGCGGATCGAGTTGACCCAGGATGCGGTCGATTTCGTCCAGATGCTGAGCAAGTTCATGTTCCAGGCGGGCACGTCGGCGCCGGCGGGCGCGGGGTCGAACTGACGCCGTGCGCCGCCGTCTCGCGGACACATTTCGCTATTATCCCGGTGCTCCGACGAAACCAGCGATGGCAGCCGACATGGACCGGCCGACTCTCAGTCACACCGCAGCCCGAACCGTCACGGGCGCGGTCTGCGGCCTGATGCTTCTGACCACCGTGGCCCACGCCCAGGCGCCGGATCCGCAGGACTGGCAGCAGAAGGAGATCGCGGTTCTCCAGGGGCTCGACAAGGTCACGGCACGGATCTCCCGCTTCGAGGTGCGGGTTGGTCAGACCGCGCGGTTCGGCACGTTCAACATCCGCGTCGAAACCTGCCAGGACCTGCCGCCGACCCTGCCGCCGGAGAGTGCGGCGTTCCTGCATATAGAGGATCAGCCGCCGGACGAGACCGCGCGGGAGCTGTTCAGCGGCTGGATGTTCGCGTCCAGCCCCGGCCTCAACGCGGTCGAGCATCCGGTCTACGACGTCTGGGTGGCATCCTGCAAAAGCGCTTCGACCGACGGCCAGTCGTCCGCCGCCACATCGAACTGAACCGGCGCGGCGATCGCCTGGGCCAGCATGTCGCGGTAGTCGTCGCGCGGGATCTCGATCGCGCCGAAGCGGGTGAGGTGGTCGGTGATGAACTGGGTATCCAGCAGGGTGAAGCCGCTGGCCTTCAGCGTCGCCACCAAGTGGACCAGCGCCACTTTTGAGGCATCGGTCGCCCGGCTGAACATGCTCTCCCCGAAGAACGCGCCGCCAAGCCGCACGCCGTAGAGCCCGCCGACCAGCGTTCCCTCCTTCCAGCACTCGACCGAATGAGCGTGGCCGCGGGCAAAAAGGGCGAGGTAGAGCCGGTGGATCTCCGGATTGATCCAGGTATCCGGCCGGCGCAGGGTCGCCTCCGCGCAACCGTCTATCGTCGCCTCGAAATCGCGGTCCCAGACCACCTCGAAGACCCGTTTGCGCACGGTTTTGCGCAGGCTACGGGGGATGTGGAAGCCGTCGAGCGGCAGAATTCCGCGCTTGTCGGGATCGACGAAGAACAGGCGCGGATCGTCGCGCCCTTCGGCCATGGGGAAGACCCCGACGGCATAGGCCTGTAGCAGAAGTTCCGGTTGCAGCTCGGACATCCGGTCCACCCGGGTCGCCAGTTAGCGAGCAAGCGTAACATCCCCGGCGCCGGCGGCAACGGGGGCCGTCAGGAAGTCAGATATTCCGCTTCCAGCCAGCGGATATGGTAGTCGCCGCTGCGGAAAGCCGGCGCTCGCATCAGCTCCACATGCAGGGGAATCGTCGTCGGAATGCCGCCGATCACGTATTCGCCGAGCGCGCGCTCGACCCGCATCAGGCACTCCTCGCGGGTCGTGCCATGAACCACCAGCTTGGCCACCAGACTGTCATAATGCGGCGGCACGCTGTAGCCGGCGTAGAGCGCGCTGTCGACGCGCACGCCGAGGCCGCCCGGCTGGTGGTAGTCGTCGATCGTGCCGGGCCGTGGCTGGAAGGTCCGCGGATCCTCGGCTGTGATCCGGCACTCGATGGCGTGACCGGTGAACCTCACATCCTTCTGCTCGATCCCCAGCTTTCGGCCGGCGGCGATCTCGATCTGCAGGCGCACAAGATCGATGCCGGTGATCGCTTCGGTGATCGGGTGCTCGACCTGCAGGCGGGTGTTCATCTCGATGAAGAAGAACTCGCCGTTCTCGTACAGGAATTCCAGCGTGCCGAGGCTGCGGTAGCCCATCTGCTGGATCGCCTCGACGGCGCGCGTACCGATCGCCTCGCGTTCGGCCTGGGTCAGGGCGGGCGAGGGCGCCTCCTCTATGACCTTCTGGTGGCGGCGCTGGATCGAGCAGTCGCGCTCGCCGAGATGGATGACGTTGCCGTGGCTGTCGGCGGCGATCTGGATCTCGATATGCCGCGGGCGGCCGAGATAGCGCTCCATATAGACGGCGTCGTTGCCGAAGGCGGCAGCACTCTCGCGCCGCGCCATGGTGTAGGCCTCTTCCAGGTTGTCGGCGGTCTCGGCGACCTTCATGCCGCGCCCGCCACCGCCGGCGGCGGCCTTGACCAGGATCGGGTAGCCGATCCGCTTGGCCTCCTCGCGGGCTGCCGCGATGCTGTCGACCGACCCTTCTGAGCCGGGTACGCAGGGGATGCCGAGCTCGATCATCGTGCGCTTGGCGGTGATCTTGTCGCCCATAGACTGGATATGCTCGGGAGACGGCCCGATGAAGGTGATGCCGTGGGCCTCGACGATCTCGGCGAAGGCGGCATTCTCCGACAGGAACCCGACGCCCGGGTGGATCGCGTCGGCATGGGTGATCGCAGCGGCCGAGAGGATCGCTGGGATGTTCAGGTAGCTGTCACGGGCTGGAGGTGGGCCGATGCACACGCTCTCGTCGGCGAGACGCACATGCATGGCGTCCTCGTCGGCGGTCGAGTGAACGGCCACCGTCTTGATACCCATCTCGCGGCAAGCGCGATGGATGCGGAGCGCGACGTCCCCGCGGTTGGCGATCAGGACCTTATTGAACACGCTGGACCTCTCTTCACGCCGTTCGGGCGGATTATTCGAGGACCAGCAGAGACTGGCCGTACTCGACCGGCTGACCGTTCTCGACATGCACGGCCTTCACCGTGCCGTCGCGCGGGGCCGGGATCGGGTTCATGGTCTTCATCGCTTCGACGATCATGATCGTCTGGCCCTTGCGCACGGCGGAACCGACCGGCGCGAAGGAGGCTGCACCAGGTTCCGGCGCGATATAGGCGGTGCCGACCATCGGCGAGGCGATTACCTCCCCGTCCTCGACAGGTACCGCTACGGGCGCCGCCGGCGTCGCTGCAGGGGCCGCGGCGACGGCCGCGGGTGCCGCGGCGTAGGTCGTTGTCACGGTCGGTTTGGCGATGCGGATACGCAGGTCGCCGACCGCATACTCGATCTCGCCGAGTCCGGTCTCTTCCAGCAGCACGGCCAGTTTGCGGACCAACTCTTCGTCCAGATCCTTGCTCACGGCATTCATTCCTTATTCGTCGGCCCCGACCAGCCCCGCCATGGCCTCGATCGCCAGGACATAGCCCCGGGCGCCAAAGCCGGCGATGATCCCGTCCACCACGCCCGAGAGGTAGGAGTGGTGGCGGAACTCCTCGCGCCGGTAGGTATTCGACAGGTGAAGTTCGATCGCCGGCAGCTCCGCCACCGATAACGCGTCGCGGATAGCGACCGAGGTATGGGTATAGGCGCCAGCGTTCAGGATGATCCCGTCGTGACTGTCGCGGGCCTGCTGGATGATCGTGACCAGCTCGCCTTCGAAATTCGATTGTCGGAAATCCACGCCGAGACCGAGAGCCTCGCCGCGCTCCTGACACATCGCTTCGACATCAGCCAGCGTATCGCGTCCGTAGATCGTGGGCTCGCGCACGCCGAGCATGTTCAGATTGGGTCCGTTCAGGACCAGGATGTCGGGCCGGTCAGCCACTGAAAACGCCTCTCGTTTGCTCGGGGCGGGTTATACCATGGCGTAATCGGTGCGCAACGGTGCCCCTGAAACCTCAAGCTTACTCCCCGACCCGCGGCAGCCGCGAAATCTGCCGCGGGCGATGGCGCCTCGCGACTCCACACCGCCGCTGCCGTGTGCGGGGGACTGGGCGGACGCGCAGGATCGACTCTTCAGAATGCACTGAATAGATGTTTATTCAACATGATAATAAAATAATAAATGGAAATTTGGGCGTAAATTTTTGATTCTTAAAGTGTTCGGTAAATAATTAATTGTCTTGAACTGGTGAGTGTTCGCGAAATTAACCAATGATTAAAATATTGGCTGATATGTCGAAGGAACCAGGCAGCCGGTAGGCGTGCGTCGTCGCATCCGGCCCATGAATTATTGGCGCACTTTGGTGCGAGAAAGCAGGAGGAAACATGCTCAAGACAATCATTAGCGGTATCGCCGGCCTTTTCTTGGCGCTGGCAGTCGTTGTTGCGCCGGCTTACGCGGCCGAGCAGGGCTCAGTCGACGAGGCCAAGGCAATGGCCGAAAAGGCAGCGGCGTTGCTTAGCAGTGCCGGCAAGGACAAGGCCTTCGAGGCGTTCAACAACAGCGGTGATTTCAAGGACCGCGACCTTTACGTGTTCGTTGTCGACAACGCCGGTATCACCGTCGCCCATGGCGCCAACGCTGCCCTGATCGGCCGCAACCTGATGGAAGTGCGCGACCCCGCCGGGAAGCAGTTCGTCAAGGAAATGGTCGGCGTTTCCGACAAGGGGTGGGTCGAATACGTCTGGCAGAACCCCGCGTCCAAGGCCGTCGAGCCGAAGAAGTCCTACGTGATCCGCGAAGGTGACGTCGTCGTCGGTGTTGGCGCTTACGTGAAGTAAGCCGACTCCATCATTCGGGGGTGGTGATCGCCACCCCCGGTTTTCCCTTTCCTTTCGAGGGGCGATCATGATCTCCGTTAAGAACCTCTCCATCCTCTCCAAATCGCTCGCCGCGCCCCTCCTCGCGACATTGATGATCGCAGTGGTCGCGGTCGTGTTCGTCGCCACCTATCTGCAAATCCGCGGCAATACCGACCAACAGGCCCGGATTTCGGAGCTGCGCGTCGACGTGCAGGACGCACTTCTCAATCTGGCCACCGCGCATACGGAGACCCTGCGGGCGACCAACATGAAATACGCCCAGGTCCCGGATGACCTGATCACCAAGGCCTCGGCGTCCGCGCGAACATATCTCGACCGGGTGCAGGAAATCCTCGACAGCCGGCTCGCCATGGGCGGTCTCGAGCACGAGGCGCTTGTCGCGATGGTCGATCTGTTCAAGAGCTATCGCGCGCCGACCGAGGAGACCCTCGGCTCGATCACCATCGACGCCTTTATGGCGGCGATGTTCCTGAACGATGCCCAGGTGCGGTTGATCGAAATCGAAAAGGCGGGCAAGGCGCTTCTGACCCGCGTGATCGAGGCTGATGCGGCGATTGCCCGCGAGGTGAGCGATGCGTTGACCTTCGCGCTGATCGCGGTTCTCACCGCCTCCGTGCTTGCCGTGCTGCTTGCGGGCAGCGCGGGCCTGTTCTTCGGGCGGGCGATCGCCCGCCCGGCACAGGCGCTGACCGAGTCGATGCGGCGGTTGGCCGACGGCGACACGGCGGTCGAGATTGCCGGCACCAATCTCGGCGACGAGATCGGGCAAATGGCCGGCACGGTCCAGGTCTTCAAGGACAATATGGTCCGCAACGAGGAACTCTCCCGCCAGACCGCGCGCGAGCAGGAGGAGCGCGTGGCCCGTTCCGAACGTCTGGAACGGCTCACCACCGCGTTTGACGCCAATGTACGCTCGGCGCTGGACGTGCTGTCGAGCGCCGCCGGCGACATGAACCGGACCTCGGCCACACTCACCGAGGCGGCGGGTTCGACCAATTCGCAGGTCGCCACGATCTCCAACACCGCCCGTCTGGTTTCCGGGAGCGTCCAGACGGTCGCCTCGGCGGCGGAGGAGCTGAGCGCCTCGATCGGCGTGATCAGCGACCAGGTCCAGCGGCAGGCCGACATGGCGCAGAGCGCGTCCGAGGCTGCCGACGGCAGCCGTCAGCACGTGACCGAACTGGCCCAGCAGGCCGAGCGCATCGGCGAGGTCGTGACCCTGATCCAGGACATCGCCGAGCAGACCAACCTGCTGGCGCTGAACGCCACGATCGAGGCGGCGCGGGCCGGTGATGCCGGCAAGGGTTTCGCCGTGGTGGCGACGGAGGTGAAGAGCCTGGCGACCCAGACCGCCCAGGCGACCGAGAATATCGCCTCCCAGATCCAGTCCGTTCAAACCCAAACCAAGGCGACAGTCGGGGCCATCGAATCGATCGTGAAATGGATCGCCGAGATGACGGAAGTATCCGCCGCCGTCGCCGCTGCGGTGGACGAGCAGAACGCCGCCGCTCAGGAGATCGGGCGCAGCGCCAGCCAGGCCGCCGACGGGACGGGCGAGGTCACCAGCGGGATCGAGGCGGTCACCCAGGCGGCCGACAGCGCGGGCGCCGCGTCGGGAGAGGTCAAGGAGGCGGCCGGTAAGCTGTCGGAGAATGCGTCCACCCTGAGCAGCCTGGTCGACGGTTTCCTGAGCGACGTCCGCGCAGCCTGATCGGACACGCTGCAGATCTTCCAGACATTGGCGACCCCGCTGGCATCCCCGGCGGGGTCGTTGTCTTTCCCGCCGGCGCTCAGAACGGGCCCGGTCGGCCTTCCTCGGCGAGCCAGCGGGTGAAGGCGGCCTCTTCCGGACAATCCAGGCGGCCCGACGGCAGCAGCATGTACCACCGGTCCCCGTCGATCCGCGGCCCGTCCACGGCAGGGACCAGACGGTCGGCGGCGAACGATGCGGTATCGGTAATGGTCGAGGCGAGCACGATGCCCTTGCCGAGTTCGGCCGCCCGCACCGCCAGATCCCGGGCCGCGAAATCCACCCGGGCGTGGTCGTCGAGCCGCGCCGGTCCGTTGGCGGCGAACCACCGATCCCAGTCGGGAGCGTTTCCCGCGACCAGCAGCGGCAGGGCCCGGCCGAACGCATTGTCCCCCAGGCTTTGCGCGACGCCAGGCGCGGCCGCCGGGAACAGCGCCTCGTCGAGGAACGGGTCGGCATGCAGGTCCGGGTGGCTCGATACGCCGTTCAAGAGGGCGATGTCGGCCCGCCCCTCCAGCACGCAGGACGGGTCCGACGCCTCGGCGATCTTGACCTTGAGACCATTGCCCGACCGGGAGAAACGGTCGAGGCGCGGCACCAGCCACTGGAAGGCGAAATCCGGGTCGGTCCCGATCACAAGCTCCGGGCCCTCGCGGCGCGGGGCGACGGATTCAGTGGCGATCGAAATCGTCGTGAAGGCCGACCGCAGCGGGGCGACGTAGCGCTGGCCCTCTGCGGTCAGGATCAGGCCGTTGTGGATGCGCTCGAACATCGGGGTGCCGAGTTGGTCCTCCAGGGCTTTCACCTGCTGGCTGACGGCGCCGGGGGTGACGTGCAACTCCGCCGCCGCTCGCTTGAAGCTGAGATGACGGGCCGCCGCCTCGAAGGCACGCAAGGCGTTCAGGGGAGGAAGTCGATAGGTCATGGTGGCGGTTATAGCGCAGCGGATGTCGTGGTGCGGGTCAGATTTTCTGAACGGATCGTGGAAAAGATCTGGTTTGCCGATGCCACCTGCGGTCCGGCATTACCGCCGAGACTTCACACCCGAACCAGGAGCACTTCGTGGCGACGCATCATGTTCCCGCTTCCGTCTTTCCGCCCATCGGCAACTACGTCCACGGCGTCTCGGTGCCGGCGACGTCCCGCCTCCTGTTTATCTCCGGCACCATGGGGCTCAGGCCCGATGGCGGCGTTCCGGAAACCTTCGAGGAACAGTGCGACCTGGCCTGGCAGAATGTGCTGGCCGTGCTCGCCGATGCCGGCATGACCAAGGACAACCTGATCAAGGTCACCACCTTCCTCGCCCATACCGGCGACCGCATCAAGAACGTGGAAGTCAGGGACCGCATCCTCGGCGATCACAAGGTGGCCGTGACCACCGTGCGGGCCGGACTGCATGAGAGCGGCTGGAAGCTGGAGATGGAAGCCGTGGCCGCCGGTTAGTGGGTCAGGCGCCGGCGCGGGCCAGCACCCGGTACATGCTGCGCAGCACCGGCTTCTCGATCAACTTGCCGTCGATCACCACAAGGCCGCTGTCGCCCTGCTCGAACGCGTCGACGATGCGTTTGGCATGGGCGATTTCGGCTTCGCTCGGGGTGAAGATCTCGTTCAACACCGGCACCTGCTTGGGATGGATCGAACCCTTGCCGCAGAAGCCGAGCGCGCGCGCCGCCTCGGCCTCGCGCCGCATCCCGTCCATGTCGTTCAGGTCGAGGAACGGCACGTCGATCACGTCGACCCCGGCGCCGGCGGCGGCGTGCACCACCCGCGAGCGGGCATAGAGCAGCGCCTCCCAGGTGTATTCGCAGCGCAGGTCGGCCGCCATGTCGACGCCGCCGAAGAAGATCGCGTCAATCCGCGTCGAGCAGCGGGCGATCTCCCAGGCCGCCTCCAGCGCCTCGTTGGTCTCGATGATGACCTGCAGGCGGGACGGGATCTTGAAATCGTCGAACAACTCGTCGAGCGCGATCACTTCGGCCGGCGACTTCACCTTGGCCAGCATCAGCGACGGCGGCGCCTTGGGTGAGGCGAGGATAGCCTGCACGTCGCTCATCCCGTCGGGGGTGCGCGGCGCGTTGATCCGCACCATGCATTCGACCGCGTCGTCCAAAGCGGCGGTGGCGAACCAGGCAAGCGTCGCGGCGCGTGCCTGCTCCTTGTGCTGGGGCGCGATGGCGTCCTCCAGGTCGATGCACATGATGTCGGCGCCCGTGCCCATCGCTTTCGGGAACATGTCGGGCTTGTTGCCGGGCGCGAAGATGAAGCTGCGGCGTGGGCGGATCGGGATCATCGGGGGGCCTCCGGAGCTGGGTCGGCGGGGAGACTACGCCGCTTGAGCACGAAGTTCATCACCAGGGCGGTGATCACGACGGCGCCGCCTACCAGCGCGTACTCGCCCGGCTCCTCGCCCAGCACCAGCCAGACCCAGAGCGGACCGAGCACGGTTTCCAGCAGAACCACGAGCCCGACCTCGGCGGCGGAAAGGTAGATCGGCGCCATGGTCAGCAAACCGAAGGAGATCGGCAGGATCAGTAGCGCCAGCAGGGCCATCCAGCCGAACTGGACCGGGGTGAGGGCGAGACTGTCGGCGACGACCAGCGACATGACAGCGACCAGCACGCCGGACAAACCGACCGCCGGCATCATGTCGACCGGCCGGGCGGCGCGGACCAGGACGAAATGGCCGCCAAGCGCGATCGCGGCGGCCAGCGCCACCAGATCGCCGATCCAGGTCCCGACCGTCAGTCCGTCGGCGACGATCACGGCGATGCCCAGCATGGCGATGGCGATGGCGATCCAGGTCCGTATCGGTGGCCGCTCGCCGAGCGCGATCCGGCCGATGACGGCGGCGAACAGCGGGGCCGCCGACATGATGACCAGCGTGTTGGCGACGGTGGTGGTGTCTACGGCGATGACGAAGAGGATCGTGTTGATCGCGAACAGGATCGTGACCGCGGCCCCGAGTTTACCGGTCGCCATCATCGCAGAAAAACATCCGCTCCGATATCTTACGCCCAACAAACCGATATATCCGACTGTCATTAACAGGCCGCGCCAGAATAGAATGGTCCAGGGATCGGCACCGACCATCCGCATCAGCAGAGTGTCCGGCGTGAGGATCAGAACGCCCAGTACGGCGAGCGTCAGGCCCTTGATCGGATCGGCGGTGGAAGCGGGAGACATGTGGTTAATTTTCCGGTCTGTCGGATGAGATCGTGGTAACCGTTCGTTCAGGATTCAGCCGTATCTTGCGGCCATGGGCGAGGCAAGCACCATCGCTGTAACTTGGCGCATACGTCTGCGGGCGTGGTGGGAAGGATACGATCCACTCGAGTACATCGAGTGGCGAGATCGTGCTGACTCCGAATCCGAGGAACCGGAGCTGCCTCCGTCGATCGCCCTGCCGAAGACCATGAGTCTCGACGAACTGATGTCGGACGAACCCACCACCCGCGAGGCGGGCGGGGAGGGGGCGGCCTTCGATTTCGAGGATGAAGACGAACCCGATCCGGTCTGGCCAAGGGCCAAGATGGAAGTGTCCCAGCGCGTGTTCGGGCGCGGGTTCATCATTCCCGGCGGGCCCGAGCACGTGATCGACATCGTGAAGTCGCTCGGCCTTGATCCGGTGCAATCGGTTCTCGATATCTCCATGGGGCTTGGCGGTCCGGGCGCCGCGATGGCGGCGAAGTACGGGGTGTGGATCACCGGCTACGAGCGCAACCCGGCCCTTTTCGAGCAGTCGGCCAGCGTGCTGGCAACGATCAAGTCGGGCGACCAGGTCCGCAGCAACTTCCTGGACCCCGAGACCTTCGACCTGCCCCGCAAGAAGTTCGATGCCGTTCTGTCGACCGAGAGCATGCACCGGGTTCAAGACCGCATCGCCCTGATCGGGAAGGTCCGCAATACCCTGAAGGACTGGGGCCAGTTCCTGCTGATCGACTATGTCCTGCCCGATGAGAGCCAGCCTTCCGAGCGGCTGATGACCTGGTTGCGCAGCCGCGGCGAGCCGGTGACGCTCTGGACCCGTCAGCAATACGAGGTCGCCCTGTCGAACCAGGGGCTGGACATCCGAGTGATCAAGGACGAGTCCGGCGCTCATGTCGAAATGATCCGCCGGGATTTCGCTGAATTCGTTAGCACTCTGAACGCCAACAAGGCCGTGACCGGCACGGAGATCGGCAAGGCCGCGCTGATGGATCTGGCCGAGGATTGGTCACGGCTGGCGAGCCTGTTGCAGGACGGGGAACTGCAGCTTCTGCGGTTCCTGGCGATGAAGCCGGAAGAGACCTGAAAACCGCCGCATATCGCGGTTGACAGCCCGGAGCCTTCTCAGTAGGTTCCGCGCTCTTTGAAATTCGACGACCCCGGAGACGACCAATGCGCGTCGCGAACTCGCTGAAGACGCTGAAGAAGCGCCACAAGGGCTGCCGTGTGATCCGTCGCAAGGGCCGCGTCTATGTGATCAACAAGACCAACCCGCGCTTCAAGGCTCGTCAGGGCTGACCTCGTTGGGTTGACCACGGCGGGTTGACCACGGTGGGTTGAGATGTCCGCGTGGCCCGGTGCCGCGCGTTCCTATATCCGCTTTCAGGCGGCCGACGGTAACGTCGCGCCGCCTTTTCGCGTTCCGCTCCAGATCCTAATGGCCCTTCGGCGCCATGGCTTGAATTTCCTCCGCGTTCCGGCAAGTTAGTCACCAAGACCTGTTCAACAGGCGGGGAGACGCGCCATGCAGATGCCGGAGC
Organism: Thalassobaculaceae bacterium; assembly: GCA_029212785.1. Taxonomy (GTDB): domain Bacteria; phylum Pseudomonadota; class Alphaproteobacteria; order Thalassobaculales; family Thalassobaculaceae; genus Thalassobaculum. Next base: position 23,613 of record JARGOG010000010.1, read on the forward strand.
CGGACCAGGAGGTCTTGGGCCGCCGCTCGGAGATCGTCGACGCCCTGCGCGCGATCGTGCCGGGCGAGGGGGTGATCGCCGACGAGCGCGAGATGCGGCCGTATGAGAGCGACGGCCTCACCGCGTATCGGACCCTGCCGATGATCGTCGTCCTGCCGGAGACGGTCGGGCAGGTCGCGGAGGTCCTCAAATATTGCCACGCGAACGGCGTCAAGGTGGTGCCGCGGGGCTCCGGCACGTCGCTGTCCGGTGGCGCGTTGCCGCTGGCCGACGGGGTGCTGCTGGGCCTCGGCAAGTTCAACCGCATCCTCGACATCGACTTCGACAACCGCACGGTGACGGCACAGCCCGGCGTGACCAATCTCGGCATCACCACCGCCGTGCAGCATGAGGGCTTCTACTACGCGCCGGACCCGTCCTCGCAGATCGCCTGTTCGATCGGCGGCAATGTGGCGGAGAACTCGGGCGGGGTGCATTGCCTCAAATACGGGCTCACAACCAACAACATCCTCGGCTTGGAGATCGTCACGGTCGAGGGCGAGGTCATGCGCCTCGGTGGCAAGCATCTCGATTCCGAAGGCTATGATCTGATGGGGCTGCTGACCGGCTCCGAGGGACTGCTCGCCGTGGTCACCGAGGTCACCGTGCGGATCCTCAAGAAGCCCGCCTCGCTGCGCGCCCTGCTGCTGGGCTTCCCGACCAGCGAGCAGGCGGGGGCCTGTGTCGCCGCGATCATCGGTGCGGGCATCATCCCCGGCGGCATGGAGATGATGGACAATCCGGCGATCAACGCTGCCGAGGACTTCGTCCACGCGGGGTATCCGCGCGACGCCGGTGCGCTGCTGATCGTCGAGCTGGACGGCCCGGAGGTCGAGGTCGACACCCTGATCGACCGGGTGCGCGAGATCGCCGAGGCCAACGGCTCCACGACCCTGCGGGTTTCCGACAGCGAGGACGAGCGCAACGCCTTCTGGGCCGGGCGCAAGGCGGCCTTCCCGGCGGTCGGGCGGATCTCGCCGGACTACATGTGCATGGACGGCACCATCCCGCGCCGCCAGCTGCCCGAGATCCTCACCCGCATGACGAAGATGAGCGAGAAATACGGGCTGCGGGTCGCGAACGTGTTCCATGCGGGCGATGGCAATCTGCACCCGCTGATCCTGTTCGACGCCAACCAGCCGGGCGAGCTGGATCGGGCGGAAGCCTTCGGCGCCGACATCCTGAAATCCTGTGTCGAGCTGGGCGGCGTGCTGACCGGCGAGCATGGGGTGGGCGTGGAGAAGCGCGACCTGATGCCGGAGATGTTCAGCGAGACCGACCTGAACCAGCAGATGCGCGTGAAATGCGCCTGGGACCCCAAGGGCCTGCTGAACCCGGGCAAGGTGTTCCCGGTGCTGCACCGCTGCGCCGAGCTCGGCCGCATGCATGTGAGCCGGGGGCAGTTGCCGTTCCCGGACATCCCAAGGTTCTAGGATCCGACATGCCTGACACTTTCAAGCCCGACACGCCGGAGCAGGTGCGCGACGCGGTCGCCTGGGCGGTCTCCGAGGAGAGCCCGCTGGAGATCGTCACCCGTGCCACCAAGCGCACCATCGGCCGGCCGCTGCAGACCGCCAACACGCTCGACCTCTCGGGCCTGTCCGGTATCGGCCTGTACGAGGCGGAGGAGCTGATCTGCCAGGCCGGACCGGGCACGACGCTGGCGGAGATCGAGGCCGCCCTGAAAGCCGAGAACCAGCGCCTCGCCTTCGAGCCGATGGACCTGGGCGTGCTGCTCGGCCCAGGGGATGGACGGGGGGAGGGGCATCAGTCCATTGCCGGGGTCTTCGCCTGCAATCTGGCCGGCCCGCGCCGGATCAAGGACGGGGCGGCGCGCGACCACCTGCTGGGCTTCACCGCCGTCACCGGACGCGGCGAGATCGTCAAGTCCGGCGGCCGGGTGGTGAAGAACGTCACCGGCTACGACCTGTCCAAGCTGGTCTGCGGCTCCTGGGGCACCCTGGCCGCACTCACCGACCTGACCTTCAAGGTTCTGCCCGCGCCGGAGACCGAGACCACCCTGCTGCTGCACGGGCTCGACGAGGCGGCGGCGGTGCGGGCGATGAGTGCGGCCATGGGCTCGGCCCATGACGTGTCCTCCGCTGCTCACCTGCCGGCGGACATCACCGCAGGTGGGGTCGGCGGCGTGGTGACGGCGCTGCGGGTCGAAGGAATTGCCCCCTCCGTGGTGGCCCGTGTGGCGGCGCTGACGGGGGAGATGGCCGCTTTTGGGGTGGCGGTCACCGTGATCGAGGATACGGCCTCCACCGCGCTCTGGCGCGACCTGCGCGACGCCCGCCCGCTGGCCGAGCCGCGCGACCGGCCGGTGTGGAAAATCTCGGTCGCCCCGATGGTGGGCCCGCGGGTGGTAGCGGCGATCCGGCCGCTGGTGGCGGAGTGCGCGTATTTCTACGACTGGGCCGGCGGCCTGGTCTGGCTGGCGGTGCCGCCGTCGGCCGACGCCTCTGCGGGCGCGGTGCGAAGGGCGGTGGACGTGGTGGGCGGCCACGCCACCCTGATCCGTGCCGCCCCGGAGGTCCGCGCGGTGGTGGACAGTTTCCACCCGCAGTCCGGCCCGATCGCGGCCTTGGCGAAACGGGTGAAGGACAGTTTCGACCCGAAAGGCGTGCTCAATCCGGGCCGCATGACGGCGGGGGCATAGGACGCACAATGCAAACCAACTTCACCCTGGCCCAGCTTGCCGATCCGGAGATCGCGACCGCCAACGAGATCCTGCGCAAATGCGTGCATTGCGGGTTCTGCACGGCGACCTGTCCGACCTATGTCCTGCTGGGCGACGAGCTCGACAGCCCGCGCGGCCGGATCTACCTGATCAAGGACATGCTGGAGAACGACCGGCCGGCCGGGGAGCAGGAGGTCAAGCATATCGACCGCTGCCTGTCGTGCCTGTCCTGCATGACCACCTGTCCGTCCGGCGTGCACTACATGCACCTGGTCGACCACGCCCGCACCCATATCGAGCGCACCTACCGGCGCGCGCCGCTGGACCGCTGGCTGCGCGCCCTGCTGTCCAACCTGATCCCCTATCCGAACCGGTTCCGCGCCGCCCTGATGGGCGCCTGGTTCGCCCGGCCGTTGGCGCCGCTTGTCGGCAACCTGTTCGGCGGACGGCTGCGGGCGATGCTGGAACTGGCGCCCAAGGCGATTCCGGCGCGCTCCGCCATGGACAAGCCGGGCGTCTATCCGGCCGAGGGCGAGCGGCGCGGTCGGGTCGCCCTGTTGCTTGGCTGCGCCCAGCGGGTGCTGGAGCCGGAGATCAACGACGCCACCATCCGCGTGCTGACCCGCCTCGGGGTCGAGGTGGTGGTGCCGCCGAGTGCCGGCTGCTGCGGCTCGCTCACCCACCATATGGGCCGCGAGGCGGAGGCCCATGCCAGCGTGAAGGCCAATGTGGATGCCTGGTGGGCCGAGACGGCCGAGGGCGGCGGGGCCGGGCTGGACGCGGTGGTGATCAACGCGTCGGGCTGCGGCACCACCGTGAAGGATTACGGCTTCATGCTGCGCGAGGATTCTGTCTACGCCGACAGGGCGGCGGCGATCGCGGCGATCACCCGGGACGTGACGGAATATCTGGCGATGTTGGACCTGCCGGCGGGGGCGGAGAGCGGCCTGACGGTGGCGTATCACTCGGCCTGCTCGATGCAGCACGGCCAGAAGATCAAGACCCTGCCGGCGGAGCTGCTGACCCGCGCCGGTTTCACAGTGAAGGGCGTGCCGGAGGGGCATCTGTGCTGCGGGTCGGCAGGCACCTACAACATGATGCAGCCGCAGATCGCCCGGAAGCTCCGGGACCGCAAGGTGGCCAATATCGAGAGTACGAAGCCGGACATCATCGCCACCGGCAATATCGGCTGCATGACCCAGATCGGCGGCGGCACGGCGATTCCGGTGGTCCACACGGTGCAACTGCTCGACTGGGCCACCGGCGGCCCGGTGCCGGGTGCTCTGAAGGACCGGGCGGCTTAGGCGTCATCCCGACCTTCGTCAGGGTGCCGAGAAGGGGAAGTCGTTTCAGAAAGGCCTGGCTCCGATCGGAGCGACAGTGCCGTCACTCCCTGATCGCCATCTCCCCGCCCGCGCCGAAGACCTCGTCGAACGCGCCTTTCAGCGCCTCGTCGACCTCGGTCATGCCCACCAGGACGCCGAGATCGACCAGACTGGTCACCCCGTGGCCGGCGATGCCGCAGGGCACGATGCCGTCGAAATGGGAGAGATCGGGCTCGACGTTGAGCGCGATGCCGTGGAACGTCACCCAGCGCCGCACCCGCACCCCGATGGCGGCGACCTTGTCCTCGCGCAGGGGCTCGCCCCGGTCGGTGCGCCGGACCCAGATGCCGACCCGGCCCTGGCGTCGCTCGCCTTCGACGCCGAGGCGGTCGAGCGCGCGGATCAGCCACTCCTCCAGCGCGTGGACATAGGCGCGCACGTCCTGGCGGCGGCGCTTCAGATCCAGCATGACATAGGCGACCCGCTGGCCCGGACCGTGATAGGTGTATTCGCCGCCGCGTCCCGTGCTGTACACGGGGAAACGGTCCGGCTGCAGCAGGTCGGCGCCCACCGCACGGGTCCCGCCGGTATAGAGCGGCGGGTGTTCCAGCAGCCATACGGTCTCGGATGCTTCGCCGGCGTTGATGGCGCCCGCCATCCGTTCCATCTCGGCGACGCCGGCCTCATAGTCGATGGGCGCGTCGGAATGGCGCCAGTCGACGTTGCTCTGGAACACGCTTGCGGCCTGATCGGAGAGGGTGGCGAGTGACATTAAGCGGTGTCCGCTTCCGGTTCCGTGCGTCGGCCCGAGATCTCAGCTTGATTGGGCGGGCGGCTTTTGCTAATCCCTCACCCTCGCTGCGGGCCGGGGCTCGTAGCCAAGATAGTGCGGTCGTGGCGGAATTGGTAGACGCGCAGCGTTGAGGTCGCTGTCCGGTAACACGGGTGGAAGTTCGAGTCTTCTCGACCGCACCACTATCTCTTTCCTAAATTCAGGATCTGAAGGCGACGTGCGGTTGGGGGGCCGAGCGATGCGGATCGGTCTTGTGGTCACGGGTTTGCAGCGGATCGACGCCCGCCGGGCGACCTCCGACCATGCCAGCACCCGTCTGCGTGCGCTGATCCCGGCCACCGGCCTCGGGCGGCGCGGCCACGGCCTGCTGATCTGTTCCGACCGCGACCTGTTCACCGGCGCGGTCGATGCCCATCTCGACGCGCTCGACGTGCTGATCGTCCACAAGTCCCGTCTCGACCTGTCGGTGAAGCTGGATCTGGCACGGGCCGGCGGTGCCGCCGTAGTCGTCGACCTGTGTGATCACGTCTTCCTGCATCCCATCCTGTCGGCCTTCTATCCGGCAATCCTGGCCCGCGCGGATCTGGTGACCGCCGCCACCGAAGCGATGGCGGAGGTCGCCGCGGAACATGTCGATCGTCCCATCGCGGTGATCCCCGATGCGGTGGAGGGCGCGCGCGGAGATGCGGGTCCGGCCGCGGCCGGGGCGGGTCCGCGGTTTCTCTGGTTCGGGCGGTCGCAGAACGCGGGCGCCTTGCTGGAGTTGCTGCCGGAGCTGGCGTGTTTCTCCGATGCGACGCTGCAGATCGTCACCGATATAGGCGACGGGTTCAGGACGCGGGTCGCGGCGGCGGCGCCGGCCGGGCTGGCTGTTACGATGACGCCGTGGAACCCGGTCGCCGTCGAGGGGGCCCTGGCCGCTTGCGATCTGGTCGTGCTGCCGGCCGATCCCGGACCGCTGCATCGGGTGAAGTCGGCCAACCGTATGGAGCGGGCCCTGTGGGGCGGGCGCATGGTGGTCGCCAGAGCGAGCCGGGTTTCGGAGCCCTGGTCGGATCTGGTCTATCTCGACAGCGAACCGATCCGGGGAATTGTCCGGGCGCTGGAGGATCGCGGGGCATGGGTGTCGCGCATCGTCGAAGCGCAGGAGCGTCTGTCGCGCATCCGTTCGGCCGACGCCCTCGCACTCCAATGGGAAGCGGCGGCGGCCGCCGTGCTCAAGACCCTACCGGTTCCGCGATGAAGGACCTGACGAACAGGTCGACCATGCGGGCGATCATGTCTGTGCTGGGGTGGCGGGGATTGTTCTCGCCGTCGTAGAGCCGCCGCTCCAGATGCGCGCCGAGCCAGCGGAACGCCTCGAAGGACGGCCAGTAATGGACCCCGACCTCGCGCTCCAGCGTCACGTGCTCGATGGCGAGACGGAGCGTCGATTTACTGACGGCATCGGCGGCGAAGATCGATGTGCGCTCACGCATCGTCGCGATCAATGGAACCGGCGACAGGGTGAAGACGACCGGCACGTCGCCGGCGAGCGCCCGCAGCGACCGGGCGATGGCGCGCAGGTTGTCGGCGTTCTCCTCCACCGTGCTCAGGCGGTGCTCGTGCACCTGCGGGTCGAAGATGTCCTGGGGGATGCCGCGCCAGAACACGCCGCCGGTGCGCCTGTCCTGCCAGACTTCCGCCACGCCGATGGTGACGACGAAGCCGCCCGCCTGCGCGATCGCCTGACGGAAGGCGTCGCGATCCTTGTCCGCCTCCCAGCGCTCCATCCGGTTGTCATCCGTCTTCTCGAACGAATACAGCGTGTCGGCGCCGCCGGCCGCCCAGTCGACGAACTGCCGGATGGCGAAGGTGTTGTTCAGGCCCTCGGGCACCGGAACGTGACCGGACTGGCGTCCGTGGCGCAGCAGATGCTGTCGGATGTGCTGGGCGAAGCACGATCCCATCGCGACGATCGGACGGTCGGATGCGATCTGGGGGGGCCTGTGGCAGATAGCCGTGGAAAATATCGTCGCGCAGGACCCGGTCGAGGTCGTCGATCTGCTGCAGATGCCGCGGGAAGAACCGGGCATGGGTGGTGCGGAAGAAGCGGGGCGCATCCTCCTTGGCACCCGTCTCCATCACGAAGTTGCCGATGATGCCCCGATCGTCCCATCCCCAGTCGCTCTTCAGCTTCCAGACCTGCTCCAGGATTCTGCTGTCCGCCGGGTAGGCGCACAGCGCGCGTCGGGCGAAGCGCCTGGCCATGGGAAGGAGCTGCTCGGAGAACTTCAGATAGAGCAGGCCCTGCCAGAGGCCGAAGAGCGAGGTCGGATCGGCGACCAGGCAGCGCAGCAGCTCCGTCTCGAAATTGCGATGGCTTGACCAGCCGCTGTGGACGGCGCCGGCGATACAGAATTCCCGTGCGAGCGGGTGCAGCGGGCCGAGTGCAAGGCCGCGTCGAAGCTGCCGCTCGAAACCGGCGTGATCGTCCACTACCGCGTGGCCCTTGGCGAGCGCGGCGTAACCCTTGACCCAGTTGTGAGTCCGGACCAGCTGTTTGAGAATCGCTGCGCGTTCCATGCCTGCCGCCCTTTTTCGGTTCTTCTGTCGTTGTCCTTCAGACCCCTTGGGCGCTCCTGATCGCCCGTGTAATGTCTGCGCCCACATGCGGGCGACTGGAGCTGGGAATGGCGGAAGATCTGAAAGACGCTGCACTCTACTATCATGAGACTCCGGTGCCCGGGAAACTGGCGGTTGTGCCGACCAAGCCGATGGCGACGCAGCGCGACCTGTCGCTCGCGTACTCGCCCGGCGTGGCCTATGCCTGCACCGCGATCGCCGAAGATCCGAGCACGGCGGCGCGCTATACCGGCCGCCAGAATCTCGTCGGCGTGGTGACCAACGGCACCGCCGTGCTCGGCCTCGGCAATATCGGCCCGCTCGCCTCCAAGCCGGTGATGGAAGGCAAGGCCGCGCTGTTCAAGAAATTCGCCGATATCGACGTGTTCGACATCGAGGTGGCGGAACTGGATGTCGACCGCTTCGTCGAGGTGGTCGCCGCGCTGGAACCGACCTTCGGCGGCATCAATCTCGAAGATATCAAGGCGCCGGAATGCTTCGAGATCGAGCGCAAACTGCGCCAGCGCATGAACATCCCTGTCTTCCATGATGACCAGCACGGCACCGCGATCTGCGTGGGCGCGGCGATCTTCAATGCGCTGCGCCTGGTCGAGAAGCCGATGGAGACCGTCCGGCTCGTCACCTCCGGTGCGGGCGCCGCGGCCATGGCCTGCGTCGACCTGCTGGTGGCGATGGGGGTGAAGACCGAGAACGTGATCCTGACCGACATCGACGGGGTCGTTTACACTGGCCGGACGCAGATGAACCCGGTGATCGCCCGTTACGCCGCGGATACGCCGATGCGCACCCTGGCCGAGGCGGTCGCCGGTGCCGACATCTTCCTTGGTCTCTCGGCGCCCGGCGTGCTGAAGCCGGACATGGTCAGGTCGATGGCCGAGAGGCCGATCATCATGGCGCTGGCCAATCCGACGCCGGAGATCATGCCGGAAGAGGCCAAGGCGGTGCGCGACGATGCGATCATCGCCACCGGCCGCTCGGACTATCCGAACCAGGTCAACAACGTGCTCTGTTTCCCGTTCATCTTTCGCGGCGCGCTCGACGTGGGGGCGACGACGATCAACGAGGAGATGAAGATCGCCGCCGTGACCGCGATCGCCGATCTGGCGATGCAGGAGGCCTCCGACATCGTCGCCACCGCCTATAGCGGCCAGGAGCTTTCCTTCGGGCCTGAATACCTGATCCCGAAACCGTTCGATCCGCGCCTGATCATGGAGATCGCGCCGCGCGTCGCCCAAGCGGCGATGGACAGCGGCGTGGCCGCCCGGCCGATCGAGGATTTCGACGCCTATCGCCAGAAGCTGTCGCAGTTCGTCTATCGGTCCGGCCAGGTCATGCGCCCGATCTTCGCCAAGGCGCGCGAGGAGCCGAAGCGGGTGGTCTTCGCCGAGGGCGAAGAGGAGCGGGTGCTGCGCGCCGTGCAGTCCGTGCTCGACGAGAAGCTGGCGAAGCCGATCCTGATCGGCCGGCCCGACGTGATCGAGCGGCGCCTGGAGCGCTTCGGCCTGCGCCTCAAGGTCGGCCGCGACGTGGATGTCGTGGACCCCACCAATGATGAGCGCTACGAGCAGTACTGGCGCACCTATCACGGCCTGATGGAGCGCCGCGGCGTGTCGCCGGACCGCGCCCGCGAAGTGGTGCGCACCAACGACACGGTCATCGCCGCCCTGATGATGCAACTCGGCGATGCCGACGCGGCGATCTGCGGCACGGTCGGCCGATATTGGGACCATCTGCGCCATGTCCGGCAGGTGATCGGCACCCGCCGTGGGGTGAACGAACTTTCGGCGGTCAGCCTGGTCATCCTGCCCCAGGGGTCCTACTTCATGGTGGATACCCATGTGACACCGGACCCGAGCGCCGACGCGCTGGTCGAAATGGTCGAACTGGCGGCGATCGAGGTACGGGCGTTCGGCCTGGAACCCAAGGTCGCCTTCGTTTCGCATTCCCATTTCGGATCGTCCGACGAACCGTCGGCCGAGAAGATGCGCGAGGCGGTCGCCACACTGGCGGCGCGGCATCCAGGCCTTGAGGTCGAGGGCGAGATGCATGCCGACAGCGCGATCTCGGAAGTGATCCGCACCCGCAGCTTTCCGAACTCGCGTCTCCAGGGATCGGCGAACCTTTTGGTCATGCCGACGTTAGACTCAGCGAACGTCGCGTTTAATCTGATGAAATCGACCGGGCAGGGGCTTTCGGTCGGTCCGATGCTGGTCGGATCCGCCAAGCCGATGCATATCCTTACTCAGTCGGTGACGGTGCGCGGCATCATCAACATGACGGCGGTTGCCGTCGTCGATGCCCAGGCCCACGCAATGGCGCGGCGCAAGCCGCCGCAATAGAGCACGGTGATTCATGGCCTCTGACGAACGTCCGGAAGAGACCGGTGACCGCGAAGCAGCGGCGAAGGTGCAGGAGTCGAAGCGCAAGCCCAAGGTCCGCAAACGCGAACTGAAGGCGAAGATCCGCGCGCTTGAGGCGGAGATTGCCGAAACCCGCGAGAACGTGCCGGAAGAACCGCTCTACGGCCTGACGCCCCGACTTGAAGCGGCGGTCTTCCGCGCGCTGGAGCAGGACCGTCTGCCGATCATTCCGCGTCTGCTGCGTCCGCTGCACCCGGCGGATCAGGCCGACCTGATCGAACGGCTGTCGCCGGAGCAGCGCCTGATTCTGATCGCGGCGATGGGCGCCACGTTCGATGCGGACATCCTGGCCTATCTCGACGACACGGTCCGCGACGAGCTGGTGGGCGCGCTGGGTGAGGATGATCTGGCCCGCTTCCTGTCGGCGCTGGATTCCGACGACGCCGTCGACCTGTTCGGCGAGTTGAATGAAGAGGAGCAGGCCCGCATCCTGGCGGCGCTGCCGGCCAAGGACCGGATCTTCCTGGAGGAAGGCCTGAACTTCCTCGAGGATTCCGCCGGTCGTCTGATGCAGCGCGAGATGGTCGTCGTGCCGTCGCACTGGACGGTCGGGCAGACCATCGACTTCCTGCGCACCGTGCGCAATCTGCCGGACGACTTCTACGACATCTTCGTCGTCGATCCCGGCCATCATCCGGTCGGCGAACTCGCCCTGTCGCACCTGCTGCGCTCCAAGCGACCGGTTCGGGTCTCCGACATCATGCGCCGCGACTTTCGCAAGGTGCCGGTCGAGATGGACCAGGAAGAGGTTGCGCTGCTGTTCCGCCAGTATGGCCTTGTCGCCGCCCCGGTGGTCAGCGGGGACGACCGGCTGCTCGGCGTCATCACCGTCGACGACGTGGTCGACGTGATCGACGAAGAGGCGGAGGAGGATCTGATGCGCCTCGCCGGTGTCGGCGAGAGCGATCTCTACGGCTCGCTGTGGGACACCGCCAGGACCCGGTTGCCCTGGCTTGTCATGAACCTGCTCACCGCGGTCGCCGCCTCGGTCGTGATCGGCCTGTTCGAGGCGACCATCGAAAAGGTCGTGGCTCTGGCCGTGCTGATGCCGATCGTCGCTTCCATGGGCGGCAATGCCGGCACCCAGACTTTGACGGTGGCGGTGCGCGCGCTCGCCATGCGGGACATCGACACCCGCAACGCGATGAAGTTCATCGCCAAGGAGACCGTCGTCGGGTCGGTGAACGGCGTGGTCTTCGCGGTGCTCGTTGCCGGCGTGTCGGTGGCCTGGTTCGGGGATTTCGAGATTGCCTGGATCATCGCCGTCGCCATGGTGCTGAACCTGGTCGTGGCCGGGTTGGCCGGAACCCTGATCCCGCTTGGCCTGCAGCGCTTCAAGGTGGACCCGGCGGTGGCCAGCGGCGTGTTCCTGACCACGGTGACCGACGTGGTCGGCTTCTTCGCCTTTCTCGGCCTGGCGACACTGTTCCTGCTTTAGCGGCGCCAATGTCGGGTGCCGCAGGCTGAGCTCTTCCCGGCCTTGTGCCGGGATCCCGGTTTCGGCGCGCCGGAGCGCGGGCGATCATCATCCCGCGCTCCAGCCTGTTGCTTCCCTCGACCCCGGCACACAGCCGAGGACGGGACTTCCGGCGTGCCTCAGCTCGTCAGCACGACGCGCCCGGTGATGCGGCCGGCCTTGAGGTCCTGGAGGGTGTCGTAGGCGGCTTCCAGCGGACGGGTCTCCATCGGGATCGGCTTCACCTTGCCCGCCTTCACCAGTTCCATCAGTTCCTTCAACTCGCCAAGCGAACCGACATAGGAGCCGAGGATCGACAGCGCGCGCATCGGAATGGTCGGCAGGGAGATGGTCAGTTCGCCGCCATAGAGACCGACGACGACGTAGCGCCCGCCCTTGCGTACCGCGCCGATGCCGACGCTCGACGTCGCCTCGCCGCCCACGGTGTCGACCACCGCACGGAGTTCGCCGCCGGCGATCTTCTGCAGATCGGCGATCGGGTTCTCCGACGTCTTGGAGTTCAGCACCGCGTCGGCTCCGGTCGCCTTGGCGGCCTCCAGCTTGGCGTCGTCGATATCGACCGAGATGACGTTTTTCACGCCCATGCCCTTGGCGATGGCGACGGCAGAGAGACCGAGCCCGCCGGCGCCGAAGATCGCCAGCCATTCGCTGTCGAGCACCGGCATCGCCTTCTTCAGCGCCGAATACACGGTCACGCCGGAGCAGGAATACGGGGTGGCGACGGTCGGGTCGACGTCACCGATGTCCACCAGATACTTCGGATGCGGCACCAGGCAGTGGGTGGCGTAGCCGCCGTCGCGGAAGATGCCGATCGAACGCATGGTCGGGCAGTGGTTCTCCTGCTCGGCCTTGCAGGCGGAGCACTCACCGCAGCCGAGCCAGGGGTGGACGAGCATGGTCTTGCCGATCGGCGCGTCCTTGGCGTCCGGACCGGCGGCGATCACCTCGCCCAGGATCTCGTGGCCGAGGGTGACCGGCAGGCGTTGGCCGCGGGCGATGATGTCGAGCTTCTTGCCGCCGCCGAGATCGAAATAGCCGTCGGAGATGTGAATGTCCGAGTGGCACACGCCGGCATGGGTCACGCGGACGAGCACTTCGGAGCCGGTGGGTGTCGGATCCGCGCCCTCGACCTTCTCGAACGGCTTGCCGGGTGTGACCAGTTGATAGCTGCGCATTGTCGTCTCGCTCCCTCAAGGGTTTTTGATGAGTTTGGATTGTTGATGTGGTGCCCGCAGTCCGGGCCGACGGCGAGTGCGATGGTGCGAGCGTTTAAACCCTCCACGCGCATCGCGGCGCTCGACATGGGTCCTCCGGATGGACAGGGCGGGGCGGTCTTACGATTGGCCGGATTTAACAGCATCCGCCGGGGCCCGCGCAAACCCTGGAATTCGACTCGCCGGGCTGATTTTTCTGTTAAGATTTTGATAAGAAAATATCGACTACTTTGGGCTTCTATCCTGGTAATGAACCGTACAGGCAGTGTTGCCATGAGGGGATTTCACAAACTTCCGAGAGCGACGCAGGGAAAATCGATTCTCTTTGTCTCATTTTTATTTGGCATTTTTTGCTTTACCAGCGGGGCAGTCAGTCCAGATTTTCTTTATAATGTATTTAGCGTGAATATTATCAAAATTATATTCGGGTTCTATATATTCTCCGGGTGTTTTCTGGTGCTGGTGGCAAATCTGTATCTGGTGCTCAGCGGCCATGGATTGGTTCCTATGCGGGGAAGCCTGCACAAGACACCCCCCGTGGTCCGGATTTCCTACCGCTACTTCTATCTTCCGATCTTCTCGTGGGGACTGTTCCTGGCGGGCGGTGCGCTGGGCATCGCGCTGTTCTGACTCAGCGCCCGGTCACGGGAGTTCCGGCCCGCACCCGCTCGCGCCACCACACATAGAGCCCGCTGGCGACGATGATGGCGGCCCCCACCACGGTCCACAGATCCGGCAGATCGTCGAACACGACGAAGCCGATCGTCGTCGCCCAGATCAGCAGAGTGTAGTTGAACGGCTGAAGCACGCTCGCCGGTGCAACCTCCAGCGCCTTGATGACCGTCGCATGGCCGATCGAGCCGAGCAGACCGGCGAGCATCAGCAGCCCCCAGCCGCGGCCGTCCGGCCATGTCCATTCGAACGGACCGAAGAAGCTCATGGCGAGGAAGCCGATCCAGCCGGTGTAGAGCAGGATTGTCTCCATCCCATCCGTGCGCGAGATGACCTTCGTCATCACCTGGTAGACGCCGAACAGGATGGCGCCTGCCAGCGGCAGCAGGGCGACCGGCTCGAACACCGACATGCCGGGCCGCAGGATCACCAGCATGCCGATGAAACCGATGCTGACGGCGGTCCAGCGTCGCACGCCGACCTGTTCGCGCAGCCAAAGCGCCGACAGGGCGGTGATGACGAGCGGGAATACCGCGCCGATGGAATGGGTCTCCGCCAACTGCATGTAGCGGAAGGCCAGAATGAAGCAGCCGATCTCGGCGACCAGCAGCAGGGCGCGGGCACACTGGAACACCGGCCGGGTTGTCCGGAACTGGCGGATCACCCCGCCGCCGCGCCGCCAGGCCAGCACGGTCGCGAAGCCGGCGAAGAAGGCGAAGCGGATCCACAGGATCTGCGCGACCGAGTATTCCATCGTCAGGGTCTTGGACACGGCATCCATGCCGGCAAAGCCGAGATTGGCGAGCAGGATCAGGACAATGCCGCGCGCGCCGTCGGACATGGGTACACGACTCATAAGGGTCTCATCTGACGCTCGCGCCACCACGCGTAGAGGCCGCTGGCCGCGATCACTCCGGCGCCGGCGAGGGTGACCGCATCGGGGAGATGGTGGAAGATCACCAGGCCCGCCCCCGTGGCCCACACGACCTGCAGGTAGGTGAAAGGCTGCAGCGTGCTCGCCGGCGCGCGGGAGAAGGCGGCGATGATCAGCCGGTGGCCGACGGTGCCGGCGACGGCGACCAGCGTCAGCAGGACAGCTTCCTCGACGCTGGGGCTGCGCCAGTCGAAGGGCAGGGCGATGGAATAGACCGCGAAGCCGATCCAGGCCGTGGTCAGCGCGATACCATCCGGCCGGTCGCCGCGGCTCAACAGGCGGGTCAGTACGAGATAGAGCGCATAGACGGCACCGGCGCCGAGCGCGATGAAGGCGGCGGGGTCGAACACGGCGGTCCCGGGGCGCACGACGATCAGAACACCGACGAACCCCACGGCCACCGCCGTCCATCGGCGAACGCCGACATGCTCGCCCAGGATCGGCACCGAAAGCGCGGTGACGATCAGCGGAAAGGTGCAGACCACCGTCGTCACCGTGGCGAGCGGCAACAGGTTCAGGGCCAGCACCATCAGCGCCATGTTGATCGGCAGCAGCAGGCCGCGGAGCAGGTGCAGCAGTGGTCGCCGGGTCCGCAAAGCGGTGCGCAGCGATCCGTTGCGGGCCGCATCCGCTGTGGCGGTCAGGGTGAAGGCGGCGAAGAAGCCCCACACGATCTGCGCCGTGCCGAAACCCTCGGAAAGCAGCTTCACCAACGTGTCCATCGCCGTGAACACCACCTGGGCGGCGATCATGCAGAGAATGGCGGCGACCAGAGACTGGGGCAGCGGCGTCGGTGCCGCCGCGCTCGGCGGAAGGGGAACGGTCGGTGCGGGGATGGACATCGGAACCTCGGGTTGAGGTGCCTCGCTATCATGCGGAGCCGACTTGCGGTAGGGGCTTGCTCCACCCTTGGCACCCGCGACGGCGGGACGAGACCGGTCAGGTGTCGCCCGTCAGGTCCTGTCTCTGGATGTGAAGACAATGAATCAGACCGCCGACGGTCTGGCGATCCAGTGTGTAGGGAAGTTCCAGAACGTCGATCGACATGAAGTCCCGGGCGACGCCGGCGATCGAGCCGGAGGTCAGGCCGATCATGCGCTGCTCACGAAGCGCCGCGAAATGCTCGCGGAGCTGGTGATGGTAGAGCCGCGGTCGGATCTCGCTGAACCTGAAGCCGGCGACATTGCCGAGCGTCACGATGCGCCAACTCTCGCCCATGATGCGGAATTTCGGATCCGGCCCGTCATCCGGAAACACCGACACCTTGATCCGGCTGTGCCACCCCTTGAAGTCGATAAAGTCGAAATCCGACCACAGCGGCAGGTCCGTCCCGCGGCGCGGCCGGTTCCAGGTGGCCAGGATGTCGGTGAAGGGTGATGTCTCCTCCAGCGCGGTATCCAGGGGCATAAGCCTCAGGTCCAGCGGTGGCGGCTCCGTGCTCTCCGCCAGGATCGGGCTCTTTGGGGGCGGCGTGAACCCATTTCCGAATTCTTCAAAAGGCATTGGACTAACGCGACCCTCTATCCGCTCGACGGAAGCATCCTATGAAAATGAAGTTAAAAAAAGGTTCAAACCCAGTCTTCCGTGCCCTTGCGCCCCCCCGTTGCACCCGCGACAATCGCGGCACGACCAATCAAACGCCGTCCGATCAAGCGACGGCATATCCGGGATGGAGGAAACCATGGCGGGACGGTGGGTGAACCGGCCTGAGGGCTCGAATTGGGGTGATTTCGGGCCTGACGATCAGCTGGGACGGCTCAATCTGCTGACCCCCGAGCGGGTGGTGCAGGCGGTGCAGGAGGTGAAGACCGGAAAGCGGTTCTGTCTGGCGCTGCCGATGGATCTGCCCGGCGGGCGCGTGCTGAACCCGCGCCGGTTCCCGCCGCGCCTCTTCGCGACCGAGCGCAACAATCTCGCCAACTACAATTTCGCGATGGAGCAGGAGAACCCGGAGCTGACCGACGTCATCTGCGACGACGCGGCCCTGATCTGCCTGCAGTATTCCTCGCAATGGGACAGCCTCACCCATGTCGGCTCGATGTTCGACGCCAATGGCGACGGGGTGCCGGAGGTCGTCTACTACAACGGCTGGAGCGGGCAGGAGCACAAGCTTGCGGCCGACCGCAACGACAAGGCCGACCCGCTGATGCGCTTCGAGGGGGTGCGGGCCAAGGCGCTGGGCATCGAGAATATGGCTGGCGCCTGTGTCCAGGGCCGCGGCGTGATGATCGACCTGCACCGCCATCTCGGCGACGCGCGCACGATCGTCGATTTCAAGACCCTGTCGCGGATCATGGACGAGGACGGCGTGGTGGTGGAGGAGGGCGACATGGTTTGCCTCCACACCGGCTTCGGCCAGAAGATCATCGACATGGCGGGCGATCCCGATCCTGAGATGATGCACAACGGCTGTCCGGCGCTCGACGGCGGCGATCCGGAATTGCAGGCTTGGGTGCGCGACAGCGGCCTTTCGGTGCTGATCGCCGACAATTACGCGGTCGAGCAGGCGCCAGGCAAGGATCGGCGCAACGGTCCGAAAAAGGTGATGCTGCCGCTGCACGAGCTGTGCCTGTTCAAGCTGGGCGTCCATCTCGGCGAGATCTGGTACCTCACGGAACTGGCCAACTGGCTGCATGAGAACGGGCGCAACCGCTTCCTGCTGACGGCGCCACCGTTGAACCTGCCGGGCGCAGTCGGATCGCCCGCCAACGGCATTGCAACGGTTTAGGTAGCGAACAGAGCATGAGCCAGGACAGACCTGACGTCGCCACCCTGACGCCGCTGATTGCTCCCAAGTCCATCGCCGTGATCGGCGC
This sequence comes from Thalassobaculaceae bacterium, assembly GCA_029212785.1. Lineage (GTDB taxonomy): Bacteria > Pseudomonadota > Alphaproteobacteria > Thalassobaculales > Thalassobaculaceae > Thalassobaculum. The sequence continues at coordinate 40,611 of JARGOG010000010.1, forward strand.
GTCCGACGATCCCAAGCGGATCGGCGGGCGCCCACTCGGCTACATGATCCGCGCCGGGTTCTCCGGGCCGATCTGGCCGGTGAACCCGAAACGCGAGACCGTGCAGGGGCTGCCGGCCTATGGCGATGTCGCCGCCCTGCCCGGCGCGCCCGACGCGGCGATCGTCGCCGTACCGGCACCGATGGTGGCGGATACGATCGAGGCGCTGGCGGAGAAGGGCTGCAAGGGGGCGGTGGTGTTCTCCTCCGGCTTCGCCGAAATGGGCGCGGAGGGCGCGAAGTTGCAGGACCGGGTCCGCGCGGTGGCGCGGGCGGGCGGCATCCGTGTGCTGGGGCCGAACTGTCTCGGCATCTTCAATGCCCGCTGCGATTGGATGGCCACGTTCTCGTCCTCGGTCGATCACCTGCTGCCGAAGCCCGGTCCGGTCTCTATTGCCAGCCAGTCCGGCGCCTATGGCAGCCACGTCTTCCACCTGATGCGGCAGAAGGGCGTGGAGACCGGGATCTGGATCACCACCGGCAACGAGGCGGATGTGGATGTGGCCGATGCCATCGCCTATCTCGCCGCCGATGACGAGACCAAGGTGATCGTCGCCTATGCCGAGGGAATCCGCGACGGTGATGCGATCCGCGCCGCGCTGGAAGCGGCGGCAAACGCCGGCAAGCCGGTGATCTTCCAGAAGGTCGGCCGCTCGGAGATCGGCGCGGCGGCCGCGGCCTCGCACACCGCCGCACTGGCCGGGTCCGACCGGGTCTACGACGCCCTGTTCGCCCAATACGGCGTGATGCGGGTGGATACCACCGACCAGATGATCGACGCCGCCTATATTTGCGCCCGCGGCGCCTACCCGAACGGCAACGCCATCGGCCTGATGACCATTTCCGGTGGTGTCGGGGTGCAGATGGCCGACGCGGCGATCGACTACGGCCTCGACGTCAAGGAGATGCCGGCCGAGACGCAGAAGGCCCTGAAGGAGCTGCTGCCCTTCGCCGCCGTGCGCAACCCGGTCGACATCACCGCCCAGGCGTTCAACGACCTGTCGCTGATCACCACCAACATGCGGATGATGCTGGACGAGGGCGGCTACGACGTGGTGGTCGCGTTCTTCACGATGATCGCCGCCTCGCGCTACATCGCCGACGATCTGATCAAGACCCTGCAGGAGACGCGGGAACGGTTCCCCGACAAGTCGATCATCCTGTCCCTCATCGCCCCGCCGGAGATCGTGCGACACTACGAATCAGGCGGGTATCCCGTGTTCGAGGATCCGACACGGGCGGTGGCGGCGGCGGCGGTGATCAGCCGGTTCGGCCGATTCTTCGCGCGCAAGGCCGAGACGGCCCCGCCGGCGATCCCCGCGGGGGCGGCACCGGTTCCCTCCAGGCAATTGGGAGAGCATGAGGCGTCGGACCTGCTTGAGGCCTGGGGCGTGCCTTTCGTCGACCGCCGGCTCGCCACCAGCGCCCATGAGGCGGTGGAGGCGGTGAAGGCGCTCGGCGGCAAGGCAGTCCTGAAGATCGCGTCGCCCGACATCCTGCACAAGACCGAGGTCGGCGGCGTGGTCGTCGGCGTGACCGAGAGCAACGCCGCGGCCGCCTATGACGGTCTGGTGACCCGAGTCGCCGGTGCCGCCCCGGAGGCGAAGGTTGACGGCGTACTGGTCGCCGCCATGGCTCCGGACGGGGTCGAGACGGTGATCGGCGTGCAGAACGACCCGACCTTCGGCCCGGTGGTGATGGTCGGGCTCGGCGGGATTCTCGTCGAGGTGCTGGAAGACGTGTCGTTCCGCCTCGCCCCCTTCGGAGTCGAGGAGGCGAAGCGCATGATCGCCGAACTGAAGGGGGCCAAGATCTATGGCGGGGTGCGCGGCGCGCCTCCGGCCGATGTCGATGCGCTTGCCGAGCTGCTGGCCACGGTGTCGGTCTTCGCCGCCTCCGAGGGCGACCGGATCGAAAGCGTCGACCTGAACCCGGTCCGGGTGCTACCAAAAGGGGAAGGATGCGTGGCGCTTGATGCGCTGATCGTGCCCCGCTGACAGCGCCTCGCCGAAGAGGCCGAACCAGGGAGTGCAGGCATGCGACCGCAGCGCTTCAAGACCCGGATCACCGAGCTGTTCGGCATCGATCACCCGATCGTCGCCGGCGGCCTGATGTGGCTGGCCGATGCCCGCTACGTTGCCGCCATCGTGAATGCCGGCGGCATGGGCTACATCACCGCCAAGACCTTCCCCGGTCCCGGCGAATTCGAGGCCGAACTGGACAAGGCGCGCGAACTGACCGGCGGCAAGCCGTTCGGCGTTAACCTCTACATGTCGGTCCACACCGAGCATAACAAGGACCTGCCGGCGCAACTCGAGGTCGCGCTGGACAAGGGGGTGCGCCATTTCGAGACGGCGGGTCTGCCGCCGGTCGATTTCGTCGAGCGCATCAAGGAAGCGGGCGGCGTGGTGTTCCACAAGGTCGCCACGGTCAAGCACGCGGTCTCCGCCGCCGCCAAGCTGCCGGTCGATGCCATCGCCGTGGTGGGTGCGGAGTGCGGCGGCCATCCGGGTCTCAACCTGGTCGGCTCGATCGTCCAGGCGCCGCTGGCGGTGCAGCGCATCGACAAGCCGGTGCTGATCGGTGGCGGCATCGGCACCGGTGCCCAGGTCGCCGCGGTGCTGGCCATGGGCGCCGACGCGGCGCTGATCGGCACCCGCTTCCTGGTGGCGGACGAGATCTGGAGCCACGATGCCATCAAGCAACGGGTGATCGACGCCCAGGAGACCGACACCGCCCTGGTGCTGGCCTCCCTGCGGAACACTTTCCGCGGCATCGACAACGCGACGACCCGCGCCATCTCGGAGTTGGAAAGGCAGTGCGTCACCGATTTCGACGCCTACCGGCCCTATGTGATGGGGAAGATGCAAAAGGAAGCCTATGCCGAGGGCGATCCGGAGAAGGGCATCCTCTCCATGGGCCAGGCCTGCGTCTTCGCCGATCGGACCGAGCCGGTGGAGGCGATCATGGACCGCCTGGTCGACGAGGCTGTGGCGGCGTCGAGCCGCGTGGGCGCGATCTCGGTCTCCCCCGCGGCGGCCGCGGCGGAGTGAGCGCACGCGGGTGAGCGGCGGACCGGTCCTCTACTTCATCACCCACGCAGATGTGGTGATCGACCCGACGGTGGCGATCATCGACTGGCCATTGTCATCGCGCGGACGGACACGCATGGCGGCACTCGCCTCGGCGCCCTGGATCTGGCGCCTTTCCGGCCTCTACTGCAGCCCGGAACGGAAGGCGCGGGACGGAGCGGCGGTGCTCGCCGGGATTACCGGCCGCGCGCCCGTTGTCCGAGACGATCTCGGCGAGAACGACCGCTCGGCGACCGGCTATCTGCCGCCGGAGGCGTTCCAGGCGACAGCGGATGCCTTCTTCGCCGCTCCGGAGCAAAGCGCGCGCGGCTGGGCCCGGGCGGTGGACGAGCAGGCCCGGATCGTCTCGGCGCTGGAGGCGGTTATGGGGCAAGTTGAAGGCGACGTCGCCGTGGTCAGTCACGGTGCCGTCGGGGCGCTGGCGCTGGCGCATTACCTCGGCCAACCGATCTCCCGAAGTCTGGATCAGCCGGGCGCCGATGGTGGGAATTTCTTCGCGCTCTCAATGGCGGACCGCGCCGTCCTCTATGGCTGGCGACCGGTCGATCCCGCCTGATGGGGCGGAGCTCCGCTCTTGATAGTTCATTTTAGATGTTATAAATGTACCACGGTAACAAATAAATGAGCAAGCCATGCCGGACCGTATGACCGTGGATCGCGTGCAGACCGGCGTCCGGCTGGAGCGGCGGCTGCTCAAGGTGATGAAAGGCGTGGCCGAACTGCATGATATCAGCCTCGGCGATCTGATCGAGGGCGTGATGCTGCACGCCTTCGAGGGCAAGCAGCCGTTCGGCGAAGAAACCCTGAAGCGCGCGGCTCAACTGCGCGAGGTCTACGGCCTGGATCTGAAAGCTGCCGATAGCCACAAGCTCAAGGAGAGCGGGGATGACCGATGAGGAGTTCGCGGCCGCCTTCGAGGGGCTGAGCCTGCCGCCCGCCGAGTTTCGCCACACGGGCCATGTGCGGCTCGCCTGGATCTATCTGCGGCGCCTGCCGTTGCCGGACGCGATGAGGCGGTATGCGGAAAGCCTGCGGGCGTTCGCCGGTCATGTGGGCAAGCCGGGCCTCTACCACGAGACCATCACCTACGCGTTCCTCATGGTGATCAACGAGCGCATTGCCGACGGGCCCGAAGGCGATAGTTGGGAGGGGTTCCAGGCGCGTAACCCGGACGTGATGGCGGGGGTGAAGGCTGCCCTCGGCCGCTACTACAGCGACGAGCGTCTGGCGGGGGACCGTGCGCGGGCCGGGTTCGTCATGCCGGACCGGCTGGCGGGATAAGGAGCCGTGACTCAGCCGACAGCACGCGCTACGGCAGGGAGGGCGTTCACGTCCCCGCCAGCATCCCCTCGATCTTCTGCTGCACGCTGAACGCGTCGTCGAGGGTCGCGAGTCTGGAAGGGCGGCCGGACAGCAGGTCGTCGAGCGCGTCGAGCTGGGCACCGAGGCTGATCTTGCGCGGGTCCGCCGGCGGATCGAGGATCTCCTTCCACGGGCCGCCATCGGACTGGAACAGCCGGTAGAACTCGGCCACCAGGAACCCGGTCTTCTCGAAATTCAGGTAGACCTCCTGGCGGTCCGGCTGCACGCCGCCGACCGAGCCGAGGATCGACACCGGCACGCCGGCCTCGTTCTCCAGCCGGGCCAGTACCTGGGTCTCGCACAGGGTCGGATCGGCCGGATAGGACGGCTTCGCCCAGACCAGTTTGGTGCGCCCGAGGATGCGCTCGGAGAAGAACACGAAGTGGGAGATCACCTCGCGGGTGTAGCCGCCCTCGTCCTTGAAGCGCAGCCAGTCGGCATCAACCTGCCAAGCCCGCGGCCAGGCCGGGTAGGTGACGATGATGTTGATGTTGCTGATCGTACCGGCCACACCCGAGGCGACGGCTTCCTGCACGGTGGCGAGCGCCTTGCCGGCGGCCTGGGTGAAGTTGACGGCGGCGGGCACGCCGGACGCCTTCAGCTTCTCGATCAGATCGCGGCTCTCCGCGATATCGACGCCGAGCGGCTTCTCCAGGAACACCGCTTTGCCGGCGGCCGCCGCCTCAAGCGCATAGGCCTTGCGCGGCACCGGCGGGCAGGCGAGGTAGACCACGTCGGCGGCGGCGATGGCGGCCTCCGCATTGTCGACGATCGGCACGCCCGGCGCCTCCTCGGCGGCCTTCCGGCAGGCGGCCTCGGACGGGTCCCACAGGGCCACCGGCTCGAACGCCGGATGCTCCAGAATGCGGCCGAGCAGCCGCCGGCCCATGATGCCGAGGCCGATGATCGCGATCTTATGGGCCATGGCAGGCTCCCCCTCTGTGTTCGGCTTCCCGGCCCTGCGCCGGGATCCAGCCCTGGGTGGGCTGGATCTTCAGATATTTGTCTTTGACGCCTCGGCTGCCCTCGTTCCGGGTTCCGGCGCGAGGCCGGCAAGACGGAACGGAAGGGGACCTTGAAGGATCAGTACCCGAGCGCGCAGCCGTCCTTGCGAGGATCGGAGCCGGCGACGAGCACACCGTTCTTTTCGTCAATGAGAACCGCCTGGCCACCGCCGATCGGCTTCGGCATGCGGGTCAGGCTGTGGCCCTTGGCTTCCAGTGCCTTGTAGGTTTCCGGCGCGAAAGTGCTCTCGACCTGCAGCGTGCCCTCGGTGGCGAAGCTGCGGCTGTCGTCCAGCGCCTCCTGCGGGTCCATGCCGCGCATCAGCAGGTTGGACAGGAAGGTGGCGTGGCCGGTCGACTGGTACTGGCCGCCCATGACGCCGAACGGCGCGACGGCGCGGCCGTCCTTCACCAGCATGCCGGGGATGATGGTGTGCATCGGTCGCTTGTTCGGCGCGATGGCGTTCGGATGGCCTTCCACGAGATGGAACGACTTGCCGCGGTTGTGCAGCATGACGCCGGTTTTCTCGCTCATGATGCAGCTTCCGAAATCCGAGAAGATCGAGTTGATGAAGCTGATTGCGGTGCCGTCCTTGTCGACGCAGGAGAGATAGATCGTGTCCTTGTGCATCGGGAAGTCGCTCGGCTCGAAGGCGCCGGCCTTGGCCGGGTCGATCATCGCGTTCAAAGCATCGAGATGGGCATCCGACAGCAGCCAGTCGACCGGCACGTCGACCTGGCGCGGATCGGCGACGTAGCGGTCGCGCTGCGCGTAAGCGAGCTTGGTCGCCTCGGCGATCAGATGGACCCGGTCGGCCTGGCTCAGGCTGGCGACGTCGTGGCGGTCGAGGATGCCGAGGATCATCAGCGCGCACACACCCTGGCCGTTCGGCGGGCATTCGAAGACCTCGTGGCCGGCGAACTTGCCCTTGATCGGGTCGACCCATTCAGGCGTGGCGTTGGCGAAATCCTCAAGACTGTGCAGGCCGCCGAGCTTGTTCAGGCTGGCGACCATGTCTTCGGCAACGGCACCGGTGTAGAAGCCGTCGCGGCCCTTTTCGGCGAGGATCCGGAAAGTGGCGGCGAGCTTCGGCTGGCTGTGGCGGGTGCCGATCGCCGGTGCTGCACCGTTCGGCAGCATGGCGGCCTTGGCGGCCGGGTTCTTCGACAGCTTCTCGACCGCATCGGCCCAGTCGCTGCCGACACGCGAGCTGATCGGAAAGCCCTCTTCGGCGTATTTGATCGCCGGTTGCAGCAACTCGCCGAGCGTCTTGGTTCCGAACCGCTCCAGCAGCGCCGCCCAGGCGCCGACGGCGCCCGGCACAGTGACCGTATGCGGATCGCCGGAGGCCCCAAGCTCGGTGATCCCGTTGCCGAGGAACCAGCCAAGCTCAGCCTTCGCCGGCGCGCGGCCGGAGCCGTTCATGGCGACGATCTCGCCACTGCCCTTCGGCGCGATCAGGGCGAAACAGTCGCCGCCGATGCCGGTCATGTGCGGCTCGACCACACAGAGCACCGCGCAGGCCGCGACCGCAGCGTCGATGGCGGTGCCGCCGGATTTCAGAACGTCGAGGCCGACCTGGCTCGCCAGCGGGTGCGAGGTGGCGATGGCGGCGTTGGGTGCGTACACCGGAGAACGGCCGGGCAGATGCAGATCGCGCATGGTCGGATGCTTCCTCATTTCGAACTGTTTCAAGCGGTGTAGCCCCTGCATAGATGCGGGGCAAGGTGCGTGGACGACCGCCCACGCGGAACCTATAGTCTGGCGCGGAAAAGCAAGCGTGCCGCGCAGGCATGGCGATACCAGGAGGAAGCGATGGCGCTCGACCAGGAGACCTTGAACCAGTTCGTCGATACCGTCCGCCGCTACGTGACCGAGCGCCTGATCCCGCTCGAGGAGCAGGTCAGCCGGGAGGACGCGATTCCCGAGGAAGTCTCCCAGGAGATGGCGGAGATGGGGCTCTATGGCCTTTCCATTCCGGAGGAATACGGCGGGCTCGGTCTCTCCATGTCGGACGAAGTAGTGATCGGCAACGAGCTCGGTCACACCGCTCCCTGCTTCCGGTCGCTGATCGGCACCAATGTCGGTATCGGCAGCCAGGCGATCGTCATCGACGGCACCGAGCAGCAGAAGCGCGATTATCTGCCGAAGCTGGCCAGCGGCGAGCTGGTCGGGTCGTTCTGCCTGACCGAGCCGGATAGCGGCTCCGACGCCGCCTCGGTGCGGACCTCGGCGCGTAAGGACGGCAACGGTTACGTCCTGAACGGCACCAAGCGCTTCATCACCAACTCGACCCGCGCCGGCGTGTTCACGGTGATGGCGCGGACCGACCCGGACAACAAGGGGGCCGGCGGCATCTCCGCCTTTCTGGTTGATGCCAAATCGTCGGGCATTTCGACCGGCAAGCCGTACAAGAAGATGGGCCAGCAGGGCACCCACGTCGCCGACGTGATCTTCGAGGACGTGAAGGTGCCGGGCGACGCCATCATCGGCGGCGTCGAGGGCCGGGGCTTCAAGACCGCGATGAAGGTGCTGGACCGCGGTCGCCTGCATCTGTCGTCGATCTGCATCGGCATGGCCGACCGGCTGATCACTGAGTGTCTGGACTATGCCACCGAGCGCAAGCAGTTCGGCTCTCCCCTCAGCGACTTCCAACTGATCCAGGCGATGTTGGCCGACAGCAAGACCGAGGCCTATGCGGCCGAGGCGATGGTCAAGGACGCTGCCGCCAAGTTCGACGCCGGCGAGAACACCGCCATGGTCGCGGCCTGCGCCAAATACTACGCCTCGGAGATGGTCGGCCGGGTGGCGGACCGGGCGGTGCAGATCCATGGCGGGGCCGGCTACATCAACGAATACGCGGTCGAGCGGTTCTATCGCGACGTCCGCCTGTTCCGGATCTACGAGGGCACCTCGCAGATCCAGCAGATCGTGATCGCCCGGAACATGCTGAAGGCACACGCCGCCGCGCGCTGAAGCCCGGCGGCGGACCCGCCTGTTGCCGATCGGTCACGGCCTCGGCCACATATCGGTGTATCTCGGCAACATGTTCCACGAGCGTGGGCCGCCGGGATCGCCTCGTGCGCGGCCGGGCAGCCCTCACAGAGCGTGCGATCCGGTGGAGTGGGCGGCCCAAAGAGGCCACCAGATCTGCCGATGAATCCAGGTGCTGATACTAGAAGTTGACTGTTGTCGGATTCGCCTCGGCATCCAAGCCTGGGGCCCCCGATGCGCGGCCTTCTATCGAGTCCGAGTGCCGTGGCGAAGCGGCGGTTCGTGGGCCGTTGCATAAAAGCTACGACCGCGCAGGGGCCGGACTTTGAAACCCCGCGAGGCGACAATGGTCGGCTCTGGGACAATTCATTTGGGCCGTGTCGGTTTGTGACCAAAGGATGATGTGGGTTACGCTAGCGTCACATCTTGCGGGTCCGTGATGCGCGGTCCGCGAAACAGCCGGGACAACCGGCGCATGTGGGGGGCAAGCAGGAGACGGCGTTCGACGGGCGCGCGACGGCCGCCCCGATACCGTCGATTTCCCGTCCCTACCGGAGCCGTCCGGCCCGAAACGGGTTCGGAGAGGGCCTCGCCGGCGACCCTGTCGCCGTGCGGCGCGCCGCAACACCGAAAGCGAGAGGGAGTACCATGACCGACCACGCCGTAAAGCCGCCCGACGGGCCGACCGACCTTATCGAGACCGAGTATGAAATCGGTCAGGACAACATTCGGACGAATGTCGGGCCGTTCGGCCTCGACATCCACAACCCGGTCTTCGTCATCTCCGGATTGGTGATCGTCGCCTTCGTCTTTCTGACGCTGGCCCTGCAGGAGCAGGCGGCCGAGGCCTTCAATGCCCTGCGAGTCGCGCTGACCTCGACCTTCGACTGGTTCTTCATCGGGGCGGCCAATGTCTTCGTGATCCTGTGCGTCGTTCTGGTCGTCACGCCGCTCGGCAAGGTCCGGCTCGGCGGGCGGGACGCCAAACCTGACTATTCCTACAGCGGCTGGTTTGCCATGCTGTTCGCCGCCGGTATGGGCATCGGGTTGATGTTCTACGGCGTTTCCGAGCCGATCTCGCACTTCAACTCGTCGCTCGCTGAGGGCGCCGGGTCGCCCGACAGTTGGGCTCCGCTTGCTGGAGCGGCCGGCGATGCGGAGGCGGCGAAGGCGCTCGGCATGGCGGCGACGATCTTCCATTGGGGCCTGCACCCGTGGGCGATCTACGCCATCGTCGGTCTGGCGCTGGCGCTGTTCTCCTACAACAAGGGATTGCCGCTGACGATCCGCAGTGCGTTCCACCCGATCTTCGGCGATGCCGTTTGGGGTTGGACCGGCCATGTCATCGACATCCTGGCCGTGTTCGCGACCCTGTTCGGTCTGGCCACGTCGCTCGGTCTCGGCGCGTCCCAGGCGAATGCCGGGCTGGAGTTCCTGTTCGGCATCCCGGTTTCGGAGGTGTCCCAGGTCATCCTGATCTGCGGCATCACAGGCCTGGCGCTTCTGTCGGTGCTGGCGGGGCTGGACGCCGGGGTGAAGCGGCTGTCCGAGATCAACATGATCCTGGCATTCCTGCTGCTGATGTTCGTGATCATCGTCGGTCCGACCATGGCGATCCTCACCGGGTTCTTCTCGAACCTGGTGGCCTATCTGGAGTATCTGCCGGCGCTGTCGAACCCGATCGGACGGACCGACGCAAATTTCAGCCAGGGTTGGACCTCGTTCTACTGGGCCTGGTGGATCTCCTGGTCGCCGTTCGTGGGCATGTTCATCGCCCGCGTCTCGCGCGGCCGAACGGTGCGGGAGTTCATCGTCTGCGTCCTGCTGATCCCGTCGCTGGTCTCCGTGCTCTGGATGACGGCGTTTGGCGGGACGGCGATCAGCTTCGTCGAGTCCGGCGTGTCGGCGATCTCCGATGCCGGTTTGCCGTTGAAGCTGTTCGTCATGCTTGAGCAGATGCCGCTGGCGCAGATCACGTCCTTCATCGGCATTGTGCTGGTGATCGTGTTCTTCGTCACATCGTCGGACTCGGGCTCGCTGGTGATCGACACGATCACCGCCGGCGGCAAGACCAATGCCCCGGCGTCTCAGCGTGTGTTCTGGGCCTGCTTCGAGGGGCTGGTGGCGATCGCCCTGCTGCTTGGCGGCGGTCTCGGCGCCCTGCAGGCGATGGCAGTGTCGACCGGCTTCCCGTTCACCATCGTCCTGCTGCTGGCGTGCTACGCCATCGTCAGGGGGCTGATGAGCGAACCGAAATCGGACTGACGACCGACATGAACTTAGAAAGGGGAGGCTCCGGCCTCCCCTTTTCAGTTGCGGATCAACCCGGGGCGGCCCGGCGGGTGACGAGACCGGTTCCGAGACCGATCGCCACCATGACCGCGCCGGCGATCACCGCATCCCAGTGGCTGACGCCCATATCCTCGCTGCCGGGGAAGGCGAACAGCACACCGCCGATGAAGACGACCGTGCGGACCAGCGTCGACCACGCGCCCTCTCCGAAGGTGCCATAGCCGATCAGGTATCCCTGGGTCGACGAGGCGATCAGCAGCACGCCTGCTAGCGCGCTGGCCAGGACGACGATGATCTGCACCGGCGCGCCGTTGAGGATCAGGGCCGGCTCCAGCACGAAGAAGAACGGGATGAAGTAAATGATCGAGCCGAGCCGCATGGCGGAGAATCCGGCCTGCATCGGCGTCGCCCCGGAGATCGTCGCCGCCGCGAAGGCACCGAGCGCCACCGGCGGGGTGATGTAGGACAGCATGCCCCAGTACAGGATGAACATGTGCACCGCCATCGGGTCGAGGCCGGAGTTGACCAGCGACGGCGCCAGCACGATGGCCAGGAACACATAGGCCGCCGTGACCGTCATCCCCATGCCGAGGATGAAGCTGGTCGCCGCGCCCATCAACAGCAAGGCGTAGACGTTGCCGCCGGCCAGCAGCACCAGGTCGGTGGCGATCGAGCCGACCAGCCCGGTCACCGACAGGGCGCCGATGATCAGCCCGATGGCGCCCAGGATGGCGACCAGCTCGGCCAGCACCTGTCCGGTCTCGTACAGGAAGTGCTTCAGGTCGGCCCAGCCGAGCCGCTTGCCGAAGATCTGGTTGGTGATCAGCAGCACCGCCGTCGCGTAGTACGGCGCCAGCGCCTCCTGCTTCAGGTAGAGCAGCAGGTAGATCAGCAGGCCGAGCGCGAACAGGTAATGCCAGCCCTGGCGGAACACGTCGCCGAGCTTCGGCAGTTCCTCGCGCGGCAGACCCTTCAGGTTCTTGCGGGCCGCGTAGGCGTCGATCTGCAGGAACAGGCCGAGATAGTAGAGCAGCGACGGGATCACCG
>JARGOG010000010.1:52540-68975 GCA_029212785.1 Thalassobaculaceae bacterium
TAGGCGTCGATCTGCAGGAACAGGCCGAGATAGTAGAGCAGCGACGGGATCACCGCGGCGACAGCGATCTCGATGTAAGGCACGTTCAGGAACGATGCCATGACGAAGGCGGTCGCCCCCATCACCGGCGGCATCAGCACGCCGCCCGTCGACGCGCAGGCCTCGACCGCGGCGGCGGTCTCCTTGCCGAAGCCGGTGCGCCGCATGGCCGGAATGGTCAGCCGGCCCGTGGTCAGCACATTGGTGATGACCGAGCCGCTCATCGAACCGAGCAGGCCGGAGGAGAAGATCGCGACCTTGGCGCCACCGCCGCGCACGTCGCCGAGCAGGGCGAAGGCAAGGTCGATGAAGAAACGCCCGGCACCGGTATGCTGCAGTGCCACGCCGAAGATCACGAAGCCGATCACCAGCTTGCCGAAGGCGCGCATCGGAATGCCGAAGATCGCCTCCGAGGAGAACAGGTAATACTGGCTGACCTCCCAGAGCGACTGCTGGGCTCCCTGGAGCGGGCCCGGCATCGACTCCGCGAAAGGCGGATAGAACGAGAAAATCAGGACGATGATCGTGAGCGCCAGGCCGCCGGTGCGGCGCACCGCCTCGACCATGATTGCCCAGAGCACGAAGCCGAGGATGCGGGCGGAAGCCGGGGCGAAGTATTCCCAGCCGCCTTCCACCGCGGGCACGGCGATCCAGGCGAGATAGCAGCCGAGCACGAAGGTGCCGACGAACAGCGCAAGATCGTAGATCGGTGGCGACCGGCGATCCTTGTCGGCGGCGCGCATCGGGAAGACCAGGAACACGATCGGCAGCAACAGGGCCACCATCAGGTCCAGATAGGACAGATCGAGGATCACCCAGCCGACCATCGAGCCGATGTTGAACAGCTGGTAGATCGACAGCAGGATCGCCGCGCCGGTCATGGTCATGATCAGGGCGGTCCAGCCGGGCGCGAGAACGCGGTGACGGATGATCTCCGTCACCGCGTTGTCCGTCGCGGGACTGTCAGCGATGGGCTCGCTCATCTGCGAGCCTTTCTCTGCGAGTTGCGCCCTAGATCAGTGGATCACCGGATCGAATCCGGCGGCCTCGAGCGCGGCGACGCGAGCCTTGCTCCAGCCTTCGACGAAGGCGTCCTCGTCGGACGGCGCGTCCTTGCTGTAGGCGGCCCAGGTGTCGATGAGGACCTTCTGGCGGGCGACCAGCGTGTCGTTATGCGCCTGCATCGCGTCGGTCCACACACCCGCGCCCTTGAACGCTGCAATGGCGCCATCGTGATACGGCACGGCCCATTCGAAGGTCTGATTGGCCAGCGCCCACCCGGCGGCGCCCGGCGCGCCGTCCTTGTACAGATCGAAGCTGTCGAGCATGGCCTCGGTGATCGACTGCGCCAGCTCGGCGGTCATGTCCGAGCGGACGGTCAAGATCGGGTAGGGATAGGCCTGTCCGTCGATTCCGTCCTTGGGGATGTTGGTGCCGGCCGAGACCCTGTTCTTGGTGTAATACGGGGCGACCGCCATCATCCGCTTCCAGCCCTCGGCATCGTCGAACGGCAGAGCCGGCCAGATCAGACCGCGCGGGCTGGATGCAACGGCCTTGGTCGAGCCTGAGACCGTGATCGCGAAGGCGGCGTCGACCTGATCGTTGGTCATGCCTTCCCACGACGCGCCGAAGCCGGCGAACTCGACCTTGGTCACGTCGTCCCAGGTCAACCCGGCGAAGGCCAGGATCGCGGTGACGTTGTGGTTCAGGGCGGGGGCGCTCTTGACCCAGGCGACCCGCTTGCCTTTGAGATCCTTGTACTCCTTGACGCCCGTATCCTCGGCGACGCCGACCATCAGGCCGGCCTTGCCCTTGGACGACATGAGCAGACGCAGCGGCTGCGGACCCCAGTCCGGCTTGTCGAAGCCGAAGACGGCTTCCTGGGCGAAATAGGTGCCGACGCCGTTGGCGACCGCGTCGACCTTGCCGACCTGCAGCGGGCGCAGGCGCGAAACGTCGTTCTTGCCCGGCAGGACGCGCAGGTTGACGTCGTACTTTTCCTTGAATGCCTTGCCGATCGCGACCGACTGGGCGTGACCGGAGGAACCGGTATCGTACGCGGTCCAGGTCAGAGTGCTGGGCAGTTTCGTATCGGCGGCGGCAGCGCCGGCAAAGGTGAGGGCGGCAGCGCCAGCGATCGCGGCGACCGCGCGGGTGCGCAGTGTCATCTCCATCGTTTCCTCCGTCTGTTCTTTTTAGATTCGATTAGGGTCGGGTTGTCTCCCAACTCCTACTCGGGGGAGTATGCCGATTGAGACTTGCTACACAAGCGCCCCGTCCAAGAGGCGCCGGCTCGGGAGGAAGTTGTGAACGAGAAGACCGTCATCACCTGTGCGTTGACCGGTGGGTTCGATACCGCCGACAAGAACCCGGCCGTTCCGGTCACACCGGAGCAGATCGCCACCTCGGCCCTGGAGGCCGAGCGGGCGGGGGCGGCGATCGCCCATATCCATGTCCGCGACCCGGCCACGGGCAAGGCGTCGATGGACCCGGCCCTGTACCGCGAGACGGTGGCCCGCATCCGCGACGCCGGCTCCAAGCTCGTGCTGAACCTGACCACGGGCCCCGGTGCGCGCTACATCCCCGGAACCCAGGACCCGATGGTCCCGGCCCCCGGCACCACGCTGAAGACACCGCAGGAACGGGTCGACCATATCGACGAGTTGCGCCCGGAAGTCTGCACGCTCGACGTCGCGACGATGAATTTCGGCGAGCATGTGTTCATGAACACGCCGGCCCATCTGCGGGAGATGGCGGCGCGGATCCGTGACAGCGGGGTCAAGCCGGAGTTGGAAGTGTTCGAGGCCGGCCACGCCCGTCTGGCGGCCCAACTCGTGAAGGAGGGGCTGGTCGACGCGCCGCCGATGTTCCAGCTCTGTCTCGGCATTCCCTGGGGCGCGCCGGCAACGGCGGAGACCATGACCTACATGGCGGGCCTGCTGCCCGAGGGCGCGATCTGGTCCGGCTTCGGCATCAGCCGCATGCAGTTCCCGATGGCCGCCCAGGCTGTGATCCTCGGCGGCCACGTGCGGGTCGGGCTGGAGGACAATCTTTACATCGACCGTGGTGTGCTCGCCCCGTCCAATGCCGCGCTCGTCGAGCGGGCGGTGACCATCGTCGAGGCCCTCGGCTCCAAGGTCGCGACCCCGGACGAGGCGCGCGCCATTTTCGGCATCCAATAGCTGACCAAAGGACACCCATGATGAAAGCCTGGCAGATCGTCTCCGACGGCGGCATCGACGCGCTTACCCTCGCCGATGTGGCTACGCCCGAACCGGGACCGGGAGAGGTGCGGGTGAAGATCGCCGCCTCGTCGGTGAACTTCCGGGACCTGATGACGGTGAAGGACCCGAAGGCCCGGAACCTGCCCTATCCGCGCGTTCCCAACTCCGACGGCGCCGGCACGATCACCGCCGTCGGGTCGGGCGTGACGGGTCTGAAGGTAGGCGACCGGGTGGCGTCGTGCTTCTTCCAGGACTGGCCGGCGGGGCCGTGTTCGGTCGATGCGATGAACAGCGCGCTCGGCGGCGCGTTGGACGGCGTCTTGGCCGAGGAGGTGGTGCTGAAAGCCGGCGGCGTTATCCCGGTGCCCGACCATTTCACTCTGGAGCAGGCCGCCACGCTGCCCTGTGCGGCGCTGACCGCCTGGCATGCGCTGGTCGAGGTCGGCAAGGTGAAGGCCGGCGATACGGTACTGCTGCTCGGCACGGGGGGCGTGTCCATCTTCGCCCTGCAATTTGCCAAGCTCATGGGTGCCAGGGTTATCCTGACCTCGTCAAGCGACGAGAAGCTGGAACGGGCCAAGGCTCTGGGTGCCGACGAGACGGTCAACTACCGCCGGACCCCGGACTGGCAGGATGCGGTGAGCGACCTGACCGGCGGCGTGGGCGCCGACGTGACGGTGGAGGTCGGTGGTGCGGGCACCCTGACACGCTCGATCGCGGCGACCCGCGTCGGCGGTACCATCGGTCTGATCGGCGTGCTGACCGGCGGCGAGATCAACCCGACGCTGATCATGCGCAAGTCGCTGGCGGTGCAGGGGATCTATGTCGGTTCGTACAAGATGTTCACCGACATGAACGCGGCGATCTCGCTGCACAAGCTGGAGCCGGTGATCGACACGACCTTTGCCTTCGACGATGCGAAATCGGCCTATCGCGCGATGGAGGCGGCGGGACATTTCGGCAAGATTGTCATCACCGCATGACATCGCGGTCGATTGACCGTCCCCGACCTGCATGGCACATCAAGTGCGAACAAACGACCCGTTCCCGGAGGAAACCATGACCGAGGCCTTCATCTGTGATGCCGTCCGCACCCCGATCGGGCGCTACGGCGGCGCGCTTGCCCAGGTGCGCACCGACGATCTGGCGACGGTTCCGATGAAGGCGCTCATCGAGCGCAATCCGTCGGCCGACTGGGAAGCCGTGGACGAGGTGTTCTATGGCTGCGTCAATCAGGCCGGTGAGGACAACCGCAACATCGCCCGCATGGCGCTGCTGCTGGCCGGCATTCCGGCGAACGTGCCCGGTGTGACCGTCAACCGGCTCTGCGCGTCGGGCATGATGGCGGTCGCCGACGGCGCCCGTCAGATCAAGACCGGCGAAGGCGACTTCATCATCGCCGGCGGGGTGGAGAGCATGACCCGCGCGCCTTTTGTCATGGCCAAGGCCGGAACTGCCTTCGCCCGGTCGGCGGAGGTATACGACACCACGATCGGCTGGCGTTTCGTCAATCCGGAGATGGAAAAGCACTTCGGCACCGACAGCATGCCGGAGACCGGCGAGAACGTGGCCGAGAAGTATCAGATCCGGCGCGAGGACCAGGACCTGTTCGCCTATAACTCCCAGCGCAAAGCCGGTGAGGCGATCGCCCGGGGCCGTCTGGCCAAGGAGATCGTCCCGGTCGAGATCAAGGGCCGCAAGGGCGAGGTGACGGTCGTCGATACCGACGAGCATCCGCGCCCGGATACGACGTTGGAGAAGCTGGCCAAGCTCGGCACGCCGTTCCGCAAGGAAGGCGGGTCGGTGACCGCCGGCAATGCCAGCGGCGTGAACGACGGATCGGCCGCCATGCTGGTCGCCAGCGAAGCCGCCGCCAAGAAGCACGGCCTCACCCCGCGCGCGCGCATCGTCGCGGCGGCCGCCGCCGGCGTGGAGCCGCGGATCATGGGCATCGGCCCGGCGCCCGCGTCGCAGAAGGCGCTGCGCATTGCCGGCCTGTCGATCGACGACATGGACGTGATGGAATTCAACGAGGCCTTTGCCAGCCAGGTGCTCGCCAGCATGCGCGAGCTCGGTCTGCAGGACGACGATCCCCGGGTCAACGTGAACGGCGGCGCCATCGCGCTCGGCCATCCGCTGGGCGCCAGCGGCACCCGACTGATCCAGACCGCGACCGAGACGCTGGCGGAGACCGGCGGCCGCTACGCCCTGTGCACCATGTGCGTCGGCGTCGGCCAGGGCATGGCCGTCATCATCGAGAGGGTCTGATCCATGCCGGATGCAACCTCACCCGACCTCGTCATCGGCGTCGTCGGCTGTGGCGCCATGGGGCAGGGCATCATCCAGGTGGCGCTGCAGGGCGGCATGAAGGTTGTCGCCTATGATGCCATGGACGGCAGTGCGGCGGCCGGTGCGGAGAAGGTCGTCGCCCGGCTCGACCGCCTGGTGGAGAAGGGAACGCTGGAGGCCGATGCCGCTGGCGCGATGAAGGCCAAGCTGGTCGTCGCCGGCGGCGTCGAGGATCTCGCCCCCTGCGGTGTGGTCGTGGAAGCCGTGTTCGAGGATATCGAGGTCAAGCGCTCCCTGTTCACCGCCATCGAGGGCGTGGTGGCCGAGGATGCGATCATCGCCTCGAACACCTCATCGCTGCCGATCGGTTCCATCGCGCGGGTGTGCAAGAATCCAGGCCGGATCGCCGGTCTGCACTTCTTCAACCCGGTGCCGCTGATGCGCCTTGTCGAGGTCATACAGGGGCCGGCGACCGATGATGCGGTGATCGAGACGCTGGTCACGGTCGGCGAGCGTTTCGGGCGCACGCCGGTGGTGGTCAAGGACAGTCCCGGCTTCCTGGTCAATCTCGGCGGCCGCGCCTTTACCACCGAAGGTCTGCATCTCGACCACGAAGCGGTGGCGACCCCGGCCCAGGTGGACGCGGTCATGCGCGACTGCGGGCATTTCCGCATGGGGCCGTTCCAGCTCATGGACCTGACCGGGATCGACGTGAACTACCCGGTGTCGATGATCGTGTTCGAGCAGTTCCTGAATGACCCGCGCTTGCGCACCACGCCGCTGCACCGCGCGCTGGCCGAGGCGGGGCGGTTTGGCCGCAAAACCGGCCAGGGCCATTTCCGCTACGACGACAAGGGGCAGGTAATCGATCCGCCGAGCCCGGATCACGTGACCGACGCGGCACCCGCGACCGCCGTCGCCGTCGCCACCGACAATGACGAGGCGCTGGCTGAGCTGCTGGAGCGGGCCGGGCTCAGCGCCCGCATCGACGACGGATCCATGCCGATCATCGCTGCCCTCTACGGCGAGGATGCGACCGGGTTCGCCGCGCGTGCCGGCATAGACCACACACGGCTGGTGGCGATCGACACAACGGGCGACACCTCCAAGCGGATCACGCTCATGACCGCGCCGGCGGCCGATCCGGTCCACCGCGACGCGGTGGCGGCGGCCTTCGCCAAGGCAGGCATCGCGCCGACCGTGATCCAGGACAGCCCCGGTTTCATCCTGCAGCGTATGCGCGCCATGATCGCCAATCTCGGCTGCGAGATGGCGCAGATCGCGCTCGCCACCCCGTCCGATATCGACACGGCGATGAAATTGGGCCTGAACTACCCGCTCGGGCCGCTGGAGATTGCCGAGGAGATGGGGGTCAAGCGGACCTACGAGATCCTGTCCGCGATACACGAGGCGACCGAGGACCCGCGCTACCGCCCGTCGCTCTGGCTGCGCCGTCGGGCACTGCTCGGACTTGGCGCGCACCAGACGGCTTAGGTGGCCTGACAGTGACCGCACGCCGGATGTCCAACACCGTCCGAGAAACCCTCGATCACATCCGGGTCGAGGCGCTATGGACGGTCATGCGGTTGTGGCAGGGATGGATCCTTCCAGGACAGCTCCTGCCAGCGAAGTCCAGGCTAGACCCGATCGCGCTTGGCCGCACCGGCCTGATGCCGTCGCTCTGGCTGGTCGAGGTGCCTGAGGTGGGCGACCCTGTCTACCGGCTGGCAGGCGGATCCGTCACCGATGCCATTGGGCGCGGGGTGCGTGGGCGTCCAGTATCGAAGGTTCTGGGCGTCGAGGAGGCCGACGACGCGACATCTCGATGGCGGCTACAACTCTCGCGGCACCTGTTGGGACATGCCAGAGGGGAAGGCGTGGCGGAGACCGGAGAGACAGTCTACGGCGAACGGGTGACCTTACCACTTGCAGATGACACGGGACGGCCAGCCTTCATCCTTGGATGCACGGTTTACGAGATGCCGTACTACTTCAACGGCCCGATGCGCGTGACCTGCGGAGGCGTCACCGACAGCAGTCTCTCTCCGGTGGGGCTGATCCAAAAGGCCCTTGATAAGGCATCGCAGACAATAGCGCCGAGATCGTCCGATCGCCGCCATAGCGCCTTAACTGCAAATCAGCATGGCTAATTTGGCGGCTTCCCCCGTCCGCACGGCCCACTAGGCTCGCGGGCGGGAGGAACCTCACAATGCCAATCTGGGCGATCATCGCCGCACTTGCCGCTTTCGCGCAGACGGCCCGCAATGCCGGGCAGAAGCATCTCGCCGGCTCCATGTCGGCCTGGAGCGCCAGTTGGGTTCGCTTCCTCTTCGGCGTGCCCTTCGCGGTCGGCTACATGGCTTATGCGCTCGGCCAGCGCACGTTGCCGGCGCCGGATGTGCACCTGGAGTTCTTCGTGTGGTGTGCGGGCACCGCGGTGGCCCAGATCCTGGCTACGGTTCTGCTGGTCATGCTGTTCGGGCTGCGGAACTTTGCCGTCGGCTCGTCGTATGCCCGCACCGAGACGATCCCCACCGCCATTCTCGGCTCCACCCTGTTCGGCGAGGCGATCGACGGGGCCGGCTGGATCGCGATCCTTGTCAGCGGCGCCGGCGTCATGCTGATCAGCCTTGCGCGTCAGGGTGTCGGCATGGGCTCGCTGTTGGCCTCCGCCTTCAACCGGGCGGCCGGTATTGGATTGCTGTCCGGACTGTTCTTCGCGCTCGCATCTCTGTTCCTGCGTCAGGCGAGTCTGTCATTGGGCGACGGCGACGTCATGACCACCGCGTCGATGACCCTGGTCGCCGTGATCGTGATTCAGACGGTGGGTCTCGGCACGTTCGTCGCGGCGACCCGGCCGTGGGAGATCGGGGCGATCTTGCGGGCCTGGAAGGCGGCCTTGTTCGTCGGCTTCACCAGCGCGCTCGGCTCGGCCGGATGGTTCACCGCGATGACCATCGAGCGGGCCTCCTACGTCAAGGCGGTCGGCCAGGTGGAGTTCGTGCTGGCGATCGCGGTCTCGATCATCGTCTTCAAGGAGCGCCCGTCCCCGCGCGAGATGGTCGGAATGAGCCTGGTCGCCGTCGGCATCGTCGTGCTGCTGGTCTATGCCCGCTGACGGCCTGCCAACGGGAATGGTTGCCAAGCGGCCGGCGGACATTAAAGTGCCGGCATGAGCGATGAATCGACAAACAAGCCCGGCATTTGGCAGAGCCCCGTCACCCGGGGTGTAGCCAACGGCATCATTTTCGCCGGCCTGCTGATGGTGATGCAGGTCAATGGGGTCTTTCAGGAGCCGCGGCCCCTGACCGAAGAGACGGTTACCCAGGGCGTGTTCGCCGGGGTGATCTTCGGCGTGATCATGTATCTGATCGAACTTTGGAAGCGGCAGCGCCGCACCAGTGCCGAAAAGGCAGCCCGCGCCGCCGTCGAGCGCCGCATGGCGCAGGAAGCCGAGAACGAAGCGGACGACGACGACCAACCACCGCGATGACCGACCGGCGCGGCGACGGGCCGATCCCGGCACTGGAGCCACGGGGACCGGGCCATCGCTTCGTGATTTACGGCGATGCTTGTGCCGGGGAACCAGGCGGGCGGCACGCGGCGAGTTTCGCGCGGGTGAACGGTGTCGTTCGCCGCTTCGATCCGGAACCGGAATTCATAATCTTTCCCGGCGACGAAGTGATCGGGCTGACCCGCGACGAGGCCGAATTGCGGGCGCAGTGGCGGCACTGGTTCGACGTCGAGATGGCTTGGCTCGACCGCGGGCGGATCCCGATGTTCCACACCACGGCGAACCACACGACCTACGACCCGATGAGCGAGCGGGTCTTCTCGGACGTCATGGCCCACCTGCCGCGCAACGGGCCGCCGGACCAGCAGGGGTTGTCGTATTTCGTGCGGCGCGGCGACCTGCTGATGGTGTTCGTGCACACGCTCTGGTCCGGCCTTGGCGGCGAAGGGCATGTGGAGACCGATTGGCTTGACGCCACGCTCGCCAAGCATGCCGATGCCCGCTTCAAGCTCGTCGTCGGCCACCATCCGGTGTTCCCCGTCAACGGCTTCGAAGGCTCCTATCAACGGGAGATCGGCCCGCCCCACGCGGAGCCGTTCTGGCGCATCCTGGTGCGCCATGGCGTGCTCGCCTATCTCTGCAGCCACATCCTTGCCTTCGACGTCCAGGTCCGGGACGGGGTCCTGCAGGTGACGACCGCGGGTGCCGGCACCGCCCATCGCATGCCGGAAGGGGTGGAGTATCTCCACGCGCTTCAAGCCGCCCTGGATGACAGCGGATTCCGGTTCCGGGTGATCGATGATGCGGGAACGGTACGGGAGGCCCTGAGCTGGCCGCCGGCGCTGCCGCCGGTGGACGACTGGGCGGAACTGCGTTCCGGCCCGGTGCCCGAAACCCGGATCGCGGCGGGACCGCTCGACGCCTCGGTGCGGGCCTGGCGGATTAGCGGGTGCACGGCCTCCCGTGCCGCCCGGGCGCAGACCCTGCTGGAAGGCACGGCCGCCGGATCGGCCATGGCGCCGCTCTGGATCGGCCTGTCCGGGCCGGACCAACGCCTGCTCGTGGTCCTCGGCTCGGCGCCGGGCCGCAGCCCTCATACCTGGTACGGGCCGCCCCTGGCACCGGGAGCGATGTTCGACCTCCAGGTGGCGCTGCATGGCGCGATGGGTCCGGGCGGCCTGCTCTGGCGTCCGGATGGCGACGCACCGTGGTCCACGCTGCGCGGCGCTTCGGCGCAGGGTTTGGAGCGCGCCGCACCGGTTCTCGGATGGACGCTCGGCCACACATCGGTCGCGCCCGACGATCGGCCGTTTCTCGGCTCGGAACTTCGCATCTGGACGACCGAGGCCTTGCAGGGTGAAATCTAGGCAGCGGACGAAGATCCGGACCAGACTGGAGGAAATGGGATGATCAGCGAGGCGGATGCCGCGTTCTATCGCGAGAACGGTTACCTGGTTGTCGAGAACGTCTATGCGCCGGAAGAGGTCAAGGCGATGCGCGATGCGCTCGCCGGGCTGATCGACAAGGCGCGCGGGTTGACCGACCACGATTCCATTTACGACCTGGAGCCGGGCCACACGCCTGAAAACCCTCGGGTGCGGCGAATCAAGAAGCCGTTCGAGGCCGACCCCGTATTCCGCGACATGGTCGAGCAGCCGAACCTGATCTCGGTCCTGTCGAAGATCGTCTCGCCGGACCTGCGCCTGCACGGCGGCAAGATCAACATCAAGGCGGCCGAATACGGCTCGCCGGTGGAGTGGCATCAGGACTGGGCGTTCTACCCGCATACCAATGACGACGTTCTGGCCGTCGGCGTGCTGCTGGCCGACACGTCGGAGGAGAACGGTCCGCTGCTGGTTCTGCCGGGCAGCCACAAGGGGCCGACCTTTGACCACCATGTGGACGGGCATTTCGCCGGCGCCATGGACCCGGGTGCCTGCGACCTGGAATTTTCCAAGGCGGTGGCGCTGACCGGGAAGGCGGGCGCCTGCACTTTCCATCACGTGCGCATGGTCCACGGCTCGGCCCAGAACACCTCGGGACGCGACCGCCAGTTGCTGCTCTACCAGGTCGCCGCGGCCGATGCCTGGGACCTGCGCGGCCTGCCGAGCTCCTGGGAGGAGAACGAAAGCCGGATGATCGCCGGCAGCTCGACCTTGAGCCCTCGCGTGGTCGATTGCCCGGTGCGCCTGCCGTTCCCGAAGGCGAAGCGCGAAGGCTCGATCTACGAGAACCAGACGGCGCTCCAGAACCGGTATTTCGCCTTCGATCCGAAGGTGGGGACGGCGGCGGAGTAGGGCGGCCCGAAGCACACTCGCCAATCCGTCGGCGTCCGCCTTTGGAATTCCGCCCCTTGCCCGCATGCGGATCCTGAATCAAGTTCAGGATGACGGGAGGGGTGGAGATATCTACACCTCTCCTCACCCCATCGCCCGTCGCGCCACCATGCGCGTGTGAGGAGTTCGCGTGATCCACATTTCGAGCCTGTTCGATGGCGGCAATATCGAGGTCGTCGATGCCGCAAATCCAAACGATATCCGCCTCAGCATCCGCAAGGACGGGCAGTCCGACTTCTTCCAGTGGTTCTATTTCCGTGTCTCCGGCGCGAAGGGTGTGCCGCTGACGATGACAATCGAGAATGCCGGCGCGTCGAGCTATCCCAAGGGCTGGGAGGACTACCGCGCGGTGGTGTCCGAAGACCGGTCGAACTGGTGGCGGACCGAGACCCGCTATGACGGAACCCACCTGACCGTCACCCACACGCCGGAGAGCGACCTCGCCTGGTTCGCCTATTTCGCGCCCTACACCCTGGAGCAGCATGCCGATCTGGTGGCCTTTGCCCAGGCCAGCGGGGCGGGGCGGGCGGAGCGGCTGGGGGCGACCCTGGACGGCCGCGACCTTGATCTGCTGGCCTTCGGCTCCGGCGAGAAGCCACTCTGGATCATCGCGCGCCAGCATCCGGGGGAGAGCATGGCCGGATGGTTTGTCGAGGGGATCGTCGAGAAACTGTGCGATGCCCAGGATCCCGTCGCCAGGGCCCTGCTGTCGGCGGCGACCGTCTATCTCGTGCCGAACATGAACCCGGACGGCGTGTTCCGCGGCAACCTGCGCACCAATGCCGCCGGCACCAACCTGAACCGCGAGTGGAAAGAGCCGAGCCTGGAGAAAAGCCCGGAAGTGTTCCACGTCATCCGCCGCATGGAGGAGACCGGCGTGTCCATGTGCCTTGATGCCCATGGCGACGAAGGCCTGCCCTATAATTTCATCGCCGGCTACGAGGGTGTCCCCGACCTGACCGAGGCGCATCTGGCACCCCTGAACCGGTTCCGCGCCGAACTCGCCCGCCTCACGCCTGATTTTCAGACCGAGCGCGGCTACCCGAAGGCCGCGCCGGGCAAGGGCAACCTGACGACCGCGACCGGACATATCGCCAATACCTTCCGCTGTCCGGCGATGACGCTGGAGATGCCGTTCAAGGATACCGCCAACAATCCGATGCCGGAGGTGGGCTGGTCGCCGGACCGGTGCAAGCACCTTGCCGGCCATTGCCTGGACACCATGCTGCTGATGATCGACGACTGGGGGAGCGGGCTGTGATCACCGTTTGGGGACTGAAGAACTGCGATACCTGCAAGAAGGCGCGGACGTGGCTCGAAGGCCGGGGCGCCACCTTCGCGTTCAAGGACGTGCGGGCGGACGGGCTGACCGTGGATCAGATCACCAACTGGCTGGCCACGGTCGGCGGCGAGGTGCTGATCAACCGGCGCGGCACGACCTGGCGCGGCTTGCCTCCGGAAATCCAGGCGGCGGCCGACGGCGACGACAGCGCCATCGCCCTGATGCAGGCCAATCCCGCCCTGATCAAGCGCCCGATCTTCGAGACAGATGACGGCGCGGTGATCGTCGGCTTCTCCAAGAAGCAGCAGGATGCACTGGAGGCGCGGCTTTGAGGGGGCGGCGGTGAGCGATGTCGCCGTCATCGGGGGCGGGCTGGTTGGATCCGCCGTCGCCTGGGGGCTGGCGCGCACCGGTGCCAAGGTGACGGTGCTGGACGAGGGCGACGACGCCTTCCGGGCGAGCCGGGGCAATTTCGGTCTGGTCTGGGTCCAGGGCAAGGGCGAGGGGATGCATGAGTACGCGTCGTGGACCCGCAGGAGCGCCGAAGTCTGGCCCGATCTCGCGTCGGCCATCGCCGAGGAGGAAGGCGTCGACGTCGGCCTGCGTCAGCCGGGCGGTATCGAGGCCTGTCTCGACGAGGAGGAATACGCCGAGCGCGCGCTGTCGGTGACGCGCATGCACAACCAACCCGGCGTCGGCGGCAACGACGTACGGATGATCTCCACCGCCGAGGCGCGGGCGTTGGAGCCGTCGTTGAGCCCCGACATCGCCGGCGCGAGCTTCTGCCCTCATGATGGCCATGTTAGCCCGCTCTATCTGCTGCGCGGCCTGCATGCCGGTCTGGCGCGCCACCGGGTCGACCACCGCCTCGACCACAGGGTGGGGCGCATCAGCCATAGCGGCGACGGTTTCGCGCTGGAGACGGCGCGCGGCACTGTCCATGCCGACAAGGTCGTGCTGGCCGCCGGGTTGGGCAACGGCCGTCTCGGGCCGATGGTCGGGCTCGACGTTCCGACCGCGCCGGATCACGGCCAGATCCTGGTCACCCAGCGGCTGCCCAAGATGTTCAGTCATCCGATCGGACGATTGCGCCAAACCGAGGAGGGCTCGGTCATGATCGGCGCCAGCCATGCACGGGTCGGCTACAGCACGGACCTCGACATCGCCACCTCGGCGCGGCTGGCCGACCGGGCGCGCCGTCTGGTGCCGGCGCTGGCCAAGGCGCGGATCGTGCGCACCTGGGCGGCGCTGCGGATCATGTCGCCGGACGGCTTCCCGATCTATGCCGAGAGCGAGACCTGCCCCGGCGCCTATGTCGTCACCTGCCACAGCGGGGTGACCTTGGCCGCAGCCCACGCGCTGGAACTGGCCCCAACGATCCTGGACGGCACGCTGGCGCGGCGCTTCGATCCCTTCCATTTTCGGCGGTTCACCGCCTGAGGAGTTGGAGATGCCGTCACTCGACACTCTGATCGTTTTCACTGTCGCCGCCGTGCTGATGAACCTGTCGCCGGGGCCGTCCAATCTCTACATCATGGCGCGCAGTGTCAGCCAAGGGCCGCGCGCCGGTGTGGTCGCCGCGGCCGGGCTGTTCACCGGTTCTTTCGCCCATGTTGCCGCCGCGACTCTCGGGGTGTCGGCGATCGTCATGGCCTCGGCCGAGGCGTTCACGATGCTGAAATGGGCCGGTGCGGCCTATCTCATCTGGCTCGGCATTCAGCATTTTCGGCAAGCCGGCGGATCGATGATGCCGGTGGGCAGGGTGCCGGCGAAGTCCATGGGGAAGATCTATCGGGAGAGCATCCTGGTGGAGGTTCTGAACCCGAAGACGGCGCTGTTCTTCCTCGCCCTGCTGCCGCAGTTCGTCGATCCGGCCGCTGGATCGGTGCCGGCGCAGAGCCTGATTCTCGGCCTGATCGTGGTCTTCACCGCCATTCCGTCCGATGTCCTGATCGCCTTCGCCTCCGGCACTGTCGCCCGCAAGCTGTCCGCCAATCCTTGGATCGCCCAGTGGCAGGACCGGATCTCCGGCACGATCCTGATCGGTCTCGGGGCGTTGGTCGCCACCGGGGAGAGACCGGAGACCGCCCGATGAGCTTCGCCCGCCTCTCCGGCCCGTCCAAGGCGGTCGCCGTCACCCTGATCATCGACGGCGAGCGTGTCGTCGCACGAGATGGAGACACGGTGGCGACCGCGCTGCTTGTCGCCGGGAGACAGGGTATTCGACGCTCCGCCGTGAGCGGAGAGCCGCGCGCGCCCTATTGCCAGATGGGCGTGTGCTTCGAATGTCTGGTGGCAATCGACGGCGTGCCCGACCGTCAGGCCTGCCTCGTGCCGGTGCGCGATGGAATGCGTGTGACGACGGGCGGAGATGCCGCATGACCGATGGCTTGCGCGACCTCGTCATCATCGGCGCCGGTCCGGCCGGGCTGAGCGCCGCCGCGACCGCCCGCGATCTCGGGCTTGACGCCCTGATCCTGGACGAGCAGCCGGCGCTGGGCGGGCAAATCTACCGCAATGTCGTCCGGGTGGCCGCGCAGCGCCCGGCGGATCTGGCGTTCCTTGGCGCCGACTATGCCCGCGGCCGGGATCTCGCGCGGGCCGCCGGCGGGGTCGAGCGACGCCAGGGCGCGACGGTTTGGCATATCGGGCCGATGACCCGAGCGGGAGCGCGCCAGGTCGTTTGGTCCGAGGGCGGCAAGGCCCGAAAGCTCGGGGCACGGGCGGTGCTGCTGGCGACCGGGGCGATGGAACGGCCGGTGCCGATCGCGGGCTGGACCCTGCCCGGCGTGACCACCGTCGGCGCGCTGCAGGTGGTTCTCAAGCAGTCCGGCCTCTACCCGCAGGGCCGAGTGGTCCTGGCCGGCAGCGGGCCGCTGCTGATGCTGCTGGCGGCGCAGTATGCGGCGGCCGGGATCTCGATCGAGGCGATCCTCGACACCACGCCGGCGGGCGGCCTCAACCGGGCGCTGCCCTGGTTGCCGCTGGCCGCGATCGGCGCGCGACGGACCCTGATGAAGGGGTGGAGATTACGCAGCGCCTATGCCGGTGCCGCCCGCCGCCTCTGGACCGGTGTGACGGATGTCCGCGCGGAAGGCGAGGGGACGCTGCGGACGGTGCGTTTCACCGACGCCCAAGGAGCCGCGCGCGAGATCGAGGCCGATACCCTGGCGCTGCACGAAGGCGTCATCCCGAACCCGCAGCTTCCGCGTCTGGTCGAGGCGGCGCATGCGTGGGTTCCGCAGCAGCGCTGTTTCCGGCCGTTGCTGGACTCCTACGGCGCCAGCTCGGCGGCCGGCATCTACATCGCCGGCGACGGCGGCGGCATCCTCGGCGCCGAGGCGGCGGAGGCCTCGGGTCGGGTCGCCGCGGCGGCCGTCGCGCATCGGCTCGGCCGGATCGCCGAGGCGGAGCGGGACTTCCGCGCGGCCCCGGATCTCGACCGGCTGACCGGCCAGCGCTGGCTGCGCCGGTTCTTGGACGCGATGTTCCCGCCGCCGAACTGGATCGGGCGGACGGCGGACGCGGTGTTCGTGTGTCGCTGCGAGGAGGTATGCGCCGCGGATTTGCGCAAGGTCGCGCCGCATGCCCAGGGTCCGAACCAGCTCAAGGCCTATACCCGGGCCGGCATGGGGCCGTGCCAGGGCCGCATGTGCGGCAACACCGTCGCCGAGGTGCTGGCGCAGGCCAGAGGCATGGCGCCGGACGCGGTCGGCTACTATCACATCCGCCCGCCGGCCAAGCCGGTGAC
>JARGOG010000010.1:69075-99524 GCA_029212785.1 Thalassobaculaceae bacterium
CATGATCCGCGCGCTGCTCCTTGCCGTGATGCTGTGCGCCGCCATCGGTGCCGCGCCGCCGGTGCGGGCGGAGGAGGCGGTGGACCTGGAACTGGTCCTCGCCGTCGACGTTTCCGGTTCGATCGACACCTCCGAGGCGATGCTCCAGCGCGACGGTTATGTTTCCGCCCTGTCCAGCGACGAGGTGATCACAGCGATCACGGCGGGTCCGCTCGGTCGGATCGCGCTTGCCTATGTGGAATGGGCCGGCCTCGGTACGGCGCGCACGGTGGTGGACTGGCGGGTGATCGACGGCCGGGCGGCGGCGGCGGCGTTCCTCGCCGCCCTGGAGGGCAAGTGGCCCTATACCGGCCGGCGCACCTCGATCAGCGGTGTGATCCAATACGTGCTGCCGATGTTCGACGACAACGGTTTCACCGCGCCGCGTCGCATCATCGACATCTCCGGCGACGGGCCGAATAACAACGGAACGCCGGTGCTGACCGCCCGTGGGCTGGCGGCCGAGCGCGGGGTCGGCGTCAACGGCGTGGTGATCCTGAACGACGATCCGGGGCCGCTCGGTTATCCTGTGCTGCGAGATCTCGACATCTATTTCGAGGAATGCGTCATCACCGGCCAGGGCGCCTTCGTGCTGGCCGCCGCCGGCTTCGCTGATTTCGGCCGTGCGATCCGCCGCAAGCTGGTGCTGGAGATCGCGGGTCTGGTACCTCGCCGGCCGGTGCTGCGGCAGGTCCGGGGCTACGACTGTCTGATCGGCGAGCGCCAGCTACAGCAGTGGCTGCGTGACAACCCTTTTGACCCCTGAACCCGGGACCTGCACCGCTATTGCATGAAGCCACAGCGGTAGAGTTGGACGTGGAAGTCGCGCAGCACGCGCTCCTTCTCGGCGACCGGCACCTGGGCCACCAACTCGTCCTCGAAGTTCTTGCGGCGCAGGTGCTTGACGACGATCTCCCGCGCCAGCTTGGAGGCCTGACCCTCCGGCAGCATATCGGGACTGCACATGGACAGCAGCATGAAGGCTCGGACATGCAGCGGCCGTTTGGGATCGTCGACCTTTTCGAGAATCTTGTCCTCGGTGATGTAGCGCGCCAGCAGTTCGTCGAGTCGCTTGACGATCCGGTTCTTCAGCACCGCGTCGATCGAACTGTCCTGGAACTTGCGGAAGACCGCGGTCACCGTCTGCATCTTCTTGTTGGGCGGACGGTCGTCTCTGATGATGTGCTTCACTGATTCAGGCCGCACGAACAGACCTTCCAATTGCATCTCGATCTCGTCGCCGATGGTCTCGGCCAGACTGCTTTCCGACAGCGAGATCAGATAGCTCGCCTTGCGCACGGGATCGCCTAGGGTCGGCAGCAACCGGTTTGTCGCTTCCTTCAGGCCGTTCAGGCCGCCCCGGTTGATGATCCGCGACTGGCGATGGGTCAGCGCCTCGGCCATGGAACTGCCGCCGAACAGGCTATCGGTCGGCATCAGCTTGTCGATCAGACCCTTCAGCGCCTCCAACTCGTCGTCACCACCGGCGCGCGACAACGTCGCCCTACCCTCGATCTGGCGTCGGACCCGGTCGGCCAGGACGATCTGACTGTCGGGCAGGGCATTGGCGGCGAACAGGTCGGTCAGGCGGCCGGCCACCGCTTCCGGAGCGTCGTCCTGCTTGCCCTCCGCAGCCGCCTCGAAAGAGCCCTGGGCCAGATCGACCAGCGCGCCGAGGGCGGCCCCCAGACTGTCCTGGGTGCCGAGCAGATCCTGCAGGGTCTCGGCATTGCCGAGCGTGTCGGAGATGAAGGTGTCGGCGACAGTGCGGCCGAGGTCGCTCTCGCAGGGGGTCGCCCAATCCACCGCCTGAGTGAGTTTGCCGAAATAGGAACGCTGCTGCACCAGCTCGCGGGCGACGGCTACCCGGATAAGAAAGGCACAATCCTCGTCGCTGGCAGTAGCGGTGATTTTCTCGATTGCTGCCTCGAAGCCCTCCTGGCGGATCGTGGGCAGTTTTTTCGCTGCCGCATCGCGCGCCCGTTCGGTGACTGCGTCGAGGAAACCGAACAGGGCGTTGCGCCGTGCGGCGGCATCCCCGCTATCGGGATTGGTCTTCGCCTGCAGTGTGGAGACCTTGCCGATGCCCGACATGATCAGGTTGTCGGCATCGATCAGCCGGCGCAGCTCGCGGAACTCGTGCATAACTTCGCTGGCGGTGACGCCATTCTTGTCGAGATAGGTGCGGAACAGGCGGTTGAGGACCTGACGGCCTCCGATGCCGTAGAGATCTTCCGCGTCCTCGCAGACCGGCGCCTCGTCAACCTCGCCGACGAAGGTCTTGTCGCTGCCGCCGGCGGCTCTGTCTTTCTCGAAGACCACCTGCTCGCGGGAAGTGCCGCCGCGGGTCGTCTCCTTGATCACCTTGACGCCGGTGACGCCGTCGCGGTTCAGGACCTTCTTGGCGATTTCCTCGGCTTCGGGCTGGCTGTGGGAACTGGAATCGATCTGCCAGCGCCCCTCGCGCTGCAGATGTATCTCGAAGATCTCTGTTTTGCCTGCCATGCCCCACTCCGCGTATGCCGCGGACCACCGCTGCAAAGCTTAGGCCAGTATTCCGGAATTGCAAACTATTGAGACTGTTGGTATTTTAGCCAATATCAACTTACTTCTCCGGAATCATTGACCCGGCGGCTCCGCTCGCCATCTAGAGAAGATGCAAGACTTGCCGACCTCGCCTGCCGCGTCCGTTCCGTTCGACCCGTCGACGGCGCGGTCGGTCGTGGACGATGCGATCTCCCGCTACATCGACAGCCGTCGGGAGCGGATCAACCCTTTCGTCGATGCCCATTACGGGTGGTCGGGGTCTGCCCGACTGCACCGTAATGCGCTCGGTCTGGACCTGGT
This sequence comes from Thalassobaculaceae bacterium, assembly GCA_029212785.1. Lineage (GTDB taxonomy): Bacteria > Pseudomonadota > Alphaproteobacteria > Thalassobaculales > Thalassobaculaceae > Thalassobaculum. The sequence continues at coordinate 71,962 of JARGOG010000010.1, forward strand.
GCGGGCGCCGCTGAACGTCGCCCTGGTGCCGCCGCAACTGCTGGTGAACCTGTCCGGCATGGTGGTCGAGCGGTTCGGCGCGCGCCGGGCCGGGCATTGGATGAAAACCCGCCGCCTGCTGATGCGCACCTCCGTCGACAGAGAGCTGGAATGGCGGCTGTGGACCGAACTCCTGGAGCTGCCCTTCACCGACGGGGTACGGATCTCGACCCGGGATGCGCTGGCCGAGGCGATGTTCGCCGACCCGCGCCTGCACCGGGCGCTCGGGGAACCGTTGGCGGAGATCGCGCGCCACGCCGAGGACCCGGATGTGCGTTGCCGGGTGGAAGAGACGCTCGCCGCCTATACCGGAACCCGTGCGGCGGCATCCGACCTTGTCGGCGCCATGATGTCGACCGGCGTCGGATATGCGGCCGCCCATCAGATCACGCCGAGCGTATGGACCCTGGGGCCGGTGCTGGCGGGGCTGATGGCCCATAACATGGCTGTCGCCAGCTTTCCGCTGGGGGCAACCCTCGGCAGTGCGTGGTACGGCGCGTTTCCGGCGACGGTGAGCACCGTACTGGTCGGTACCACGATCGCGTCCCTGGCCGCCGTCAGCGCGATCGTCGCCGCTTTCGCCGGTGTGCTTGCTGATCCGCTGCAGCGCTCCCTCGGTCTGCACCGCCGCCGCCTGAACCGGATGCTGGACACGGTTGAGAAGAACTTCCGAGGTCAGGGTCCGGCGGCCTATACGCCGCGCGATCATTATGTGGCCCGGCTGGTCGATGCGATTGATGTCGTGCGGGTCGCGCACCGGGTCGCGACCAGCACCTGAAGATATCGGATCCAGGCTGGTGCCTCTGCGAAATCGGGTGTGTACTGACGGTCCGAGCGGTTCGACGGAGGTGTGCGATGGGTCCGAGTGCGCTGGGTTCGATTGTACCGGGGGCGGCTGCATCAGATCCGGGTGCGGTAGAGTTCGACCTCGTCGAAGAGCTTAAGGGGCGGGAGGTCGGGTTCGACTCCATCCCCGTGGTCGACATCTCTTCCCTGGTGGATGGTAGCGATGAAGCGGCGGTGGCGGTAACTCTCCGCGATGCCGCCGAGCGGGTCGGCTTTCTCTATGTGACGGGTCACGGCATTCCACAAACGATGGTCGATGCCATGTTCGCCGAGGCTCGGGCCTTCTTCGCGCGTCCGCTCGAGGAGAAGATGGCGGTGCATATCGGCAACTGGCCGGTGCACCGGGGCTATTTCCCGCTGTTCGAGGAGAACACCGACCCCGCCATGACGGCGGATCTTAAGGAAGGGTTCGATCTCGGTCGCGATCTCGGCGCCGACGATCCGGAAGTTCAGGCCGGTCTGCCGTTGCACGGCGCCAACCAGTGGCCGGAGGGCTCGCCGACGTTCCGCGCGGCAGCGGAGGCGTATTTCGATGCGTTGCGCCGGCTCGGCGAGCGGCTGATGCGTGGCTTCGCCATCGCCCTGGAGCTGCCTCCCGGATTCTTCGCCGACAAGATCGACCGGCCGTTGGCCCAGCTCCGTCTGCTGCATTACCCGCCGCAATCCGGTCACGTGGAGGCTCGGACGATCGGCTGCGGCGCCCATACCGATTACGGTTGCCTGACCATTCTGGCGCAGGACTCCAACGGCGGTCTGCAGGTGCGGAACACGGCGGGTGAGTGGATTTCCGCGCCGCCGGTGCCGGGTGCGTTCGTCGTCAATCTCGGCGACCAGATGGGGCGCTGGACCAATGGGCGGTTCCAGGCGACCCCGCACAGGGTGATCAACGTCTCCGGCCGGGAGCGGTATTCGATGCCGTTCTTCTTCGACCCGAACTGGGAGGCGGAGATCGCCTGTCTGCCAGGATGCGCGGTCTCGGGCGAAGCTCCGCGCTACGCACCGGTTCTGGCCGGCCCCTATCTCCAGTCCCGGTTCGACGCCACGTTCAACTACCGCCAGGACAAGCCGGCCAGCTAGCGCCGCAGTTTCAGCAGCGCCAGCATCGCGCCGCCGGCGATCAACCCCCAGAATGCCGCGCCGATCCCCAGGATCGACAGGCCCGAGGCCGTGGTCACGAAGGTGACGATGGCCGGCACGTGCTCGTCCGGCTTCGACAGCGCGGCCGAGGCCGCACCGGCGAGGCTGGCCAGCAGAGCGAGGCCGGCGACGGTCTGGATCAGCAGCGGCGGCGAGGCCGTGGCGAAGGCGGCGGCGATGCCGGCCAGCAGGGCGATGACGATGTACGACGCCCCCGCGGTCAGCGAGGCGATGTAGCGCCGCTTCGGATCGGGGTGCGCGTCGGGTCCGGCGCAGAGGGCCGCGGTGATCGCCGCCAAGTTCAGCATATGGCCGCCGAAGAGTGCCGTGACAACGCTGGTGCCGCCGGTGACCACGAACAGCGGCGAAGCCGCCGGACGATAGCCGTTGGCGTTCAGCACGGCGAGGCCGGGAATGTTCTGCGACGCCATGGTCACCAGGAACAGCGGCAGCGAAATCCCGATCACGGAGTCCAGGCTGAAGCTCGGCAGGACCAGCACCGGCACCGGCCAGGCGGCATCGAATACATGTTCGGGCAGGGGGGTCGAGACCGGGATCACGACAGCGGCCACCACCACGGCCGCCAGGACGGCGTATAGGCGGGCGACGCGCAGAGTAAGCGCCCACACGCCGATGATCGCCGCCGCCTGCCAGGGGAATGCCTCGATCGCTTGGATTGGCGCCAGACACAGATTCAGCAGGACGCCGGCCAGCATCGCGCTGGCGAGGCTGGTCGGAATGGCCTCCACCGCCCGCCCGAAACGGCGCCACAGGCCGGCGGCGGCGATCAGGCCCGCCGCGACGATGAAGGCGCCGACCGCCTCGGCGAAGCCGCCATGGGGCATGCCGGTGGAGACCAGCAGTGCCGCCCCCGGTGTCGACCAGGCGAAGCTGAGCGGCAGCTTCGAGCGCCAGGCCAGAACCAGCATCAGCGCGCCCTGGCCGGCGCAGAGTGCGATCAGGCCGGAGGCCGCCTGTTCGGCCGTGGCGCCGACCGCCTGCAGGCCGGCGAGGACCACGGCGAAGGAACTGGCGAACCCGACGATCGCCGTCAACAATCCGGCGGAGATCGGGACCGCGGCGGATGCCGTCGGCGGTGTGGGGGTAGTGGATTGGGCGGCGGTCATGGCGGAGACCTTGACGGTATTTGACAGCGAGCCTGGAGAGCGTAATCTCAAGATTGGATCCAATCAACGATTGGATGGGCGACAGCATCGGATAGGCAGTGCGGGATGGAGGACGGGTTCGACTTTGCCAGGCTGGCCGCGGAGATCGGAGACCGTCCGCGCACGGCATCGGAGTTCGTCCAGCGGGCGCTGCGCGCGGCGATCCTCGACGGCCGCATTCCGCCGGGTACGCCGTTGCGTCAGGAAGCGCTGGCGGCGGCCTTCGATGTCAGCCGGATGCCCGTGCGCGAGGCGCTGCGGCAACTCGAGGCGCAGGCGCTGCTCGACTTCACGCCGCATAAGGGCGCGGTGGTGGCCGAGATCTCAGCCCAGGATCAGGCGGATACCTACCTGATCCGCCGGGCGCTGGAGCCGGTGGCCTTCGCCCAGTCGATCCCCCATCTCACGCGCGACGATCTCGACCGGGCGGAGGACCTGATCTCCGACATGGACCGGGAGCCGGATCACGGCCGGCTCGGCGAGTTGAACCGCCGGTTCCACATGTCGCTCTATGCCAGGGCCGGCAGTCCGAAGCTGGTGCGTCTGGTCGAGCGTCAGTTGATCGAGCACGACCGGTATCTTCGCTTTCACCTGGCGATGCTGGGCCGGGATCGGATGTCCCAGGATGACCATATCGCCATGGTGAAGGCGGCAGCCGGTCGGGACATCACGGCGGCGATCTCGGTATTGCAGCGCCACATAGACGTCGCGGCCGAGGACAGTGCGCGCTTCTTCAACTAGCGGAAGTGGCTCAATTTCAGGATTTTACACTCAGGCGTTCAATTTTGTGCAGTGCGACATTTGTGCCCTCGACGGCGCTCGCCATACAGGTTAGACACGTTCCAATCTGGTAATGGGTCACATTACTTGGCGAGCTCACGATCCGATGGAGGGATATATGATCGGCCGTAAGGTTCCGACCGTGACGTTCAAGACCCGCGTGCGCGACGAGTCCATTGAGGGCCCGAACCCGTTCCGCTGGCAGGACGTGTCGAGCGACGATTACTTCAAGGGCAAGCGCGTGGTGCTGTTCTCGCTTCCGGGCGCGTTCACCCCGACCTGCTCGACTTTTCAGCTTCCTGACTTCGAGAAGCTGTACGACGAATTCAAGGCGGCCGGTGTCGACGCGATCTATTGCCTGTCGGTGAATGATGCGTTCGTCATGAATGCCTGGGGAAAGTCCCAGGGCGTGGAGAAGGTCGGCCTGATCCCTGATGGCTCGGGCGAGTTCACCCGCAAGATGGGCATGCTCGTCGCCAAGGACAATCTGGGCTTCGGTATGCGCTCTTGGCGCTACGCCGCCGTGGTCGACGATGGTGTCGTCGAGATGTGGTTCGAGGAGCCGGGTCACTCCGACCTGTGCGAGACCGATCCGTATGGCGAGAGCTCGCCGCAGACCATCCTGAAGGCCGTTCAGGAAAAGGCTGCCGCCGCATAAGTGCAGGCATGGGACCGGCACGTGACGGGCGGGGGCGCTGTGGCGCCCCCGTTCGTATTTGTGGCCCTCGGAATGTGGGAGCCGGGTCTATCGACCGTGGGCGGCCGACCCTCGGGTTTCGTGTCAGGCTTCCAGGAGTTCGGTCAGCCGCGTGACGATCCGGTCCGGCTTCGCTTCGCTGCCGTCCGGAAGCCCCTTGCCGATCGGATCGCGCCAGATCGCGTAGAAGCCGAGGCGTTGGGGAACGATCACTTCCCAGTCCAGGTTGTCGCCGATGATCCAGGTCTCCGTCACCGAGGTGCCGAGCTTCTCCAGCGCGTGCGCATAGGCGCGCTCTTCGGGTTTGCCGAAGCCGACCTCGCCCTCGATCTGCACGTGGAAGAAATGCCGGGCCAGGTCGAAGCGGTCGACCTTGGCGCGCTGATCGACCGCGTTTCCGTTGGTGATCAGCCCCAGCCGCACGCCGCGCGCCGCCAGTCCTTCCAGTGTCTCGACCGCATCCGGGAACAGCTTGGTGTCGCGGGTGCGCTGCTCGGTGAAGTGCCGGCCGAGCCGCTCGATCAGGTCCGCATCTTCCGACCAGCCCATTTCCGCGAAGGCCCTCGTGAGGATGGCTCTGCGCGCTGCCAGGATGTCCAGGCGGCCGATCCGGTGGCGCTCCGCATCCGACCAGTACCATTTCGCTGCCGTGTGGATCGTGATCGCCGCATCCGCCGCCGCCGGGTCGTCAGGCAGACCGCCGAGAGTCTCCAGCGCCGTGGTCCAGGCCGCGCGCGGGTGCAGGTGGGCGGAGATCAGCGTGTCGTCAAGGTCGAACAGAATCGCGGTCGGCAGGCCCATGAGGGATCCTCGATCTCGGTCGGTCAGGCGAACAGCGATTCCGTGTCGCCCGCGGCACCGGCCTGAAGCTCGGCGACGGGCAGCGGCGGCAGGACGGGAGTCGCCTTGAAGGAGAGGCGGCCCTGGATGCCGGTGCGGTCCAGGGTGCCGTCGAATAGCGCCTTGATGTCATGCCGGATGAGCGCGGGCAACGGTTTCGTCGTGCGGATCCAGAGATCGACAAGGTCGCCGCGCACCAGGCCGTCGAGTCGGAACGGGCCGAGCTGTGATAGATCCAGGTCGACCAGGAACGATGTGCCATCCGGGTCACCGCCGCCGTCCTTGCTGCGTCCGCCCTGGCGACGCCCTCGCGTCAGAACGCGGATGGGACGCTTCTCCGCGCCGAGTACCGGTATCAGGAAGGCGCGCCAGCCGTTCTCGGCGGGTTCGGCAGCCCGCTGCAGGGTCTGAAAATCCTCTGCCAGGGTCGATAGCAATCCGCCGCGTCCCGCCCGTTCCAGCGCCCGCGATGCGTCGCTGCCGAACCAGGACCGCATGTCGCCGCCCTTCACGGCGTTCATGAAGAACAGCATGGCGGCGCTCATCTGCGGCGAGGGGCGAACCATGGCCTGGGTGATCTGGGCGGCGGCCTGGGGCCCGAGAGCCTCCTGCAGCGCCCGCATCGCCCCTTCCAGTGCCGGCCATTCCCGCGCCAAGACCGATAGCGGCGCCGGCCGCTCGGCGGTGGGCACATCACCGACCCGGCTCGCGAGGACGTCCATCGTCACCCGGTCACCGATGCGCAGGTCGCTGGTCGCATTGATGGCCAGATGGCCGAACGGTGTCGCCACGACCGGGCGCCCGGATTGAGTCACCCCGGACACGGTTCCCGTCAGTGTGGAGGCGGCGGTGCCACCGCTGCCCGGGTTGGGCGGACCTGTCTCGCGGGCGCCGACGAAGCGGGCGGCCTCCTCTCCGGTGGCGAGCACCCGCACGGTGACGACAGCACCGACCGGCAATTGTGGTCCGCCGGCGCCTTGGGACGTCGCGGCGGCAAGACCGGCACCCGCGGTCGCCGGCGCGGCGATGCCGGTTTGGGCGTTGGGGGTTGCCGTGGCGGCTCCGGGCGTGGTGGTTGGGCTGGGCGTGGCGGTCGGAGGTGGCGCCGCCTGGCCGGTCCGCCCGGTCAGGCCGAGGGCATTGCGATATGCCGATTGAACGGCTAGCGCACTCGGTGCCGGCGTCGCCTGAAGGGCGGCCGGCGCGGCGGCCGGTGCCGCTCCCTGACCCGCGGGGCTGGCTGGACCCTGTCCGGGTGTCTGGCCGGACGGCGGTCCCGCCGGCTGTCCGGACGCTGGTGTCGCGGTTGTCGGTGCGGGCGATGGCGGGACGGTTCCCTGGGGGCCGCTCGGAGGCGGGGGGGCGGGCTGAGCCGGTGCCGGCACCTGGGCCGGGAGAACGCTTGCAGCTCCAGGAACCGCGACCGCCTGAAGAATCCGGCCGACGGTCAGCGGCACGGTCGGCGGCGGCGTGCTGGCCCCGGTGGAGACAGCGGGTAGGGCGGGGGCACCGCCACGCACGGTGAGCACAAGCTGCGGTGGGCTCGCTGTCGGGTTCCGAAGCTCGACCGTCACCCGCGTACCGGCGCGCAGGAGTTCGGCGACCTGGCTGCGGGCGAGGTCGGCGCGGATGTCGCCTTGGGCAGTGCGGATCGTGACGCTGCCGTCGGAATTCCGGGATACGGCTTCGGCTTCTATGACCGTACCGGGTTGGGCGCGGGCGAGATCGGGCGGTAGAGGCTGCTGAGTCTGGGCATTGCTGCTGGCCGGTTGCGGGGCGGCAGCCGGACTCGGGGCAGCCTGTCCCTGGGGTGATTGGCCCTGGGAAGATTGACCCTGTCCCGCCTGACCCTGTCCGGCCTGACCCTGTCCGGCCTGATTCTGGGCGGATTGATTGGGCTCGGTTTGAGTCTGGGGCGTCTTGCCCTGGACGGACGGGTTGGTTGCCGCCGGAAGAGGGCCGGAACCCGGCGGGGAGGGTGGGGGCGCGGATGCCCCGTCGGTCATCGTGCGCTGCTCATCTTGGCCCGATCAGATTCCGTCGCCATGGATAAGTCCGTCGGCGATCCGCTCGACATCGCTGCCAGCATCCGAGGTCGGGGCGCGGGTCAGCAACGGCATCTGGGCACGGATCGCGTCCGACACCTTGCGGTCGCGGCGGATTACACCGGCCATCGGTGGCGTGACGTGCAGGAAGTTCTGGCAGGCCTTGCGCAACGTCTCATATGTCTTCAGCCCTTCGCCCCGGGTTTCGGCGGTGTTCACCACCACCCGGACATCGGCGCTGCTGTCGGCGCCGATCACCACCTTCACGAAGGCATAGGCGTCGGTCAGCGAAGTCGGCTCCGGCGTGGTGACGACCAGACAGGTGCCGGCGCGGGCGGCCAGCATGCGTACCGTGCGGTCGAGCCCGGCGCCGAGATCCATCACCACCGTGTCGTAGCCGGCGCACAACTGCACCAGTTCCGTGCCGAGGCTTGCGAGCTTGGCCGACGGCAGTTGCGCTAGGTTGCCGGATCCGGACCGGCCGGCGATGATGTCGAACTTGCCGTCGTCGTAGCGGACCTTGGCCTGCGCCAGGGTGAGGCGGCCGGACAGTACGCCGCCGAGGTCGCGCTGGGGCATCAGGCCGAGCTGGATATCGACATTCGCGAGGCCGAGATCGGCGTCGAACAGCAAGACCTTGCGGCCCATACGCGACAGGGCGTGACAGAGTGTGACGGAGAACCACGTCTTGCCGACGCCGCCCTTGCCGGACGCCACCGCGATCAGGTTCGCCGCCTTCTGAAGCTTGCCCCCCGAAGCGGCGGGAGCATCACTGGGAACCATCAGAGGTCCTTTCCTTACAGTCATTCCGCCGCTTCCTCGCGGGCCGAGTGTTCATTCGGAAGCAAGAGTCGCGCCAAGGAGACGGGGTTGAGCGGCCCGAGTCCGTCGGCGACGCCGGAACCGATGCCGACTTCGCCGAAGGCGAGGCGCCCGGCATCGGCCGCGGCCAGAACCGAGCCCAGGCGCCGGGCGATATCGAGCCGGGTGGCGATCAGGCGGCGCGCGCCGATCCGGGCATAGGCGCGGGCCTGGTCGACGGCATCCAGCGGGTCGGTGCCGGCGGCCATCACCAGCACCATCTCGGCGTCCAGTCCCTCGACCAGCCGGCGCTGATGCTCCAGATCCTCGTCGTCGAACGGATTGCCGCCGGCGCAATCGACAAGCGTCAGCGTGCCGGAAGCGCCGGCCGCGACGGCGTCGCTCAGCTCGCTGGCCGTCCCCGCCGACTGCAGGTCGATCTTCAGCAGTCGGGTGAAGGCCTCCAACTGGTCGAAACCGCCGGCGCGCACCGTGTCCGTGGTGATCACGTTGACTTTCTTCTTCTTCATTATATGCCGGGTGGCGAGCTTGGCCGTGGTCACCGTCTTGCCCGCGCCGGGCAGGCCGACCAGGACGATCGGTCGGGTTCCCGAGACGGGCAGGGGTTGAAACTTGAAGTGCTGGTCGAGCGCGCCGGCCAGCGCCAGCTTCGCATCGTCGGCGTCGAGCGATCCGGCGATCCGGGTGATCTTCTCCGACAGTTCGGCCGAGACATTGTGATGGGCCAGGGCTTCGACGATCTCGTCGATCGGATCGACCTGGTCCTCATCATAGTCCCATGCGTCCTCGTCCTCAGGCGTCTCGATCGCCGCGGTCAGACGGACGCCGATCCCGCCTTCGCCCTTCTGGGTCGACACGATGATCGCGTCCGGCCCCAGATGGGTTTTGACGAGTTGCATGGCCTCGTTCATCGAGGGTGCGGTGAAGGTCTTTAGGCGCATTCCGTATTCGTGGCCCCGTTCATTCCTGCCCTGGTCTGCCTGCGTCCGATCCTGGCGATCCTAGATCTGCCCCAGTGTCCGGATCTTCGCCTTCGGATGTATTTCGTTCTGCGATATTATCACGGTCTGCGGCCGGAAACGCTCGATGATCGAGCGCACGTAAGGTCGGATCGCCGGCGACGTCAGTAACGCTGGCTGCTCCCCCATCGCCGTGTATTTGTCAAACTGGTGACGGATCGTGGTGATGAACTGCTGCAGCCGGCTTGGCGCCATCGAAAGCTGACGGTCGTCGCCCTGGCCGACCATGGATTCGGCGAAAGCCTGCTCCCATTCCGGCGACAGCGAGACCAGCGGGATGACACCATCCTCGCCCGCCTGGGATTCGCTGATCTGACGCGCCAGACGGGAGCGCACGTGTTCGGTGATCGTCGAGACGTTCCGGCTGTAGCCGGCGGCCTCGCCCACCCCTTCCAGAATGGTCGGCAGGTCGCGGATCGAAACCCGTTCGTTCAGCAGGCTCTGCAGCACCCGTTGCAGGCCGCCGAGCGAAATCTGGGACGGAACGATGTCGGCGACCAGCTTCTGATGTTCGGGCGCCAGTTCGTCGAGGAGCTTCTGGGTCTCGCCATAGGATAACAGCTCAGACATCTGGTCGCGGATTGTCTCGGTCAGATGCGTGGTGATCACCGTCGCGGGATCGACCACGGTATAGCCTTTGAACAGCGCCTCTTCCCGGTTTTCCGGGGCGACCCACATGGCGGGCAGGCCGAAGGTGGGCTCGCGGGTGGCGGCGCCGGGCAGGTCGATCTGACCACCGGCCGGGTCCATGACCAGCAGGCGGTTCGGTCGCAGCTCGCCGGTGCCGACCTCGATCTCCTTGATCCGGATGACATAGGCGTTGGCGCCGAGCTGCAAGTTATCCTGGATGCGGACCTGCGGCATGATGAAGCCGCTTTCGACCGCGAGCTGACGGCGCAGCGCCTTGATCTGATCGGTCAGCCGCTGGCCTTCCGTCGCCTCGTTGATCAGCGGCAGCAGTCCATAGCCGAGTTCCAGGCGGATCAGGTCGATATGCAGGGCGGCGCCGATCGGCTCCTCCTGCGGCGGCGCGGAGGCCTCGACCTCGGCGTCCTGGATCTCGCGCTGGGCGGCCTGTTCCGTCTGGCGCCACAGGTAATAGGCGCCGCCGCCGGTCAGCCCGGCGATCAACAGGAACGGGAACATCGGGATGCCCGGCAGCATCGACATGATCGTCATCAGCCCGGCACTCATCCACAGCGCCTTGGGATAGCCGCCGAGCTGGCCGAACACCGCCTTGTCGGCCGACCCGACCGTGCCGGCCTTGGTGACCAGCATACCGGCGGCGGTCGACACGATCAGGGCCGGGATCTGGCTGACCAGCCCATCGCCAACGGTCAGGATCGTGTACGAGTTGGCCGCGTCGGAAAAGCTCAGGCCGTTCTGCGCCATGCCGATGATCATGCCGCCGACGACGTTGATCACCGTGATCAGCAGGCCGGCGATGGCATCGCCGCGCACGAATTTCGAGGCGCCGTCCATGGAGCCGTAGAAGCTGCTCTCCGAGGTCAGTTCCTCGCGTCGCGCGCGCGCCTCGTCCTCGTTGATCAGCCCGCTCGACAGGTCGGCGTCGATCGCCATCTGCTTGCCGGGCATCGCATCCAGGCTGAAGCGCGCGGACACTTCGGCGATGCGCCCGGAGCCCTTGGTGATGACGATGAAGTTCACCAGCACCAGGATGGCGAAGACGATCACGCCGATCACCGGATTGCCGGACATCATGAAGTTGCCGAAGGCCTGAATGACCTGACCGGCGGCCTCCGGCCCCGTATGCCCCTCCCCGAGAATGAGGCGGGTCGAGGCCAGGTTAAGCGACAGCCGAAGCATGGTGGCGATCAGCAGGATCGTCGGGAAGGCGCTGAACTGCAGCGGCTTCTCGATGAACATGACCGTCATGAGGATCAGCACCGAGAACAGCAGGCTGATCGCCAGACTGAAATCGAGCAGCCAGGTCGGCATCGGCAGGATCAGCACCGACAGGATGCCGATCACACCGCCCGCGAGAAGGATGTCGCCGCGCTTGGAGAAACTCTCCAGGGTCAGTGACGGCATGGAGAACCCGCCGCCACCGCCTCCGCCGCCGTCGCCACCCGCCTGCTGGTTAGAGGTATCCGCCATGGATCAGCCCGCCATCCGCATGTCGCGGTGCCGCGCCGACCGAATTCCCGGCATGCAGCCGGGACGTCCGGGGAGGGGCGACATCAGCGCTGGAACGCCGGAGATATCGGCGTCGCTCATCCGGCCACCCGGTCGCTCTCGCCCGGGGATGGCACATTGAAGCCTTCGTCGGTGTACTGCTTCACCTTGTTCCGCAGGGTGCGGATCGAGATGCCGAGAATGTTCGCGGCATGGGTTCGATTGCCGAGGCAATGGGACAGCGTGTCGATGATGAGGTGGCGCTCGACATCGGCCACCGTCCGTCCGACCAGGGCGCCGGTCTCGCCGGCGGTTGCCGGTGCCGAAGAGGCCGGCGCTTCGGGAGCAGTCGGCGCCATCGGCGTGGGTGATGCCGGCGGGGCAGCGGATTCGGTGCGCGGGGCGCTGGAGAAGGACGGAGTCGGCGAGGCCGGTGCCATGCCCTCGCCGGTCAGCATGATCGCATCAAGATCGATCGTGTCGCCATGGGCCAGCAGAACCGCGCGATGCAGGGTGTTCTCGAGTTCGCGCACATTGCCGCGCCAGGTATGGGTCTCCAGGCGCGCCAGGGCCGCCTCGGTCAGCTGGCGATCGTCCATGCCGTTGGCTTCGGCGTATTTCTTGGCGAAGTGACCGGCCAGCGCGCGAATGTCGCCCGGCCGGTCGCGCAGGGCCGGAAGCTGCAGGTTGAACACGTTGAGGCGAAAATACAGATCCTCGCGGAAGTGACCGTTCTGGACGTGGCGCTCGAGATCGCGGTTCGAGGTGGCGAGCAGGCGGATGTCCACCTTGACCGGCGTGCTGCCGCCGACCCGGTCGATCTCGCGTTCCTGGATGGCGCGCAGCAGCTTGGCCTGCAGACGGATGTCCATCTCGCTGATCTCGTCGAGCAGCAGAGTGCCGCCATTGGCTTCCTCGAACTTGCCGATCCGCTTGGCCACGGCGCCGGTGAAGGCCCCCTTTTCGTGGCCGAACAATTCGGATTCCAGCAGGTTGTCGGGGATCGCCGCGCAGTTGACCGACACGAATTTGTCGTTGGCGCGCCGCGACTTGGAGTGGACGTAGCGGGCCAGAACCTCCTTACCGGTTCCGGACTCGCCGGTGATCAGCACGCTGGCGTCGGACGGGGCGATCTGGTCGGCCAGTTTCAGCACGCCAGCCATGATCGGGTCATGGAAGACGACGGATGTCTGCTCCTCGGCGACCGCCGCCAGGATCGCGGCGATCATTTCCGGGTTCGGGGGGAGGGGGATGTACTCCTTGGCGCCGGCGCGGATCGCGGCGACGGCGGTATCCGGATCGGTCTGCACGCCGCACGCGACGACCGGACAGTTGATCCGCTCCTGCTTCATCTGCTTCAGCATCTTGGCGACCGGTTCGCGCACATCGACCATCGTGAGGTCCGCGCCCGGACCTTCGCGCAGGATCTTCAGGCCGGCCTCGATATGGTCCACATGGCTGACCTTCGCGCCGCGCTGAAGCGCGATTTGACCGGCCGCGCTGATATGGCCTTCCAGGGTTCCGACGATCAACAGACGCATCTGAGGGCTCCGATGGGCTTTGTCAGGTGTAGGAGGCCAGCCGCTGGGAGGGCGGCAGGACGGTGTTGAGCATGGTCTCGAGCTGACGTGGGTTCTCCTGGCGGGCGATCGAGGTGGCGCAGACCATGTAGACCTGTTGGATCAGCCGCTCGTCGGCGGCATTGCGGTCGACCTTGGCGGCGATCGGAGCGAAGACCATGTACGCCAGAACCGCGCCGTAGAATGTCGTCAACAGGGCCACCGCCATGGCCGGGCCGATGCTGTTCGGGTCGTTCAGGGTCGACAGCATCTGGATCAGTCCGACAAGCGTGCCGATCAGGCCCATGGCGGGCGCGACCTCGGCCGCCCGGCGCAGCACATTGGCCGAGCGGGTGAGACGCTCCGTCGTCACGTCGATCTCGGTGGTCAGCACTTCCTCGATCTGGTCCGGGTTCGAGCCGTCCACCGCCATGGCGACGGCGCGCTGCAGGAACGGCTCGTTGTCGAGCTGCGGCAGGATCGCGTCGAGGGCCAGCACGCCGGCGCGCCGTGCGATCTCCGACAGGTTCATCGCCCGCTCGCAGGCCCGTCGTCCGTCCCGCTTCGGCGGGAAGAGGGTGCGGACGATCAGCGGAAAGACGCCGAACGCCTCGCCGATGGAGAACGAGACCGTGGTCACCGCCATGGTGCCGAGCAGCACGATCAGGATGCTCGGCAGATTCCAGAACGCGGCGATCGACCCGCTCCACAGCATCGCCGTGATGACCAGGACAAAGGCAATGCTGAGGCCGAACAGCAGCGCGCCATCCATGGTCGTGCCGGTTGGCGGCACGTCATAGGACATCGAGCCCCCGCCCGTTTGGGCCGCTGCGCGCGAAGGCACGAATTCCCCATCCGCCATGCGTCGTTCTCCGTCGTCCGGCACGGTTTGATCCCCTGCGGCGCGTCAGGCCCGTCAACCCGCCGTCAAGCGGGGCGATCGGACTTGATGATTTCGGTCATGGTCACGCCGAGACGCTCGTCCACGATCACCACTTCGCCGCGGGCGACCAGACGGTTGTTCACGTAGATGTCGATCGCCTCGCCGACCTTGCGGTCCAGTTCCACGACGGCGCCACGGCCGAGCTTGAGGAGCTGGCTGACCTGCATGCTGGTCTTGCCGAGCACGGCCGAGACCTGGACCGGGATGTCGTAGACCGCTTCCAGTTCACGGGCGGTGATCTGTCCCTTGCCGTCGTCGCCGAACGACTCTTCCGGCGCGTCGGCATCCTGCTGGGCCATGGCCGCGGCCATTTCGTCGTCTTCGAGGTCGTCGAGATTGAGATCATCGTCGGACATAGCGTCCTCCTAATCAGGCGGGAGTGGGTTCCGGGTCGGTCTCGCCCATCTGCTCGGGCCGTTCCGCCTTGGGTTCAAGAGTCTCGTTATCTGCCACAAGATCGTCGTCAGGCGCAGGTTGCATGGCGTCCGCCCGCGGGGCGGCGGCCGGTTCCGGCGTTGTGCTTTTGGATCGCTTCGGCGAACCCGCAAGGACGCGCTCGGCGATCTGATCGATCTGTCCCCAGATATCGTCCAGCGACCGTTCCACCGCTCCGGCCTGCCAGGATACGCGGCAGTCGTCGACCGGAAGCTCGGGGTCTCCCACCAGAACGACCTGGCCCTCGTAGCCGACGCGCGACGCCATCAGCTCGACCTTGCCCGAGAGCGGCTCTTCCAGGTCCTTGGCGACGCGGATCATCACCTTGGGTTGCTCGGTCAGGAAGCCGAACGCTTCGCGGATCACCGCCTCGACCTCCGGCAATTCGTTGTCGCGCACCAACTCCGGCGCCAGTCGGCCGATCACCGCCAGACCGAGGCGGGCGGCGTCCGACTCCATCTCCTTGGCCCAGGCTTTGTACTGCTCGAACACTTTCGGCACGCGGGAAAACACGGCATCGAGCGTGCGGGCGACCTGCTGTTCGATGCCGGCCATCGCATCGTCCATGCCCTCCTGGCGACCCGAGGCGTGGGCCGCGGCCTTGGCGGCCTCCATTTCCTCGAGGCTGAACGTGGGTGGCAGATTGGCGTCGGCATCGGCGGCCGCCCGGCGCGCGGCTTCCTCGGCGGCCTGGCGCGCCGCGTCGGCTCCGTCATCGAAGCTGTACTCGAAGAGGAATGGTTTCGGCTTTGCCTTAGGCTTGGCCATGCACGGTTGCTCCCCACTCCGGCGGCAGCGCCGCCACTGTCTTTCTGCCCATCATACCAGCCGTGCCCCGGCCTGTGCGACCCGAAGCGGCGCGCCCCGGTCCGGATGGGCTCCTGCCGGCGCCACCGATCAGGTCTGTGCGCCTTCCTGGTACATCCAGTTGCGGATGATCGCGACCGCCTCCTCGGGATGTTTGTCCACGATCTCGCCGATCTTGCGGAGCGAGGAGGCGCGTACCCGGCCCTCGACCTGGTTGATGTCGATCATTTGGTCGAGCAGGCTTTCCTCGGCATCCTCTTCGCCGTCCAGCAACTCGGCCATGTCGGCGGTGGCGCCGGGGCCGGCCAACTGAGCCATCTCGCCGCCGGCCATCAGGCTGCCGCCGCCGCCACTGGCAAGGGTCGTCGGCATGCTCTCGAACAGGCGGGTGAGGACCGGTCGCACAACCAGCAGGATGACCAGCAGGCCGACGACGGCCAGGACCAGCACCTCGGCGAGCTGCAGCAACTCTTCCTTGGAGACCCCGAACAGCAGCGATCCGTCGTCCAGATCGCCCGGCTCGAGCTTGACGAATTCCATGTTGACGACTTCGACCACGTCATTGCGGTCGGCGTTGTAGCCGATGGCCGATTTCACCAACGTCTCGATCGCGTCGAGCTGACCTTGATCGCGGGGCTGATAGACCCGGTCGCCGTCGTCGTTCCGCACATAATTGCCGTCGACCAGCACGGCGACCGACAGCCGCTCGACCTCGCCGCCTTCCTTCACCCGTTCGGTGACGGTGCGCGAGATCTCGAAATTGGAGGTCTCTTCGGTCCGGCTTTCCTGGCGGTTCGACGTGTTGGTGGTACCGGAGTTGTTGACGTCGGATTCCGGCAGGTTGTTCTGGACGGTGACGGTGTCCTCGCCGGTGTTCTCCGTTTCCTGGCTTGTCTCTTCGATCGCCTGGGTGGAGCGGGCGACGACCTCGTCGGGGTTGTAGCGCTCCTGGCTTTCGGTCAGCCGGTCGTAATTGATGTCCGCCGTGACTTCGGCGCGGACGCGGCCCAAGCCGACCGTCCGCTCGACCAGTTCCTCGATCTGCTGACGCAGGCGGTTCTCGAAGGCCTTGCGCATCTCCTCGGCGTTCTGCAGGGCGAGGGCGGCCGAGCCTTCCTCACCGAAGCCGCGGGCCAGAAGCTGGCCGCGGTCATCCAGAATCGACACGCCTTCGGGCGTAAGCTGCGGCACCGCGGCGGCGACCAGGTGCTGGATCGCCAGAATCTCTTCCTTGCCCGGGCGCTGGGATCCGTTGGTCTGCAGCACGACGGACGCGCTGGGCTTCTGCTGCTCGCGCGAGAACAGCTCGCGGCGGGGCAGCACAAGGTGAACACGGGCCGCGCGGACGTTGCGGATCGAGGAGATGGTTCGGGCGAGCTCGCCTTCCAGCGCACGCACAAGGTTCACGTTCTGCACGAAGGCCGTGGTGCCGAGGCCCTGGCTCTCGTCGAAGATCTCATAGCCCATGCCGCCGCCGCCGGGGATGCCCTGTTCGGCGAGGCTGACGCGCAGGTTCAGCATCTGGTCGGACGGCACGAAGACCTGGGTGCCGCCGGCCTTGAGCTGGTAGGGGATGCTGCGGCTCTCCAATTCGCGCACGATGGCGCCGCTATCCGCCGGATCCAACTCCGAATACAGCAGCGACATGCTGCCGGATGACAGGCGGGACACCAGGAAGATGAAGAAGCCGACGACGGCGATGGCCGTACCGGCAAGAGCGGCTAGACGTACCGGACCAAGATTGCGGACGAGATCGGCAAATGGGTTCATGATCGGTCACTTCCCCCAGGGCGAGCTGTTCGGCGGGCCCTTTGGCGGGCAATGTCCCGGGCGGCCTGGCCGCCGGCGGGGGTCACGCCCCGTACACTGTGCGACAGCGACTCTGTCGACAATTTCTGTAAAATTTTATACAAAATCACAACACCATTGTCCATGGCTATGTGGGCAATTTTTTCCTACCCAAGCTATCATTGTTTTCTGTAAAAGTTAACAGATAATTAGAGGCGATCGTTTGAGTGCCGACTCAACCAGCGGCGCCCATTGGACGTGGACAGGGCGAGGGAAGAATCATGGCGCGAAGCGGAAAGATCCCCGGGTCCCGGAGCGCGCCACCACGCTGGGCCGATCCGCGCAATCCCCTGGCGCATCAGCATGCCGCCATGGTCCAGGCGGGAATCGCCGCCTATGAGGCAGGCGACATCGACATGGCGCGGGCCCGGTTCCGCGCCGTCCTGGACCAGGATATCGAGCATCCGGACGCGCTGATGGGGATGGGGGTGGTGGCGCGGGCCATGGGACAGCATCAGACCGCCGCTGAACTGCTGCGCCGCGCGGTCGCGATCAATCCGAAATCGGCGACGGCGTGGTCGAATCTGGCGAATGCGCTTCAGGATCTCGACCTCTGGGACGACTCGGTGCGGGCCAACCAGGAAGCGGTGAAGCTCGACCCCGGCCATCCTGGCATCCGCCAGAATCTGGGCAGCGTGCTCAACGCCGTCGATCGGCCTTATCAGGCCTTGCCACATTTCCGCGAGGCGGTGAAACAGCGCGGGAGTCCGGTCGACACGCTGGTCAACTACGCCACGGTGCTGTCCCGCGTCGGCGAATACGGTGCCGCCGACCGCAATTTCAAGCGCGCGTTGAAGCAGATGCCCGGCCATCCGGTCGCCAATTTCCATTACGGCATGAACCAGATGTGGCAGGGCAACTGGGTGGAGGGATGGCCGCTGCACGAGTGGCGGTTCCTGTCGGGCACCTATGCCGGCTCGCTGCGCGCGATTGCGATCACGCCCAAGCTCCCCGACAGCTTCGAGGGGCTGCGCGTGTTCCTGTTCCGTGAACAGGGCATCGGCGACGAACTGCGCTTCGCCACCATGGTGTCGGACGCCGCGCAGCGTGGTGGCGACATCACCCTGGAATGTTCCGCCAAGCTGATGCCGCTCTTCGCCCGGACCTTCCCGGACCTGAAACTGGTCCAGGCCCGCTACATGGCCGCTGATCGGGGCGAGGAGACCTTCGATGTGGCGATGCCGACGGGCAGCCTCGGTCAATATTTGCGGCGCGGGCGCGAGACGTTTCCGCGCGACCGGACGCTGCTGAAGACGGATCCGCAGCGCGTGGCCGGGTTCGCCGGGCGGCTCGCGGCGCTGGGACCCGGCGTCAAGGTCGGCCTGTCCTGGCGCAGCGGCCTGCGCGGCCGGCTGCGATCGGACATGTACGCGGCGGTCGAGGACCTGGCACCGCTGTTCCGGCTCAAGGGCGTGACCTTCGTGAACCTGCAATACGACGACGCCCGCGAGGAACTGGCGCTGATCCGCGAGCGGTTCGGCGTGGAGATCCACGCCTTCGAGGATCTGGATCTGTTCGATGATATCGACGGGTCGGCGGCGCTGACGCAGGCGTTGGACTTTGTGGTCAGCGCCAACACATCGGTGGCGACCATCGCCGGCGGCGTGTCGACGCCCGGGATCGAATTCTTCGGCCGGCCGATTCCGAGAGGCTATCCGGTCGGCGGGACCGACCCGTGGTTCCCGTCCATCCGCCCCATGGGCAAGCGGCCGAGCGAACCGTGGAGCGGCCTGATGCGGGAGATCGCCGGGATCGTTGGGAAGCGGGCCGACTAGGCCCGTCGTATCATGCGACTTGGGCCCATCCCGACCGGTCAGCCAGCCTTGCGACGGTACTGCTGGATCCTCGTCGCACGCAGGCCGCGCACGCCGTGGCGATCGATCAGGCGTTCCCAGGAGGCGAATTCCTCGTTGCTCAGGCTCCAGCGCGCGCAGGCTTCCTCGACCGTCAGCATACGGCCGCGCACGGCGGCCACGACTTCGGCCTTGCGGCGCATGACCCAGCGTTGGGTGTCTTCCGGCGGCAGATCCTCCAGGCGAAGCGTATTGCCGTCAGGTCCGACGACTTCGGATACCCGGTCGATCTGACCCTGGTTCGCCTTGGCGGATGCGTAGTCGAATGTCGAATGTGCGGTCATGAGCTGGGTTCGTGTGTGTTGATTACAAGCCACACGAACATGCCACCTACGGCTTAACAAAAGGCTAAGCCCGGATAAGTTCCTCGTGAGATATCCACAAGCACACGAAAACACCGCCGGCGGCCGGGCCGGGGCGGTCTTTGAAACAGTAAAAAAAGCGACGGACGCCCGGTGAGGCGGAAAAAGGCCCCGGCCCGAAGGCCGGGGCTAAGGAGAGCGGTATCGTCAGCGAGAGAGGCGATTACCGTTTGACGCGAATAATTTCGTCCAGCAGTTCGTCGCCCGTCGTGATCACCCGGGTCGCCGCCGAATAGGCACGCTGGGTGACGATCAGGTCGGTGAACTCGGCCGAAATATCGACCGTCGAGCGCTCGAGGGCTTCCGATTCGACAAAGCCGAGGCCCTGGGTTCCGGGGCGGGCCAGGACGAGTTCGCCGGAGTCGTTCGACAGGGCGTAGGCATTACCCGTCTCCTGCCGCAACTCGGTGGCGGCGGGAACCGATGCCAGGGCGAGCTGATAGAGGGCCCGCGACTCGCCGTTCCGGAATTGACCGGTGATCAGGCCGTCATCGTCGATATCGACCTGCAGCAGGTCGGACGGACCGGACCCGTCCTGGTTCAGCAGCGTCGCCTCATAGATATCGTCGAACTGGCCGAGACCGGTCGAGCTGTCGTAGGTACCCCACGCGACGGTCGGGGTGGAGCCGTTGGCGCCGGTGGAGAACACGCCGGCCGAGATCGTCAGGTTGGTCAGGGCCGTCAGGCCCGACGTACCGGTGCTGCCATCGACCGTGTTCAGCGTGCCGTCGCCGTTGAACACCACCGAGCCGCCGGTACTCACCGTCGTGGTGTTGCCGTTCGAATTGGTGACGTCGATGGTGTAGGTCCAGGTGTTGGCCACTGCGGACTTGGCCCAGTTGATGGTCAACAGGTGGTCGGTACCCAGCGAGTCGAAGATCGTCAGGTTGGTGGTCGCCGTGGTGCTGGTCGCCGAGGCGGCAGGCAGGTTGGCGGCGATGTTCAGCGTCGTCGTCGGGTTGGCGATCGAGCTGAAGCCCGTCAGGTTCACGGTCTCCAGGCTGGTCAGCAGATCCTGGGTGGTGGAGTTGACGATGTTGCCCGTAGTGTCGGTGCGCCAGCCCTGCAGATAGTAGCCGGCGGTGTTCACCAGGTTGCCGTCCTCGTCCTGGACGAAGGAACCGGCGCGGGTGAACAGGAACTCACCGTCGGAACCGTCGGTCTGGTTGACCACGAAGAAGCCTTCGCCGACCAGCGCGAGATCGGTGTCCGAGGTCGTGCCTTGGATCTGGCCCTGCTTCTGCGGGTCGGTGAAGGGGCGGGCGATGACGCCGCCCGGCGCGAACTGGGTGTCGCTGGCCGACTCGGTCACCAGGGTCTGAAACCGGACCCGGGTTTCCTTGTAGCCATTGGTGTTCACGTTCGCGATGTTGTCGGAAATCGCCGCGAAGGCCGTGGACTGGGCGCTGATCGCCGCCACGCCTGCGAACAAGCCGCCATAGATACCGCTCATTTTTTCTTTCCTCCATGGGATGCGCGCGGTTGAGACCGCTGTCCGCATCGGGAAGCTTGATCGGGCGCCTTCTGGCTAGGGAGATCGGCCGTCTTCTGAGGCCGAAAAATTAGGACGGGTTATGCCGGGTTGCTGACCGACATGACCTCACTCAACGAATATTCGGCGTCGCCGATCTTCAGGACCGGCCCGCTGTCGGAGAACCCGGTCCCGGTCACGTGACCGGTGATGTCCGGGGTCGCCTTGACTGTCTTGTCGTCGGCGTCCTTGGCGGCCACGGCGAAGTAGTAGAGTCCCGGATCGACCACCTCTCCGTTTTCGTCGGTGCCGTCCCAGGTCACTTCGTGCCGCTGGGCACTCGTCTGGCCTGGGATCTCCCGAACGAGTTCGCCGCTCGAGTTGTAGATCTTGATCGAGAGTTCTTCGGCGGCTTTCGCCGGCTTGTAGCCGAACGTGATGTCGTTCTCGCCGTCGAAGTGGGTGATGTCGCCTTCGACCTGGACGTCCTTGCCGATGTAGGACACCGCCGCGGCGTCGGCGCTGGAGTTCAACAGGCTGATCAGCGACTCGAGATTGTCGTTCGCCTTGATCTGCTGCTCGACCGACGCGAAGTTCACCAACTGATCCACCATCTGGTTGTTGTCCATGGGGTTCAGCGGGTCCTGGTTCTGCAACTGTGTCGTCAGCAGGGTCAGGAACTGGTCGTACTGATCGGCCAGACCTGTCATCGAGGAACTGGTGCTTGTGGTCGAGCCGGTGCTTGTCGTGCTGGTGACATCCATGTCTCTACCTCCTAGGCGACGAGATCGAGGCTACCGTCGGCCTTCATGCCGCCGGACCCGTCATCGCCCTGTTGGTCGTTAGCCGCGAGATCACCGTCATCGGCAATTTCCGGCCCGCTGTGATGGGGCATACCCTTGGTGCCTGCTTCACCCTCGGTGTCGCCGGCGTGCTGCCCACCGCCACCGCGCAGGTCGAATTCAAGCGACTCGCCGTCGGTCTGCAGGCCGGCGTTCTGTAGCGCCCGCTCGAGACCCTTGGCATCCTTCTGGAGCAGCTCCAGGGTTTCCGGTCGGTCGGCGGAAACCACCGCCCGCACCAGACCGTCCTTGGAGATCTCCATCTTGATGTCGACCTTGCCCAACTCCTCCGGGCTCAGTCGGATCGTGACCTTTCCACCGCCTTCCTTGGCGGTGGAGGACAACTTCACCGCAACCTGGTCGGCCGGGGTGCCAAGAGCGGCACCCGGCCGGCCATGAGCGGTTGCAGCCGCCCGGTTGGCCGGAGAGGCGGAGGTATCCGTGCTCTGGGGTCCGCCAACCCCGGCCATGGTCATGGGTGTCGATGAAGTCGATCCACCGGTCGCGCCCATCGGACGCATACCCTCGCCGCCGGCCGATCCGGGCTGGGCCCGGGCCGTCTTGGTGGCGAGAATTTCCTGGAACTGGGCGCGCGAGGCGTCGCCGCCGAAGCCCCGCTGACCGATGGTCGCGCCGAAGCTGACCCCGATCTGCTGCGGGTTGGACTGGCCGCCCTGGCCCTGGTTCTGCGCGTTCGGGTTCTGCCCGCCCGCATTCTGGCTGCCGCCGTTCTGTCCCCCGCCGTTCTGGCCGTTCGCGGCTTGCCCGGCGTTGCCGTCGGCGCCGACGAAGGTGGGCTGGTTGCCGCCGACATGCAGGGTTCCGGCACCGCCGTTGGCGGTCGAGACCTGCGGCTGGCCGCCGGCCGCCGCCTGCTGGGCCTGGACCAGAATGGCCGAGGACACACCCTGGGAGCGGGCGACCGGCACCGGTACTTCCGTCGTTACCTTTGCACCCATCAACGGGTCCGCGCGGCCCGCGGCGCCATCGGTCTTCTGGCCGGTGCCGCTGTTCTTGGCGCTGGCGTCGGTCTGGTCACTCTGGGCCATCGCCTGACGGGCGAGTGCGGCGATTTCTTCCGACGCCGGTTTCGGCGCGCTCTGGGTAGAAGCGGCGGCAAGCGTCGATGCCTGGGCCTGCGTCTGCGCCGGGGTCTGAGCCGGTGTTGCGGCTTGAGACGCGCCCACCGGCTGGGCCGGCGTCGTTGGCTTCGCCGCCGCGTCGCGCGGCACCGATTGTTTCTGCGCATCGACGCCCGCGGGGGCCTGCTGCAGGGCGGCGGCCTGGTCGATGGCGGCCTCGGCAGACCCGTCATTTGCAGAAGGCGCTTCAGCGGTCGCGACCGGCAAGGGCGGCACATCGGTGAGAGGCTGTTGGACCGCGATCGCCGCGTCGCCCTTCACCTCGGTCTCGTCCTTGTCGGCTTCAGCGGTCGCAGGAGCGCGCTCGTCGACGTCACGGGGCCTGTCGTTCCTGTCGCGCGACTTCTCGGCGCGCGTCGGGCGATCGGACTCAGGGCGCTGATGCGCCTTCGTCTCCGTCCGGTTGTCGGCGATCTCCGCCATCATCTGCATGACGCCCTGAAAGGCGCCACCGCTGGATGACTGCGCATTACGGCCGTTCGCCGCCGGGGACGTTGCCCGTGGATCGATCGATTGAAGCTCCATGATCCCACCTGCCTGATCGTTGTTGCCGAGGGTTTTGCAAATGCCGGGCCAGTTTCCGTCCGGTGGTTACGGGAGGGAGAAGGGCGCGGTTCCGCCAGGTTTCCGCGACGCGGTCCGGTTGGGGGCGCACGAGGCGGAAGATTCTGCCGGGTCGGTCGCGTTCGTGCGGCAAGGCTTGCCGTCTGGCCGAGGCGGGGGTCGGCGTGGACCCGATCGAAGAGCGGCGCGACGGCGGACGCGGCCTGATTTGGGGCGGGTGCGGGCGCTCGGCACACGGACTGCATGGAAAGCGGCAGGAATTGGTGTTCTTACATTATATAAAATACATTCTTTTTTTAATTAAAATGCTTGACATCGAATTACGAGATGTGATTAAACAGACCACGAAGCGGAGTGATCCGTTTTCTGTCCGGCAAAAAGCCGGTCAACCCATCCTTAGAACGAGGACAGAACCATGGCTGTGCAGAACTCCATCAACACCAACGCCGGATCTTTCGTGGCCCTTCGCAACCTCAACTCCGTCAACCGGTCTCTCGACGTGATCCAGAATCGCGTCTCGACTGGCTTGAAGGTCACAGGTGCTCTTGACGACGCGTCGAACTTCGCGATCGCCCAGGGTATCCGTGGTGAGCTCAAGGCGATCGGCGCGGTTACCCAGGGCCTGAACAACTCGAAGGGTATCGGCAAGGTCGCGATCGCCGGCGCTACCGGCATCTCCGACCTGTTGACCACGGTCCGGCAGAAGCTGACTGAGCTGTCTAACGAAGGCATCACCACGGCTCAGCGCGACATCCTGACCACCGACTTCAATCAGCTGCTTTCGCAGGCTGCCAACTTCATCGACAACGCGGTGTTCAACGGCGTGAACCTGCTGGACACGACCACCGCGTCTCCGGACGTGGCAACGCTGTCGAACTTGACGGGCGGCACCCTGAACCTGACCGGTCAGGACCTGCGGACGCGAACCCTGTCGCTGGCGGCCGCGTCGGTCGGCTCTGCCACCGGTGCTCAGGCGGTCATCGCCAACGCCTACAGCAACCTGGAATCGGTTGTGAATACCGCACTTGGTTCTCTGGGGGCGGAGGTCCGGGCTCTCGAGCTGCAGACTTCGTTCCTGGAGCAGATCTCGGATGCGACCGAGGAAGGTCTCGGCAACATTGTCGACGCCGACCTGGCTCGCGAGTCTGCCAAGCTGACCGCCAAGCAGGTGCAGCAGCAGCTGTCGATCCAGACGCTCGGTATTGCCAACCAGCGTCCGCAGACCTTGCTGGGTCTGTTCGGGTAATACAGCGACCCGAAGAGCGAGAAGCGCAACATCACGTGGGGTGGTGCCCCCGGCTCCACCCCCACTCACCGCCAACCGGACAAAAAAAAGCAGGAGAGACGACGTTTCGAGTTTTCAAAAGAATCCATTTAGTTAGCTCTTTTCAAGCCCAGCCCGTAATGGCCTCCGCCCCTGCGGCGTCGCTGTCGACCGAAGATTCCGGTTGACTAAGCGATGCACGTGGGGTGAACGTGTTGGTGCTCTGGGGTCCGTCGACCCCCTTTTCGGACAAAATGTCCGTGTCCTTAGAATGAGGAGGCCACAATGGCTGTTCAGAACTCCATCAATACCAACCCGTCTGTCTTCGTTGCTCTCCGGACCCTGAATTCGGTGAACCGGAACCTCGACACGGTGCAGAACCGCGTGTCGACTGGCTTGAAGGTGTCGGGTGCTCTCGATGACGCGTCCAACTTCTCCATCGCCCAGGGTATCCGGGGCGAGCTGAAGGGTCTGTCCGCTGTCACTCAGGGCCTGAACAACGCTAAGGGTATCGGCCAGGTTGCCATCGCCGGCGCGACCGGTGTTTCCAACCTGCTGACCGATATCCGCCAGAAGCTGACCGAGCTGTCGAATGACGGTATCACCACGGCTCAGCGCGATATCCTGACGAGCGACTTCAACCAGCTGCTCTCGCAGGCCGCCAACTTCATCGACAACTCCGTGTTCAACGGCGTCAACCTGCTCGATACCGCAACGACCTCGGTCGATGTGAACACGTTGTCGAACCTGAATGGCGGCACCCTGACCCTTTCGGCTCAGGATCTGCGGACGACCACTTTGTCGTTGGCTGGTGCGTCGGTTGGCTCTGCCACCGGTGCGCAGCAGGTTATTGCCAACGCCTTCTCCAACTTGGAGTCGGTGGTGAACTCTGCGCTGGGCTCGCTCGGTGCTGAGGTTCGCGCGCTGAACCTGCAGACGTCCTTCATCGAAGAGATCTCGGATGCGACCGAAGAAGGTCTCGGCAACATCGTCGATGCCGACATGGCTCGCGAGTCCGCCGCTCTGACCGCGCTGCAGGTGCAGCAGCAGCTGTCGATCCAGACGCTGGGCATCGCCAACCAGCGCCCGCAGTCGCTGCTGGGTCTGTTCCGTTAATCGGATCGCTGACACAAATCTGGGGCCGGACCGAAAGTCCGGCCCTTTTTTATTGCCCGTTCTCTTGAAACTACTGTTTGGATGTCTGTCGGCTAGTGGTATTCAGCGCCGCGTCGACCTTAGCCGCCACCTGCTCCAGCGCCTCGCTCCAAAGCGTGTCCGGTCCGCGATAGACCCGATCGACGCGCGGGAACCAGGGATGCGCACCCTGTCCTAGGCCGACCCAACCCGGATGCAGCGTGGTCCCAAGCGCCGGAACACCGATGGCGCCGGCCAGTGCCAGCACCGCGGTATCGGCACTCACGACTAGGTCCAGCGCGACCATCAGAGCGGCGACCCCGTCCTGGTCGTCCCGGCGGTCCAGATCCGGTGGGAATGCAATCTGCGACCCCGGTCCAACGGGCTGTCCGGTCAATTCCGTCTCACAGTCATCATACTGTAAAACAACGAAAAAAATACCCTCGCGCCTGAGAAGATCCGCGCAGTCGCCGATCGTCGGGTAGTGTCTCCGGCGGTGCCCGGCTAGGCTTCCGGAACGCCAGCACAAACCGACCGACGGTCGCCCTGCCGCCGTTCTAGCCAACCAATCCCGCCAGTGTTCGACACGGTTGGGATCCGGCGCCAGGCCCGGCCCGGCTCCGGTGAAATCGGCGACGGTCGGCCGCAGGATCTCCATCAGGTCGCCGGCGAGGCACCAGTGGGTGTGGGGCGTTCCGGATGTGTCGGCCGCCATTCGCGAACGCCAGGTCAGATGCGGCAGGGCGCGCGAACCGAGGGGGAGCAGACGGCGGTCGGTCTCTATCGTTGCCCCGGCCAGTCTGCCGTCAGCGACCTGTCGGTCAAGCGCTCGCCACAGGGTCGAGAACAGCAACTCGTCGCCCAACCCCTGTTCGGCCAGAACCAGGAGCCGCGCCGCCGGCTCTCCGGACCATCGCGGCAGACCGGGGCCGTGCGTGTTCCGTCGCGCCGGCCGGCTCCGAAACAACGGCCATCCGCCGGCCAGATCGCCGGCCGCGAGCCGGTATGCGCCGAGATTCGCTCGCACGCCCGGATCCGACGGCGCGGTCAGCGTCGCCCGCATGCCGCACCGCACCGCTTGCGGGTAATCGGCCATCCGGTACCACGTCTCGCCGCGGTTGCCCCAGGCGGTAGTGTGGGCGGGGTCGAACAGGACGGCGCGCCCCGTATCGGCCAGCGCATCGACCACCGCGTCAAGCTCCGTTGCCGCCGCCGCGCGCTCGGCGAAGCCGCGCGGATCGTTGGGCCGCAGGATCAGACTTTGGGTGGCAAGGTCGCGGGCGAGGTCGGGGCGGTCGCGCCGGCGCTCGAGATCCGCCAGATCAAGCCGGCTCGATGGATCCGCGGGGACAAGGCATTGGGCACGACGAAGATCTCGGATGGCGCGGTCGGGCGCGCGTTTCGAGCGAGCCTGACCGATCCGGGTCCACACGGTGGGGTCATCCGGCGCGAGGACGGGAAGGTAAGACAGCATACGGTCGGGCGCCGTCGCGTGACGGACCAGCACATCGATGGCGCCGTGCGCGGAGGGCTGAAGAACGAGAGCCTGGCGGGCGGTGTGTGCGGCGGGCTCGCCCAACTGGTCCTGACAGACAGACAGATGGAGCCAGGCCTCGGCATTCGACGGTGCCGCCGCGACGGCGGTTCGCAGGTCGCCAATCGCATCGCCGGCGCGGCCGAGCTGAAGCAGCGCGAACCCCCGCAGATGGCGCGCGGTCGGGTGATCGGGGACGATCTGCAGAATGGCGCCGTAGGCCATGATCGCGTGGTCGATCTGTCCGGCCTTGTGCGCCCGCAGCCCGGCCTTCAGAG
>JARGOG010000094.1 GCA_029212785.1 Thalassobaculaceae bacterium
GGCATCACCAGGTACAGCACCAGCGGCAGGGTCAGGAAGCTGAACAGGGTCGACAGCACCACCGCCCCCGCCAGCGTCTCCGGCGAACGACCGTAGCGCAGGGCGAACAGGTAAGTGAACACCGCGACCGGCAGCGACGACTGGATGATCAACACCCCCGCCATGAGCGGCGGCAGGCCAAAGGCCCAAGCGGTCGCCGTGCCGACGCCGAAACCGAGCACCATGCGGGCCACCGCCACCGCCAGGCTCTCGCCGAGGGTGGAGATGCGGAGTTGGGCGATCGACACACCGAGCGCGATCAGCATGACCGGAATGGTGATACCGGACAGCAATTGGGTGGTCTTGCTGATCGGCTCGGGCACGGGAATGTCGAAACTCATCACCAGCAGAGCCAACACCAGCGCATAGGCGACCGGCGAGGTCAGCAGCAGGCGGAACGACGCCTTGCCGGCGGCGATCGCCACGCCGACCGTGAACTGCAGCACGATCATCACCGCGAAGAACGACACCGCGAAGCCCAGCCCCGCCTCGCCGAAGGCGAACAGGCAGACCGGCAGGCCGATATTGCCGCAGTTCGGGAACATCAGCGCCGGCAGGAAGGCCGCCCGCGAGAACCCGGCGATCATCAACCAGATCAGCCCGACCACCGCGAAACCGGCGATCGCGACGAGCGAGGCCGCCGCCATCAGCCCGAAATCCGCCAGTGACACATCGAGCCGGGTCAGGGTGTCGAACACGATGCAGGGCGTGCCGATGTTCACGGTCAGCCCGGTCACCGTCTCGCTGTCGAACGGCCGGTCCATGCGCCGCCAGACCCAACCGATCGCCGCGCAGGCGAAGACCGGGGAGACGAGCGCCAAAAGGTCGAACAGGATCAAGAACGCGGACTCCGCAATGGGCTCAGGATGCTATGTAATGGAGCCGGGGCGTGCCGTCACGCCGCCGTCGCCAGCCATGAGGAACTGTTCGTGAAACGGGTCATCAATCCACACGCCATCGCTCCGCCGGCCAGCGCCTATAATCACGGATTGCTGACCAAGCCGGTCGCGGCGCTTCTGACCCTCTCCGGCCAGCTCGGCGAGGCGCCGGACGGAACCTGTCTGGCCGGTGCCACGGACCAGGCGCGCCAGGCCTGGGAGAACATTCGGGCGATCCTGACCGAAGCGGATATGGGACTCGAGGACGTCGCCAAGGTGACCAGCTACATCGTCGGCCAGGAGAACATCACCGCCTATGTCGCTGTCCACAAGGAGGTGATGGGCGATCTGCTGCCGCCCTGGACGCTGGTCGTCGTCGCCGCCCTCGGTCGCCCCGAGTACCTGATCGAGGTCGACGTCACCGCCGCCCGCTAGAGACCGGGCACGACTGCCGTTCCGCCGACCCACTTGTCAAACGGCATCGGCTGCGTCACCTCTCCTGCAACCAACAATCCATTCCAGGAGGGGCGCATGATCTTCTACGAGCCGGGACAGCATAAAGAGCACGGGTTCACGCACGATCCGTTCAAGGCCTTCGTCAGCCCGCGCCCCATCGGCTGGATCGGTTCGATCGACGATCAGGGCCGCACCAACCTCGCGCCCTACAGCTTCTTCAACGCCATGGCCGCCAACCCGCCCCAGGTGGTGTTCGGCACCGGTAGCCGCCCGGACGGCAGCAAGAAGGACAGTCAGCTCAACATCGAGCAGACCGGCGAGTTCACGGTCAACATCGTCGCCCATGCGCTGAAGGACGACATGAACGAGACCTCCGCCGCGCTGGCCCATGGCGAGAGCGAGTACGAGGCCGCCGGCATCGAGGGCGCGGCTTCGCGCCTGATCAAACCGCTGCGCGTGGCCAAGGCGCCGATTTCCTTCGAGTGCGTCTACAAGCAGACCATCGAGATGGAATGCTGGGAGCCGAACCACAAGAACTTCATGCTGATCGGCAAGGTCGTCGGCATCCACGTGTCCGAGGACGTGATCGTCGACGGCTTGGCCGACGTCACCAAATGGCAGCCGGTCTCGCGCCTGGGCTATTTCGACTACGCCACGGTGACCGAGGTGTTCGAAATGTTCCGCCCCAAATCCGCCCCGGGTCCGACCTGAGGGCGGCCCCCTAAACCGTCAGCACCAGCTTGCCCGTGACCGAGCGCGCCGAGAGCGCGGCCAGGGCATCGCGGGCGCGGTCCAATGGATAGGTGGCGCTGACCAGCGGTTTGATCTTGCCCGCCGCGTGCAACTCGAACAGCGCCTTGAAGTTGGCGGCGTCCACGTCCGGCTCGTTGCGGCGGAACTGGCCCCAGAACACGCCGACCACCGCACAGCCCTTCAGCAGGGTCAGGTTCGCCGGCACCTGCGGGATCTCGCCGCTGGCGAAGCCGACCACCAGGTAGCGGCCGTTCCACGCCATCGAGCGCAGGCTCGGCTGCAGCAGATCGCCGCCGACGGGATCGTAGACCACGTCCACGCCGCGCCCGTCGGTCAGCTCCTTCAGGCGATCGCGGAACCCCTCCTCGGCATAGTTCACCACCGCGTCCGCTCCCTGGGCTGTTGCCACGGCGAGCTTCTCGGCCGTGCTGGCGGCGGCGATAACCTTCGCCCCCAGGGCCTTGGCGATCTGGATCGCCGCCACGCCGACGCCGCCGGACGCGCCGAGCACCAGCAGGGTCTCGCCCGGCTGGATCGCCGCGCGCTGCACCAGGCCGTGATAGGAGGTGCCGTAGGTGATGGCGAAGCCCGCCGCCGTCACCTCGTCCATCGTGTCCGGGCGCCGCATCAGACGGTCCGGCGTGGTGACGATCTCCTCGGCGAACCCTCCCCAGATCGTCGTCGCGATGACCGGATCGCCGACCGCGAAGTCGGCCACGTCCGGCGCCACCTCGGCCACCGTGCCGGCGACCTCGCCGCCCGGCGAGAACGGCGGCTCCGGCTTGAACTGGTATTTGCCCTCGGTGATCAGCACGTCGGGGAAGTTGACCCCGCAGGCCGCCACCTTGAGCCGAACCTGGCCAGCCTGGAGCGGCGCCGACGCCACCTCCTCGACCACAAGACCGTCGATCGAGCCATAGGCCTTGCACAGCACCGCGCGCATGGTGTCCTCCCGGATGATGATTTTCTGATGATTGTCGGTTGTACGGTCGCTCGAGTGTGCCTCAGGCGGCGGTGACCCGATAGGCGCAGCGTCGCCCGCCGGCAAGCACATGGTCGACCCGTTCCACCAAAGCATCTCGGCCGAGCGCCTCCTGGAAGACCGCAAGTTCGGAGCGGCACAGATTCTGACATGTCGCCGCCGCGGCGCAGATCGGACAATGATTCTCGATCAGCAGCAGGGCGCCGTCCGCCTCTCGCTTCCATTCGGCCATATAGCCCTCGCGGTCGCGCAGATCGGCGAGGCGGGCTACGCGCTGTTCCAAGCTGCCGATGCCGGAAATCGCCTGCACATAGGTTTCGCGCTGCTCCGCCTCGCGCCGGGCGATCAGGCGGTCGAGCCCTGCATCGCCGAACTCGGCGCGCACCGCATCCAGCAGACCGACGGTCAGATCCGCGTGGCGGTCGGGAAAGCGGGCATGACCGGTTTCGGTCAGCCGCCAGAGCCGCTTCGGACGGCCTCGCCCGGCGCGCTGGTCCTCGAACGTGACAAGCCGGTCCGCCTCAAGCTTGACCAGCAACTGGCGCACAGCCTCGCTGGTCACCCCGAACGCGGAGCTCAAATCCGCAATACTCTCCGGACCGCGCGTTTTCAGGCGGAACAGGATGCGATCGACCGTCGTCTCGGACATCTCGGAAATCCGTTTAGCCAAGTTCTCCCTTGTAAATAGCCGTTTCTCCGCCGGAATTCCAGGCGGTCAGAAAATCGTCCGAATACAACCGTGAATTAACGTCTTGTTATCGAAAATACGCAATAAAGCTTCAATCAAATTGCCAATGACAGGAGATCACCATGCGGTGGAAATTTGGAGCCGGACATAATAGCCACGCCACCTCCACCGATCTCCGGGCGATCTATCAGGCCCTAAGCATGTCGCAAGCCGTGATCCAGTTTGCCCCCGACGGCACAATCATCGAAGCGAACGAGAACTTCTGTTCCGCGATGGGGTACGCCCGGGACGAGATCCTCGCCAAGCATCACCAAATCTTCGTCGATCCGGCCTATGCGGCGAGCGCCGAGTACCGCGCATTCTGGGATTCACTGCGCAAGGGCGAGTTTCAGCAGGCCGAATTCAAGCGCTTCGGCAAGGGCGGCTCGGAAGTCTGGATCCAGGCAACCTACAACCCGCTGCTCGACTCATCCGGTAAGGTCTACCGCGTCATCAAGTTCGCCACCGACGTCACCGAGCGCAAATTGAAGGACGCCGACACCGCCGGACAGCTCGCCGCGATCGGTAAGTCCCAGGCGATTATCGAGTTCAACCTGGACGGCTCCATCATCACCGCGAACGATCTGTTCCTCGGGGCCGTGGGGTACCGGCTCGACGAGATCGCCGGCAAGCACCATCGCATGTTCGTCGAGGAGACCTACGGGACCAGCGACGACTACGCCAGGTTCTGGGACGCGCTGCGGGTCGGCGAGTTCCAACAGGCCGAGTTCAAGCGCTTCGGCAAGGGCGGGCGCGAGATCTGGATCCACGCGACCTACAACCCGATCTTCGACATGGACGGCAGGCCGTTCAAAGTCGTGAAGTTCGCCGTCGACGTGACCGCCGAGGTTCAGGGACGCCAGCGCAACGAGCGGCTCACCGCGCTGATCATGGAGAACATGGACAGCATCGCAGACGCCGTTAGGGTCGCCAACGCCAAATTCATGACGACCGCCGATGCTTCGCACGAAGTGTCGGCAACGGTCCAGCAGGTTGCCTCCGGCACCGAGCAACTCGACAGCTCGGTCCAGGAAATCGCCCGCTCCACCGCGATCTCCACCGAGCAGGTCGCCAAGGCGATCGAACAGACCGGGGCCGCCGACACCGCCGTCTCCGACCTGACCAAATCCGCTGAGGCGATGGGGGGCATCATTGATCTGATCAGCGATATCGCCGCCCAGATCAACCTGCTGGCCCTCAACGCCACCATCGAGTCGGCCCGTGCCGGCGAGGCCGGCAAGGGGTTCGCCGTGGTCGCCGGCGAGGTCAAGTCGCTCGCCAGTCAGGTCGCGACGGCGACGAGCCGGATATCGACCGAAATCGACACCATGCAGTCGGTCTCCTCCGCCGTCGTCAGCGCGCTGGCCACCATCAAGACCTCGATCGGCGAGATCGAGTCGAGCGTGACCGGCGTCGGCGGCGCCGTCGAGGAGCAGGCCGCCGTGACCCGCGAGATCTCGCAGAACATGCAGGTCACCTCGCAGGCGGTGAGCGAGATCGACAACGGCATCAACGATATCCGATCCTCGATCACGATCGCCGACACGGCCTCGACCACAGTGCGCGATGAGATCAGCGCCTTCAACAAGGCGGCCGCCTGATCGGTCTACGAAAAGGCTTTCGTCTCAAGCGCCCCCTTATTATAACAAGAAAAACTTTGTTATAATAAGGGGGCGCCACCGCGATGAGCGAGCAACAACCGGAAGACCGCCTGCTGCGGTGGAGTGAGCTGCTGGGCCCCCGCTACCGGGTCGCCACGGTGATGATCGCGCTGGGCATCCTGCTCAACGCGGTCAATTTCTTCGTCTTCTCCTCCCTAGCACCGAGCGTGGTCCGGGATCTCGGCGGCCTCGCGCTGTTGCCCTGGGCGACGACGCTCTACGTGGTCTGCGCCATCGTCTCGACCGCCGCGGGCGGTCTGGTCCGCGCCCATATCGGGGCCCGGCGTGCGCTCACCATCGCGATCTTCGGCTTTGCCGCCGGTTCTATCGCCATCGGTCTCGCGCCAACCATGGAATGGCTGCTCGCCGCCCGGGCGCTCCAGGGCTTGGGCTCCGGCCTGCTCGTCGCCAACTCCCATGGCCTGATCCGCGACCTGTTCCCGGCGAAGAGTTGGGCCCGGCTGTTCGCCGCCATCTCCGGCGCCTGGGGCATCGCCGCCCTGTCCGGGCCGCTGATTGGCGGCATCTTCGCCGAACTCGAGGACTGGCGCTGGGGCTTCTTCGCCATGGTGCCGGTCTGCGCCGTCTTCCTGACGTTGGTCCTGCGCACGGTCACCGACCGCGACCACGAGGAGAAGGGCGGGCTGGCGCCGGTTTTCCGGCTCGGTCTGATCGGCCTCGCGGCGCTGCTCGTAGGCGCCACCGGAAAGGGCGCGCACGAGCATGAGGAGATCGCGCTCGCCGTGGCAGCGGTCGTCGTGCTGGTGACGGCGATCCTCTGGGAGCGACGGTCGGCCGCGCCGATCTTTCCGCGCGACATGTTCCGGCCGTCGACGCCGCTCGGCGCCGGGGTCTGTTTCTTCTTCTTCGTTTCGCTCGGGACGGTCGCGACCGGAGTCTATGGGCCCTACTTCCTACAGTTGCTGCACGGCGTGCCGCCCCTGGTTGCCGGATACACCGTGACGGTTCAGTCCCTGTGCTGGACGGCCGCCGCCATCCTGTTCTCCGGCCTCTCCGGCACCCGCGCGCAGATCGCCATCGTGGCCGGTCCGCTTCTCACCGCAACGGGGTGCGTCGGCACGCTGCTGTTCCTGCCGCAGGGCCCTCTGCCGCTCGCCATCGCCTCCATCGGTCTGCTCGGCTTCGGCATCGGCACTGCGTGGGGACATGTGGCCAAGCGGGTGTTCGACGCCGCCGGAGAGGCCGACCGCGACCGGGTCGGCTCGGCCATGCCCACCATGCAGTCGCTCGGCCTCGCCTTCGGCGCCGCCGCGGTCGGTGTGGTCGGCGACCGGGTCGGACTATCCGGAACGCCCGATGTCTCCGTGATCGAGGCGGCGGCGCGTTGGACCTATCTCGCCTTGCTGCCGGCGGTCGGTCTGGCCTTTCTCGGCGCCCTGGGCAACGCCCTGCGGGCGATCCCGGACCATCGCTGACCGCTCTTGGACCAAGGACCATTGCCGTCTAATGGACCATCCTGTCCGATCATATTTGCTACAATGACCAAGCCAAGAGCCTGGAGCATTCCCTGGAGCCTTTCATGATCGCGCTCAGCGTCAACCTCAACAAGGTCGCGACCCTCCGCAATACCCGCCCGCATGACGACCCGAACGTGGTTCGCGCCGCCCGGACGGTGTTGGACGCCGGGGCCGCCGGAATCACGGTCCATCCCCGCCCGGATGCCCGCCACATCCGCGAGCAGGATGTGCTGGACCTGGCCGAGGTGGTCAAGGAAGCGGCCTATGTCGGGCGCGAGTTCAACATCGAGGGCTATCCCGACGACCGGTTCCTCGACCTGATCCGCCGGGTGAGGCCGGATCAGGTGACGCTGGTGCCCGACGCCCCCGACCAAGCCACCTCCGACCATGGCTGGGATCTGCCGGCACAGCACAACTACCTCGCGCCGATCGTCACCGAGTTGAAGGGTCTGGGCTGCCGCGTCTCGCTGTTCGCCGATGCCGATCCGGCGATCGCCGAGGCAATGGCCAGGACCGGCGCCGACCGGATCGAGATCTATACCGGTCCGTATTTCGAGACCTTCGGCAAGCCGGAGAACGCAGCAGCCCTGAAGGCGGTCGTCGATACCGCCGCCGCTGCCCGCGACCTCGGCCTCGGCGTCAATGCCGGCCACGATCTGACGTTGGGCAACTTGCCGACGCTGGCCCGCGCGGCGCCGTGGATCGACGAGGTGTCGATCGGCCATCACCTGATCGGCGAAGCCTTATGGATGGGGTTGGATGCCGTGGTGAAGGCATACAGGGACTGCCTGGCAGTCGCCGACTGACACGTTTGGGCCGGTTGCCGCAGACCGCCGCGAGGGGATAGCGTGGCGGTCTAACCGGAGGGTTCCCCATGGCCGACCATCCCGCCTCGGACGCATCGACCGACCTGCCCACACTGTTTACGCCCCTCACCCTGCGTGGCGTTACCGCCCGCAATCGGGTCATGGTCTCGCCGATGTGCCAGTACCATTCGCTGGATGGCGCCCCGACCGATTGGCACATGATGCATCTGGGACGCCTCGCGGTCGGCGGCGCCGGCATCCTGTTCGGCGAGGAGACCGCGGTCGAGGCGCGCGGGCGCAAGACCCATGAATGCGCCGGCCTGTGGGACGACGCGCAGATCCCGCATTACGCCCGCCTGACCGACTTCGTCCGCGCGCAGGGCGCGGTCCCGGCGATCCAGATCGGCCATTGCGGCCGCAAGGCCGGTTGCCACGGCGCCGTGAAAGACTGGGCGCCGTTGACCGAGGCCGACGCCGCCGACGGCCGCCCGCCCTGGCAGGGCCTGGCGCCGAGCCCGATCCCCTACGGCCCCGGCTTCATGGCGCCGAAGGAAATGGATACCGACGACATCCGCGCGGTGATCGACGCCTTCGGCGAGGCCGCGCGCCGGGCGGTGGACGCCGGCTACGACATCATCGACGTGCATGGCGCTCACGGCTACCTGCTGCACCAGTTCCTCTCGCCGATCACCAACCGGCGAACCGACGGCTACGGCGGCGATCGCGAGGGCCGGATGCGCCTGCTGCTGGAGGTGACCGAGCGGGTGCGCGCGGTGTGGCCGGCGGACCGGCCGGTCTTCGTACGCTTCTCCGTGGTCGACGGAAAAGGCGGGGTCTGGGGGCTGGAAGACAGTCTCGCCCTGTCCCAGGCCCTGAAAGACCGCGATGTCGATGTGCTCGACATCTCCTCCGGCGGCATCGGCGGCGAGACCGATATGCCGGCCCTGCCGCGCACGCCTGGATTCCATGTGCCCTTCGCCGAACGGATCCGTGCCGCCACCGGCCTGCCGGTGGTCGCGGTCGGCATGATCACCGACCCGCGCCATGCCGAGGACATCCTGGCGCGGGGCCGGGCCGACATCATCGCCATCGCCCGCGAGTTCATCTGGAACGCCGACTGGGCGGCCCATGCGGCCAAGGCGCTCGGCGTGCCCGGCGCCAACCGACTGATGCCGGAGGAATACGCTCACCGCCTCGACCTGCGCGACCGCCAGCAGGCGATGAGCTTCAACCGCCCGGGCCCGGAGAGTGCGGCTGCGTTCGCCACCCTGCTCGGCGGCACGGAGGATCAGGAAGCGTCGGGGATCCGGACCGCGCAATGAGCCGGTTTCTGGCAGGCCGGCTACTCCAGACACTGTTCGTCTTGTTCGTGCTGTCGGCCGCCACCTACGGGCTGCTCGGCCTGATGCCGGGCGACCCGGTGGATCTGCTCGCCGGCGCCAATCCGGACATCACCCCCGCCGACATCGCCCGCCTGAAGGTCCTGTATGGGCTCGACCGGCCGATCTGGGAGCGCTACCTGACCTGGCTCTCCTCGGCCCTGCAGGGGGATTTCGGGTATTCGCGACTGTATGCCCAGCCGGTGCTGGACATCGTCTCCGACCGGCTGCCGACGACGATCCTGCTGATCGGTCTGTCGCTGCTGGTGGCGCTGACCGTCGCCTTGCCGGCCGCGATCATGGCGGCGCGCAACCCCGGCGGTCCGGTCGACCGCGCGATCAACCTGTTGTGCTTCGCCGGGGTGTCGGTGCCGCCGTTCTGGCTGGCCTTGCTGCTGATCATTCTGTTCGCGGTGACCCTTGGATGGCTGCCGGCCGGCGGCATGTCCTCGTCCTCCGGCGACGGCGGCATTCTCGACCGGGCGCGCCACCTGATCCTACCGGTGGTCACCCTCTCGGCGGCGACGGTGGCGGCCTATACCCGCCATCTGCGCTCGGCCTTGATCGAGGTGCTGGGGGAGGACTACATCCGCACCGCCCGCGCCAAGGGCGTGCCGGAACGCCGGGTGATGACCCGCCACGCCCTGCGCAACGCCCTGCTGCCGGTGGTAACGCTGATCGGCCTCGATCTCGGCTCGCTGGTCTCCGGCGCGCTGATTACCGAGACCATGTTCTCCCAGCTCGGCATGGGCAAGACGATCTACGACGCGGTCATGGGCAACGACTACAACCTCGCCCTGGTCGGGTTGCTGACCGCGGCGGCGGCGACACTGATCGGCAATCTCGGCGCCGATCTCGCCTATGCCCGGCTGGACCCGAGGATCGTCTACAGCACCGAGCCGGGCGCATGAGGCGGCTGATCGGCGATCCGGTCGCGCTGCTGGCTATGCTGGTGCTGGCGACCCTGGCGCTGGCCGCGGCCTTCGCGCCGCTGATCGAAGGAGCCATGGGCCTCGACGCGGAGGCGGTGGACCTGTTCAACCGGCTCACCCCGCCCTCGCCCGAGCACCCGCTCGGTACCGACGAACTGGGGCGCGATCTGCTGCTGCGGTTGCTGGAGGGCGGTCGGGTCTCGCTCTCGGTCGGAATCTCCGCCGCCCTGGTGGCTTCGGGCATCGGCACGGTGATCGGTCTCGCCTCGGGGTATCTCGGCGGCCGGCTCGACGCGGCGCTGATGCGAATCGCCGATGGGGTCATCGCGCTCCCGCTGCTGCCGCTGCTGATCGTGCTGGCCGCCGTCGACCTGTCCAAGCTCGGCCTGCCGCCGGAGACGGCACAGTCGGAAGCCGCCTCTCTCATCCGTCTAGTCGTGCTGGTCTCCCTGGTCGGCTGGCCGGTGACCGCACGGCTGGTCCGTGCCTCGACCCTGAGCCTGCGCAAACGCGAGTTCGTCGAGGCAGCCCGCGCGCTCGGCTTCTCCCCCTGGCGGATCGCTTTGCGCCATGTGCTCCCCAATGCCATGGGACCGATCCTGGTCGCCGCCACCCTGTCGGTCGGCAACGTGGTGCTGTTCGAAAGCGTGCTGTCTTTCCTCGGCCTCGGCATCCGCCCGCCGACCCCGAGCTGGGGCAATATGCTTACCGGCGCGCAGGAGCTGATCTGGGAGGCGCCGCGGCTGGCGATCTGGCCGGGCATGCTGATCTTCGTCACGGTGGTCAGCGTCAACCTGCTGGGCGATGCGCTGCGCGATCGGCTCGACCCGCGCACGGCACGGCGCTGATCACGGCATCGGCACCGGCCGATCATGCGTGCGCGTTGACGAATGCCGGCCTGCTGACCACTCTGCTCGGATGATTCGCGCCCTCACCCTATTGGCCCTGTTCGTCCTGTCTCTCGGCCTCGCCGCCTGCGAGGAGGAACCGCCCGCCGCGCCGGCACCGAACCAGCGGGCCGGACTTCCGCCGAAGGGCCCGGAATACGAAGGCGATCTCTGCGCCGTCATCCGCAACCGGGCGCCGTTCACCGTCACCGGCCGGATCGAGCTGAAGGACCACAAGCGGGCCACCTTCCGCCTCGCCCGGAACAAGACCGCGAAGCTCTGTCTGAACGGCACCACCTTCGGGAACTACACGGTCACGCTGGTGGTGACCAACTTCGTCACCATGCCGCTGTTCAGTTGCTACACCACCGTGGACGAGGCGATCGAGATCTTCGCCCGGCCGAACGGCGACGGCTTTACCTACTCGGCGACCTGCCGCTGATCTCTTTTCGGCCTTTCCCCGACCCTGCGCCGGGGCCTGGGTAGGGTGCCGCTGGAGCGTCCGAGCCGATGGCGGTGGCGCTCCAGCACGCGGATGGCTGGGTCCGGCTCAAGGCCGGGAAGACAGACAGGAAACGTTACGCCGCCTTGTCGCCGAGCACGTTCTCGACCAGCTCGGTCCAGTAGCTGGCCCCCCAGGTCAGGACCTCGTCGTTGAAGTTGTAGCTCGGGTTGTGCAGCCCCTCGCCCGGGCCAGCGGGGCCGTTGCCGATCCACACATAGGCGCCCGGCTTCTTCTGCAGCATGTAGGCGAAATCCTCGCCGCCCATGCTCGGCAGCAGGTCGCCGACCACGTTCTCCCGGCCCATCAGGCCGGCAGCGACATCGGCCGCGACCACGGACTCGGCCTCGCTGTTGACCGTCGCCGGATAGCCGTAGCGGAAGTTCAACTCGCCGCTGCCGCCATTGGCCGCCGGAATACCCTCGACGATGGCCCGCATCCGTTCCTCGGCCACCTTCATGACGTCCTCGGAGTAGGACCGTACGGTGCCGCGCAGGACGACCGAGGGCGGGATCACGTTATAGGCGTCGCCGGCGTGGATCTGGGTGACCGAGACGACGAGGCTGTCGACCGGATGGGTGTTGCGGCTGGCGATCGACTGCAGCGCGCCGACCACCTGGGAGGCGACGACGATCGGATCGACCGTCTGATGCGGCATGGCGGCGTGACCGCCCTTGCCGTGGATGGTGATGTCGAACACGCCGGTACCGGCCATCATCGGTCCCGGCATGACGGCGAGCTTGCCGACCTCGAGGCCCGGCCAGTTGTGCATGCCCCACACGCTCTCGACCGGGAAGTCGTCGAACAACCCTTCCTCGATCATCACCCGGCCGCCGCCGCCGCCCTCTTCCGCCGGCTGGAAGACGAAATAGACGGTGCCGTCGAAATTCCGGGTCTCCGACAGATACTTGGCGGCGCCGAGCAGCATGGTGGTGTGCCCGTCATGGCCGCAGGCATGCATCTTTCCCTCGGTCTTCGACTTGTAGGGAACGTCATTGGCTTCGTAGACCGGCAGCGCGTCCATATCGGCGCGCAGGCCGATCGCCCGACCGCTGTCCGTCTTGCCAACCAGCTTGCCGACCACGCCCGTCTTAGCCAGACCCCGGTGCACTTCGACGCCGAATTCTTCGAGCTTCTTGGCAACGAAGTCGGACGTCATGACTTCTTCAAAGCACAGTTCCGGGTTTTCGTGCAGATACCGGCGCCACTCGGTCATTTCGGCATGGAAGTCGGCGATGCGGTTGATGATGGGCATGGCTAGGAGCTCCGTATTTCGTTGGAGTCAGATTAGGGCCGCCCGATGCCGGTGTCATCCATGCTGCGGAGCAACAAAGTCATGCGCTGCTCGAAAGGCTGGGGCACGGGTTCTTCCTGCCTCCGGCCCGCGAGATCACGCCGGATACCCGCCGCGGGGATCGGGCCTACGGCGTCATCGTCGGCCCAAACGCGCGGCGCGGAGTCGAGCGCCCGACGACGGCCACGCCGTTCTTCACCACCATGCGATGGTTCTCGCGGCGTGAGATCATGGTGATATCCGCCAGGGGGTCCCCGTCGACGATCAGCAGATCGGCGGCCTTGCCTTCGACGATCGTGCCGCGGTCGGAAAGCCGCATCAGATCGGCGCCGTTGCGGGTCGAGATGACGATCGCGTCCATCGGACTGATCCCGGTATCCTCGACCATGTATTCGAGCTCCAGCGCGTTCTCGCCGTGCTTGTTGTACGGCGTCCCGGCGTCGGTCCCCATGGCGATCCTGCCGCCGGCTTCATAGAACATGCGGATCGACTTCACATGCTCGACCGTGACCCGCTCGCATTTCTCGA
The DNA here is from genome assembly GCA_029212785.1 of Thalassobaculaceae bacterium. GTDB lineage: Bacteria > Pseudomonadota > Alphaproteobacteria > Thalassobaculales > Thalassobaculaceae > Thalassobaculum. The sequence goes on from JARGOG010000094.1 coordinate 13,303, forward strand.
CCGCATAGGCCGGAACACCGTGGTCCCTGTTGGCCAGGATGTTCTTCACCGCCGCCAACGTCGGTACCAGGTAGGTGCCGTGAGAGATCATCTCCTCGACGCATTCGTCGGTCATGAAGATGCCGTGCTCGATCGAGTCGACGCCACCGCGCACCGCGTTCAGTATCCCCTCGGAGCCCTGGGCATGGCTGGCGCAGGTCCGGTGAAAGCGATGGCCTTCCGAGATGCCGGCCTTCATTTCCTCGGCGGTATAGTGGGCATCCTCCGGATTGACCCCCGGCGTCATCACGCCGCCCGTCGCCATGATCTTGATCAGGTCGGAGCCCGCATGCACCTGCTCGCGGACCGCCTTGATCACCTCGTCGACGCCATCGGCGATGCGGCCGTTGCGGTTGCCATGGCCGCCGGTCATGCAGATCACCTTGCCGGCCGCGCGGATGGTCGGCCCGAGCTGTCGGCCGTCGTTGCAGGCGTCGCGAACCGCAAATTCGAGATAGTCCTTGCCGCCACAGTCGCGGATCGCGGTGACGCCCCCGCGCAATGATGTCTGCGCGTTGTCGAGCGCCTTCATCGTAATCTGGCTTTCGCGCAGCGCGACCATCGCCGCCCACGGATTGCCTTCGGCGCCGAAACAGAGATGGACATGGCAGTCGACGAGCCCGGGCAGCAGAGTGCCGCCGGTGGTGTCGACGCGCTCGCCGTCAAAGCCGTCGAACTCGTCGAGCGGGGCGAGCCGTTCGATCACCGCCCCCTCGACCAGCACGCCGTGCCCGTCGAAAACCTTGCCGGCACCATCGATCACGCGTCCGCCGGAATACAAAATGGCCATTCAGGAATCTCCTGCCCGTCGCTAAACCACCCCCGCTTATCCGATCACGTCGACCGAGAACAGTCCGGTCACCGGCGGCACTACCAACACAAGTCATGCGTTTGGCGCTGGCAGTGCAATTCATCTAGCCTTAAACACTCTGCGCTGGCGATCGGATCGCCGCTCCAAACCTGCACCGACCCTCGGAGCGTCACTGTGGCAAAAGACACACCGGCCGTCTCAGATGCAGCGGAGCGGATAGTCGATCGGTCGCTTTGGGCGGTCGCGGCGGCCCTGTGTTTCGCCTTGGTGCAGAAATTCGGATCGCTTCATGTCCCGCCGCCGGAAGCCCTGGACGACGCATGGCAGCTTGCGATGCAGTTTGCATGGCTGAACGGCCTGCAGTTCGGTCACGATATCGTTTTCCCGCACGGTCCCTACGGCGGATTCTACGGCCAAGTCTACAACCCCGATCTGATCGGCCTCTTGTATCTGATCAACCTGCCGTACGCGTTACTTTTGGCGATCTGCGTGGTCTGGACGCTGCGGGTCCGGGCCGGCAGCGGCGTGCTCCGGTCGATGCTGGCATCGGCACTCGCCATTCTGACCGCGGCGGCCATCACCCTTGGCTCGGACGGCATCTGGATGCTGCCGTCCTTCCTACTCATGGGCCTCGCCCTCGACGACCGGAAGACACCGGCTGCTCTACTGGTCATGCTGATCCTTGTCATCGCGCTGGGAGCATTGGCGAAGCTGAGCTTTCTGATGATGGGCCTGACGGCGCTGATCGCCTGGACGGCGGCCGCCGCGGCCCGTCGCGACCGCCTGGCGCCGGCCGCTCTTCCCCTCTTCGCCGCCGCCGTCGCCGGGCTCTGGCTCGCCGCCGGCCAATCCCCTGGCGGCTTTGTCGACTGGGTCGGCGTGTCCTTGCAAGTCGCCAGCGGCTATGCCGCCGCCATGTCCCTGACCAGCGATTGGAGCGACCTCGCGGTCTTCGCCGCGCTGGCCGCCTGTCTGCTCAGCGGGTTGTGGATCGAATTTCGGCGGGAGACCCGCGGGTTCGTCAAGCTGGTCGTGATGCTCGGCTGGGTCGGACTGTTCCTGCTGGTCGCCAAGGCCGGGTTCGTGCGCCATGACGGCCACGGGGTCTTCCCGTTCCAGATGCTTGCCGCCACCGGCGCCATGGTGGTCGCGCGCCTGCTACCTGTGGCCCGCAGGAAGGTTCGGGCCGTCACCATCCAGGCGATTGCGCTGGTCGCC
>JARGOG010000095.1 GCA_029212785.1 Thalassobaculaceae bacterium
AGAGCACGGAGACCAAAGACGAAAAGGAGATCCGGACGCTCTTTTATACCCACACGACGTTGTACACCAACGACGCACGGGTTACCGGCGTCCCGGCCGCCCGCAGCCAGGCCTTCAGCTTTTACGAAGACACGCTGGTGGGGCATCAGTTCACCAGCAACTTCAAGTCCGAAAGCACCGATTTCGACGAGTCCGTCGTGACGTCCTTCAAGGAGGGCGAAACCACACGGGCCGATGTGGTGGCCAAGCTTGGCCCGCCGACCGGGAACTGGATCTATCCGATGGTCGAGTGGCCTGAGGATAAGGCAATGCGTTACGGGTACGGCTTCGTCGATACGCGCAAGGCCAGCATGCCGAGGACGGTCAAGCGGCTGACGGTTGTGCTTCGCCCGGATGATGTGGTTCGGAAGGTCGAGCTGGACATCGAAGAACCGAACTGACGGTGGGCCGAGACGTCAGGAGATGCAGATGAAGATGTTTCGGACCCTATGCGCGGTGGTGTCTCTCGCTGCGTTCCTCTCCGCCTGTGCCGGCCGGGAGTTCGTCCGCGTTCCCAACCAGGAACTGGTCCTGAACCAAACGACCATGAGCGACATCAAAGGCCGCCTAGGGGAACCCCAGAGCTCCATGCGGTCCCTGCGCAATGGCAAGGAGATCCGGACGATCAACTACGTTTATGCCAGTGCCCTTTCCACCACCGGGGTTCTGGTCGGAATGCCCTCCGATGGCGTGCTGGTCGGGTACGAGTACACCAGCAACTTCCTGAACGACCCGACCAACTTTGACCAAGCCGTCATCGACTCGTTCCGGCAGGGCGTCACCGCCAGACAGGACGTGGTCGGGGCGCTCGGTACTCCGGTCGGGGAGAGTGCGTTTCCTCTCCTCGACGACCCGGGCGATCGGGAGATCATCTACACCTTCACCGAGAGCTCACCCGGCGCGACGACCGGTCCCAGACGGGCCATGCAGTTCGGCACCAAGACGCTGAGGGTCCTATTCGGCCCCGATGACGTCGCCAAGACGATCTCGTACTACGAGTCGAATACGAAGTGACTGATCGCCTGCGGACGCCGTGTTCTGCGACACGGCGTCCCCAAGCCCGTGAGTGTCGCAAATCGGCAACCACTTCCCGGTCCGTTGCCGTTAGTCTCCCGCCATACCGTCAATCGCTCCATCGATACCGCCGATGGGGATCGCCCGAAGGGAGGGGCCGGCCATGGTGAAGTCCGATATCGAGATCGCCCGTGAGGCCAAGATGCAGCCGATCATGGAGATCGGCGCCAAGCTCGGCATCGCGCCCGAGCACCTCATGCCCTACGGCCACACCAAGGCGAAGATCGATCTCGGCTATATCGAGAGCCTGGCCGGCAATCCCGACGGCAAGCTGATCCTGGTCACCGGCATCAACCCGACCGCCGCGGGCGAGGGCAAGACCACCACCACCGTGGGTCTCGGCGACGCCCTGAACCGGATCGGCAAGAAGGCCGCCATGTGCCTGCGCGAGCCGTCGCTTGGCCCCTGTTTCGGAGTCAAGGGTGGGGCGGCCGGTGGCGGCTATGCCCAGGTGGTGCCGATGGAGGACATCAACCTCCACTTCACCGGCGATTTCCACGCCATCGCGGCGGCCAACAACCTGCTGGCCGCCCTGATCGACAACCACGTCTACTGGGGCAACGCGGTCGGGCTCGACCCGCGGCGCATCGGCTGGCGCCGGGCGTTGGACATGAACGACCGGGCCCTGCGCTCGATCATCAACTCCCTGGGCGGCGTGGCCAACGGCTTCCCGCGCGAGGATGGGTTCGACATCGTCGTCGCCTCGGAGGTCATGGCGATCCTGTGTCTCGCGACCTCGCTGGAGGATCTGAAGCGCCGGCTCGGCAAGATCGTCATCGGCCAGACCCGCGAGCGCGAGCAGATCTTCGCCCGCCAGCTCGAAGCGGATGGGGCGATGACCGTGCTGCTGAAAGACGCCCTGTCGCCCAACCTGGTGCAGACGCTGGAGAACAATCCGGCCTTCATCCATGGCGGCCCGTTCGCCAACATCGCCCATGGCTGCAACTCGGTGATGGCGACCCAGACCGCGCTGAAGCTCGCCGACTACGTGGTGACCGAGGCCGGGTTCGGCGCCGATCTCGGGGCCGAGAAGTTCTTCGACATCAAATGCCGCAAGGCCGGCCTCGCCCCGGCGGCGGCCGTGGTCGTCGGCACCGTGCGGGCGCTGAAGATGCATGGCGGCGTGGCCAAGGAGGATCTCGGCACCGAGAATATCGAGGCGGTGCGCAAGGGCGTGTCCAACATCGCCCGCCACGTGGAGAACACCCAGAAGTTCGGCGTGCCGGTGGCGGTCGCGCTCAACCGCTTCATCACCGACACCGATGCCGAGATCGAAGCGGTGCGCGACGAGCTGTCGAGCCTCGGCGTGGACGCGATCGAGTGCACCCACTGGGCCGACGGCTCCGCCGGCACCGAGGCGCTGGCCCATCATGTGGTCGGTCTCGTGGAAGGCGGCACGGCGGCGTTCAAGCCGATCTACGGCGACGAACTCGGCCTGAAGGACAAGATCCGCACCATCGCCCGCGAGATCTACCGGGCCGACGACGTGGTGTTCGAGGGCAAGGCCTCCACCGCCATCGCTGATATCGAGAAGAACGGTGGCGGCTCCTATCCGGTCTGCATCGCCAAGACCCAATACAGCTTCTCCACCGACCCGAACGCCAAGGGTGCGCCGACCGGCCACACCTTGCCGGTGCGCGAGGTGCGGCTGTCCAACGGGGCGGAGTTCGTGGTCGCGGTGTGCGGCGAGATCATGACCATGCCGGGCCTGCCGCGCGTGCCGGCGGCCAACAAGATCACGCTCAATGACGCCGGTCAGATCGAGGGGCTGTTCTGAGCGAGGCGGGCGGTCAGGTTCCCGCCCGCAATTCCTCCAGCAGCAGCGCCGTCGCCGGTGCGACCTCGCCGCGTTCGCGCTCGACCAGGGCGACGCGGCGGAGCACCGGCGGGGTGCCGAATGGCACCGTGCGTACCGTCTCGCGCAGCGCTTCGGTGATCGAGCCTGCCGGCGCGACCGCCACGCCGAGGCCGCGGGCGACCATCGCCAGGATCGCCTCGATCGAATCAAGTTCCATCGTCTCGGACACCACGATCCGGCGCTGACGCAGGGCGGTGTCGATCACCCTCCCCACGCCTGTGCGCCGGTTGAAGCGCACGAAGGGCAGGGTGCGCAGCAGGTCGCGGTCGGACTTGCCCACAGCCGCGATCGGTGCGGCGACCACCAACGGTTCCTCGTGGATGACATTCAGCAGCAGCCCACGCTCCAGGCGCGGTGTCTCGGTCACCACCGCCGCATCGAGCGCGCCCTGGCCGACCCGGCGCAACAGGTCGGCGGACAGGCCGGACTCGACCCGGATGCGGAGTTCTGGCGCCCGTACAGCCAGTCGGGCCAGTGCCGCCGGCACCAGTCCGGTGGCGGCCGTCGGAATGATCCCCAGCCTGAGGCGCCCGCGCGCGGTGCCGCCGGCGGTGACGGCGCGGATATCCTCCGACAGGCGGACCAATTCGCGCACCCGGGGCAACAGCCCGTCCGCCGTCTCGTTCAGCACCGGCGGGCGCCGCGCCCGGTCGAACAGAGCCGCCCCCAGCTCTTCCTCCAATGTCTTCATCTGCATGGAGACGGCCGACTGGGTCACGCCGACCCGCTCGGCGGCAGCGGCGAAACTGCCGCTGTCGGCGATGGCGAGCAGGGTCTCCAGATGACGGATGTTCATTTTATAAAGTAAGAGAATTTGAAGAAGATGATCAAGATTATTCGCTTGTTTGAAGATGGGGGCGCGGCGAGGATGGCTCACGCTTTCGTGAGGGAGGAAACCGATGAGCTTTGCCCTGACCGCCGCCCAGGAGGAATTGCGCGCTAAGGCCCGCGATCTGGCTGAGACCGTGATCGCGCCACGTGCCGCCGAGGTCGACCGCAGCGAGCAGTATCCCTGGGACAACGTGACGGCGCTGACCGAGGCGGGCTTCATGGGAATGACCGTGCCGAAGGAGCTGGGCGGAGCGGGTCACAGCTTCCTCGACGTGGTGCTGGTCATCGAGGAGATGGCGGCGCAATGCGGTGTGACCGGGCGCATCGTCGTGGAAGGCAATATGGGCGCGATTTCCGCCCTGCTGCAGTACGGCACGGAGTGGCAGCGCCAAATCGCCGCCGAACATGTGTTGTCCGGCGACAAGCTCGCCATCTGCATCACCGAACCCGATGCGGGATCGGCTGCAACGCAGATGACCACCCGCGCCGACAAGCGTGGCGACAGGTACATCCTCAACGGCAAGAAGCACTGGATCACCGGCGGCGGCGTGTCCAAGCTGCACCTGATTTTCGCCCGCGTTTTCGACGAGGCGGGGCAGGAGCTGGGTATCGGCGGCTTCATCGCTTTCCGCGACCAGGACGACGGTCTGGTCATCGGCACCCGCGAGCCGACCATGGGCCTGCGCGGCATTCCGGAAACCGAGGTTCTGTTCCAGGACCTGGAACTCTCCGCCGACCGGCTGGTCATGCCGCCGAGCGGGCTGAAGCGCGGCTTCGCCGACCTGATGAACGCCTATAACGCCCAGCGCGTCGGCGCCGGCACCGTGGCGCTCGGTCTGGCCGAGGGCGCCTATCGCCGCGCCCTCGACTTCTCCAAGGAGCGCGAGCAGTTCGGCCGACCGATCGCCGAGTTCCAGGGATTGCAATGGATGCTGGCGGATATGAGCGTGCAGGTCGAAGCGGCCCGCGCGCTGATCTGGCGGGCGGCAGCGACCGAAGGCAACAACGGCAGCCCGTTCCCCGACAGTCTGGCGGCGGCGCAATCTAAGATCTTCGCCTCGGAAATGGCGATCAAGGTAACGACCGACGCCCTGCAGGTGTTCGGCGCGCGCGGCTACTCCCGCAACTTCCCGATGGAGCGAATCCAGCGCGACGCCCGCATGTTCACCATCGGCGGTGGGACTGCCCAGATCCTGCGCACCGTCGTCGCCTCGCGCATTCTGGAGCGCAAGCTGCCGCAGACCCGCGACGGGCACCACAAACTGGCCGAGGCCGCGCAGGCCGCGCACGTTCAAGCCGCCGAATAAGCGAGGATCCATGACCGAAATGGTGCGCACCGCCGACCTGCTCGCGCGGCGCCTTTACGAGGCCGGCTGCCGGTACGCTTTCGGCATTCCGGGCGGCGAAGTGCTGACCATCATCGACGCGCTGGAGAAGGCGGGGATCGAATTCCGCCTGGCCAAGCACGAGAACGCCGCCGGGTTCATGGCCGAGGGCGTGCATCACCTGACCGGCGCGCCGGGCATCCTGGTTTGCACGGTCGGTCCCGGTGCGGCGAACGCGGTCAACGTCGCCGCCAATGCCGAGCAGGATCGGGTGCCGCTGATCGTCATCACCGGCTGCGTCGACGACGACGAGGCGGTGACCTACAACCACCAGGTCTTTGACCATCAGCAGGTGTTCCGGCCGATCACCAAGGCCAGCTTCCGGATCAGCGCCGGCGCCGTCGACGCGCTCGCCGACAAGGCGGTGGCCATCGCCCTGGAGCAACGCCCGGGCCCGGTGCATCTCGACCTGCCGATCTCGGTCGCCGCCGCCGAGGTGCCGGTGCCGGCCCGGCCGACCCGACGGGTTCCCGACATGGCCGCCGTGCCCGCCGCCGGCCCCGATCTCGACCACGCCCGGCGCTGGCTCGCCGAGGCGAAGCGGCCGATCCTGGTGGTCGGCCTCGACGTGCTCACCCAGGACTGCGCCGCCGAGGTGCGGGCCTTCGCCGAGCGCTTCGCCATTCCGACGGTGGGCACCTACAAGGGCAAGGGCGTGGTGCCGGATGACAGCCCGCTGTCGCTGGGCGGGGCGGGGCTGTCGCCGGTCGCGGATACGCAGATCCTGCCGCTGATCAAAGCGGCCGACCTGATCCTGCTGGCGGGCTACGACCCGATCGAGATGCGGGTCGGTTGGCGTGACGTGTGGGACCCGAAAGAGCAGCGCGTGATCGACATCACCGCGGCCTCGAACACCGCCTATATGCACCAGGCGTCCCTCGCCTTTGTCGGTCACGTCGGCAAGACTCTGTCGGTGATCGGTGAGGGGGTGACGGCGCAGGCGATCCGCTGGCCCGGTGGCGAGCCGGCTGCGGCGCGTCAGGCGCTGGCCGGCGCCTATGGCCAGAACGAGGCCTGGGGGCCGGCGGCGATCGTCACCACCGTGCGCAAGGCCCTGCCGCGCGACGGGGTGATCACCATCGACAGCGGCGCCCACCGCATCCTGGCGAGCCAGGTCTGGGAAAGCTTCGTGCCCCACGCGGTGCTGCAATCGACTGGACTCTGCACCATGGGCTGCGCCCTGCCACTGGCCATCGGCGCGAAGATGGCCGCACCAGAGCGGGGCGTCGTCGCCTTCACCGGCGATGCCGGGTTGGAAATGATCCTGGGCGAACTGGTAACCCTGCGCGATGCCAAGGTGCCGGTGGTGGTCGTGGTGTTCGTCGATGCATCGCTGGCGCTGATCGAGTTGAAGCAGCGCTCGATGACCTATGCCAATGCCGGGGTGGATTTCGCCGAGACCGATTTCGCCGCGATTGCTACCGCGCTGGGTGGCCGTGGCGTGGTCTGCGAGGACCGGGAAAGCCTAGAGGCGGCGGTCACCAAGGGACTGAGCGCCGACACTTTCACCGTCTGCGCTTGCCGCATCGACCGCAAGAGCTACGACGGACGGATCTAGCGGTCTGGGCAGCGACCGCAGGGAGCAGGTCGAAGGGCGGTTTGGCTCCAATTGCCGGCGGTCAGGCGGCGCTTTCCCGAGCGGAGAGGGTCGGCATACATCGTGGGTCCACATGATCCCTCCCGGATCTGGTCCGGGCCGGAACCCAGCACCGGAGACCGACATGACAGACCCCGCGTGGACCGAAGACACCAGCGCCGCTTTCCGCGATCTGGCCCATTACGCGGTGCCGGAGCGCGAGTTGCAGGTCGAGACGATCCTGTCGCTGATCCCTGAACCTGTTGACGCCGGTTTGGCGATGGACATCTGCTGCGGCGCCGGCGGCCTAACGGCGGCGATGCTGGATCGGTTCCCGACCTTGCGGATGCTCGCTCTGGACGGATCTGCGAGCATGCTGGAGACGACCCGCGCGGCGGCCGGGACGCATACGGACAGGCTGGACACCGCGCTCATCGATATTGCCGAGACCGACTGGCGTACCCCGCCGGAGCCGTTGCACGCGGTGGTGTCGTCGCTGGCGATCCACCATCTGGACGGGCCTGGCAAACAGGCGCTGTTCGCCGACATTCACGCCGCCCTGAAGCCGGGCGGGGTTTTTGTCATGGCCGATCTGGTAGAGCCGGTGACGGCGGCCGGTCGCCGAATCGCCGGCGATGCCTGGGACGCCGAGACCCGGCGCCGGGCGCTGGAGACCGACGGCACCCTCGACGGCTACGACCGGTTCGTGGCGGAGGACTGGAACTACTACCGCCTGCCCGGCCCCGACCCGCTGGACAAACCGTCGAGCGTGGCGGAGCTGCTGGACTGGCTCCGAGCCGCCGGATTCGAGGACGTGGACCTGCACTGGATGAAGGCGGGACATGTCGTCATGAGCGGGGCGAAGGCGTAGCCCCCTCGATCCATCCCGTCCCGGCCTTGCATCGGGATCCGGGCAGTGGTCCGAGGATGGCGGCTATTCCGGCGGCTGCGTCGACACCAGATGCAGCATCTCGCAAGTCATCACCACCTCGCCATTCTGGTTGGTGGTGGTATAGGCCAGACGCACATGGCCGAACGGACGGGAGGAAGACGGACGCAGTTCCTTCACCTCCGCCGTCGCCGACAGGGTGTCGCCCGGGCGTACCGGGCGCGGCCAGCGCAGGTTGTCCATGCCGGTGCCGCCCACATTGGTCTCCTGATGCGGACCCGCCTGCCAGATCAGCCGGAAGGTCAGCGCCAGGGTATGGAAGCCGCTGGCGATCAGGCCGCCGAACATCGTCTCCTCGGCATCCGGCTTGGAGATGTGGAACGGCTGCGGGTCCCATTTGAAGGCGAAGTCGACGATCTGGCTTTCGGTGACCGTCACCCGCTGGCCGGTCAGCACGTCGCCGATCTGGAAGTCCTCGAAGTACTTTTTCTCGCGCACGGGCGTCACTCCATCAGGGCGTCGATGCTTTTCAGGCCATGGCCGGTCAGGACGACGACCGTGTCCTCCTCCGCCCCGATCGTGCCCGATGCGACGAGGCGCTCGTAGGCGTCGGCGGCCACCGCCGAGGACGGCTCGACAAAGGCACCGCAGCGCGCCAGCCGGCGCACCGCCGGCAGAATGTCCGCCTCCGGCACGCCCACCGCCGCCCCACCGGTCTCGGCAAGGGCGATCATGCATTCACGGGTGCGCACAGGTTTGTGGATCGCCACGCCCTCGGCGAGGGTCGGCGCCGGGGTGTAGTCGACGTCATCGGTCGCGCCGGCGTCATAGGCGCGGACCAGCGGGCCGACAGTGGCGGGCTGGGCGGCGAACAGGCGTGGAACCCGGTCGATCTCGCCGCGGCGCTTCAATTCGTCGAACCCGATATGGCAGCCCAGCAGGTTGGAACCGCCGCCGACCGGAACGACCACGTTGTCGGGGACGGTGAATCCGGACTGCTCCCAGATCTCGTAGGCCAGGGTCTTGGTGCCCTCGATGAAATAGGGCTGCCAGTTGTGGCTGGCGTAGAACACCCCCGTCTCGGCCAGCGCCAGCGCCTTGTCGGAAACGTCCTTGCGCGTGCCCTCGACCAGATCGACCGTGGCGCCGTAGGCCCGCATCTGCGCCACCTTGGCAGGCGAGGTGTGGGCCGGCACCAGCACGGTGCATGTCAGACCCAGCACCGAGGCGAAACAGGCGAGCGCGCCGGCCGCGTTGCCGGAACTGTCCAGTAATACTTCGCTGACGCCGTTGGCTTTCAGGTAGGTGCACAGCACCGCCATGCCCCGGTCCTTGAACGACCCGGTCGGCATCATCGACTCCATCTTGAGTCGGGGCCGCCCGCCGCCATAGGAGATCGGGAACAGTGGCGTGCACCCCTCGCCGAGATCGACCCGGACCGATTTGTCGACCCGGACCGCCTTGGCATAGCGCCACAGGGATCGCTCGCCGGCGTCGATATCGGCACGGACGAGACCGTCTCCCGGTGTCAGGTTGACCGGCTCTCCGGTCTCGGGGCACCGCCAGATCGGGGTGTCGACCGGATAGCGGTGCCCGCCGTCGCGGGTGACGTATTCGCTCACGCCCACGTCACGCTCTCCTGTGTGCTCACTTCACGGCGGCGGCGATGGCGTCGCCGAGATCGGTGGTCGCCGCCTGGCCGCCGATATCCGGGGTCTTCGGCCCGGCCTCGGACAGCACGGTCTCGATCGCTTTGACGATGTCGTCGGCGGCGGCCTGGTGGCCGAGATGCTCCAGCATCATCGCGCCGGACCAGATCTGGCCGATCGGGTTGGCGATGCCCTTGCCGGCGATGTCCGGGGCCGAGCCGTGCACCGGCTCGAACATGCTCGGATAGTCGCCTTCCGGGTTGATGTTGGCCGAGGGCGCGATGCCGATCGAGCCGGCCACCGCCGGGCCGAGGTCGGACAGGATGTCGCCGAACAGGTTGGAGCCGACCACCACGTCGAACCAGTCCGGATGCAGGACGAAATGCGCGGTCAGAATGTCGATGTGATATTTGTCGGTGGCGAGGTCCGGGTATTCCTTGGAGATCGCCTCGAAGCGCTCGTCCCAGTACGGCATGGTGTGGATGATGCCGTTCGACTTGGTGGCCGAGGTGACCTTCTTCTTGCCGACCCGCTGGCAGAGCTCGAAGGCGTAGCGCATCACCCGGTCGCAGCCGAGACGGGTCATCACCGTCTCCTGCATGGCCATCTCGTAGGGCGTGCCCTGGTACAGCCGGCCGCCGATCTCGGAGTATTCGCCTTCGACGTTCTCGCGCACCACCCAGAAGTCGATGTCCTCCGGGCCGCGGCCGGCGAGCGGGCACTTCATGCCCTTCATCATCCGGACCGGGCGCAGGTTGATGTACTGGTTCATGGTCCGGCGGATCGGGATCAGCAGGGACCACAGCGAAATATGGTCCGGCACGCCCGGAAAGCCGACGGCGCCCAGGAAGATGGAGTCGTAGGTCTTGAGCTGCTCCAAACCGTCATCCGGCATGAACCGGCCGGTCTTGTGGAAGCGCTCGCAGCTCCAGTCGAATTCGGTGAACTCGTACTCGAGGCCATGCTTCGCGCCGACCGCCTCCAGCACTTTGATGCCTTCCGGCACGACCTCCCAGCCGATGCCGTCGCCCGGAATCACCGCGATCTTCATCTTCTCGGCCATGGTGACCGTCCTCCCGCATCTTTTCTGCAATCGATAGGCTTTACGCGGTTATAGAGGGCGCGAAGAGGCCGTGGAAGGGCCGGACTGCGGGCCCGGGATCACACCGCGATGTTGTCGATCAGCCGGGTGGTGCCGAGATGGGCGGCGGCGAACAGGCGCGCGGGGCGCGTCAGGGGCCCGGATCCGGTGACCGGCGCCAGGGTCTCGGCGTCGCGCATTTCGATATAGTCGACCGGTCCGAAGCCGATGGATTCGAGTGCTGCGACCGCATCGGCGCAGGTGTCGGCGGAAGCGGCGACACCGGCGGCGATCCGGGCGGCGGCCTTCTGCAGTTCTTCGTGCAGATGCGGGGCCAATGCCCGCTCGGCGGCGCTCAGGTAGGTGTTGCGCGAGGATAGGGCGAGTCCGTCCGCCTCGCGCACGGTCGGACAGCCGATCACCCGGATCGGGATGTCGAGATCGGCGGCCATCCGGCGCACGACCAGGAACTGCTGAAAGTCCTTCTCGCCGAAGAACGCCCTATCGGCGCCGGCCTGCAGGAACAGTTTGCTGACCACCGTCGCCACACCGTCGAAGAAGCCGGGGCGGGCGATGCCGTCGAGACAGTCGGTCAGGCCGGATACCGAGACCGTGGTGGCATGCTCGGTCGGATACATCTCCGTTGGCAGCGGCGCGAACACCGCATGGACGCCTGCCGTGCGCAGGGCGGCGAGGTCGCTGTCCCAAGTGCGGGGATAGGTGTCCAGGTCCTCGCCGGGCGCGAACTGCTTGGGGTTCACGAAGATCGACACGATCGTGCGGTCGCAGGCGGAGCGCGCCGTCTCGACCAGGCTCAGATGACCCGCATGGAGGGCGCCCATGGTGGGAACGAGGCCGACGGACAGGGCATCACGGCGCCAACCGGCGACGAGGGCACGGAGTTCGGCGACGGTTCGGGCGACGACCGGCTCGGCATTCGGCGAGCGGGAGGCGGCCCCGGCGGCGGGCGATTGCTTCATGGCGCCGGTCTAGCAAACCGGATGGCGGCTCGCCACCCACCGGGCGCGCATGGCGGTATTCCCCGTCGCGCATACCGTCCCGGGACCGTTGAAAACCAACGGCGCTCGGGACGGCGCAAGAAAAGGCGGCGGTGCTCGCTTAGTGATTCGGGCGGGCCGCAGCCGGATTGAGATAGGCGCCGATGGCGCGAAGCGTGATTCCGGGGAAGCGGTACACGGCGGTGAAGATGCGCTGCACTTCCTGCGCACGCATACGCTCACCGCGCCGCATGTGCATGCGGATAACCGCATAGTCGATCACGGCGACGGGCTTCTCGAGGGGTGTGGTGGCGGCCGCGGCGTTGGCGCTGCCGGACAGCCAGTCGTTTTCCTGCGCGTTATAGGGATACATCGTGGGTCACCTTGGTAATGTTGGTGAGCGTCCATCTCCCGGACCTAGGCTTCTTATTGCTCCCCTGACCACCGTTTCTCGGTGGTTCGCGCGTTCACGTCCTGACCCAGAAGATAATCGATTTGCTGCGGCGCACAAGTAAAATTGTGCATCGCAGCAAAGGTCAATGATGCAGACCTACTTTGCGGTTTCGTGACGACCACACGTCAGTCTTGTCACGGCACGGTGCTGTGGCTATCAATCGGTGTCCGTGATGTCGAAGAAGAAGGGGAAGCCGGTGCAGTACCAGCGCTTCCATGACCGTACCCGAGGACCTGTCCCCGCCCCGCGTCTGATCTCGCGGGGCTGACCGGGACACATATTGCCGTCTCATCGTCAGCCTCCCTTGGCGCGCTTCTTGCGCCATCCTGACTTCCGATGAGACCGACATGTCCCTGATCGCCGTCAAAGATCTCTCCCTGATTCGTGCCGAGACCCTGTTCACCGGGCTCGACGTCTCCATCGCCAAGGGCGACCGCCTCGGCCTGGTCGCCGCCAACGGGCGCGGCAAATCCTCGCTGCTGCGCATCCTGGCCGGCGAGGAGGAACCGACGACCGGCAGCGTCACTCGGGCGCGCGGGCTGGTTGTTGCCTTCGCCCCGCAGGATCCGCCGGAGCGGCTGCTGTCGCTCAGCCTGTACGAGGCGGTGCGCGATGCCCTGGATTCCGAGGCCGCCGAGGCCGAAAGTTGGCGCGTCGACATCCTGCTGGAGGACCTCGCCGTCGACCCGGCCCTGCGCGACGTGCCGGTGGGGCGTCTGTCCGGAGGCTGGCAGCGCACCATGCTTCTCGCCCGGGCCGCGGTGGTCGAGCCGGACCTGCTGCTGCTGGACGAACCGACCAACCACCTGGATATCGGTCGCATCGGCGTGCTGGAACGGTTTCTCGATGCCCTGCCCAGAGACTGCGCCGTGGTCGCGGCCAGTCACGACCGGGCTTTCCTTGACGACGTGAGTACCCGCACCCTGTTCCTGCGCCCGCAGGAGAGCCCGGATTTTCCGCTGCCCTACGCAAGGGCGCTGACAGCTCTGGTCGAGCGCGACGCCGCCCGGGACCGACAGTTCGAGAACGACATGCGCAAGGTGAAGACCCTGCGCCAGCAGGCGGCGAAGCTGAAGAATATCGGCATCAACTCCGGCTCCGACCTTTTGGTGGTGAAGACCAAGCAGCTATCCGAACGGGCCGACAGGCTGGAGGAGCAGGCGCGCCCCGCCCATGCCGAGCGCTCCGCCGGGAGCATCCGCCTGTCCAGCAGCGACACCCACGCCAAGGCGCTGGTGACGATGGAAGGCGCGGAGATCGCCACGCCGAACGGGCGGGTGCTGTTCAAGGTGGCCAAGGCGCTGATCAAAAATGGCGACAGGGTGGCGCTGCTGGGGGCGAACGGCACCGGCAAGACCCGCTTGGTGGAGCGGCTGCGGACGGCCCTGTCCGGCGGCGATCCGCAGATCCGCGGCGCGGCCAGCCTCCGGCTCGGCCATTCCAACCAGGCGCTGTCGCACCTGGACGGCTTCGCCTCGCCTTGGGAAGCGGTGAAACAGTCCAGCGGTTTGACCGACCATGTGGCCCGCTCCCAACTCGCCGGGGCGGGGATCGCCGTCGATGCCCAACACCATCCGATCGGCCGGCTGTCCGGCGGCCAGCGGGCCCGGCTCGCCATGCTGCTGCTGCGCCTGGTCCAGCCGAACTTCTTCCTGCTGGACGAACCGACCAACCATCTCGACATCGAGGGGCAGGAGATGCTGGAGGAGGAGCTGATCCGGCACGAGGCGGCCTGTCTGCTGGTAAGCCACGACCGGGCCTTCGTGCGGGCGGTGGCGACCCGGATCTGGGTGATCGAGGGCGGCAGGCTGGCGGAGGTGGACGATCCCGACCCGATCTTCGACCGGCTGATGGCGGGGTGAGGGGGCGCCGGGTATGGATCTCCCCTCGACGGATCAGGCTTTGAACGCCGCCGGCTCGAAGGTCGCCAGCTCGCGCAGGATCTTCGGCCAGGCGGTGAGGCCCTTGGGGATCGATTCCAGACGGAAGAACTCGTTGGGGGCGTGCACCGGCTCGTCCGGCAGGTTGAAGCCGAACATCAGCGTGTCCATGCCCATCGTCTCCTTAAAGATGGAGGTGATGGGAACGCTGGCGCCCAGGCGTACATGGATCGGCCGTTGGCCGGTCCCGCCCTTCAGCACCCGCTCGGCCGCCAGCACCAGCGGATGCTCGGGGGCGAGGGTCGAGGCAGGAGAATCGCCGCCGGCCCGATCGACCGTCAAGTTTACGCCGTCCGGGCAATGGGCCTCCAGATGTGCCACGACCGCGTCGAGCGCCCGCTTCGGGTCCTGGCCGGCGGCGAGCCGGATGCTGATCTTGGCGTGGGCCTCGGCCGGGATGATCGTCTTCGAGCCGGCGCCGATGTAACCGCCCCACATGCCGTTGACGTCCAGGCAAGGGCGCAGGGTGATGCGCTCGCGCATGGTGAACTCGGGACCGCCATGGCCCGACGCGCGGACCTCGGCCAGGAACGCGGATTCGTCGAACGGGAAGGCGGCCGTGTCGGCCCGCTGCTGGTTGGTGAGAGGGGCCGCGTCGGCGTCGAAGCCTGCGACGGCGACCCGTCCTTCGCGGTCATGCAGGCTGGCGATCAGGGCGGCCATCTCGTGCAGGGCGTTGCGTACCGCACCGCCATAGCGCCCGGAATGCAGGTCGCCCGCGGCGGTGCGCAGAGTGAACTCCATCTTGTTGGTGCCGCGCGCGCCGGTGTTGATGGTCTCCACCTCCCGGCTGGCCCGCCCCCCATCGGCCGACAGCACGGCATCGGCTTCCAGCAGGGCGCGGTAGCGCGCGATCAGCGGACGCAGGCTGGGGCTGCCGGTCTCCTCCTCGCCTTCCAGGAAGAACTTCACGTTGACCGGGCACGCCGCCTCCACCGCGAGCAGGGAGGCAACCGACTCTATGGCGATCAGGGTGGAGCCTTTCACGTCGGAGGCGCCCCGGGCGTAGAGTTTGCCGTCACGCTCGGTCGGCTCGAACGGAGGGGTGGTCCACTGGTCTAGCGGGTCGGCCGGCTGCACGTCGTAGTGGCCGTAGATCAGCAAGGTCGGCTTGCCCGGCGCGTGCAGCCAGTCGCCGTAGACCGCCGGATGGCCGCCACCGTCGAGCAACTGGACATTCTCCATGCCGATCGCGGTCAGCCGGTCCGCCAGGAAGGCCCGCGCGTCCGCCATGCCCTGGGCGAAGGCCGGGTCGGCGCTGACGCTGGGCATGCGGAGCAGGGCTTTCAGGTCGGCAAGGATGTCTGACTGTCGGGCGAGAAGATGATCGACTACGGGATCGCTCATGGGGACCGGTGGCTGGCGGTGTCGGGAAGGGGCGAGGGGCGGGGCGGACGGCGCGAGCGGTAGCATCGTGGTCTCGCGCGTTGACAATATGTCGACCGCGCGACGATAAGTGGTGGCGGAGGTCGTGGCTACGTGCTTCGGCCGGGGGCCCGTAGTTCAGCGGTCAGAACGCGCTGCTCATAACGGTGTTGTCGCAGGTTCGAATCCTGCCGGGCCCACCA
>JARGOG010000096.1 GCA_029212785.1 Thalassobaculaceae bacterium
CACCGACCAGGATGCTGACGATGTCGCCGGTGGTCGCCGAGCCGGAGAACTGCTGCGTCGCCGAACTGGTGATGTTGTCGGTCGACGACACCCCGAGATCGCTCACGTCGAGCAGATCCGGAGTGCCGAGGGTTCCCGGTGCCGTGGTATCGACCGTGATCGTCAGATCCGAGCTGTTCGGGCTCAGGTTCGACGATGCGTCCTTCGCGGCGGCGGCGATCGTGTGAGTACCGCTGGTCAGAGTGGTGTTGATCGTGAAGGTCCAATTGCCGCTACCGTCGGCCGTCGTACTGCCGATGGTGGCGCCATCGACCACAACAAAGACCGTCGCGTTCGCCTCGGTCGTCCCGACAACCGTCGGCGTCGCCGCGTTGGTGAGGTTGTCGGTCGAACTGCTACCGGAATCCGACGATGCGATCAGGTCCGGCGTGCTGATTGTCGGGGCGTTGGTGTCGACCGCGATGGAAAAGGCGATCGTGTCGATACCGAGGCGCCAACTCCCGGCACCGGCGCCCCAGGACGCGGTGAAAGACGTCACAGATGTCCAATCGCCCGGGTTCAGCGTCGTGAAATTGCCGCTCAGGGCCCCATCATCGTCCGCAACAGACACAGCCGTGCCGCTGTTCGGCGTGAACGTATAGTTCGATCCCGTGTCCCCATCCTGGTACTCGATGATCTGGAAACCGGTGATAGTGACGGCTTGGCTGAAGCTGTACGTCACCGTCGTCGTATTGGTGATCACGGCCTTGGTGACGATGGCGTTGCCGTCGACCCCTCCGGATGTGACGTGGATCTGGCCATCCGACGCCACCGCGTTGATGGTCACGCCGCTTTCGGTCGATGACAGGGTCGTCACCGTGTTGGCCGTCGTCACGGCCGAGAAGGTGAAGGCCGGCAAAAGCCCCGGATAAGTGGCCGTCGCCGCCGCGTCGAAGGCCAGCGGAAGCCTATTTGCCGCCGGCCATGTCCCGCCCGCGCCCGCACCGCCGACCGGATGCTCGCAAGCGAGCACGGGACATCCGAGCAGATCCGTGAGCCCCGTCACGAAGGCCGCCCCCGCCGCGCCGCCGGCGACCGAGCAGCCGTAAAGAATGATCTCCGCATCGCCGGCAAGGGCATGGCGGATGGTGTCGATCAGTGCCGGTCGGGAGGCCAGACCGGCCCGATCGACGACGGCGCCAGACAGCCGCAGGATGCCCGGAGCGCCGTGGGCAAGGATATGCAGCCCGCCGATGTTGCGACGCCCGACAAGCGTGAGGGCCATCGCCGCCAGGGCATCGCCGGACGCGGGCAGCCACACGATATCGACTCCGGCCCGCAGTCCCGCAAGAAGATGATCCGCACAGGCAATGCCAGGATCGACGAACAGGACCTCGCGCCCCCCGCCGATCGCCAGCCGCCTCCCTCCCTCACGCAGGCCCACCGTGTCCCGCCCGGAACTCCCGATGCACGGGGCTACGGGCGCTTCGAACTGTGGCATCCCCTCGTCGCGACGGCTGGTCATTTGGCTTCAGCCCTTCTCCCTGGTCGACCGGTGGGCTCCCGGAAGCCCGCGCATGGCCGCAGCCAAGCGCACACCGGACCGCATTCGTTATGACTAAACCGGAAATCGCATCGTGGATAAAATGCATCGTTAAAGACGAATTTTTATACTCTCATATACCTAAAATTGATCTCGATCTTCATGAAAATTGTGCACAATATCTGAAATTACATGCAAAAGTTGTTCTTTCATCACCGCAAGCCCCACTGCTCATCCCCTGATTATACCTGTTCTTTAACCACTTACGGGCGATCCCCACGACCCGCCAACGGCGCTGGAGCAGTGCGCCCGACCAGTGGCGGCCTCGGGCGGCACACGTCCGGTCGATGGGGCATCCTTGCCGGATCGAGCTCCCTTTTCAGAGTCAAAAAGAGATTAAAATATCCCTTTACTCTCCCATTGAATGATCTTAGTATTTTTATACTAATAAATGGTTGTAAAAAAAATTCAAGCTGGATTTTGAGGCTATGAGAGGACGCGCGTGCGTCATGGGCGGCGGAGGACGGCAGATCTGCGGGACGGCACCTGACACGCGTCGCCAACTCAGCGGACCGTCGATCCGGGCCGGGGTGTCAGGCGGATCGGGAGGTGGACCTGACGACGCCCCCTCCGCGCGGATACGCCGGGCAGCTCCGCCGCGACGGCAGGGCGAGACACCGCTCCGCCGGACGAGGATCAGACCGCCACGGAGAGACGGGCATGGCCACGATTGACAGCGCCTATGTCGGGGATATCGCCATCTTCTGCTTCTCCTACGCGCCGGAGGGATGGACTTACTGCACCGGCCAGGCGATGCAGATCTCACAGCATCAGGCGCTGTACTCCCTCATCGGCTCCTACTATGGCCCCTCCAACAGCTCCATATTCTACCTGCCCAACTTCAACTCCCGGATGCCGATGGGCGCGACGCTGTCCGGCACGTCCCCCGGCCTCACTTCCTATTGGATGGGAGTGGCAACCGGTACCTCGCATCGTACTCTCACGCCCGCCCACATGACGGTGCATACGCACACCGCCACGGTCGGCATCTCGGGCGGTCAGCCGGCGGCCCTGTCGCTCCATGTCTACGAGACCGACGCCGATGTGTCGGCCCCGGCCGGCGCCGATGTGATCGCAGGCAGCAACGCCCTCAGGTTCCGAACGTCCGGAGGATTCAACGAACCGAAGAAGATCGCCCTCGCCAGCCTCACCGGCACCGGCACCGCCGCGGCGCCGGGCCAGGTCACGCTGTCCGACACCGGCGTCTCCGACGCGTTCTCGATACAAAGCCCGGCGCTGGCCCTGCAGTTCAGCATCTGCATGGACGGAATATATCCGCCGCGCCCGTAGGGTCGGTCGGGCGCGGGCATCGGTGGGTCCGGGACGCAATCAACACCAGCACAGCAAAGCGGGAGGGTTCCATGCCGGTCAGTGACGCCACCTATACGGGTGAGATCGCCATGTTTTCGTTCGACTACGCGCCCTTTGGCTGGGCCTATTGCAACGGCGCGCTGATCCCCGTCTCGCAGAACCAGGCCCTGTTTGCGCTCTTGGCGGATACCTATGGCGGCAACAATTCGACCGTCTTCGGCCTTCCGAACCTGAACTCACGGTCTCCGGTGGGACGCTATGGCGGCGGGTCCAGCTCCGGATTCCCAACGCTGGAAATAGGTCAGGCGGTCGGATCGCAGACTGTCACCCTCGGGGTTCCCAATCTGCCTGCCCACACCCACGTCGCGGCCGTCGCACCGACCAACGGCGGCGTCACTGACTTTTCCGCGACCCTGACGGCGTATGAGACAGGGGCCGACAGATCAGCGCCCGAAGCCGGAGACCTGCTCGCCGGCAGCGATGCCATCCGATTCCGCGCGCCGGGCGGCTTCAATGAGCCGGCGTCGGTCAACCTCGGCGGGGTGAGCGTCACCCAGAGCACCGCCGGGTACCACGTCACCGTCAACGAAACCGGCGACGGCATCCCGTTCGGGATCCAGAGCCCGGTCCTGGCGGTCAACTTCAGCATCTGTATGGAAGGACTCTTTCCGGCGCGCACCTGAGAGAGACGGAGAGGCATCATGGCCGTCATCACGCTACCGTCCAGCCTCTACATGCTGCGCGGCGACCATTTCTACGGCCATGTCGGCGAGACCTTCTGGCTGGAGACCGCCCAGGGACCGTTGCAGCTCAAGCTGGTCAATGTGCGCATCGGCTTGCAGCCGTTGTTCAGCGGAACCGAGCGATGTCCGTTCACCCTGACCTTCATCAGCCCACCCGGCGACTACTCGTCGTGTACCGGCGGCATGATGAACCTGCGGCATAAAAAGCTGGGCCTGGTGCAGGGGCCGTTCATCGCCCCCTGTGTCGGCGACATCCACCCCTCCTGGGGGCCGGGTCAACTCTGGTCGGCAACCTTCACCTGACTGATCCGCGCCACGGGAGCCCGGTCCGACGGGGGTGCAGGCCTGCCCCCCCCCGCCGGACCGGGCCGTCCATTCAGAACGACAGCGCATCCACCCGGACGACCTGGGGCAGTGCCTTCACCGCCGCCAGCACCGCGTCATCGATCCGCTGGTCGACCTCGACCAGGGCGATGGCCTCGCCGCCGGACTCGCGCCGGCCGAGATGGAAGGTGGCGATGTTCACCCCCGCCTCGCCCAGCATCGAGCCGAGCGAGCCGATGAAGCCCGGCTTATCGTAGTTGCGCACATAGAGCATGCGCGGCGCGAAATCGGCCTCCACGCCGATCCCCTGCACGCCGACCAGGCGCGGCTTGTTGCCGCCGATCAGAGTGCCGACCACCTCGCGGGTCCGGGTCTCGGTGGTGACCGTCACCCGCAGCAACGTCTGGTAGTCCGGTTCCCGGTCGTGACGGGTCACGCTCACGTCGATCCCGCGCTGGCTGGCCATGGTCGGGGCATTGACCATGTTCACGCTGTCGACCTGGGAGCGCAGCACGCCGGCGATGGCCGCGGATTTGATCGGTTCGGCGTTGAGCTCGGCCGCGTGGCCCTCGAATTCGATCTGGATCGAGCGGATGGCCGACCGGGTGAGCTGGCCGCAGAACGAGCCCATGAGTTCGGCAAGCCGCATATAGGGACGCAGGATCGGCGCCTCCTCGGCCGTCACCGACGGCACATTGATGGCGTTGCTGACCGCGCCGGTGAGCAGGTAGTCGCTCATCTGCTCGGCGATCTGCAGCGCCACCTTCTCCTGCGCTTCCGACGTGGCGGCTCCTAGATGCGGGGTGCAGATCACGTTCGGATGTCCGAACAGCACGTTCGCGATCGCCGGCTCAGCGACGAAGACGTCGAACGCCGCCCCGCCGACATGCCCGTCATCGAGAGCGGCCCGCAGATCCTCCTCGACCACGAGGCCGCCGCGCGCGCAGTTCACGATGCGCACACCCTTCTTCATCTTCGCCAGCGATTCCGCGTCGATGATGCCCCGGGTGCTGTCGGTGAGCGGGGTGTGCAGGGTGATGATGTCGGCCTCGGCGAACAGCTCGTCGAGATTGACCTTGCGGACGCCAAGCTCGATCGCCCGGTTCTCCGAGAGATAGGGGTCGTAAGCCAACACCCGCATGCGCAGGCCGCGCGCCCGGTCGGCGACGATCGAGCCGATATTGCCGCAGCCGACCAGACCGAGAGTCTTTCCGGTCAGCTCGACGCCCATGAATTTCGACTTCTCCCACTTGCCGGCCTGGGTCGAGGCATCGGCCTGGGGGATCTGGCGGGCGAGCGCGAACATCATGGCGATGGCGTGCTCGGCCGTGGTCACGGCGTTGCCGAAGGGCGTGTTCATCACGACCACGCCGCGCTCGGTCGCCGCCTTGGTATCCACGTTGTCGACGCCGATGCCGGCGCGGCCGACGACCTTCAGCGTCTCCGCCTTGGCCAGCACCTCGGCGGTCACCTTGGTGGCGGAGCGGACGGCGAGGCCGTCATAGTCGGAGATGATCGAGAGCAGTTCGACGGCGGGCAGGCCCGGACGGAAATCGGCCTCGATGCCGCGGGCGCGGAAGATCTCAACCGCCTGCTCGCTGAGCTTGTCGGAAATCAGAACCTTGGGCATGGGAAGCCTCCAGGAAGAGTGAGAAGGCGACTTCCTGGAGCGCGGCGGCCGATGGCCGGTGCGCATCCAGGACCCAGGCCGCGTTGGCCCATATGGGTCCTGGATAGCGCAGCGCGCTTCCAGGAAGTCGATCAGAGTGGCGGACCCGTCGTCAGGCCGCTTTCGCGAGCTCGGACTTCACCTCGCCCCAGGCCCAGTCGAGCCAGGGCAGCAGCGCCTCGATATCGGCGGAATCCACCGTTGCCCCGCCCCAGATCCGAAGGCCCGGAGGCGCATCGCGGTATCCGGCCATGTCATAGCCGGCGCCCTCCGCCTCGACCAATGCCGCGATCTTTTTCGCGGCCGCGGCCTGGTCGCCGCCAGAGAGTGCCTGGAACGCCGGATCGACGATCGAGAGGCAGATCGAGGTGCAGGAACGGATCGCCTGATCCCGGGCAAGGAACCCGGCCCAGTCAGAACCGTCCACCCAGCGCTCGATCGCAGCGAGATTGGACTGGCACCGCGCCTTCAGGGCGTCGAGCCCGCCGATCCCCTCGGCCCAGGCAAGCGTATCGAGCGCATCCTCGACCGCCAGCATGGACGGGGTGTTGATGGTTTCGCCCTTGAAGATGCCTTCGTTGAGCTTGCCGCCTTTGGTCATGCGGAACAGCTTCGGCATCGGCCACGGCGGGGTGTAGCTCTCCAGTCGTTCGACCGCACGCGGGCTCAGTACCAGCATGCCGTGGGCCGCCTCGCCGCCGAGCACCTTCTGCCAGGACCAGGTGACCACATCGAGCTTGTCCCACGGCAGATCCATGGCGAAGGCCGCCGAGGTCGCGTCGCAGATCGCCAGCCCCTCGCGGTCGGTCGGAATCCAGTCGCCGTTCGGCACCCGGACCCCGGAGGTCGTGCCGTTCCAGGTAAAGACGACGTCGCGGGAGAAGTCGGCTTTCGCCAGGTCGACGATCTCGCCATAGGGCGCCTCGAGCACGCGGACATCCTCGAGCTTGAGCTGTTTGGTCACGTCCGTGACCCAGCCGGCGCCGAAGCTTTCCCAGGCCAGCATGTCGACGCCGCGGGCGCCGAGCATGGACCACAGCACCATTTCCACGGCTCCGGTATCGGAGGCCGGCACGATGCCGATGCGGTAGTCGTCGGGAATTCCCAGGATCTTGCGCGATCGGTCGATCACGTCGCCCAGTTTGGCTTTGCCGATCTTGGAGCGGTGAGACCGCCCCAGGGCGGCGTCAGAGAGTACAGCGGGGCCCCATCCGGGTCGCTTTGCACACGGTCCGGACGAGAACAATGGTACCCGCGGCAGCTGCTGCGGCTTCATGGCTTCATCCTTCAATGTTACCGCTCGTTGGGGAGCGGCGGCCCGGCGCGGACATTAGTGTGCTTCGGAATGGTGTCAACGGGGTATCGGCGTCAAACCGACCTCGAGCCCGGCGGACCTATGGCCTTGGTCGGGCCCGTCCCGGGCACGCGCCAGTCGCCCGGCTGCCGCGGCTGACGGCGCCGAATGACGTGCCGGAACACAACTTTATCGTCTCGCATCTGCGACATGCTCTCTGGACACGATACTCGATTGCCCTCACGCTTCGCGTTCCAAGAAACTCCACCAACGGAGGGGCTCAATGAACTGGGGACGCTTAATCGTCAAAAATGCGGCAAAGACCGCGCTCGCGGCGGCCATCGCGCTGCCAATGTCCATCGGAATGAACGCGGCGGCATCGGCGGAAACGACGCTGCGCGTGGTCATGCACTCGGACCTGAAGATCGTCGATCCGATCTGGACGACGGCCTACATGTCGCGGAACTACGGGTACATGGTCTATGACACGCTGTTCGCGATGGACAGCGACACCACAGTCCATCCGCAGATGGTGGATACCTACACCGTCAGCGATGACAAGCTGGCCTACACCCTGACCCTCCGAGACGGCCTGAAATGGCACGACGGCGCGCCGGTCACCTCGGAAGACTGCATCGCCTCGATCAAGCGATGGGGCTCTAAGGACTCGATGGGCCAGAAGCTCCTGGAATTCGTTGCCGACTTCACGGTCGTGGATGACAAGACCTTCACGATCAATATGAAGAAGCCGTACGGCCTGGTGATCGCGTCGCTCGCCAAGCCGAGTTCCAACGTCCCGTTCATGATGCCGAAGCGCGTCGCCGAAACACCGTCGAGCGATCAGATCACCGACTACACCGGCTCCGGCCCCTTCGTCTTCAATACGGAGGAATGGAAGCCAGGTGACGTCGCGGTCTTCGAGAAGTTCGACGACTACGTTCCCCGCTCCGAGCCTGCGAGCTGGGGGGCCGGCGGCAAGGTCGTCAATGTCGACCGGGTCGAATGGATCTCCATCAAAGACCACCAGACCGCGGTGAACGCCCTGCTCGAAGGTGAGGTCGATTATCTCGAAGCCCCGCCGACCGATCTGCTGCCGCTGTTCGAAGGCAACGATGATATCACGGCCAAGATCCTGAACCCGCTGGGCAACCAGTACATGTTCCGGCTCAACTGGCTGCACCCGCCGTTCGACAACGTGAAGATGCGCCGCGCCGCGCTGATGGCGATCAACCAGGTCGATTTCGTGCAGGCGACCATCGGCAATCCGGACTACTACAAGGAATGTCCGGCAATGTTCGTGTGCGGCACGTCCTTCGCCAGCGACGAAGGCACCGAGATCGTCATGAAGTCGGACATCGAAGGCGCCAAGAAACTGCTCGAAGAGGCCGGCTATGACGGCACGCCCGTGGTGGTGATGCAGTCGACCGACGTCGACGTGCTGAACAACCTCGGCCCGGTTGCCGCCGACAAGCTGAAGCAGGCCGGCTTCAACGTCGATCTTCAGGCGATGGACTGGCAGACGCTGGTCGCCCGCCGCGCGAAGAAGGAAGCCCCGTCCGAGGGCGGTTGGAACGTCTTCATGACGTCATGGACCGCAGCCGACATCCTGAACCCGATCTCCGCGGCCGGGTACGGCGCCAGCTGCGACAAGGCCTGGTTCGGCTGGCCCTGCGACGAGAAGATGGAAGAGCTGCGCGAGGCCTTTGCGACGGAAACCGACGAAGGCAAGCAGAAGGCGCTCGCGATCGAGATTCAGAAGCGGGCCATGGAGGTCGTCACCCACGCCCATGCGGGCCAGTGGTATCAGGTCCCGGCGTGGCGGAGCGACAAGCTGAGCGGCGTGCTCGGCGGGCCGTTCCCGATCTTCTGGAACATCGCCAAGTCCGAGTGAGGACTCGGTGTCCCACCTTCTGACGACGGAGCCCTAAGCACATATGTTTGGGTTCATCATTCAACGTCTGCTCGCCACCATCCCGGTCCTTGGGATGGTGGCGGTCTTCGTGTTCCTGATGCTGCGGCTGACACCCGGCGATCCGGCGGCGGTGCTCGCCGGCGATAACGGCACCCCGGAACAGATCGAGCAGATCCGCCAGTCGCTCGGCCTCAACGAGCCGCTGCTCGTTCAGCTCGGCATCTGGGTCGGCAACCTGCTGCAGGGCGACTTCGGCCAGTCGTACTTCTTCAAGAAGGACGTCGCCGAACTGATCCTGCTGCGGGTCGAGCCGACGCTGGCCCTCGCGATCACGACGCTGATCCTCACCATCGCCGTCGCCGTTCCGATCGGCGTCATCGCCGCCTACAAGCACGGCACCTGGATCGACCGGGCGGTCATGGCCTTCTCGGTCGCCGGGTTCTCGGTGCCGGTCTTCGTCCTCGGCTATATCCTGATCTACGTCTTCGCCATGGAGGTGAAGCTGTTCCCGGTGCAGGGCTACAAGGAGATATCCGACGGCTTCTGGCCCTTTCTGCACCGCCTGATCCTGCCCAGCATCACCCTCAGTGTGATCTATATCGCGCTGATCGCCCGAATAACCCGGGCAAGCGTGCTCGAAATCCTGGGCGAGGACTATATCCGCACCGCCTATGCCAAGGGCCTGACGCCGAGCACCGTGCTGCGCAAGCACGCGCTGCGCAACGCCGCCGTGCCGATCGTCACCGTGATCGGCATCGGCATCGCCCTGCTGATCGGCGGCGTCGTGGTGACGGAGAGCGTCTACAATATTCCCGGCCTCGGCCGCCTGACGGTCGACGCGGTTCTCGGCCGCGACTACCCGACCATCCAGGCGGTCATCATCGTGTTCTCCTTCGTCTACGTGGTGATCAACCTGCTGGTCGACCTGACCTACAGCCTGCTCGATCCGAGGATCCGATATTGACCGAGGGTACCGAAAACCTGGTCGATGCCGCCGCCTCGGCCGATGCTTCCTCCCGTCGTGCCACGGTCTGGGAGCAGCTCGTCCGCAACACGAGCGTGATGGTGGGCGGCGCGATCATGGCGTTGATGGTGTTGATCGCGATCTGCGCACCGCTGCTCGGCACCATGGACCCGAGCGATATCGACCCGGCCTGGCGCAACAAGAAACCCGGCACCGAACGAACCCTGACCGCCGATGACGGCACCCAGTCGACCTGGGTCTATTTGATGGGCACCGACACGCTGGGCCGCGACACCTACAGCCGCGTGATCTACGGGGCGCAGGTCTCTCTCGCGGTTGGATTGATCGTTGCCGTCCTGTCCCTGGCGATCGGCCTGGTGGTCGGCATGGTGTCCGGATACATCCGCTGGCTCGACGGCATCGTCATGCGGGTGATGGACGGGCTGATGGCGATCCCCGGTATCCTGCTGGCCATCGCCCTGGTTTCCCTCGCCGATGCCGGACTGGTAACGGTGATCCTGGCGATCACCATTCCGGAGATCCCGCGCGTGGTCCGTCTGGTGCGCTCGATCGTGCTGTCGATCCGCGAGGAACCTTATGTCGAGGCGGCGATTTCGGTCGGAACGCGTCTGCACCTGATCCTGATCCGCCATGTGCTGCCGAACACCATCGCCCCGCTGATCGTTCAGGGCACCTATATCTGCGCCTCGGCGATCCTGGTCGAGGCGATCCTGAGTTTCCTTGGCGTCGGCATCCCGCCGGAGACGCCGACCTGGGGCAACATCATGGCCGAAGGCCGGATCCTGTTCCGGGTGTTTCCGCACAACATCCTGTTCCCAGGCATCTTCCTCGCCATCACCGTGCTGGCGGTGAACATGCTGGGCGACGGGTTGCGCGACACGCTCGATCCCCGCATGCGCAAACGGCTGTAGATCATGACCGACGCGCCTACCCAGCCGATCCTCGAGATCGACAATCTCACCATTGACCTGCCCGAGGGCAACGATCGACGCCATGCGGTCGACGGCGTCTCGATCAGCGTCGGTCCGCGGGAGATCGTCTGTCTGGTCGGCGAGTCCGGCTCCGGGAAGTCGGTGACGGCGTTCAGCATCATGGGCCTGCTGCCGAAGGGCCAGCTCACCCCGAGCGGCGGGGCGATCCGGCTGATGGGCGAGAACGTGCTGGAGGCCAGCGAGGAGCGGCTGCGCGAGCTGCGCGGCGCGCGGATGTCGATGATCTTTCAGGAGCCGATGACGGCGCTGAACCCGACCATGACCTGCGGCGATCAGATCGAGGAGGTGCTCACCACGCATACCGACCTCGACCAGGCCACGCGCCAGACCAAGATCCTGGACATTCTGGAGCAGGTGCAACTGCCGGATCCGCCGCGCATGGCGGCCTCCTATCCGCATCAGCTTTCCGGCGGCCAACGCCAGCGCATCATGATCGCCATGGCCCTGGTACTTGAGCCGGTGCTGCTGATCGCCGACGAACCGACCACCGCGCTCGACGTGACGACCCAGGAGCAGATCCTCAAGCTGATGAAGGAAATCCAGAAGACCCACGACACCGCCGTGCTGTTCATCACCCATGACTTCGGCGTGGTCGCCGAAATCGCCGACCGGGTGGCGGTGATGCAATGGGGCAAGGTGGTCGAGGAAGGTTCCTCGGAAGCGGTCCTGAAGCGCCCGCAGGCCCCCTATACCAGGATGCTGATCGGCGCTGTGCCAAGCTTCACCCCGCATGGCCGTCCGCGCGAAGCGAAGGCGCCGGTGGTGCTGGCGACGGACGGGCTGTGCAAGACCTATGGCGGTGGCGGTTTCTTCCAACGGGCCCGGCCGGTGCACGCGGCCCAGGATGTCAGCCTCGAAGTGCGCCGGGGCGAGACCCTCGGTATCGTCGGGGAGTCCGGGTCGGGCAAGTCGACGGTCGCGCGGTGTATCGCCCGCCTGATCGACCCGACCTCCGGGCATATCTATCTGGACAGCGACGACATCGCCCAGGCGTCACAGAGCCGCCTGCGCAGCCTGCGCCGACGGGTCCAGATCGTGTTCCAGGATCCCTACCGGTCGCTGAACCCGCGCCGCACCGTCGGTGCCTCGATCGTCGAAGGGCCAATGAACTACGGCATGAGCGGCGCCGCGGCCTACGAGCGGGCTCGCGAGCTCATGTCGCTGGTGCGGCTCGACCCGACCGCGCTCGACCGCTTCCCGCACCAGTTCTCGGGCGGCCAGCGCCAGCGGATCTGCATCGCCCGTGCGCTGGCGATGGAGCCCGACCTGCTGATCGCCGACGAGGCGGTGTCCGCCCTCGACGTGTCGGTGCAGGCCCAGGTGCTGGAACTGCTGGACGACATCCGCCGCCGGCTCGACCTCGCCATGCTGTTCATCACCCATGACCTGCGGGTCGCCGCCCAGGTCTGCGACACGGTGGCGGTGATGCATCGCGGGCAGGTGGTCGAATACGGCGACGCCGCCTCGGTCTTCAGCGACCCGCAGCACGACTACACCCGCGCCCTGTTCGCCGCCGCCCCCGGTCGCGGCTTCGATTTTGGTGGGGCGCTGGCGTCGGGTTAGGCTTGGCCTCTTAGCCGAAGGCCTTGCCGATCTCAGCTCTCAAATTCTGTGCAAACCGGGCAGCTCCAACGGCGGCGCGCTCAGGACGGTCCATGCGATAGACACTTCGGACGGCCGGATGATCCCCCAGGAAGACCTGCGGGTCACTTAAGGGGCGCGCAATCGCGTAGTCGGGATGTTTCTCGTGTACCAACAGCAGGTTCCAGCCGAAGAACGGTCTCGCCGCCTGCGGTCCACCATCCTTCGCCAGTGCCCGGAAACCGACTTTCTCGAGGATATTGAAGACGGTTGATGCGCGACCGACCATAGGATTACCGGTATCCTGGATCAGGACATAGCCGCCCGGAGCCAATGCCTTCACCCAAGCGGACGCGTAGTACTCGGCCGCTCCCTCATACATCTCCGCCAGATTCGCATGGGAGATAATAACGTCGTGCTCCTGACGAAGCGGCTCGTCGAGGCGCCACCATGGATAAAGGTGGCAGCGATAACTACGTGCCAAGTCAATCCGCTGCATGTTGAGCGTCTTGGTCGTCCAGCTGTCGAGCTCACCCACTGTCACCGGGTTTTCCGGGAGCATAACGTGATTGCAGAACCTGTGACCGAACAGGTGTCGCCCAAGAGAGGCTTGAAGTACGTACAGTGATTGTGTGATCTCGATGGCGTTGTAGCGCTCTACGTGCTCGTCGTCGAAGATGAACGTTGAAGAAAAGCCGAGCCCGGCTCCGACCTCAAGAATCCGCTGCCGTGTAGGGAGACCACAGAGCTTTGTATAGGCGAGGTACTGCGAAACGAGATCGCCGAACGGAACGAAGATAGATTTGTCCGGAAAGGTCGCCCTGTACCATTCAACGTAGCGAAAAACGGCGTTGAGCACACAGCTCATGTCGTCATCGTCGAAGCTGCCGAGTTCAAGCAGATATGTCGTCAGCCGCTCAATTCTATGCATTCCCACCAACAGGCCGCGCAGCTCGCCGAGATGGGAGAGCCTCGTTGGAAACCCGGTCTGCTCGAACGTGCCGGCGCTGAATCTTCGGCGCAACCGCCAATCACTCAGGCGGGAACGGGCGGCCGCTTCCTCAAAGTCGTAGGTTGCTATATCCACAATATTTCCACTTATTCAGGGAATTATAGTAATCACTTCAAAGCAGAACCCCTCATAACGGGTGGTCAACGCGGCTGTCTATCGCTTTGAATGGCTCTCAGCGGGTCGATCGGCTTCGGGAACCGCACCGCCCGCCCGGCGTTACTGGATCTCCAACAACGATTTGCGGGCGGATCCAGACATGACCCTCATCAGACTTCTGCTGACGATCCTGCTACCGCCGTTGGGCGTATTCCTGACGGTCGGCATCGGTGGCCATTTCTGGCTCAACATCCTGCTGACGATTCTGGGATACATCCCGGGCATCGTCCACGGTGTCTGGGTGATCGCCAAGCGCTCAGACTAGTTGCTGTGACCGCGGGCGCAGCAGACTTCGGCATGCAACCGTCTCTCACCCGCGCTCTGCGGTGGCTGGTGGTCCTGATCGGCCTCCTGTCCACACTCGCCGCCCCCGGCCTTGCGCAGACCGCGGCACCGTCGGTCGGCGCCGATACACCGCGCGCCGTGGCGGTGGAGCCGGCTGCCCGCGACGACAAGATCGCCGCCCGGATCGAGAGCATCCTGCGCGCGACCGGCTGGTTCTCCGACATTCGTGTGCAGGCGACCGACGGAGTCGTCTTCGTCGACGGCAGCACGATCACCGAGGACCATCGGGTGTGGGCGCGGAGCCTCGCCGCCAGCACCCAGGACGTCGTCGCCGTCGTCAACCGGATCACCGTCACGCCCGAAATCGATTGGACCTTTCGTCCGGCGATAACCGAAGTGCGCGCACTCGTTCAGAAGGGGCTCGCCAGTCTGCCGCTGATCGCGCTCGCCCTGGTCATCCTGCCGCTGGCGTTCTACGCCTCGGTGCTGGTGGGGCGCCTGGTTGAGTGGATGCTGCGCCGTCAGGTGAGCTCGCCCTTCCTGCGCAGCATTGTGGCCCGTACCGTCTCGATTCCGGTTTTTCTGATCGGGCTATACCTGGTCCTGCAGGTCGCCGGTCTCACCCAGCTCGCGCTCTCGATCCTGGGCGGCGCCGGTGTGGCCGGGATCATCGTCGGCTTCGCCTTCCGTGACATCGCCGAGAATTTCCTGGCCAGTCTGCTGCTCAGCATCCGCCAGCCGTTCCGCCGGGGCGACTACATCTCCGTGGGCGGCGAGGAAGGCACGGTCCAGAGCATGAACACGCGCAGCACGCTGCTCATGTCGCGCGAGGGCAATCACATACAGATTCCCAATGCCACGGTGTTCAAGAGCACCATCGTCAACTACAGCGCGGCGGCAGCCCGCCAGGAACTTCTGGAAGTGGGTATCGGCTTCGACGTGTCGATCACCGCCGCTCAGGAGATCATCCGCCGAGTTCTGGTCGATCACGCCGCGGTGCTGAAGGAGCCCGAGGAGCCGCTGGTCCTTGTCGAGTCTCTCGGCAGCGCCACCGTGAACCTGCGCGCCTATTTCTGGTTCGACGGCCAAGCCTACTCGGTCTTCAAGATCAGATCGGCGCTGCTCCGTCTCATCAAAAAGGCATTGATCGAGGAGGGAATCTCGATGCCGGACGAAGCGCGCGAGGTGATCTTCCCGCAGGGTGTCCCGATCCTGACGATGGACGGATCCGCTGCAGACCGAGCGACGCTGCCCACCGGCTCGTCCGGTGCAGCCCACCCGGAGCCGCCGGCCATCGAGTCGGATGCGGAAGCAACGGCCGCCGAAGGCGACCTGGAGAATGAGACGGAATCGCTGGAGCGCCATGCCGCCGCTGGCGATATCCCCGAAGCATCAAGCGATCTTCT
>JARGOG010000097.1 GCA_029212785.1 Thalassobaculaceae bacterium
TCCTGGATCGCCTCCAACTCGTCGCCGAACAGCGACAGGCGCCAGGCGCGGTCCTCCAGGTGAGCCGGGAAGATTTCGAGGCTGTCGCCACGCACCCGGAAGGTGCCGCGGTGGAAGCTGGTGTCGTTGCGCTTGTATTGCAGCTCGACCAGCCGGCGCATGACGGCGGTGCGGTCGATCCGCTCGCCGACCTTCAGCTTCAGGATCATGTTGCCGTAGGTCTCGACCGCGCCGATACCGTAGATGCAGGAGACCGAGGCGACGATGATCACGTCCTCGCGCTCCAGCAGCGCGCGGGTGGCGGCGTGACGCATCCGGTCGATTTGCTCGTTCACCGAGGCCTCCTTCTCGACGAAGGTGTCGGTGCGCGGCACATAGGCTTCCGGCTGGTAGTAGTCGTAATAGGAAACGAAGTACTCGACCGCATTGTGCGGGAAGAAGCTTTTCATCTCGCCGTACAGCTGGGCGGCCAGCGTTTTGTTCGGCGCCAGGATCAGCGCCGGGCGCTTCACCTCTTGGATCAGGTGGGCGATGGTGAAGGTCTTGCCCGAGCCGGTCACGCCGAGCAGAACCTGATCCAACTCGTCGGCATTGATCCCGTTGATCAATTCCGTGATCGCCTTCGGCTGGTCGCCGGCGGGGGCGAAGTCGGACACGACCTGGAACGGCACGCCCTGATCCTGGGCGGCGACGTCGGCCTTGATCCCGGCGGCGATCGCCCGATTGGTTGCGCTCACCTCCTGGCGCAGGCCGCGAAGATGCTCAAGCTGGGATTCGACGAGGTCCATGGTCATGGGAAGAAGATAGGGCGGGGGGTACGAAAAGGGAACAGGGGATTGGGATGGATCGGCTCGTCGTCCCATCCGAAATCCGACCCTGGATTGCGCGGGGGACTGCGCGGGGCGATGTCAGCCTACGGTGGGGGGCATCGCGTTGGGCACCGGAGGCCGGCTCGGACCAGCGGGCCGCTTGGCGCTCAGGCAACCGTTGCCGTTCCCAGCCGTTACTCCCTGACATAGGCGGAGGAGAACGCAATGGACCGGGTCAGGCGGCTGGAAGCGTTCAGCCGCATCGGCTTTGCCGCACACGGGGCCGTCTATCTGCTGGTCGGGTGGTTCGCCGTGCGGGCCGCGCTGAGTATCGGCAGCCCCACCGACGCCAGGGGCGCGCTGGACAGCCTGGTCGGCGGTCCCTTCGGTTGGGCTCTGCTCGGAGTGATGGCGCTCGGTCTATTGTGCTACGCGCTCTGCGGTGTTGCGGAGGCGGTTTTCGACCTGCATGAGCAGGGCGATACCGCGCGGGGGCTCGCGGTTCGCTCCGGTCGCATCATCAGCGCGCTGATCCATCTCGCCCTGGCGGTCTATGCCGGGGCGCTCGCCGTCGGTCTGACGCTGTCCGGCGGCAGTGCCAAGGGCTGGACGGCGTGGCTGATGTCGCAGCCCTACGGTCCGTGGCTGGTGATGGCGGTCGGGGTCGGCGTGTTCGTCGTGGCGATGCTGCAGGTCCGCATCGCCTGGACTGCGACTTTCATGGAGCAACTCGTGATTTCCGGCGACATGCGGTGGCTGGCCGAGGCGATCGGCCGGACCGGCTATCTGGCGCGCGCCACGGTTCTGACTTTGACCTGCATCTTTCTGCTGAGCGCCGGTTGGAATGTCGACTCGAGCCAGGCCGGCGGCCTCGCCGATGCGCTGCGCCAGTTGCAGCGGCAGCCCTATGGTCCCTGGATGCTGGGGGTCGTGTCGGTCGGCCTGGTTATGTTCGGTGTGTCGAGCTTCGTGGAGGCAGCCTATCGGCGCCTGACCGGCGCGTTCTGAGGCGCGACGGTCCGGTCAGATCGGCAGGCGGATCACCGCCCGCAGCCCGCCGAGCGGCGACCCCTCCAGCGTCAGGTCGCCGCCATGGCCGCGCACGATGTCGCGGCTGATGGTCAGGCCGAGGCCGGTGCCGCCGGTCTCGGGGTTGCGTGACGGCTCCAGGCGCTTGAACGGCTGGAACGCCTCCTCGCGTTTCTCCGGCGGGATGCCTGTGCCGTCGTCGTCCACCATGATCTCCACAGTGTCGCCGGCGCGCACCACCGCCACATTGACCCGGCTGCCATAGCGCGCGGCGTTCTGGATCAGGTTGGCGACCGCCCGGCGCAGGGCGTCCGGCCGCGCCGGCAGGGCCGCGGTCCCGTCGTCCGGCTGCTCATAGACGACGCGCGCGCCGCCGCGCCGCTCGTTGGCGATCAGGTCGTTCACCAGGGTGCCGACATCGATCTCCACCGGCACTTCCGCCCCCTCGCCGCGGGCGAAGGCGAGGTAACCCTCGACCATCCGCTCCATCTCGGTGACGTCGGCCTTGAGTTCAGCCGTGTCCTCGTTGTCGCCGAGCATGGCGAGTTCGAGCTTCATGCGGGTGAGGGGGGTGCGCAGGTCGTGACTGACGCCGGCCAGCATCTCGGTGCGCTGGGTTAGCTGCCGGTTGATGCGGTCGCGCATCTGCAGGAAGGCGGCCGATGCCTGTCGCACCTCGGTGGCGCCCTCCGGCTTGAACCCGGTGACGTCGCGTCCGAGGCCGAAGGCCCGGGCGGCTATCGAGAGTCGGCGGATCGGCCGGATCTGGTTGCGCATGAAGACGATGGCGATGGCGAACAGCACCAGCGACGAGCCGATCATCCACAGCAGGAAGACGTAGGTGGTCGAGGTGAACAGCCGCTTCTTGTGGGCGATCACCTG
Organism: Thalassobaculaceae bacterium; assembly: GCA_029212785.1. Taxonomy (GTDB): domain Bacteria; phylum Pseudomonadota; class Alphaproteobacteria; order Thalassobaculales; family Thalassobaculaceae; genus Thalassobaculum. The sequence goes on from JARGOG010000097.1 coordinate 2,721, forward strand.
CAGCACGCCGGAGGGAAGCTGCACCAGGATCTCGATCCGCCGGTCGATGGTGTCGGTATTCATCACATAGGGGCGATGTACCTTGGTCTGCATCGCGTCCAGCATCGCCACCTGGGTCTGGTCGAACAGCGAGAAGTTCGGCTGATTCGGCAGGATCCCCTCCGGGCGCCAGTGCAGTTCGATGTCGAAATGGCGGATCGACCGCTCCGACATCTCCTCCACCGCCTCCTCGGTGATCGGCGGGCGCAGCTCCTCGACAAGGAAGGCGATGTCGCCGGCCAGGCTGTGCACCAGGCGCCGAGTCATGATCTCCCAGTGGCGTTCGTAGAAGACATAGGCCGAAATCGCCTGCATCAGCACCAGCGGTGTGACGATGATCAGCAGCGCACGGCCGAACAGGGTCTTCGGCAGAAAGCGCTTCAGCCGCTTCTTGGCCCTGTCGGGCGTGTCGGTGGCGCGCGGCCGGCTCAGCGAGGCCGCGTCGGTGCGCGCACCATCTGGCCTCGCGCTGGGGCCGACCGGTCCATCTCGGGTGATCTCCGCCATGGGACGCATGCTCCGGGCCTGGGCGTTGTCACTCGGCGCGACAATAGCAGGTCTGCACCGGTGCCGCGCCCCCGTCGGCAAGGGTTTCCCCGGCCCGCAGGGTCATCGCGTCAGCCGAAGTTCTGGCCGCCGTCGACCGCGACCGTCTGGCCGGTCACCCAGCCGGCAGCGTCGGAGACCAGGAAGGCGGCCACCCGCGCCACCTCGTCCGGCGTTCCCATGCGGCCGAACGGGATTTTATCCCGGGTGGCGTAGTACTTGTCCGGAGCGTTGTAGCGCCGCTGCTCCCAACTGCCGCCGGGGAACTCGATCGAGCCGGGTGCGATGCAGTTCACCCGGATGCGCTGTGGTGCGTAGTGGACGGCGTGAGACTGGGTCAGCTGAATCACCGCGGCCTTCACGGCGCCGTAGGGAATGGACCCGCTCGGGCCGATGCCGGAGATCGAGGAGATGTTGAGCACGCTGCCGCCGGTCTTCTCCAGATGCGGCGCCGCGGCCCAGGTGGCGCGCACGACGCCCATCAGATCGACGTCGATCCCCTTCTTCCAGCCCTCCTCATCGTCGCTCGCGCCGAAACCAGATGGGTTGTTCACCAGGGCGAACAGGCCGCCGAGCGATGCTGCTGCCGCATCGATATAGGCCGCCAGCGCATCGGCATCGCCGACGTCGCAGATCGCGCCCACGGCCCCGGCGCCGAGTTCGGTCAGGGCGGGATCGAGCGAGGCCTGGGTGCGGCCGCAGACCGAAACCTTGGCGCCTTCCGCCAGACAGGCCTTGGCGATGGCGAGGCCGATACCCCGCGTTCCGCCGGTCACGATCACGCCCTTGCCCGAAAGTCCGAGGTCCATTTTCGTCTCCTGCAGTGATGAGCGATGACTGTAGGTGCGGTCCCCGGCAGCGCCAAGACACCGAGTTGCGACGTAGCCGAGCCGGGAGCGGACGACATGCCGGCTTGTCGAACCGGTGGCTCCCTGCTTCGATAGCGTTCCAACCGATCACCGAGATTTCGACCATGACCGATTCGATGTCGCCCTCTGGCGTGGCCCTGCCCTATCGCCTGCGCCTGCCGGGACCCACAGCGGTGCCGGAGCGGGTCCTGAAGGCCGCTTCTCAGCCGATGCTGGCCCATCGGGGCCCCGAGTTTCTGGCCCGGTTCCAGGCGATCCAGCGTCGGCTGCAGCCGATTCTCGGACGCGACGGCGTGCCGCCTTTCCTCTTCGCCTCGACCGGCATCGGCGCGATGGAATCGGCGGTCGTGAATGTGGCCGGGCGGGGTAGCCGCGTGCTGATCACCACCAACGGCCAATGGGGACCGGTATTCCGTCGGCTGGCCGAGGCGATCGGTGCCGATGTCGACGAGGTGGTCTCCGACCGGGGCACGCCGATCGACCTCGACGGGGTACGCAAGGCCCTGAAGGACAAGCGCTACGACGCGGTGTTCACCGTGCATAGCGAGAGCTCGACCGGCGCGCTGACGGACCTCAAGGCACTCGGCGCGATCGTCGCCGAGAGCGATGCCGTGCTGGCCTGCGACAGCGTCAGCGGTCTCGGCGGGGCGGAGATGCGCGCCGACGAGTGGGGCATCGACGTCGTCGTCTCCGCGTCGCAGAAGGCGCTGATGTGCCCGCCGGGCCTCGGCATCGCCAGCATCAGCGAAAAGGCCTGGGCGGTCATCGACCGCGACGACCGCGGCCCCCGCAGCTATTTCGATTACCGCCGGTTCCGACCGATGGCCGAGAAGGGAGAGCCGACCTATACCGCTCCGGTCGCCATGCTGAACGCGCTGGACGAGGCGCTGACCATGATCGGCGAAGAGGGCGCGCAGGCGGCAATCGCCCGTCACGGTCGACTGAACGCCGCCTTGACCGCCGGGCTCGAGGCGCTGGGATTCTCGGTGTTCCCGACCGGCACGCCAAGCCCGACCCTTGTCGTGGCCCGCACACCGGAAGGCGTGTCGGCCCCGGCTCTGATCGACCGGCTCTCCACCGGCTACAACGCGATCATCGCCGGCACCCGGTTCGAGGATCTGAAGGAGCGGCTGGTGCGCATCGGCACCATGGGGTACGTCACCGACGGCGACATCCTGACCGACATTCATCAGATCTCGCGGGCGATGACCGATCTCGGCCGCAATGCCGACGAATCCGGCGCCATGGCTGCCGCGTCGGCCAAACTCGCCGCCTGAGTCGCCCATGTCCGGTGGACTTCTTGTCGGGCGTGATCATCTCTGTGCAGTCGTGATATAGCCACGTGCAGTGCAGCGAACGGGTCATCGATGGACGAATTTGAGAAGATCCTTGATCGGAACCGGCAATGGGCCGACCGCATCAAGGCCGCCAATCCGAATTATTTCGCCAAGCTGTCCGAGCAGCAGGCACCGGACATCCTGTGGATCGGCTGCGCCGACAGCCGGGTTCCGGCGAACCAGATCCTCGATCTGCCGCCGGGCGAGGTCTTCGTCCACCGCAACATCGCCAACGTGGTGGTTCCCTCCGATCTGAATTGTCTCTCGGTCCTGCAATTCGCCATCGAGGTGCTTGGCGTCAGTCACATCCTCGTCTGCGGCCACTACGGCTGCGGCGGTGTGCGGGCGGCGATGACGGACAGCGACAACGGTCTGATCGACAACTGGCTGAACCACATTCGTCTGGTCCATCGCCTGCACGAGCGGGATCTGCCCGAAGACATGCAGCAGGAAGAGGCGCTGGACCGCCTGTGTGAGTTTAATGTCATCGAGCAGGTGGACAATGTCTGCCGGACGACGATCGTCCGCAATGCGTGGGCGAATGGGAGCAAGCTGCAGGTGCATGGTGTGGTCTACAGCCTCAAGGACGGGGTCCTGAACGAGCTCTGTCTGCGGCAATCCTGACCGGATTTCTCGTCAAAGTGTTGCTGTCGGTAAGTATTCGTTAACCAAAACGCGCATAGTCTCCGTATCCATTGAAGACGCGTGCCGAAACCGGGTGGGGGCCCGCCGGCACAGCGGACCTGGGGGGATCATGTACGACGCGCTTCTCGAGACTCCGACTCTGACCGATGATTTCGTCTCATCCGGCTATGGTCGTGTGTCGGTTGAGGAAATCGAAGCCGACAATCCAGTGCGGCAGTTCCACGGGTATTACCGGTCGCTGGCCGAATGCGGTCTGCCGCGCTGGGAGCAGTTCGACATCTGCGCCGTGCCCCGGCATGTGGTCGCCCATATCGCGCTCGGACGGCCTGAATACGATACCGGCGAGGGCAGCGCGCCCGATCATTTCATCTACACGCTCCAAGGCGGGGCCGTGCGGTCTCTCGTGGGCGTGTCGGTCATCGGGAGGCGGGTCGGTCATGTCGCCGGACTCTCCATCGCCGGCACGGTGCAGGACGAGATTGACGAGGCCGTGAGCCGTCGCCAGATCGTCTGCTCGCGCTCCGATCTCGATCGGGACGATCGGCCCAATCTGCGGATCACCCGCGGCCTGTTCCTGTTCTCCGGCGCCAAGTGGCCGATCGAAAAGCTGGTGCTGGTGGTCTACAAGATGCCGATCTTGCAGCCGGCGGCGTGAGGCAAGCCGTCTCGCCCGGTCTCACGCAGTCAGCGCGGCAATCCGGGCCAGAACGGCGGCGTTCGAGCGGATGCCGTTGTGGAAGCAGATCAGTTCGAACTTCTCGTTCGGCGAATGCACCCGGTCATCAGCCAGCCCGAAGCCGAGCAGGATCGACTCGATTCCAAGATAACGCTTGATCGACCCGACCGCCGGGATCGACCCGCCGGAACCGATCAGGTAGGCGTCGCGCTGGAACACGTCCTTCAATCCGGCCTGGGCCGCCTGCAGATACGGCGAGTCCGTCGGCACGCGGATCGCCGGCGCCTCGCCCAATTCGACGAAGGAGGCGGTGTACTCCTCGGGCAGCCGGTCGGTGATGAATTTCTTCAGATTGTCGAGCACGGCGCGCGGGTTCTGGTCCGGCACCAGCCGGCAGGAGATCTTGGCCATCGCCTCGCGGGCGATGACGGTCTTCGCGCCATCGCCGACATAGCCGCCGAGAATGCCGTTCACGTCGCAGGTCGGTCGGCCCCATTGGCGTTCCAGCGCCCCGATGCCGGCTTCGCCGCCGGCAGTCTTCAGCCCGACCTCACCAAGGAAGGCGGCCTCGTCGAAGCCGAGCGCGTCCCACTGGGCGCGCTCGTTCTCGCCGACCGGAATGACGTCGTCGTAGAAATGCGGGATCTGCACCCGGCCCTTTTCGTCATGCAGCTCACCGACGATGCGGCCGATCAGGTTCAGCGGGTTGATCATGGTGCCGCCGAACAGGCCCGAATGCAGGTCGCGGTCCGGACCCTTGATGGTCGCTTGCAGATAGGCGAGGCCGCGCAGGCTATAGGTGATCGCCGGCTGCTGGACATCCCACATGCCGGTGTCGCAGACGATGCAGGCATCGGCCTTCAGCTCGTCCGCATTGGCCTTGATGAAGGCGTCGAGCGACGGGCTACCGGTCTCCTCCTCGCCCTCGAGCAGGACGGTGATGCGGCAGGGCAGGGTGCCGTGCACGGCGATCCAGGCGCGGAACGCCTCGATCCAGGTCATGACCTGTCCCTTGTCGTCGACGGCACCGCGCGCGACGATCCGCTTACCGCGTTCGGCATCGACCAGCTCCGGCTCGAACGGACCGGATTTCCAGAGCTCCAACGGGTCGGCCGGCTGCACGTCGTAATGGCCGTAGTACAGAATATGCGGTGCGGTGCCGCCCGGGCCGTCATGGTGGGCGACGACCATCGGATGGCCGGTGGTCGGCCGCACCGATGCCTCGAAGCCGAGTGCGCTCAGGGTGTCCGCCATCCACTGGGCGCCGCGGCGCACCTCGCCGGCGAAGGCCGGGTCGGTCGACACGCTCGGGATCCGAAGAATGTCGAAGAGGCGCTCGACCGAGGCATCCAGGTTGGCATCGACATGGTCCAGGACCTTCTCCGTCGGCAGGTCGCTCATTTCGCTGTCTCCAGATGGGCCGTCTTCGCCGCGGCCACGAAGGCGCGGATTCTTTCCGGGTTCTTCTCGCCGGGCTTGTCCTCGACACCGGAGGACGTGTCGACGGCACACGCGCCCGTCAGCCGGATCGCGTCGGCGACATTCTCCGCGGTCAGCCCGCCGGACAGCATCCAGGGCGTGGCGATGTCGAGCCCCTCCAGCAGGGTCCAGTCGAAGGAGAGTCCGTTGCCGCCGGGCAGCGCACCCTTCATGTCCTTCGGTGCCTTGGCGTCGAACAGGATCCAGTCGGCGACCGTGCCGAAAGCGGCGGCTTCATCCACATCGTCCCGGGTCGACACCCGCAGGGCCTTCATCACCGGCAGGCCGGTGCGCTTCTTCAACTCGGCGACCCGTGCGGGGCCTTCGTGGCCGTGGACTTGCAGCATGTCGATCACGCCGGTGGCCGTGATCGCGTCGATCTCGGCGTCCGTGGCGTCGACGACGATGGCGACCCGGGTCACGCCGGTCACACCCGCTCCGAGCGCCTCGGCCAGATCGGGCGACACCGCGCGGCGGCTGCGGGGATAGAACATGAAGCCGATCATGTCGGCCCCGGCCCGGACGGCGGCGTCGACCACCGTGAGCGTGTTCAGCCCACAGATCTTCACGAGCGGCGCATTTCCCGGATGCGGAGCGGTCACGACAGGCTCTCGGCAATCGCTTTGGCGGCGGCGGCCGGATCGGCGGCCTGGGTGATCGGGCGGCCGATGACAATGTAGTCGGCGCCGGCGGAAACCGCGGCCGCCGGGGTCATCTTGCGCTTCTGGTCGTCTTCGGCGGCGTCGGCCGGGCGGATGCCGGGCACGACCAGGGTGAAGCCGTCGCCGCAAGCAGCATGCACATCGGCAATCTCATGCGGCGAGCAGACCACACCGTCGCAACCCGCGGCCTGGGCCAGCAGGGCGAGGCGCTTGACCTGGTCGCCCGACGGGGAAGCCTGGCCGACCGCCTCCAGGTCGCTGTCGTCGATGCTGGTCAGCACGGTGACCGCGATCATCAGCGGCGGCGCGATCCCGATCCTGTCGGCAGCCTCCCTGTTGGCGGCGACTGCGGCCCGCATCATCGCCGGCCCGCCCGAGGCGTGGATGTTGATGATCTTCGGCCTGCAGGCGGTGACCGCCGAGCGTACGGCCCCGGCAACGGTGTTCGGAATGTCGTGATATTTCAGGTCCAGAAACAGCGGCGTGTCGCCGGCGATCTCGCGCACGCCGTCCGGCCCGTTGGTGTTGTGAAACTCCATACCGAGCTTGATGCCGCCGACATGGCGGCGCACCTGGTCGGCGATGGATCGGGCCCGCGCCATGTCCGGAGTGTCGATGGCGACGAAAATTCTCTCATGAGGCCGCATTAGCTTGCTCGCTTATCAACCAGGGCAGGGCGTTTCGGCGCGTTCGGTGCCTGGGCTCGGATCTCTTCCTCGCGGATGCGCATGACGGCCAGTTCCCGCTCCAGGTCGTCGGCGCGCTTCTCGGCCCGGTTCGCCCGCATCTTGTGGCCAAGCTCCCCGCTCCAGGCAATGGCGCCGCCGAGCACGAAGCCTGCGGCCACCGCGACCAGGAAGATCAGGTAGAGCGGCGCGTCCAGCGCGCCCGGCAGCGGCCACAGCTCCATGGTTACCGGGTTGCGGTTCGACACGGCGAACAGCACCACGATCAGCGTGACCGGGAAGGTGACGCAGAAAGAGATCAGCTTGGTCGCCCAGTTGCGGCGGGCCATGGCGGAACCTCGACGGTTGCGGTGACCGTAATCTAGCGACCACGTGTCCATTGGACAACGCCACAGGGACCGTGGGGTTTCGAATTCGCAGGAACCGCCGCGCCGTCACGGCGGCAGCTCGGCGGAATGCTCTCGCCACGATGTCCCACCGCGCGTGCGGGCGCGCCTACCGAGCCATCAGATCTGCCGTCGCCAGGTCGCCCGCGCCACCGCGGCCGCGCAGGCCCTCAACCGCACCGGCGATGTCCTCCGGCTTCTTGTTCTGGCTCAGCTTCGCCTTGCCCTCCAGGCGCTCCACCGGCAGTTCGAACGCGAGCACGCCCTTGATCATCCGGCCCATCAGGCCGTCGCGCATCTTTTCGTGCGTCCACGGTGTCTTCGGGGCCAGCAGCACTTCGTGTTCGGCCGAGAGATCGGCGAGCGTGCCGGTCGTGTCCTCCGGCCCGGCTACGGCCACCAGGCGCCCGCTGGCGTGGACGGCGACATAGTTCCAGGTCGGCACCTGATCCTCGCTCGCATACCAGTCCGGCGAGATATAGGCGTGCGGCCCGGTGAACACGGCGGTGGCCGGCGCCCCCGCTTCAATCAGGGCGACGATAGGATTGGCCCGGGCGACGTGGCCGCGGATCACCAGCCCCTCGCCGCGTTCCTCCACCATCAGCGGCAGATGGCTGATCTCCACCATGTCTTCCCTGTGGGCGACGAGCACGGCAAAGGCGTTGTCGCGCATGATGGCGACGGCCGCGTTCCGATCTGCGAGACGGAAGGCTGGGGGGATGTACATGACGCGGCTCCGTACCGTTGGTCGGGTTGTGTAGCGTCTTTTTGGTCGTATGATATGCACCAAAGTCACTTTCGATATGGGGCCAAGTGATGGCCGATGCCTTACCCGTCTGGGGTGTGTTCCAGCCTGATCGAGCGGACCCGACGCCGCTGCAGGAGCAGATCGCCGGCTTCTTCCGCCGCTCGATCTCCGAAGGTCGTCTGGCCCCCGGGGCCCGCCTGCCGTCGAGCCGCCAGCTCGCCGAGCAGCTCATCGTCGCCCGCAATACGGTCAGCCTCGCCTATGAGCGGCTGACGGCGGAGGGCTATGTCGTCGGCCGGCGTGGCGGCGGGACCCGGGTGGCGCATGACCTGCCGGACCTGAAGCCGCAGGTTCCTGTCCAGCCGACGCCGCCGGTCCCGCAGGCCCCGGTCCGGCTCTCGGCAGCGGCCCACAAGATGATGGCGGAGCGGGTCGGGATCGGCGCCATCGACGGTCCGCTGCAGCCGGGACGGCCGGGCCTCGACGCGTTTCCGGGGCGGATCTGGGCACGGCTCGCCGGCCGGTTCTGGCGAGAGACGCCGGCGACCGCGTTCGGCTACGGCGACCCGGCCGGATTCATCGACTTGCGCCAGGCGATCTCGCGATATCTCGGAGCCTTTCGCGGTCTGATCGTCGACCCGGACTCGATCATCGTGACCTCCGGCGCCCAACAGGCGATCGATCTGATTTCCCGCGCGCTGCTGGATCCGGACGACACCGCCGTGATTGAGGAACCCTGTTATCCCGGCCTGCGTGGGCCGATGGTGGCGACGGGCGCCCGGCTGGTGACGGTTCCGGTCGACGGCGACGGGCTCGACGTGGCCCGGGCGCGGGCGGCAGCTCCTGACGCGCGGCTGGTGACCGTCACCCCGACCCACCAGTTTCCGCTCGGCGTCACCCTGTCCCTGTCACGCCGGCGCGCGCTCGTCGACTGGGCCATGGGCGACGTGGCGAGCGGTGGCGGGCCGTTCGTGCTTGAGGACGATTACGATGGCGAGTTCCGCTATGCCGGCAAGCCGGTGCCGCCGCTCAAGGCGCTCGATGGTGCCGACCGGGTGCTCTATGTCGGTACGGTTTCCAAGGCGCTGGCGCCGTCGCTGCGCATCGGTTTCATCGCCGCACCGCAGCGCCTGGTCGACCCGCTGGTGCGCCTGCGCGGGCATTTCGACCGGCAACCGGCGCTCGACACCCAGGCGGTTCTGGCGCGATTCCTGGACGAGGGCCACATGGCCGGCCATCTGCGCCGCATGCGCACCCTCTACCGTGAACGGCGCGATGCGCTGGCCGACGCGCTGGAGGCGGCCCTGGACGGTCGTTTCACCATCGAACGTCCGGAGACCGGGATCAATCTCGTGGTCTCTCTGGAGGGCGGACCGGACGACCGGAAGGTGGTGGAGAAGGCGATGGCGCTGGGCGTGCGGCCGGCACCGATTTCCGCCTATTTCCGCGATGCCACCCGGCGCAACGGACTGCTGGTCGGCTTCGCCTCGCTGCCGCGCGCCCGGGCGCGCTGGGCGGCGGGCTGCGTGCGGACGGCAATCGACGCCGCGAGCTCGGAGAGAGCCTAGAGCGAAATCCGGTCATTTTGAATCGCCAAGCGATCCTAAATGGCCGGTGAAATTCATTCTAAAACAATATGATAGAGCAGATCCGTACCGGCCTTGGGCCGGCCTTCAAGATCGGCCCCGCTGTGGCGCTCGGCGCCATGCTGCCGAGCGCAGGAATGTTTGGACCCTGTCCAGGGCCGGGGAGGGCAGACGCAGTGATGGAGGTTCCGGGTCGCGTGCCGAATGACGGCAGCTCTGGGCTCAGCCGTGGTTCAGCTTTTCGCGGAGCAGCTTGCCGGTCTTGAAGAACGGGACCGCCTTGCTGTCCACTTTCACCGACTCGCCGGTGCGCGGGTTCCGCCCGACCCGGGCTTCCCGTTGCTTGACTGAGAAGGCCCCGAAGCCGCGGAGTTCGACCCGATCGCCTCGAGCCAATGCATCCGTGATCTCTTCGAACACAGTCGAAACGATACGTTCTATATCACGCTGGAACAGATGCGGGTTCGCCTCCGCAAGGCGCGCAATCAGTTCGGACTTGGTCATGCTTCCGAGCCTCCGCGAAGTCGAATCGCGAAGCGGCCGGCGCGTTGCTTCACGGCGCACTTACCCGCCCCACTGAAAATGTGCCAGTGCCTCCCGAAAGCGTCAAGACTAAGTATCTCAAATAGAACCATTTTCCGCATCAAGGTTGGGTTAATGCCAAAAAGTGAGGCCGCCCGCGGTGCGGACGGCCCCAATTTGATACGTTTTCGATCGGAAAGGCGGCTTATTCGTCGTCGCCCTTCGTCGCCTCTTCGCGCTGCTTGAGCGCAGCGCCGAGGATGTCGCCCAGGCTGGCGCCGCTGTCGGACGAGCCGAACTCCGCCATCGCCTTCTTCTCCTCCTCGACCTCGCGGGCCTTGATGGAGAGGGTCAGCTTGCGGGTCTTGTTGTCCACATTGGTGACCTTGGCGTCGATCTTCTCGCCCACGGCGAAACGCTCGGGGCGCTGCTCGGAGCGGTCGCGCGACAGATCGGACTTACGGATGAAGCCCGTCATGCCCTCGGCAACGCTCACCTCGATACCGCCATCGGTGATCTGGGTCACCGTGGTGGTCACGACCGTGCCCTTGCGGACACCGGCCGAACCGGACTCGAACGGATCGGTGGTCAGCTGCTTGATGCCGAGCGAGATGCGCTCCTTCTCGACGTCGACGTCGAGCACCTTGGCTTTGACCATGTCGCCCTTCTTGAAGGACTGAATGGCCTCTTCGCCCGGGGTGTCCCAGTCGATGTCGGAGAGGTGCACCATGCCGTCGATCTCGCCGGGCAGGCCGATGAACAGGCCGAACTCGGTGATGTTCTTGACCTCGCCCTCGAGCTCGGTGCCCGCCGGGTACTTCTCGACGAAGTCCTCCCACGGGTTGCCCAGGCACTGCTTGAGACCAAGCGAGATGCGGCGCTTGTTCGGATCGACGTCCAGGATCATCACCTCGACCTCCTGGGAGGTGGAGACGATCTTGCCCGGATGGACGTTCTTCTTGGTCCAGCTCATCTCGGAGACGTGGACCAGGCCCTCGATCCCCGGCTGCAGCTCCACGAAGGCGCCGTAGTCGGTGATGTTGGTGACGCGGCCGGTGAACTTGGTGCCGACCGGGTAACGGGCGTCCACACCCTCCCACGGATCCGCTTCCAGCTGCTTCATGCCGAGCGAGATGCGCTGGGTTTCCGGGTTGAAGCGGATGACCTGCACCTTCACGGTCTGGCCGATCTGCAGGGCCTCGGTGGGGTGGTTGATGCGGCGCCACGCGATGTCGGTGACGTGCAGCAGACCGTCGACGCCACCGAGATCAACGAACGCACCGTAATCGGTGATGTTCTTGACCACGCCCTGGAGGACCATGCCCTCCTTGAGGGAGGCGACCAGCTCGCTGCGGGCTTCCGCACGGCTCTCTTCGAGGACGGCGCGGCGCGAGACAACGATGTTGCCGCGACGGCGGTCCATCTTGAGGATCTGGAACGGCTGCGGCGTACCCATGAGCGGGCCGATGTCGCGCACCGGCCGGATATCCACCTGGGAACCCGGCAGGAACGCCACGGCGCCCGACAGGTCGACGGTGAAGCCGCCCTTGACCCGCGAGAAGATCACACCGGTGACCCGCTCGTTGTCGTTGAACGCCCGCTCCAGCGCGGCCCAAGCCTCTTCGCGGCGGGCCTTGTCGCGGCTCAGCATCGCCTCGCCGTTGCGGTCCTCGAGACGCTCGACATAGACCTCGACTTCGTCGCCCGGCTTCAGTTCGGCCTTCTGGCCGGGGGCGCCGAATTCCTTGATCGCGACGCGGCCTTCAGATTTGAGGCCGACATCGATCAGTGCGTAGTCGTTCTCCACCTCGACGACGATGCCCTTGACGACACTGCCCTCGATCGAGGTGACCTGGCCGAACGACTCCTCCAGCATGGATTCGAATTCGTCGGCATAAGCGGCTTCAGCCATTAGTTCTCCTCAGAAACACGTATGCGGACTGTGCCCACATCTATCGACGGGCGGCACGTCCGGTTGTCGGCGGCTTGCGATGTCTGGATCGAGATCTTCGCCGAGGCTAGATGAGCCGGTTGGAAGATCATCTGCCCGATCCTTCGCGGGCGGCCCGACTCTCCTGTGTCGGGCATCGACCGAATTCCGCGGCCGCCGGGTTGGTTGACAAAATGCCGGACATCCCTCCTGGAGGCGACCGACGGCTTAGTCCCGTTCCGCCGCTTCAATGACGGCGAGCGCACGCTGGAATACCTCGGACGGCGAAAGATCTGAGGTATCGACCTCAATCGCGTCGTCGGCTTTGCGCATCGGAGCATCGGCTCGACCCGCATCGCGTGCGTCCCGCGCCTCAATCTCGGCGAGAACGCGCGCATATATACTG
>JARGOG010000153.1 GCA_029212785.1 Thalassobaculaceae bacterium
GGGTGGAAGACTGGCAGCGACCCGGACCGAAACTCGTTACGGCTGCTTCCTTCCGGACCTGACCGGGTTGGCGAGGAGCCCGTCCGCGCCAGCCTTCCGCCTTCCATATAGGGTGTCACCGGGGTGGGACGCAAGGATGGCGGCCGTGCCTGTGGCGAACGGCCGGTATCCTTGAGTGCCGTACACCGCGCTCCTATCGTAGCCGGGCCGCCCGACGCCCCGAACCGGAGGAAATCCCATGACCCTCGCCGTGCGCTACATCCTGAGCCGGGGTCCCGTCATCCCCGTTGTCACCATAGACGACGCCACGGACGGCCCCGACCTGGCCCGCGCGCTGCTGGAGGGGGGCATCTCGGTGATCGAAGTGACCATGCGCACGCCGGCCGCCCTCGCCGCCGTGCGGGCGATCCGCGATACCGTTCCGGAGATGCTGGCCGGCGTCGGCACCCTGCTCGACCCCGGCCGTATCGGCGACGTTCTGGCTTCCGGCGCTCAGTTCGCCGTCTCGCCCGGCCTGGATCTGGCCTTGGTCGAGGCCTGTCGGGAGGCGGGGTTGCCGTTGCTGCCCGGCATCCAGACCGTTTCGGAAGCGATGGCCGCGCGGCGCGCCGGGCTGGACACCCTGAAGTTCTTCCCGGCCAAGGCGGCCGGCGGCCCCGGCGCGCTCGGCCAGATCCACCCCGTATTGCCGGAGCTGAAGTTCTGCCCGACCGGCGGCATCGGCGCGGCGGACGCCAAGAGCTATCTCGCGCTGGCGAATGTCCTGTGCGTCGGCGGAAGCTTTCCGGCGCCGACGGACGCCATCAGAGCCCGGGACTGGAAAACAGTGCGTGAAAATTCTAAGACTGTATGCTCGCTTACCGGGCAGGGTTTTCGACAAGGGTGATCGATTGACCCACAGGACTTGCATCGCCCGGTAGGTTGAGGGACTCGATTGCTGAACGTGGTCTATGAATGTTGACGACGATCCGATCCTGACATCGGCACTCCAGTTCTGGGTCGCCAGCCGGCCCGAGGGTGGGTTGCCGACACGCCGGGAGATCGATCCGCTCCGGATCCCGAGGCCGCTGTTTCCCTACCTGGTGCTCGCCGATGTGGAGACGCCCGAGGGACGGGTGCGCTACCGGGTCGTCGGCCACGAGATGGTGCACCGCTGGGGCACCAATTTCGCCGGCCGCGGCTCCGATGAGATCTTCGGCGGCGACTACCGCGCCTATCTGGAGAACGCCTTCGCCCTGGCGATCGAGAACTGGCTGCCGGTCTTCACCGCGAGCCGATTCAGATGGGATGTCGGTGGCTATCTGAGGACCCGCCGGCTGATGCTGCCGATCGGAGCAACGGCCCAAGGACCGGTGACTCAGGTCCTGGTCGTTCAGACCTGGCCGAACAGTCCGGACGGCAACCGGACCGACCCGATGCTCATCGTACCCGGCACCGTTCCGGTGGAGAATGCGGAGCCGGTGCTGGTGGGCACGTGACGCAGTTGCAACGCTCCGTGCCCGGCCGTCGCCGGCCAGGAAAAATCTGTAGCAGCGGGTGCGGGTTTGATGTATCGCAGATGTCTGACCTGGGGACCGACCTATGAGTGACCGGCATTTCCGATTGGAGCGACGACGACAGGTGCTTCCCAGCATCTGAACGTCCCCGTGCCGGCCGACCGGAACGGGGTTTTGACGCCCTCTCCGGATCAGGTCATCGACATGTTTCACATCCGCGCTGAACTTCCCGCCGACGCCGACGCCGTCGAAACGCTGAACGATCTCGGGTTCGGGACCGATCGCAAGGGTCGCACCGTCTGGCGTCTGCGCCAGGGCCCGGTGGCCGACGGTCTCGCCTTCGTCGCCGACGACCCGATCGACGGTCGCGTGCTGGCGACCATCCGGTTCTGGCAGGTCAATGTGGGCAAGGGCGTCTCCGCCGTCCTGCTCGGCCCGCTCGCCGTGTGTCCGTCGATGCAGGGCCAGGGCATGGGGCGCGCGCTTGTCGGCCACGGACTGCAGGCCGCCCGCGATGCCGGCTGGGACATCTGCCTGGTCTCGGGCGAGCCGTCCTATTACCTGCCCTTCGGCTTCGAGGCGGCGCCGCCCTATGGGTTCGAGATGCCGGGACCGGTCAAGGCCGGCTGGCTCCAGGTGCGGGACCTGCGGCCCGGCGCGCTCGGCGCCCTGCCCGCCGCCAAAGCCCGACCGATCCGGCCCTGGAGGTCGGTTCGAGGTACCGGTGCGGTGATCCCGCTCCGCGCCGCCGGCTGAGCGGGTGAGCGGGGTGGCGGCCGGCTTCCTCGACCCTTTCTTCGTGGTCCCTGCCTTCCTCGGCTGGGATGCGCCGATCTGGGCGGCGGTGGTTGCCGCCTGCATCGTCGCCGGCGTGGTCCGCGGGTTCACCGGTTTCGGCTTTCCGCTGATCGTCGTCACCTCGACCAGCCTGGTGATCGCCCCGGTCGAGATCGTACCGATCGCGCTGCTGCTCGACATCCTGGCCGGAGTGCGGATGCTGCCCTCGGTGCGTCACGAGGTCGACCGGCGCGGTGTCTCGTTCCTCATGCTCGGCGCCATCCCG
>JARGOG010000098.1 GCA_029212785.1 Thalassobaculaceae bacterium
CGCGCGCCGTGCATGCGCAGGACCATGCGGTCGGAGTTCCAGTAGGCGAACAGGTTCATGCCGCCGGCCAGCACCAGGGCGATGACCATGCCTCCGGTGCCACCGAGCAGGTAGCCGACCCCCATGAACAGCGCCGTGAGGGCGGCGATCATCAGGCTGACGCGAGCGGTTCCCATGGTCTCCATCTGTACTGGTTCAGGCCAGACTGCATGTGAGCAGGCCGGCTCCGCCCTTCAAGATCTGGCGGAACGGCGGCGAACGTCCTATATCCGGCGGTCATGAGCGACAAGAAGCCCCAGTTCCGCGAAGTTGCCGTTCCCCAGTCCCGGGAGGTGGCCAAGCCGTCGTCGCGGCCGAAGCGGATCCCGGCCCCCGGCGAGGAGGTTACGGTCCCGGCGCAGCTCGATCCCCGCGCGGCGGCGAAGGACTTGCCGCCCGAGCGCGGCGGCTATGACGGCCCGGAGCCGACCCGTTTCGGCGATTGGGAACACAAGGGCCGCACCACGGATTTCTGAGGAGCGCTGCTCTTCCCGGTTCCCACCTGCCCCTCGCCGCCCCGAAACCCGTTTCGCGTTTCTGCATCTTTGATCGCGACACGGCTCGGCGTACCCTCCCGGCAACAAGGTTCCACGGGAGGATGAACGGAAATGGCCACCCTCAAGAGCAAGTTCCAGAAGGGCAAGCTGCTGACCGCGCCGGGCGTGTTCGACGGCGTGTCGGTGCGGCTCGCCGACGCTATGGGCTTCGACGCGCTGTACATGACCGGCTACGGCACGGTGGCCTCGCATCTGGGCCTGCCCGATGCCGGCCTCGCCTCCTACCGCGACATGGTCGAGCGGGTGCGCACCCTGTCCGAACTCTCCTCGGCGCCGCTGATCTGCGACGGCGACACCGGCTATGGCGGGTTGCTGAACGTCGATCATACGGTCCGGGGCTACGAGCGCGCGGGCGCCGCGGCGATCCAGTTGGAAGACCAGGAATTTCCGAAGAAATGCGGCCACACCCCGAACCGCAAGGTCATCCCGATCGACCAGGCGGTGGCCAAGATCAAGGTCGCGGTCGAGGCGCGAGACAGTTCCGACTTCCTGATCATCGCCCGCACCGACGCCCGCACGGCCCTCGGCCTGGACGAAGCCCTGCGGCGGGCGGAGGCGTTTGCGGAGGCGGGCGCCGATATCCTGTTCGTGGAGTCCCCGGAATCCGTGGAGGAGATGGAGATCATCGGCAAGCGGTTCGACGTGCCGCTGCTGGTCAATGTCGTCGAAGGCGGCAAGACCCCGGTGCTGACCGCCGAGCAGTATGCCGAGATCGGATACCAGCTCGCGATCTACCCGGCGGCCGGCTTCCTCGCCGTCGGCCACGCGCTGAACTCGGTCTACTCCACGCTCAAGCGCACCGGTGCCTCGACCGAGTTGGAGGTGCCGATCGCCGATTTCATGACCTTCTCCAAGGCCATGGGCTTCGAGGACGTGTGGAAATTCGACCGCGAGCATGCCGATCTGGAAGCGCCCAGCCAGGCGGCCGAGTAGGCGGCCGCCGTCATGCGCGCGACCGTCCTGCATGGCATCGAGGACCTGCGGGTCGAACCGCGGGACGAGCGCCCGCTGGGCGCGGGCGAGGTGCGGGTACGGGTCGAGGCCGGCGGCATCTGCGGCTCCGACCTGCATTACTTCCACCACGCGCGCATGGGCGACTTTCCGGTGCGCGAGCCGTTCGTGCTCGGCCACGAGGCATCCGGGCGGATCGCCGAGCTCGGACTCGGCGTGACGGGGCCGGCGGTCGGTGATGCGGTGGCGATCAACCCGAGCCACCCTTGCGGTAGCTGCCATCACTGCCGCACCGGCCGCGAGAACCTCTGCGCCGACATGATCTTCCTCGGCTCGTCGCGACGATTCCCCCATGTCCAGGGGCTGTTCGCGGAGAGTGTCGTTACCCATGCCCGCCAGTGCGTCCCGGTGCCGGCGGGAACCGATCCGGGTGTGGCGGCGCTGGCGGAGCCGCTTTCGGTCTGCCTGCATGCGGCGGGCCATGCCGGGCCGATGCTCGGCCGCCGGGTGCTGGTGACCGGTGCCGGACCGATCGGCGCGCTGTGCCTGGTCGTCGCCCGACTGGGCGGGGCGGTGGAGACGGTGATTACCGACGTGATGGACGAGCCGCTCAGGGCCGCCGAAGCGCTGGGTGCGACCCGAACGGTGAACGTGGCGAAGACTCCGGACGGTCTGGTGGATTCGGCCCACCCGCGTGGCCGCTTCGACGTCGCCTTCGAGTGCTCGGGCAATCCGCATGCCCAGCGGGCCTGCCTCGATGCGCTGGCGCCGGGAGGGGTGTTGGTGCAAGTGGGAACCTACGCCGATCCGAAAATCACGATCCCGGCCGATTTCGTGATGGTGAAGGAACTGACGCTGAAGAGCTCGTTCCGCTTTGCCCGGGAGTTTCCGACCGCGGTGGCGCTGCTGGCCTCCGGGCGGATCGACACCGGCCCGTTGCTGAGCCACAGCTTCCCGATCGAGGACGCGATGGATGCCTTCCGCACCGCCGCCGACCGACGCCAGGCGATGAAGGTGCAGATCCGGTTCTGAGGCGACACTCCTCACCTCTCAAAACCGGAAGACCCCGGACGCCGATCCGGGGTCTTCCGGGACCGTGCCCCCGTCGCTTGAGCCGGGGCTGCTGGAGCGTGCGTGATTCTGAAGCGGGCCGGTGAGCGTCGCCCTCGGTCCCGGCGCAGGGCCGGGAAGAGGCGAGCAGGGTTAAGGTACGTCCCCGGCTTCTGGCCCCGCCGCCACCTTACCCAGGATGAGGATCCGCGCACGTCCGTAGGGGCGGTCCTCCAGCACCTCGAAGCCTTCCGGGATCTCGGTGCGCTCGCGTTTGTCGGTCTCGATCACCACCACCGTGTCGTCGCCGATCCAGCCGGTGCGCAGCGCCGCCTCGAGGGCCGGAACCCAGGCTTCGGTGCCGTAGGGCGGGTCCATGAACACCACACCGGCGGCGGTCTGGGCGCGCTCGTGCCAGCGGGTGGCGTCGCCGGCCCGGACCTGGGTATGGGCGCCGGCCTGCAGCTTCTCCACATTGGCACGCAGCGTATCGAGTGCCGTCGGATGGTTGTCGACCAGCACCACCCGCTCGGCCCCCCGAGACAGCGATTCCAGGCCCATCGCGCCGGTGCCGGCAAACAGGTCGAGCACGGTCCGATCGCGCAGCACGGCGCCGAAGCGCCCGCTCTCCAGCATACTGAACACCGCCTCGCGCACCCGTTCGGGGGTGGGGCGGGTGTCCAGTCCTTCCGGTGCGGTCAGCTTAGTTCCGCGGTGTTTTCCGGCGATGATCCGCACGGTTCTGATCCTTGCTCTTCGGTCCACCCGGCTTGGCGGTGCCGCCCCGGGCGGCGGGTTTTCCCGGACTGGATTTCGCCGGACCGGATTTCGCCGGGCCGGATCTCACCGGGCCGGGCTTGGCGGTGCCCGGTTTCCCCGGCCCCGGTTTCCCCGGCCCTAACTTTTCCGCCCCCGGTTTGCCGGGACCCGACTTGCGGCCGGGCGGCTTGGTGCCGATGCGTTTCGGCTTGGCCTTGGCGCGGCCGGTCTCGTCGCCCGGATCGAGGCCGAGCTGGCTTTTCAGCACCCGGGTCTTGACCTCTTCGACCCCGCCGGACGGTATGTCGCCCAATTGGAACGGGCCGTAGGACACGCGCAGCAGGCGGCTGACGCTGAGGCCCACATGCTCCATCACCCGGCGGATTTCACGGTTCTTGCCTTCCTTCAGACCAACCGTGAGCCAGGAATTGGTGCGCGACGCCTTGTCGATCGTCACCTCGATCGCGCCATAGGCGACACCGTCGATGGTCACCCCGCGTTTCAGCCCTGCCAGCGTCTTCTCGTTCAGCGGACCGAACACCCGAACCCGGTAGCGCCGGGTCCAGCCGGTCGAGGGCAGCTCGAGATAGCGGGCGAGTGCGCCGTCATTGGTCAGCAGCAACAGGCCTTCGCTGTCGAGATCGAGGCGGCCGACCGTGATCACCCGCGGCATGTCCGCCGGCAGAGTGTCGAACACCGTCTTACGTCCTTCGGGGTCGCGGGCGGTGGTGACGGTGCCGCGGTCCTTGTAATAGCGCCACAGCCGCGGCGGTTCGATCTTCGGCAACGGCTTGCCGTCGACGGCGATTTCGCTCTCGTCGGTGACGGTGACGGCCGGGCTGTCCAGCAGCGTGCCATCGACCGCGACCCGGCCATCGGCGATCCAGCGCTCGGCGTCGCGACGCGAGCACAGCCCCGCGCGCGCCAGCCGTTTGGCGATACGCTCCGACCCGCGTTGCTCTTCGAACAGGGCCTCGAGTTCGGCGATCGGTCGGGGCGCCGGCTTGCCGGCGGAATTGCGGGGAGCGTTCATCCGCCTGCGTGTAGCGCGGGCGGCGCCGAACCGCAATGTCGCAGCGCGTTGCCGCCGCGATGGACAGGCGCCGCCGCAGACCCTATCCAGACCGGATGAACGCACCGACGACCCCCATGGCGATCGCCCTGGAACAGGCCCGCCGCGCCGCCACGGTCGGCGAGGTGCCGGTCGGCGCCGTGGTGGTCGATGCCGCCGGCCGGGTGATCGCCCGTGCCCATAACCGGGTGGAATCCCCGCCGGATCCGGCCGGGCACGCGGAAATCCTGGCGTTGCGGGCCGCCGCCGAGGTCCTGGGCTCGCCACGGCTGACCGAGTGCGATCTGGTGGTGACCCTGGAACCCTGTGCGATGTGCGCCCAGGCGATCGCCCATGCCCGCATCCGCCGTCTGGTGTTCGGAGCCTATGATCCCAAAGGCGGTGCGGTGGAGCATGGGCCGCGCCTCTTCTCCCAGCCGACCTGCCACCACCGCCCGGAGGTGGTGGGCGGCGTCGAGGAGACGGCGGCCTCCGCGCTTCTGAAGGCGTTCTTCGCCGCGCGGCGCTGATCTATCCGCCGATCGCCGCGCGGATCGGGTCGGGCGCGCGCCGGACCCAGAAATCACCGCTCCGCCGACCCGCCTCCGCCCCGTAGAAATAGGCGAGGTTGGCGCCGTAGGCCTGGCGGACCTCCGATAGGAGCGACGTGTATCCGCGCCCGGCCGATCCAATGCCGTCCAGCATCGCCACTGCCGCGTCGCCGCCGGTCATGCCGGTGAAAAGCGCGTTCATCAGCCCCTGGGAGGACAGCGGATCCAAGGCCAGGGCCGCATCGCCCACGGCCAGCCATCCCGCGCCCGCCGGCGGATCGGTGGCGGCACTGTGCGCCGGGACGGTTACCGGTCCGGTGACGATGGTGGTCGCGTCGACCGGCACCTCCGCCGCGATCATCCGGGTGCGCCGCAGGCGGGCAAGGAACCCGGCCGGGCTCGACAGCTCGCGCAGAACCGGCTGGTCACTGTCGCTGTGAAACGCGGCGACCCGGGTCCCGTCCGGCAGGGGAGCAGTGTACCACCAGCCGTCCGCCTCGGCCTCGATCCGGCTGAAGCTATCGCTCGGCTCCCCGGTCTCGCCCCGCAGGACGACATAGACCCCGGTGAGCCGGTCCAGCACCTGGCGCCGGGCGCCCAGGCGTCTGGCGACGGCCGCGGCCCGGCCGGTGGCATCGATCAGGAGGCGCGTGCGCAGGCGGTGGCCGAGACTGGTCACCATCCCCCAGCATCCGCTCCTGGGAGTAAGCGTGCGAACCGTGACGCCCCGGTGGATTGTCGCTCCCGCGTGGATCGCTGCCGCCTGTAGCATGGTGTCGAAGCCGGTGCGGTCCAAATGCCATCCGGCCCCATGGGGATCGCGCAGGAAGTCATGGGTCGCCACGGTGCCGCCCCAGAGCGTGCGGTTGCCGAGATAGGGGCGGTGGCCGTCCATCCGGTCGAGCAGGCCAAGATCGCGCAGCAGAGGTCGGCAGGCGGGGGGCAGGGACTCGCCGATCCGCGGTGCCGCCTCGGTGGCCTGCTCCAGGATGAGCACGCGGCACCGATCGGTCCGCTTCTGCGCCGGGCCCTGGGCCAACCGCCGGGCCGCGACCGCGCCGGCCGGACCGCCACCGACAACGATCGCGTCCCAGGACGCGTTCAGGCGGCTCATTTCACCAGCTTGCCCGGTGCCACCTTGCGGATGTAACCGGCGACGATCTCCTCGGCGGCGAGGCCGGTCCGGCCGGCGATCTGGGTCGCAAGCTCGCTCTCGTCTGCGTGCGGACCGGCATGGGCGTCATGGACCGGGGTCAGGCCGACGGTCGCGCCGGAATACGGGGTGGCTCCGGGGCCGAGTATCGCGACCTGGATTTCGGCCGGAATGTCCGGATCATCCTTGACGCCGGGCAAGGTGGAGACCAGCCCCATCTGGTCGAAGTGGCCGACCATGTAGTTGATCTGCGACAAGTACCCGCCGGAGCCCAGAGTCTGGAACCAGCTTGCCCGGCGGTTGAACGCCGCCACGCGTGTGTCGTGGGGCAGCTTGGTGTCGATCGCCGTCCTGTAGTCCTCCTCGGACAGCACGTGGTTCGGAACCCGTGCCGGCCAGAAGGTCGGGACATAGGGATCGTATCTCGGTCCGTATCCGGCGTAGTAGCCGGACCGGCAACTCGCGGTGTCGGTCTGCCATGGCACGGCCATCCAGCGGGTGAGGCTGCCCGGCGCCTGACCGAAGAGCGGGCCGGCAACGGAGACCGCCACTTCCGGCGACAGGTTGCTGCCATAGGGGGGGTTGCCCTTTTTCGGCACCTTGCCGCCGCCGCGGATCCGGTAGGGCGCGCGATACAGGGACGCGTGGCGCATCGGCCAGGTCACCTCGCAGCCTGGATGGAACGCGTCGGCCAGACAGAACTCCATCGCCGCCCGGTCGAGGGCAGGGGGTTGCAGGTCGAGCGGCAGCCTGTCCAGCGAGCCCGCCCTGTCGATCGGGTCGTCGCCGGGGTCGAAGTCGCCGGCTGCCCATTGCTGCAACAGCTCGAGCTGGGTGTCGGTGAGGGTGGCGTTCTGCTCCGGCAGGTGCGAGGGCGGCACGTTCATGGCGTCGCCGTAGATCCAGGGCCAGGGCATCGGCGCCCAACTGTCCCGCGCGAACACTCGGAAGGAATTGGCAAGCTGCTGGCGCAGCTCCTTCTGGTCCGCCCCGGTGCTGCGCAGGGTGTCGACCCAGCCGGACCCGCGAAAATTCCTGGTCGTCCCGTATCCGAACCCGGCGGCGAAGCCCGCATTGACCCATTGCAGGTCGGTCAGACGCTCGAAAACCGGCAGGATATCCCGGCCGAACAGCGGCCGGCGCGGGCGCGCCAGCATGCCGGCCCGGATCGCGACGTCGGTCATCAGATCGTAGAGGGTGCGCACCGATTTCTGCTGCGGTCCGAAATTCGGCGGCGCGGTGACGACCCAGGCGGAGTCGACCGGCACCTCGCGGCCGTCGATCGTCAGCTGTGCCTCGACCGGCCCGTCGGAAGTATCGTCGTGCCAGCCGTCGTTATTGGCGAAATCCTTGGCCGGCTGGCCGTCGTAGGAGGCCGAATTGCCGCGGCCGCCGAGAAAGAGAAGGCGACCCTTTCCGTCGGTCTGCAACTCGCCCAGATAGACCGGGGTGCCCATGAACTTGCCGGTGTCGAACCGGTACTCCGGCCCCTTCTTCGATGCGCCGGATATCGCGCGTGGGCCCGGATCGATGATCAGGGTCGAGCGGTCGGCAATGCCGGCATTGCGCAGCGCCGGCGCCCGCTGGGACGCATCGACGGTGGTCAGCGCCTGGGCGCTGTCGAGGGCGGCATGGAACTCGTACCAGCCCGATTTCTGGTTGGCGACATGGACGCGCCAGGTGATCTCGGCATTGTCCGCGGTGAGCTCGGTGACGACCTCGTCGGCGGCGTTGTAGCCGTAGATCCGGAACAGGGCCGCCTCGCGCTTGAGCGCCCCGGTCTCGTCCCGGTAATGGGCCGGCGCAAGCGGCGTCGGATTGGGGACCTGCGGGCCGATATAGAAAGCGTCCGTCGCGTTGCCGATCCGGGCAATCCCGATCCCCGGATGGATCGCCGCGCGCACGATCGTCGTATCGCTGACCTTGGGCTTCGCCATCTCTCCCTCCCTCGCTGGTTGTTCCGAAGAGGGTAGGAGACAAAACAATCTGTACGCGAGTAAAATTTAACGTAAAGCACGCATAGCAATTTCCTCCACGGCCCCAGACGGCGCCGCCAGCGCGGCGAGCACCGCCTCCAGTGCCCGGTCCTTCAGGCCCATGGCATGGATGTGCTCCACGGTCTGGCGCAGATAGTCGGAGTTGTGACCGGAGAGGCCTGCCGCACCAGTGACCACGGCCGCCTGCTGCTCGATGGTGAGGGCGCCCGCGTAATCCGCTTCGCGTCGGTCGACGGTGTAGGTCACGGCCCGCTGCCGGTCTCCAGCACCGATGTCGATGGTGACGATCGAACGGCGATAGACCGGGTAATGGGCGATTTCGCGCTCGTCGAGATAGGCCAGCGTCTCGGTCACCGCGTGGGCGGGCACCCGGTAGGCGACGCCCCGGCACGACCCGCCGCGGTCGAGCCCCATGACCAGCCCCGGCCGCGCGGCGGTTCCGCGATGGTGGCGGGAGACGACACAGAGCCGGCGCCGATAACCGCGCAGCAGCGCCTCGGCGCGCTCGGCATGCGCGAAGCCCGGCCGCCACATCAGCGATCCGTAGCCGAAGACCCAGATGTCCGACGCCACCGCATCCGCGGTCGCGCGATTGGCCGGCGTCTCGGTAAGTGCGTCCACGTCTCTTCCCCGCTGTGGTCCCGATCCCTATTCTTCCGTTTCAAGCACCTAGGCTCTGGCGATGACGACTGCAAGCGACCCTGCCGATCCCATGCGTCCCGAGTCCGGGCCGCCCCGCCGCAACCGCGGGCGGTTCTGGACGATGATAGCCTGCGCCGTGGTCGCGTTCCTCGCCATCGGCTGGAGTATCGGATGGGTGCTGCTGTCGATCCACCTGCGGGCGTCGATCGATGGCTGGATGGATTACCGCCGGGCGGTCGGCGACCGGCTGACCCATGGCGACAGGACGCTCGACGGGTTCCCCTTCGCGATCCGCTTCACTTATGTGGATATCAATTGGACCCGGGTCGATGGACCGCGCACCCTGACGACGGCGACCGACGAGCTGTTGATAACCGCACGCCCCTGGGAGCCGTTTCTTCTCCGGTTGAGCAGTGCCGGGCCGGTGACCGGATCCTGGCAGGCGCCGTCGCTGACGGTGTCGATGACGGCGGTGCGAGCGGAGGCGGCGGTCGGATTCACGCCGACCCAGCTAGACCATCTGGAACTGGACCTGCATCAGGCGGTCGCGGTCGACCGCGATCGTCGCGTGATCGCGCGGGCGGCCCGGCTGGTGGCCCAGGTCGACCCGACGCCGGGTGCCCGGGCTGACGATGGCGACGTGCCGGCCACCCTGCAGGTCGCGCTTGCTGCCGATGCGCTGGAGCCGATCGGATTGCTGACCTCTCACCTGCCCTTCGAGGGACCGGCCGACGGGCGGATCCGCGCCGTGGTCCGGGGACCGCTGCCGATCTCGCTCGATCCTGCCTCCCTCGCGCTCTGGCGCGACGCCGGTGGCGTGATCGATGTCGATCATCTGGGCCTGAACTGGCGGCCGATGGACCTGACGGCGGATGGCACGGTCACCCTGGACGGACTGCTGCGCCCGGAAGGGGCGGCGTCGGCCGAGATCCGCGGAGTGTCGGCGATGATCGATCGGGCGGTCGACCGCGGCCTGCTGACCGGGGATATGGCGACGCTCCTGCGGCTGGCGACGGCGGCGTTCTCGCGAACCGGCAGCGACGGTGGCTCATCCTCGGTACGCGCGCCGGTCACCATTCAGGACGGCTATCTCGCCATCGGACCGATCAAGATTCTACGGGTGCCGTCGCTGGTGCGCTAAGCGGTGCGGGTTAGCCGAGCGTGGCCACCGCCATACCGCTGGGCGCCTGTTTCGCTTTCTTCTTCAGCCGGGCGATCTCGTCCATCACCGTATCGATCGGAATCTCGTCACGCCCGGCGCGCAGGTTCAGCAACCCCGCACTGACCGTCAGCAGGCCGTAGCGGTGCAGCCTGCCGTCACGGCCTCGCATCTCCAGGAACCCTCGTTCGCGGGTCTCGGCATCGTAGAAGCTCTCGACGTCGTGGGCGAACAGGGTCAGCAGCGCCGCCACACGCTGGGCGATCTCGCTCGGATTGTCGGTGCGGTAGCCGACGAAGAAATCGTCGCCGCCGACATGCCCGACGAACGCATCCTGGGCGGGGGAGTGTTTCTGCAGCAGTTCGGCGAATAGCTGGATCGCCCGGTCGCCGTTGCGAAACCCGTAGGTGTCGTTGAACGGCTTGAAGCTGTCGAAGTCAAAATAGGCCAGCACGATCCCGGTCTCCCGGTCCTCCAGGGCGTCGGTCACCCAGTCGCCGATCGACAGGTTGCCCGGCAGCCGGGTCAGCGGGTTCTGATCCCGGGCGGCGGCCACCGTCTTCTCGTGCAGCACCTTGAGCAGCGCGGTCGAATTCATGAAGCCGGCATAACGCCCGCGCTCGACCATCAGGATTCCGGGCGCATCGGAGCGATGGGCGAAGATCTCGAGAATCTTCTCGATCGGCATGTCGACGCTGGCGGTCGGGCAGGATCGGACCAGGTCCCGCAGCGAGCGGCCATAGGCCTTGTTCGCCATGAGATCGCGGCCAAAAGGGGAATAGGCATAGGCCTTCAGGTCGGCGTCGCCGACAACCCCGATCGGAATGCCCGCCTGATCGACGACCGGGAACAGATTGATGTCCCGATGCTGGCGGAACGTATCGAAGACCTCGACCATCGGCAGGTCGACGGACATGGTCGGCAGCACTTCAAGGTGACCCTCGACGCGAGATCGATCCGTTGACCGGTTCCGTCGCTCCCGGGCGTTCATGCCGGCGACGATCGGATACAGAGACAGGATGTGATCCAGGTCGGTAGTCGGCTTCTGGACCAGATATCCCTGCACGTAGTCGAAGCCGAGATCCTTGCAGGTCCGGAAATCCGCTTCGGTCTCGACACCCTCGGCGACCATCGCGATGCCGAAGACGTGCATGATGTCGACCAGACGCGACAGGAACAGCCGGCGCTTTGGGTCGGTGGCGACGCCGGTGATGAAATAGCGATCGATCTTCACGAAGTTCGGCTGCAGCTCGTGCAGCAACCGGAGCCGGGAGTAGCCCTGGCCGAAATCGTCAAGGGCCAGACGCACACCGGCGCCGGAGATCTGGTGCATGACCGCGAGCGCCTCATCGCCGGCGACGATGTCCTGGGTCTCGGGAAGCTCGAGGCAGAAGCGGTCGGCGCTCAGGCCGCTGGCGGCGATCACCGCGGCCATCCCGTCGATCACCGCGCGACCGGAGGCGAGCAGCCTGGCATCGACATTCAGGAACAGGATGGCGGTTCGGCTCGGCAGTTTGAGGAAGGAGTCGACGGCCTTTCGCTGCAACCGGCGTTCCACCTCCTCCAGCACGCCGAACGCATAGGCGGCGTCGAAAAAGCCGGCGATTGTCCCAAATCCGGCCTCGTTGACGCCGCGTAGCAGGGCCTCGTATCCGAAGGCGATCCCGGTATCGATGTTGACGATCGGTTGGAACGCGTACACAAGCGTGTGGTCGACGGCGTCGAGTAGCCGTTTGCCGTTCGTTGCGTTATCGCTCTCCGCCTGTGGCGTCGACGCGTCGAGCGTCCCAGCGAGAAGGTCTGCGTCTGCTCGATGCATCTGTCTCTCGTCCGATACGCTTGACTGGCCAGCGGTATGAGACACAGAAAACCCTAATCAAATCTTAACGGCCAGAGTCGGCTTTACAGGTAATTTTCGGAAAAGTTGCAAGAACGATGACCGAAGACGTCACCCGGATCCATGTCATTTTCGATCTTGAGCGCGAACGCCTGACGGCCCGTAAATTTCTGCATGAGATGGCCGATCAGAACTGGCCGGTCACCGTAACCGGCGCATCAAAACGTGAGGATTTGGATCCCAAGCACAAAGAGGTCGTGGTCATCGAGCGCATGCGCGCGGCCAAGGTCGCCCTGGTGCTGGTGACGCCGATGTCAGGGGTCAGCCGAAACGTCAATGAAGAGGTCAAGTTCGCTAAACGCGCGAACCTGAATCTCGTCGGCGTGCTGGTTGCCGGATCGACCGCCCATACCAATCTGCCGGACGGTCTGCACCGCTCGCGGGTGGTCGGCTGGGACTGGGGTGCTCTGAAGAAAGAGCTGATGCCGAAGCGCGACGACTAGGAGTCGGCCGGGGCTTTGCCGGGCGGAAGCCGCAGCCCGGCGGCGAGCACCAGGCAGGCGGCCAGCGCCAAGCCGAGGAACTGCTCGAAGAAGCCGATGCCATGGCGGTGCAGGATGGCGAGCAACGGCGCCGACGCCGAACCGACGCCCAGGGACAGAACGTATTCCAGCGAGATCGCCCGCGAACGGATGCCCGGACCGAGATAGCGTCCCAGCAACCAGGTGGTGATCGGAATCTCGGCGAAGATGGCGGTCACCAGGAAAAGCGCCAGAGCCAGGACCGGCCAACCGGTCGCCTGGGACATCGTCAGGAACAGCACGGCCTGGGCGGCGACAAGAAAACAAAGCACGGGGCGGGCCCCGACCCGGTCCAGAAGTTCTCCCACCGGAAGCTGCGCCAACGCCGCCAGGGCGAAGACCATACCGGTGGCGGCGCCAATCCACGCCAGGTCGGATCCGGCGCCTGCCAGCCGCTCGTCCAGGAATTTTGGCAGCGAGATGGTCACCACATTGAAGATCAGCCCGCCCAGCAGAGCCGAGACGCAGACGACGGCGGCCACGTTCCGCTGTGTGCGGGGCGGTGCCGGAGAGGCGATGATTCCGTGCGGGTTGTCGACCGGCTGCCGGCTGTCGGATCGAAACCCGGCGCGGCTGAGAAGCGTCAGACCGATCAGGATCGAGAGCGCGCCGGGCACGGCGAACGCCGCGGGCCAGCCCCAGAGTTGGGCCAGGACGCCGGTGCCGGCCGCGGCGCCGGCCAGTCCCATGTTGCCGAACACGCCGTTGATCGCCAGCGCGCGGCCGGAGCGTCGGCCGCTACCGGTCACCAGGGCGAGGCCGACCGGGTGGTAGAGGGCGGCGAACAGCCCGAGCGCACCAAGCCCCGTGGCCAGGGCGTCGGGGCCGGTTGCGGCCGCAATCCATACACAGGAGGCCCCGCCGCCGAGAAAGAAGGCGGCGATGAGGACGAGCCGGTCGACCCGGTCGCCGAGCCAGCCGGCCGGCACGGTGCCGAGGGCAAACATCACGTAGAGCGGCGTGCCGAGGAGCAGCAGATCGGCGAAGCTGATCCCCCAGGCGGCGGCGATGGCCAGGGCGGCCGTCGGGAAGATCAGCAGGAAATAGTGAGTGAAGAAATGCGCGGCGTTGACGAAGTGGAACGCTTCCGTTCGGGACATGACGGGGCCTCGGCTCGATGGGACGATTGAGCCTGACCGATACTCAGCTTACTGTCTGTCGATAGAATGTCCGATACTGATCCTGAAATGCCAAACCTTGAGCGACCCGACGCGATCGGGTTCGCGCTGACCTACCGGTCCGGCACGGCGATTGCCGCCCACACCCATCCGGCCCACCAGCTGATCCATGCCATTTCCGGCGCGATGCGGGTCGTTGCCGCCGACAATGTCTGGTTCCTGCCGCTCGGGCGGGCGCTGTGGATACCGGCGGATACCGAGCACGAGATCCAGTGCGACGGTCAGGTGGGGATGCGCACGGCGTATCTGAGCAGGGCTTGCGCGGAGGTCTTCGCGGATGTGCGCATGATTTCGGTATCGCCGCTGCTGCGCGAGGCGCTGGTCCGGTTGGCGCAGAGGGAGGACGCCTCCCTCGAACCGCTGCTGCGTGACGTGCTTCTGCATGAAATCGCGCGCGGCAGCATGACGCCGTTCCGACTGCCGCATCCCGGCGACCGGCGGATCGCCGAACTGGTGCGGCACCTGCATGCGAACCCCGCCGAGCGGCGGACCATGGCGGAGTGGGCGGTGCGGCTTGGCCTGTCCGACCGCAGCATGATCCGGTCGATCCGGGCCGAAACCGGCATGACCTTTCGCGAATTGCGGCGACACGCGCGGATCATGGTGGCGATTGAGAAGCTTTCGGAGGGACGGCAGATCACCCCGGTCGCCTACGATGTCGGCTTCGAGACGCCGAGTGCGTTCGCCCATGCATTCCGGGTGGTCACGGGGATGACGCCCCGCCAGTTCGTCGCCGATGCCAGGGCCTCGGCCCGCGCGTCCTAGGTGATCGCCCGCCAGGCTATGTCGCGGCGACAGAAGCCGCCGGGCCAGTCGATGTCATCCACGGCCGCATAGGCCCGTGCCCGCGCTTCGGCGGCGTCCTTGCCGATCGCGGTCACGCCCAGTACCCGGCCGCCGGTGGCCAGCAGGCTGCCGTCCTCGCCCCGGGCGGTACCGGCGTGGAACACGACCACGTCGTCGCTCTCCACCGTCTCAGTGCCGGCGATGACCGAATTCTTTTCGTAGGATCCCGGATAGCCGTTGGCGGCCATGACCACACACAGGGCCGTGTCGTCATGCCAGCGCAAATGGAAATGGCCGATCTGCCCGTCGGCGGTGGC
>JARGOG010000099.1 GCA_029212785.1 Thalassobaculaceae bacterium
GAGAACCGATCAGAGACTGCAGGGCCGACAGGCACGCCGACAGCTGGTCGATCTCGACATATTCGTTCGCCTTGTGCGCCTGGTCGATGGAGCCGGGGCCGCAGACGACCGTCGGGATGCCGGCCTGTTGGAACTGCCCGGCTTCGGTCCCGAAGGCGACGGCGTCGTTGCCGTGGAGGCCGCAGCGCCGGGAGAGCTCGTCCCGAGCCTGGCAATTTCCGGCCGGGTCGAGCGCCGGAACGTCGGCGAGCCGGTCTGTGTGAATGTCCGCTCCGGCCCATTCCCGCTGAAACGACGGCTTGAGCTCGGTCTCGACATGAGTCTGCACCGCCTCGACGATCGCCTCGACATCGGCCTCCGGGATCGGCCGGAACTCCCACACGACCGTGCATGTCTCCGGCACGGTGTTGAGGGCCACCCCGCCTTCGATCAGGCCCACGTTGAAGGTCGTCACCGGCGGCCTCAGGCCGGCGGCACCGGTTCGCACCGCGGACAGCGCGCCGAAGTGCCGCTTGATGAAGGCGATGAACTCGGCCGCCGCCACGATCGCGTTGGCCCCGTGATCGGGCCGGCTGGAATGGGACGCCCTGCCGTGAAAGACGGTACGGAAGACATGCGCGCCCTTATGCGCCGTTGCGAGCTTCATGGTCGTCGGCTCGCCCACCACACACAGCCGCGGTCGGATGCCGGCGGCGACCAGGTCCGCGATCATGCGGGGGGCGCCGAGGCAGGCGAGTTCTTCGTCGTAGGAGACCGCAAGATGGACCGGCTCCGACAGTCTGTGCATATCGATCCGCTGCAGTGTGGCCACGCAGCAGGCGAGGAAGCCTTTCATGTCGGCGGTTCCTCGGCCATAGGCCCGGCCGTCGCGCAGGGTGAGGGTGAACGGGTCGCTGGCCCAGTCCTGTCCTGCTACCGGCACCACGTCGGAATGGCCCGACAGTACGATACCGCCATCCTCCTCCGGGCCGATCGTGGCGAAGACATTGCACTTGCTTCCCGCATCGTTCCAGGTGAGCCGCAGGTTGGGCGCCAGCGGCTGCAACTGCTCTTGAAGCCACTCCTGGAACAGGCGGTTCGGATGCGCGCTGACGGTGTCAAAGCCAATCATCGCTTCCAGAATGGACAATGTGTGGTCCATCGGATCCCGCCCGGCGCGTTCGATCAAAGCCATGTCATGTCTCGCTCGGCAGAGGGACGGATTTCTCGGAGCTGAGGCGCGCCGCCTCCGACCGCTCGAGTTCGGCTTCGAGGAACCCGGGCTCCTGCTCGGGCACCATGAAAGCCCAGGCGTGGATTTCCACATGGCCGAAAAGACCGGCCTTCATGTACGGATCCGATCCGATAAACGCGCGCGCGTCCTCCAGGGAGTCGGCATGGACCGCGTACATGCTGCCGACCGGCTGCCCGTTCGAGTCGCGCAACGGCCCACCGAACACGAAGCGGTCCTTGTTCTCGATCACAAACCGAAAATGCTCCGGTCGGGCTTCCAGACGGGTCGACAGCCCACCCTCCTTGTCCTTGAAATAGCCGACGTAGATCATGCCGCCCGCTCCATTCTGCGGATGCGCTCATAGGCCATGCGATCGCAGGTCAAGTCCGGTTGCTCGCCAATCGACTTCGCGCGGGTCAGCAGCTCGGCGGTACGGTCGCCGATCGTCTCCAGGCTCGCCTCGACCTGGCCGCCGTCGTATGGCCGCATGCCCCGGCCTGCCTCGTACTCGGCCACGATGTTCAACAGACCGCCGGCATTGGCGAGATAGTCGGGGACATAGCAGATCCCCCTGTCCGCGAGCCCGCGGCCATCCTGCGGTGTCGCCAGTTGGTTGTTCGCACCGCCGACCACCACCGTGGCCTTGAGCTCCGGGACCGTCTTCGCATTGATCGAGGCACCGAGCGCGTTGGGAGAGAACACGTCGGCCTCGACGGCGTGGATGCGCTCCGGCTCCACGACGTCCAGGCCCAGGCGTCCGGCAAGCTCCGATACCCGGGCATGGTCCGCGTCCGCCAGGATCGGCGTGGCGCCGGCTGCCACCAGGCACTCGACCAGGGTGGCGCCGACCTTTCCGACGCCCTGTACGGCGACCCTCAGGCCCTCGAGGTCCGAGCGTCCAAGGCGGTGTTTCACCGCTGCGCGCAGGGCGGAGAAGACGCCTCTCGCCGTGAACGGGGAGGGATCGCCGCCAAGCTCGGCGCTGCCCAACACATTCTGAGTACGTCGCCGCATCACGCCGACCTCGGGCACGCCGATATTCACGTCTTCGCCGGCGATGTACCGGCCACCGTAGCTCTCTACGACACTTCCCATGGCCTCCAGCAGGTCTGACGTTCTGGCGGTACGGGGATCGCCGATGATCACCGACTTCGCGCCGCCATAGGACACACCAGCCGCGGCTGCCTTCAGGGACATGCCGCGCGACAGTCGCAACACGTCGGTTATCGCCTCCTGCTCGGAGCGGTAGTTCATCATGCGAACACCGCCCAGGGCCGGCCCCAGATGTGTGCTGTGAAGGGCGACGATCGCCCTGAGCCCACTGGGCTCGTCGTTGTGGAAGCTAACGCTCTCGTGGCAATCGAACTCGAGATGGTCGAACGGCATCGCGCTGGTCCCTGTTGGATATCGGGTCCGTAGAGCTTAGCGACGCCGGCGCGCAGGATCTGAGCGAATCACTGCTGGAATATGAGATATTCGGTATGGTTTATCTAATTCACTGGCAGATATTAGGGAAAAGATACGATGAAAGATTTGGATGCGATCGATCTGAAGATCCTGAAAGTCCTGCAGGAGGATGCGCGGGTGCCTCTCGTGCAACTCGCGGAACGGGTCTCCTTGTCGCCGACCCCCTGCGGGCGCCGGCTCAACAGGTTGGAAAAAGAGGGCTACATCGATCGATATGTGGCGCTTCTGAACGGGGCGGCCCTGGGCATCGCGATGAGCGTGTTTGTGTTTGTGCGGCTGAAGAGCCAGACCACCGCGGCTGTTCAGACCTTCGAGCGCGCGATCAAGTTGATCCCAGAGATTATGGCCTGCTACCTGGTGACCGGTGACCACGACTACGTCCTGCATGTGCGCCTCGGCGACGTGCGCGACTTCAAGGATTTCGTTCGGGACCGCCTCATCGGCATCGACAGCATTCAGTCGACGGAATCGAGCGTCGTGCTTGAAGAGGTGAAGTCGACGACCGCCTTGCCGCTGGGCATCTGATGTTTCAGGGGTGTCCGTGGGCCGTCCGGCGGACGGCTCAACCGTCGGCCAGATCCAGGAACGTCGCCACTTCCATGAGTTCCATGTCCTCCGGATGGGCGAGGACCAGGCTGCGGAGGTCGTCGGCAATGACGTCCGCCGCCGCATGGTCACCGCGATCGCGGTGGGTGAGCACGAGATTGGCCGCCGCCTTGGCATGGGCGAGGCAGATCGACGGGTCGTCGTCATTGGCGACCGACAGGCCGGACAGGTCGCCGTAGAGCACGGTGGCCAGGTCCGGTTCTTCCATCTCGCAGAGGTCGGTGATCAGGTTGAAGGCGGCATCCGCGAGCCTCCGGCGGACCATGGCGCCAGCCTCGGGCAGTTGGGCCAGCGCCGACAGATCCTCGTAATGGCGGCGGGCCAGCGCCACTTCGCCGCGGGTGCCGAGCCCGGTTACGAAGGCGAAGATCCCTTCGGCCGCCAGATCGACCAGTTCCGGGTCGACCGGCGCGCGCCGGGCGACCTCGATCAGGGCCGCGAGTTCGGTGAGGCCGCCGACATCCAGGCTCCGGGTCTCGAGCTCCGTGCGCCGTGCCGCATGGGCGACGCGGTTGAACAGGCCGCGACCGCGCTGCTGGCGTACCAGCAGCATTTCCGGCTGTGCCGCCTCCAGCCGGGCGAGATCGGCGAGCGCCCGGTCCGCCTCCAGCGGCGCATCCGCTTCCAGCGCGAGCGCGACGAGGTTGGCGGCGCCCTTGGCATGGGCGCTGGCGACGTTCGGATCATCGCCTCGGGCAAGGCTGATCGCCACCACGGTGCGATAGGTGTCCAGCGCCCTCAGGAAGCCCGACTGCTGGGCTTCGGCCAGCATCAGGTCGACCGAGGCTTCGGCCAGTGCCCGGTGCGGCAGCGGGTCGTCCTCGTCCCGCAGGGACAGGGTGGCCAGAAACAGATGGGCGTCCCGCACGATGCCGATATCGCTGATCCGCCTGCCGATCGCCATGTAGCGGGTGGCGCCGCACACGGCGACGCGCATCAGACCGTCGGTCTGGGGGTAGCGCTCAGCAATGTCCTTCAGGCCCCGGAATGCCACATTCACGGCGGCGAGGTCGGTCGTCTCCAGAACCTGATCGGCGATCTCCTGGGCGGCGTTCCGCGCGGCGTCCAGGGGGCGAACCTGAGGCTTCGGCGCGTCCGTCATTCCGCGCCTCCCTTTCCATGGTCAGGGGCGACCAGGGTCAACGTGCCCACTGGCACCGTCGGCTGGACTCCCTAGATTGGGAAGCCTAACACAGCTACCCGAAGCCACAACCGAACTGCACGGGCCGGAGGTCCGACAATGAACCGTCTCAACGCCGCCTGGCATGCGATCTGGGTGATTGGTGCCATTTGCATGGCCCAGATTGCGGCCGCACCGGCCCCGGCCGCAGCCCAGAACGAGACCGTTCCGGGCGGGCGGGGAGAGATCAGCCTGACCTTCGCCCCGCTGGTGCGCGAGGTTGGTCCGGCGGTCGTCAACGTCTATACCCGGACCGTCGTTTCCGAACGCCGGGGCAAGTCCCCGCTGTTCGACGATCCGTTCTTCAAGCGTTTCTTCGGCGATCTGGTCCCTTCGCTGCCGCAGCGGCGTCGCGAGGCGACGTCGCTCGGCTCCGGCGTCATCGTCGATGCGGAAGGGACCGTGGTGACCAACAACCACGTCATCGAAGGCGCCGACGAGATCACCGTGGTGCTGAATGACCGGCGCGAATTCAAGGCACGGCTGATCCTGGCGGATCCCGATACCGACCTGGCGGTACTGGCGATCGACGGGGTGGAGGAGCCGCTGCCTTTTGTCGAATTCCACGATTCCGACGATCTCTCGGTCGGCGACCTCGTGCTGGCCATCGGCAACCCGTTCGGGGTCGGTCAGACCGTGACCATGGGCATCGTGTCGGCCCTGGCGCGCACCAATGTCGGCATCACCGATTACAGCTTCTTCATCCAGACCGACGCGTCGATCAACCCGGGCAATTCCGGCGGTGCGCTGATCGGCACCGACGGCCGGCTGGTCGGGATCAACACCGCGATCTATTCGAACCAGCGCGGCGGCAGTACCGGCGGTTCCGTCGGCATCGGCTTCGCCGTGCCGTCCAACATGGTGGCGACGGTGCTGCGGGCGGCGCGGGACGGCGGGGTCGTGCGTCCCTGGCTCGGAGCGCGGACCCAGACCGTCACCTCCGACCTCGCCGACAGTCTCGGCATGAAGCGGCCGATCGGCGCTCTGGTGAACGATATCTACCCGGGCGGACCGGCGGAGCATGCCGGGATCGAACCGGGCGACGTGGTGATCTCTATCGACGGTCGAGAAGTGATCGACAGTGGCGCCCTGCGGTACCGGGTCGCGACCCGCGCACCCGGTGAGGACGTGACGATCGGCATCATCCGCAATGGCCGTGAGCAGGAGATCTCCATGGCGATGGAACCGCCGGCCGAGGACCCGCCGGCACAGGTCACGGACCTGACCGGCCGCAGCCCCTTCACGGGTAGCCGGGTCGCCAACCTGTCGCCGGCGCTGGCGATCGAGGAGGGGATGGACGAGATGGCGCATGGTGTCGTCGTGCTCGGCCTGCGCCGGGGATCGGCGGCCGACCAGATCGGGGTGCGCCGCGGCGACATCGTGGTGCGGATCAACGGTCGCGACATCGACAGTGTCGACACCCTGTTGGATACGCTGAGCGACGGTCGGGGCGGGTGGGAGCTGTCGATCAAGCGCGATGGCAAGGTGCTCACGACCCGGGTCCAGGGGTAGGCTGGCCGCATGAGCCTTTTCGAGACCCAGGCGCCCCGTCCCCTTGCCGACCGACTGCGCCCGGAGCGGCTGGAGCAGGTCGTCGGCCAGGATCACCTGCTCGGTCCGGAGGGGCCGATCGGACGCATGCTGGCCAAGGGTCGGCTCGCGTCGATGGTTCTGTGGGGGCCGCCCGGCTGCGGCAAGACGACCATCGCCCGCCTGCTCTCGCAGAAGGCGGGGCTCGAGTTCATGCCGCTATCGGCCGTCTTCTCCGGTGTCGCCGACCTGAAGAAGGCGTTCGAGCAGGCACGCGGGCTGCGGGCGTCGGGGCGCGGCACTCTGCTCTTCGTCGACGAGATCCACCGCTTCAATCGGGCCCAGCAAGACGGCTTCCTTCCGGTGGTCGAGGACGGCACCGTCACCCTGGTCGGCGCCACCACCGAGAACCCCAGCTTCGAGCTGAATGCGGCCCTGCTGTCCCGTGCCCAGGTCTTCGTGCTGCGCCGGCTCGACGATGCCGCTCTCGACCGGTTGCTCGATCGCGCGGCGGAGGAGGAGGGGCGCCCCCTGCCGGTCACCGAGGACGGCCGCGCCACCCTGCGGGCGATGGCCGATGGCGATGGCCGATTCCTGCTGAACATGGCGGAGGAGGTGTTCGAGCTCGCGCCGCACCAGCCGCTCGACTCCGCCGGCGTGGCGGCCGGGGTGAACCGTCGCGCGCCGGTCTACGACAAGAACCGCGAAGAGCATTACAACCTGATCAGCGCCCTGCATAAATCGATGCGGGGATCGGATCCGGACGCGGCCCTGTACTGGCTGGCGCGGATGCTCGCGGGCGGCGAGGATCCAGCCTATATCCTGCGCCGGCTCACCCGCTTCGCGGTCGAGGACATCGGCATGGCCGATCCGGGGGCCGTGGCCCAGGCGATCGCCTGCTGGGAGACCTACGATCGGCTCGGCTCGCCGGAAGGCGATCTGGCGATCAGCCAACTGGTCATCCACCTCGCCACCGCGCCGAAATCGAATGCCGGCTACAAGGCGCATGGAGCGGCCAAGCGGGCGGCGAAGGAGACCGGCTCGCTGATGCCGCCGGCGCATATCCTGAACGCGCCGACCAAGCTGATGAAGGAACTCGGCTACGGGTCCGGCTACAGCTACGACCATGACGCCGAAGACGGGTTCTCCGGTCAGGACTATTTCCCCGAGGGCATGGGGCGCCACCGCTTCTACAACCCGGTGGAGCGCGGCTTCGAGCGCGAGATCCGCAAGCGTGTCGACTATTTCGACAAGCTGCGGGACAAGCGCCGACAGACCCGAAGCGATTCCGGCGGCGAGGAATGAACGAAGCGCCGACCTTCGACCGGTTTCTCGGGATCGATTGGTCGGGCTCCAAGGCGGCGCGTCTACCGGGACTGCGGGTGGCGGAGTGTCTGCCGGGCAGGGGCGCGCCCCGGCTGCTCGACGGGCCGCAGCGGGGCGGGTTGTGGCGTCGGCTGGACGTGCTCGACCTGCTGGAGCGGGAGCTCGCGGCGGGGACGCGTCTGCTGGCCGGATTCGACTTCGCCTTTGCCTATGCCTATGCGGATCGCGGCGCCTACTTCCCCGGCACCGGCCCGGACGTCGTGGACGTCCGGGCGCTCTGGAGACTGGTGGAGATCCTGGCCGGGGAGAGTGACGATGTATACGCCGGCGCGGTGTACGCCCCGGGCTCACCGGTCGCCGAGCACTATCTGTCACCCTTGGGACGTGGCGCCCTCTACACCCATCGCCAGCGCCGGGCCGAGCAGCTCTGCGCCGCCGTGACCTCGCCGCACCCGGTCTTCAAATGCATCGGCGCGGCCAATGTCGGGACCGGTTCGCTCGCCGGCATGCGCCTGCTGCATCGGATCGCCGACCGCGCGGCGGTCTGGCCGTTCGCGCCGCCGGGTCCGGTGACAGTGGTGGAGATCTTCCCGCGTCGCTACTTCCGTGCCGCCGACCAGGACCCGCGTGCCTGGCGCGACCCTGGGGTGATCGACGCGACGCTCGCCGGATATGCGAGCGTGGCCTATGATGGTCCGGATCTCGATACCGAGGACAAGGCCGATGCGGTGATCTCCGCGGCGGCGCTCAGGGCGCTGTCCGGCGACCCGCGGGTGTGGTCGGCCCCGGCCCGCGAGCCGGCATCGCGGCTGGAGGGCTGGATATTCGGCGTCACCTGAGATAAGCCCGCGTCCATGAAGATGCTTCTCGCGGTGGCCCTCGGCGGCGCGCTCGGCGCGGTCGCCCGGTACAAGACGGTCGGATGGATCGCCCATCTGATGGGCCACGGCTTTCCGTGGGGGACACTGGCGGTCAACGTCGTCGGCTCGTTCGCCATGGGCGTTTTGGTCGAGCTCGGGGCGCTGAAGCTGAATCTGTCGGGCGAGATGCGGGCCTTTCTTGCCGTCGGCATGCTCGGTGCCTTCACCACCTTCTCCACCTTCTCGCTGGACGTGGCGACGTTGTGGGAGCGCGGCGAGGTCATGACGACCGGCGTCTATATCGCGGCCTCTGCGGCAATGTCGATCCTGGCACTGTTCGCGGGGCTCGCTCTGGTTCGAACGGTGCTGGCATGAGTGCGTATGTGGAAACCCGTGTCGTCGGGCTCGACGAAGGGGAACAGCGCCTGGACCGCTGGTTCAAGCGGCACTTCCCCGCGATCGCCCATGGCCAGCTCTCCAAGCTGCTGCGCACCGGGCAGATCCGGGTCGACGGCAAGCGTGCCAAGGCGAACCAGCGCCTGGAGGTCGGACAGGCGATCCGCATCCCGCCGCTCGGCGATGCGCAGCCGCATCTGCAATTCGCCAAGCCGATCCGCCGGGACTCCGAGACCGGGGCCGAGCTGATCGAGGCGGTGCTATATCGCGATGACGAGATGATCGCCCTGAACAAACCCGCCGGGCTTGCCGTGCAGGGCGGCTCGGGGACGACCAAGCATATCGACGGTGCGCTCGACAGTCTGCGCTTCGGCTCGTCGGAGCGTCCGCGGCTGGTCCACCGGCTGGACAAGGACACCTCCGGCGTCCTGGTCCTGGCCCGCACCCAGCGCGCGGCCCGGCGGTTGACCCAGGCGTTCCGGGCGAAGTCGGCGCTGAAGGTCTATTGGGCCCTGGTGGTCGGCGAACCGAAACCGACCAACGGCCAGATCGACCTGCCGATCGGCAAGCTGCCGGGCAAGCTCGGCGAGAAGATGGCGGTCGACCACGAGAACGGGCAGTCCGCGGTCACCCGCTACGTCACCCTGGAGAAGCTGGGCCGGCGGGCGGCCCTGGTCGCCCTGTCTCCGGTGACCGGCCGTACCCACCAGCTCCGCGTCCATATGGAAGCCATCGGCACCCCGATCCTGGGCGACGGCAAGTATGGCGGGACGGAGGCGTTCCTGCAGGGCGAGGGGGTCAGCCGCAAGCTGCATCTGCATGCCCGCGCCATCCGCATTCCCGACGAGGATGGCGTGCCGATCGAGGTGATCGCTCCGTTGCAGGACCACATGACCCGCTCGTTCGATTTCTTCGGCCTGGAGCCGGAGCTGGATGGCTCGCCGTTCGAGCCTTTCGAGGAGTAGCCATGGCGGGCCTCAAGCTCTGTGCCTTCGACATGGACGGTACGCTGGTCGACAGCCAGCATCATATCGTCGCCGCCATGTCGGCCGCCTTCGCCGCTGAAGGCGAGAACGCGCCGACCGCGGACGCCATCCGCCAGGTCGTGGGGCTACCGCTCGAGGTCGCCGTCCAGCAACTGGCGCCCGGTATCGGCGGGCTGCAGGTGGAGCGCATGGGGCAGGCCTATCGCGACGCCTATTTCGACGCGAAATCCGACGCCGACACGCCGGAGCCGCTGTTTCCCGGCACGCTGGAGGCTCTGGATGCGCTGGAGGCGGATGGTTGGCTGCTGGCGGTCGTGACCGGCAAGGGGCGGCGCGGACTGCTGTCGGTGCTGGACGGGCACGGGATCCGGGGCCGCTTCGTCGCGCTGAAATCCGCCGATGACGGTCCGGGCAAGCCGGACCCCACCATCCTGCTGGACGCGGTGAGCGAGGCGGGATGCGTGGCGAACCGCACGGTGATGGTCGGCGACACCAGATTCGATATGGAGATGGCCGTCAACGCCCGCATCGCCGGTGGGATCGGGGTTTCCTGGGGGTATCACGACGCGGTTCGGCTTCGGGCGGCGGGATCGGTTATCATCCTCGACCGGATCGATGAACTCGTCGCCGTGGCGGGCCGCCTCATCGAGCCCGACGGGGAGGACTGAAACATGCGCTGGGTGAGGATTCTCGCGGGCGTGGTCGGCGTTCTCGCGATCGCCTTGATCGGCCTCGTCATCTTCGTCGCGACCCTCGACCTGAACGCCTACAAGGCGGAGATCGAAGCCGCGGTCGCCGAGGCGACCGGCCGGAACCTTTCGATCGAAGGTGATCTCGACCTCGCCTGGACCCCGCGTCCGACCCTCACCACCGACACGGTGCATTTCGCCAACGCCGCTTGGGGCAGCCGGTCCGACATGGCCACGATCGGCAAGCTGGAAATCGCGGTCGAGGTCGTGCCGCTGCTCTCCGGCACGGTGGATGTGCAACGCATCGCCCTGTCCGATGTGGACATTCTGCTGGAGCGTGACGACAAGGGCATCGGCAACTGGCAGATCGGCGAGACGGACAGCGCCGGCGGATCGGGCGGCGATACCGTCGCGCCCCTGCTGCGAAACGTCGAACTGATCGATGTCACGATCGCCTGGAAACCAACACCCGGTAGCGACACCAAGACCGCGCGGATCACCCGTCTCGACCTTGCGGCGGAGGATGGATCGGCTCCGCTGGACGTCACCCTGGAAGCGGATATCGACGGCGATCCTGTGACGCTTAACGGCACCCTGCCGGCCGTCGCCGAGGCCCTGCGGCCGGGCGCGACCCTACCCATCGACGTGACGGGCAGCATCGGTGGCCTGGGTCTGACGCTGGCGACCAATCTGCGCTACACGCGGTCGAGCGCCGGCGCGCTGACCGCGATCGAGGCCGACCGGCTTTCCGCCTCGGCCGGCGCGCTGGCGGTGACCGGGACCGTATCGGTGGCACTGGACGGCCCGCGGCCGAAGATCGAAGCGGACCTCAAGACCGATGGCATCACTCTTGCGGAGGGCGACGGCGGATCGGACGGTGACGACGCGTTGGAGACCCCGCTGCCCCTGGGCCTGCTGACCCTGGTGGATGCGACGTTCAAACTCGCGATCGGCACCCTGACGGTCGGCGAGTTGGAAATCTCGGACATCGCCGTCACCGCGTCGCTGCAGGACGGCGTGCTCACGCTCGATCCGGCCGGGGCGGTTCTGTCGAAAGGCAGGATTGAGGCGGTGGCCGTCGTGAATGCCGCTCAGGCGACGCCAAGCCAGGCGCTGACCGCATCATGGCGCGACGCCGACTTCGGCGAGCTCGCCCGCGCCCTGCACGGCTCCGATACGCTGGAGGCGACGGGCGATGCGGCGCTGGACCTGACGGCGACGGGTTCGAGCGTGCGCGACATGCTCGCCAGCCTTGGCGGCACCGCCTGGATCACCACCGAGAACGGCCGGATCGCCAGCGAGGATTGGAAGCTGATCGCCGCCGATCTGGCGACGCAATTCCTGCCGTTCCTGGAAGAGGGCGGGCGCGGCACGCTGAACTGCGCCGTCGGACGCTGGGCCGTGAAGCGCGGCGTGGCCGAGACGGCGATCCTGATGATCGACAGCGACCGGGTCATCATTGCCGGCGAGGGCAGCATCGACCTTGCCCGCGAGACCCTGAACATGAAACTGACCCCGGCGCCGAAGGACGCGAGCCTCGTCAGTCTCGCCACGCCGATCGTCTTCACCGGCGACATCCGCGATCCGAACATCGCGCCGGACCCGCTGGCGGTCGCCAAGGGTGTGGGTTCGATCGTCGGCGGCGTCGCCCTCGCCGGGCCGTTCGCAGTGCTGCTGCCGTTCATGTCCTCGGGCTCCGACGAACCGGCCTGTGGCGAAGCCGTGGCCATCGCCGAAGGGCGCAAGGCGATGCCGGCCGCTGGCGGGGCGGGCGGCGGTTCCGGCACATCGTCGAATGAGCAGCCGGACAAGCCCGGTGGCATCAAGGGGCTGTTCGACAACCTCCGCAAGGCCGTGGAATAGAGAAGGACGGAGCGGACTGCATGAAACGTTTCTACAAGGCCGTTGCCGTAGGGGAGAGCGATGACGGCTCTTTCCTGGTTACGCTGGACGGCCGGTCGCTGAATTCTCCGGGCAAACGTCCGTTGCGCCTGCCGACTCGGGATCTGGCCGACGCGGTGGCGGGCGAGTGGGACGCTCAGGGCGAGACGATCGATCCGGCCTCCATGGCGATGATGAGCTTCGCCGCCACCGTGACCGACCGGGTAACCCCGCAGCGCGACCACGTGGTGGGCGAAATTGCCGGCTTCGGCGGCTCCGACCTGCTCTGCTTTCTTGCCGACGGGCCGGAAGAACTCGTGGCGCGCCAGGTGGCTCAGTGGTCGTCGTGGCGCGACCGGGCGGAACAGCGGCTGGAGGTCGGTCTCGGCGTCACCGCCGGCGTCATGCCGATCCGCCAGTCCGAGGCGGCGCTGGCCGCTTTCCGCGCCGCCGTCGATCGCCTGG
Source organism: Thalassobaculaceae bacterium (assembly GCA_029212785.1). Lineage (GTDB taxonomy): Bacteria > Pseudomonadota > Alphaproteobacteria > Thalassobaculales > Thalassobaculaceae > Thalassobaculum. The sequence goes on from JARGOG010000099.1 coordinate 12,600, forward strand.
GTGACTGGCACCTGGCGCCGCTGCATACCGTCACCTCGATCACCGGGTCGCTGATCCTGGCGCTCGCCGTCCAGGACGGCGATCTCGGTGCCGAGGAGGCCTTCGAACTCTCCCGGATCGACGAAGCCTTCCAGGCCGAAAAATGGGGCCAGGACCACGAGGCTGAGCAGCGCCGCCGGGGTTTGCTGGCCGAGATGAAGGCGGCGGAACGCTTTAACGACTTGGTTTCCGGCGAAAACAGCTAGGTCCGATTCCGCCGGATGGGATCGCCGGCTCGCGTGAACCGGCTCTATCTGCAAAGGACTGCGCGCAATTCCGGGTCACATATGGCCGTGAATTGCTCTAGGATCGCCGGCCGAACGGCAGTGGGAAACGCGTAAGGGGCATCGACGATGCAGGACATTATCCACCGTCTCGAAGAGATGCGGGAGCAGGCGAAGGCCGGTGGCGGCGAGAAGCGGGTCGCGGCCCAGCATGCCAAGGGCAAGCTGAGCGCGCGGGAGCGGATCGATCTGCTGCTGGATCCCGGCTCCTTCGAGGAGTGGGACATGTTCGTCGAGCATCGCTCGACAGATTTCGGCATGGCCGAGCAGAAGGTCCGCGGCGACGGCGTGGTCACCGGCTGGGGCACGGTCAACGGCCGTCTGGTCTTCGTGTTCAGCCAGGACTTCACGGTGTTCGGCGGCTCCCTGTCGGAAGCCCATGCCGAGAAGATCTGCAAGGTCATGGATCAGGCGATGAAGGTCGGCGCCCCGGTCATCGGCCTGAACGACAGCGGCGGTGCGCGCATTCAGGAGGGTGTCGCCTCGCTCGGCGGCTATGCCGAGGTGTTCCAGCGCAACGTGATGGCCTCGGGCGTGGTGCCGCAAATCTCCATGATCATGGGCCCCTGCGCCGGCGGCGCCGTGTACTCGCCGGCGATGACCGACTTCATCTTCATGGTGAAGGACAGCTCCTACATGTTCGTCACCGGCCCCGACGTGGTGAAGACCGTCACCCACGAGACGGTGACCCACGAGGAACTGGGCGGGGCGGTCACCCATACCACCAAATCCGGCGTCGCCGATCTCGCCTTCGACAACGATGTCGAGGCGATCCTGAACCTGCGCCGCTTCATCGACTTCCTGCCCAGTTCCAACCGCGAGCAGCCGCCGGTGCGGCCGACCGCGGACGAGGCGGACCGTCCGGAATACTCGCTCGACACCCTGGTGCCGGCGAACCCGAACAAGCCCTACGACATGAAGGAGCTGATCGCGAAAGTCGTCGACGAGGGCGACTTCTTCGAGATCCAGCCCGCCTATGCCGGCAACATCATCACCGGCTTCGCCCGCATGCAGGGCTCGACCGTCGGTATCGTCGCCAATCAGCCGATGGTGCTGGCCGGCTGCCTCGACATCGAGAGTGCCAAGAAGGCCGCCCGCTTCGTGCGGTTCTGCGACTGCTTCAACATTCCGATCGTGACCTTCGTCGACGTGCCGGGCTTCCTGCCGGGCACCGCCCAGGAATTCGGCGGCATCATCAAGCACGGGGCCAAGCTGCTCTTCGCCTATGCCGAGGCGACGGTGCCGAAGGTGACGGTCATCACCCGCAAGGCCTATGGCGGCGCCTATGACGTCATGAGCTCCAAGCACCTGCGCGGCGACGTGAACTACGCCTGGCCGACGGCGGAGATCGCGGTCATGGGGCCGAAGGGGGCGGTGGAGATCATCTTCCGCGGCGATCTCGGCGACGAGACCAAGATCGAGGCCCGCACCGAGGAATACCGCGAGCGCTTCGCCAACCCGTTCGTGGCGGCCAGCCGCGGCTATCTCGACGACATCATCCGCCCGCACAACACGCGCCGCCGGATCTGCCGGGCGCTGGCCATGCTGCGCGACAAGCAGCTCAGCAACCCGTGGAAGAAGCACGACAACATCCCGTTGTGACGGCT
>JARGOG010000100.1 GCA_029212785.1 Thalassobaculaceae bacterium
CCTTCTCCGTCGGTGAGGAAGAGCTGGCCGGTATCGACACCGGTCCGCTGGTCGGCCATCTGGCCGCATGGAACTACTTCATGTCCGCCCCGACCGCCGAGAACGATGAGTTCATCGCCGCCTGGCACAAGTTCATCGGCGACACCAAGCGCGTGACCAACGATCCGATGGAGGCCCACTACATCGGCTTCAACATGTGGATCAAGGCGGTCGAGAAGGCCGGCACCACCGATCCCGATGCGGTCATCGACAGCATCGTCGGCGTCGCCGTGCCGAACCTGACCGGCGGCTACTCGGCGATGATGCCGAACCACCACATCACCAAGCCGGTGCTGATCGGCGAGATCCAGGGCGACGGACAGTTCGAGACCGTGTTCGAGACCCCGGGCCTGGTGGTCGGCGACGCGTGGTCCGACTTCCTGCCGGACTCCAAGCCGCTGATCTCCGATTGGCGCAAGCCGATGAATTGCGGCAACTTCAACACCGTCACCGGCAAGTGCGGCGGCAAGGGTAGCTGATCCGGAAGCACCATACCTGGAGCCCCGCCCCACACGGCGGGGCTCCTCTCCGGCTTTTCCTCATCCAGCTCAGCGAGACCCGCGAGATGGCACGCCCTCTCCTTCTGATCCTCCAGCGGATCGCGTTTGTGCTTGTCCTGGCGACCGCCGCGTTCAGCGCGCCAGCACAAGCACAATCCATCCCCGACCTGATCTCCCGGCTCGCCGGTGCGGATTTCGACGAGACCGAAAAGGTCGTCGAGGCATTGGCCGCCACGGGCGACGCGTCGGTAGCCCCCATCCTGGAGGCGCTCGGCGAAGGCGATCTCTACTTCCGACGCGCCGACAACGCCGTCTTCATCGCCCGGCGCGGCGGTTCCGGATACCTGCTGACCGATCCGATCACCGGCGCGGCGGCCGGTGAGGCCGGTCGGCGCGATGTCACCAAGATCCGGGTGAACAACAGCCTGCGCCGGTCCGTGCGCGCCGCCATCGGCACGCTCACCCTGCGCAGCCCCGACGCCAGAGTCCGCATCACCGCCGCCCAATCCGTGCTGAAGAGCCGGGATCCCGAAGCGATCGAGCCGCTGACCGCCGCCATCGAGGCGGAACAGGACGACAGCGTGCGCTTCGTCATGGAGCGCGCCCGCGCCGCCGCCATCCTGAACAGCGACAGCGACGACGCGACCAAGATCACCGCCGTCGCCAAGATCGCCGAGAAAAGCGACCAGGAGGCCCGCGCCATCCTGCTGGCGGCCAGCAACGGCGCAAGCGCCGAACTCGGCGAGGCGATCGCCGGCGCCGTGAACAAGGTCGAGGGCAGCCTCGCCATGTGGTCGGCGGTGCAGAACGTCTGGTACGGCCTGTCGCTCGGCTCGGTTCTGCTGCTGGCGGCCATCGGCCTCGCCATCACCTTCGGCGTCATGGGCGTGATCAACATGGCCCATGGCGAGATGGTGATGATCGGCGCCTATGTGACCTACGTGGTCCAGGAACTGATCCGCAACCACGCCCCGTACCTGTTCGACGTTTCGCTGCTGATCGCCCTGCCGCTGGCCTTCGCCATCGCCGGCATGGTCGGGATGGCGATCGAGCGCGGGATCATCCGCTTCCTCTACGGCCGGCCGTTGGAGACCCTGCTCGCCACCTGGGGACTGTCGCTGATCCTGCAGCAGGTGGTGCGCAGCCTGTTCGGCCCGACCAACCAGGAGGTCGGCGCGCCGAGCTGGATGAGCGGCGCCTTCGAGCTCGGCGGCCTCACCCTCACCTACGGACGGGTGTGGATCATCGTCTTCGCCATGGTCGTGTTCGCCGTGCTGGTCCTCGTCCTGCGCCACACCTCCTTCGGCCTGCAGATGCGCGCCGTGACCCAGAACCGCCGGATGGCGAGTTCCATGGGCATCCGCACCAACTGGACCGACGCGCTGACCTTCGGCCTCGGCTCCGGCATCGCCGGGGTGGCGGGGGTCGCGCTGTCGCAGATCGACAATGTCAGCCCGAACCTCGGCCAGTCCTACATCATCGACAGCTTCCTGGTGGTGGTGTTCGGCGGGGTGGGCAACCTCTGGGGCACCCTGGTCGGCGCGCTGTCGCTCGGCGTGCTCAACAAGTTCCTTGAACCCTATGCCGGTGCCGTTCTCGGCAAGATCCTGGTGCTGGTGTTCATCATCCTGTTCATTCAGAAGCGCCCGCGCGGGTTGTTCGCGCTGAAGGGCCGGGCGGTGGAATCATGATGACCGGCCGTTTCCTGCGCCTGACGGGCACCTCCGGGCTGATCCTGCTGGCCTGCCTGCTGGCGGCGGCGGTCTATATCCCGGTCGCCAACCAATACATCGACCCCGCCTCGCCGTTCCACGTCAACACCGCCTCGGTCGTGGTGTTCGGCAAGTACCTGTGCTTCGCCATCCTGGCGCTGTCGATCGACCTGGTCTGGGGCTATTGCGGGATCCTGTCGCTCGGCCACGGGGCGTTCTTCGCGCTGGGCGGATATGCCATGGGCATGCACCTGATGCGCGAGATCGGGTCGCGCGGCGTGTATGGCAACCCGATCCTGCCCGATTTCATGGTGTTCCTGAACTGGGAGAAGCTGCCCTGGTTCTGGCACGGCTTCGATCAGTTCTGGTTCGCCATGGGGATGGTCGTGCTGGTGCCGGGAGCACTCGCCTTCATCTTCGGCTTCCTCGCTTTTCGCTCACGGGTCACCGGTGTCTATCTCTCGATCATCACCCAGGCGATGACCTTCGCCCTGATGCTCGCCTTCTTCCGCAACGAGATGGGGTTCGGCGGCAACAACGGGCTGACCGATTTCAAGGACGTGCTCGGGTTCGACCTGCAAGCCAACAGCACCCGCATCGGGCTCTACCTGCTGTCGATCGGCGCGCTCGCCGGCGCCTTTCTGATCTGCCGCGCCATCGTGCTCTCGCGCCTCGGCAAGGTGCTGATCGCGGTGCGCGACGCCGAAAGCCGCACCCGCTTCATCGGCTATCGGGTCGAGCACTACAAGCTCTTCGTCTTCACGGTCTCGGCGATGATGGCCGGCGTGGCCGGCGCGCTCTACGTGCCCCAGGTCGGCATCATCAATCCGGGCGAGTTCGCGCCGGCAAACTCGATCGAAGCGGTGGTCTGGGTTGCCGTCGGCGGCCGTGGCACCCTGGTCGGCGCAGTCATCGGCGGCATCGGCGTGAATCTCGGCAAAAGCTACCTGACCGGCGCCCTGCCGGAGGTCTGGCTGTTCGCGCTGGGCGGTCTGTTCGTCGTCGTCACCCTGTTCATGCCGAAGGGGATCCTCGGCCTGCTCGACCGGTGGCGCCGCAAACAAATCCCCGCCGACAAGGCTGAACAGGCCGGCGCCGAGGCGGAGGAACGGGCATGAACACCCTGCACAAGGAACTGACCCGCACCGTCCTCTATCTCGACGGGATCAGCGTGTCGTTCGACGGTTTCAAGGCGCTGAACGATCTGTCCTTCGTCGTCGAGCCGGGCGAGATGCGGGCGATCATCGGCCCGAACGGCGCCGGCAAGACCACCATGATGGACGTGATCACCGGCAAGACCAGGCCAGACGTCGGCACCGCGCTGTTCGCCGGCCAGCACGACCTCACCAAGCTGGACGAGGCCTCGATCGCCGAACTCGGCATCGGCCGCAAGTTCCAGCGACCGACCGTGTTCGAGAGCCATACGGTGCGGGACAACATCGTCCTCTCACTCGCCGGCAAGCGCCGGGTGTTCGACACCCTGTTCGCCCGTTCCACCGAGGACGAGGCCGACAAGATCGACCAGGTGCTCGACACCATCCGCCTCGCGGACCGGGCCGGCATGATGGCCGCCGACCTCAGCCACGGACAGAAGCAGTGGCTGGAGATCGGCATGCTGCTGGCCCAGGACCCGTCCCTGCTGCTGGTCGACGAGCCGGTCGCCGGCATGACCGATGCGGAGACGGTGCAGACCGCCACCCTGCTGAAGGAGATCGCCAAGGACCATTCGGTCGTGGTGGTCGAGCACGACATGAGCTTCGTGCAGGATCTCGGCGTCATGGTGACCGTACTGCACGAGGGCTCGGTTCTGGCCGAAGGCTCCCTCGACCGGGTCAGCGCCGACGAGCGCGTGATCGACGTCTATCTCGGCCGGTGAGGACAGGAACATGCTGACGATCAAGGACCTCACCCTGCATTACGGTGCCGCGCAGATCCTATGGGGCATCGACCTCCAGGCCGAGATCGGCAAGGTGACCTGCGTTCTCGGGCGGAACGGCGTGGGCAAGACCAGCCTGCTGCGCGGCATCGTCGGTCACCACCCGGTAAGCGGCGGCACGCTGGCCTGGGACAGCGACGACCTGACCGCCCTGCCCTCGTTCGAACGGGCACGCTCGGGCATCGCCTATGTGCCCCAGGGTCGCGAGATCTTCCCGCTGCTGACCGTGAAAGAGAATTTGCAGACCGGTTATGCCTGCCTGCCGGCGAGCGAGCGCCGGGTGCCGGACGAGATCTACGAGCTGTTCCCTGTGCTGAAGAGCATGCTGGACCGGCGCGGCGGCGACCTGTCCGGCGGACAGCAGCAGCAGCTCGCCATCGCCCGCGCCCTGGTCACCAAACCGAAGCTGCTGATCCTCGACGAGCCGACGGAAGGCATTCAGCCGTCGATCATCAAGGATATCGGCCGCGCCATCGAGATCCTGCGCGACCGCGGCGAGATGGCGATCCTGCTGGTTGAGCAGTATCTCGACTTCGCCAAGGCACTGGCCGATACGGTTTCGGTGATGAGCCGCGGACGGGTGGTGTTCCACGGCCGCCCGGATGGTCCGGATTCCAGCGAGATCGACCGCCTGATGGGGCTGACGTAACGCGACTGGACGCGCTCCTTTCAATAAATCTTCCCGGCCCCGCGCCGGGACCCAGGGTGACGCTCACTGGAGCGCCTTAGATCCATGATCGACGTTCCAACACGCCGACATCTGGGCCCCGGCACGAGGCCCGGGAGTGTGCGCAAGGACACGCGAGCAGCAGAGCGGAGCGCCCTATCCCTTCCCCTCACCCAGCGACACCAGCCGGGCGAGCAGCGAGTCCCGAGTGACCATGCCGACCGTCTCGTCGCCATCGCGCACCGTCACCGGCTTGGGATCGCGCAGGATGCACGCCATGACCGCCTCGATCTCGGTGTTGCGGTCGACCGAAAGCGCCGATACCTCGCCGGCCACCGGCACCAGAACGTCGCCTGCCGTGAGCACGCCGAGCGGGTTCATGTTGTGGACGAATTCGGCGACATAGTCGTTCGCCGGGTTGGAGTAGATCTCGCGCGGCGTTCCACATTGGACGATGCGGCCGCCCTCCATGATCGCGATCCGGTCGCCCAGCTTGAACGCCTCGTCCAGGTCATGGCTGACGAAGATGATCGTACGCTTCAGGCTCCTCTGCAGGTCGAGTAGCTCGTTCTGCAAATGAGTGCGGATCAGCGGGTCGAGTGCGGAGAACGGCTCGTCCATCAGCAGGATCGGCGCCTTGGTGGCGAAGGCACGGGCGAGGCCCACACGTTGCTGCATGCCGCCGGAAAGCTCGCTCACCTTTCGGTCGGCCCAGTCGCTCAGCCCCACCAGGGAAAGCTGCTCCGCCACCAGCTCGCCCCGCTCCGCCACCGCCACGCCGGCAAGCTCGAGACCGAGGCCCACATTCTCCCGAACGCTGCGCCAGGGCAGCAGGCCGAACTGCTGGAACACCATGGCGACCCGGGTCTGCCGGAGGCGCCGCAGTGTTGCCGGATCGGCGTCGGAGATGTTCACCATCCCGTCGCCGTCATTGACCATTACGCAGCCGCGCGTCACCGGGTTCAGCGCGTTCACCGCCCGCAGCAGGGTCGACTTGCCCGAGCCCGACAGGCCCATCAGTACCAGGATCTCGCCCTCGGCCACGGTCAGCGAGCAGTCGTGGACGCCCAGCACCTGCCCGGTCTCCGACTGGATCTCGCCGCGCGACTGGCCGGCATCCATCAGCGGCAGCGCGGTTTCCGGCGTCTCGCCGAAGACGATGGAGACGTTCTGGAACTCGACCGCGACACTCATTCTTTCGTCACCCGCAGCATGCGGTCGAGCATGATGGCGACCACGACGATGATGAAGCCGCTCTCGAAACCAAGCGCGGTGTTTACCTGATTGAGCGCCCGGACCACCGGCACGCCGAGCCCGTCGGCGCCGACCAGGGCCGCGATCACCACCATGGACAGGGACAGCATGATGGTCTGGTTCAACCCCGCCATGATCTGCGGGAACGCATAGGGCAGCTCCACCTTCCACAGTTTCTGGGACGGCGTGGCGCCGAACGCCTCCGCGGCTTCGAGCAGATGAGTCGGGGTGGAGGCGACGCCGAGATGGGTCAGGCGGATCGGCGCCGGCACGACGAAGATCACCGTCGCGATCAACCCCGGCACCATGCCGATGCCGAAGAACACGATGGCCGGGATCAGATAGACGAAGGTCGGCAGGGTCTGCATCAGGTCGAGTACCGGCCGCATGACCCGGTAGAGCCGCGGCCGATGGGCGACGGCGATGCCGATCGGCACGCCCACCCCCATGCAGACCACGCAGGCCGAGAGCACCAGGGTCAGGGACTCCGTGGTTTCCTCCCAGTAACCCTGATTCAGGATGAACAGAAAGCCGAGCACGATAAAGGACGTGGTCTTGACGCTGCGCTGAAGCGCGTAGGTCAGGGCGGCGAAGGCGGCGACGATGACCAGCGGATGCGGCCACTGCAGCACCAGCAGGATCACGTCGATCATCCACTCAAGCGCGTCGGAGAGGCCGTAGAAGAACCAGCCGCCATTGTCCTGCAGCCAGTCGAACAGCTTGCCCGCGGTCCTGCCGACCGGGATCTTGGTGTCGGTCAGCCATTCCATGATCCACCCCGCCCCATCATCGAAACACGGCGGGAGGAGCCGGCAGCCCCTCCCGCATCGTCAGATCGTCCGAATCAGAGCCCCAGGGCCGTGGCAACCGCCGTCTTGGCGTCGCCGCCATCCTTGGTCGTCACGCCGTCGAGCCAGGCCATGACCATGTCCGGATTGGCCTTCATCCACGCGGTCGCCGCCTTGTCCGGATCGGTGCCGTCGTTGAGGATCGCGCCCATGATCTCGTTTTCCATGGCCAGTGTGAACTTCAGGTTCGACAGCAGCTTGCCGACATTGGCGCATTCCGCGACATAGCCGGCCCGGGTGTTGGTGTAGACCGTCGCCCCGCCGAAATTCGGGCCGAAGAAATCGTCGCCGCCGGTCAGATAGGTCAGCTCGAAATTGGCGTTCATCGGGTGCGGCTCCCAGCCGAGGAAGACCACCGGCTCGCCGCGTTTATCGGCCCGCGCCACCTGCGCCAGCATGCCCTGCTCGGAGCTTTCCTTGACCTCGAACTCCTTCAGGCCGAAGGCATCCTTCTCGATCATGTCGAGGATCAGCCGGTTGCCGTCATTACCCGGCTCGATGCCGTAGATCGTCTCGTCCAGGGACGCGGCATGCTTGGCGATATCGGCGAAGCTCCTGATGCCGAGCTTGGCGCCGGCGGCGTTGGTCGCCAGCGTATATTTCGCGCCCTTCAGGTTCTCGCGCACGGTATCGACCGTGCCCTTGTCGCGGTACGGCGCGATGTCGGCTTCCATGGTCGGCATCCAGTTGCCGAGGAACACGTCGATATCGCCCTGGGCCATGGATGTGTAGGTCACCGGGACGGACAGGACCTTGATGTCGGTCTCGTAGCCCAGCGCCTGCAGCACCTCGGTCGTTGCCGCGGTGGTGGCGGTGATATCGGTCCAACCGACATCGGAGAAGGTGACGGTGTCGCAGCTCGCATAGGCCGTGCCGGCGGCCATGCTCAGCGCCAGGGCAAGCGCGGCGGTCTTGATCTTCATCGTGAAACTCCCCGGTTCATAGGCATTCTTCTGCATCATCCACCGGTTGCAGATGACGGTTGCGCCTATCACAACACAGATCGGGGAGAGGTCAACCGAAGCGGCCGACCGGCAAGTCAGTCCCGCCGGTCGAGCTGTCGATACCGTACCAGAGCCGCCTGGGCCCACCCGCCCAGCGCGCTGAGCAGCGGCCTCGGCTGGATCTCCATCTTCGGCAGCCCCAATGCATCTGCCGGCTTGCCCTCGGCCCAGTCGGCCAGCTCCCTGCCCATGGCCACGCCCATCGCCATGCCTCGGCCGTTATAGGCGATCGGCGTGATCGCGCCGGGCCCGATCTCGTGCACCCGCGGCAGCCGGTTCGGCGTCATGGCGATGCGTCCGTTCCAGACATATTCCAGCCGCCGATCCTCGATCTGCGGGAACACGTTGCCGATCCGCTCGGCGATCCAGGGGCGGATGCGGGCATCCATGTTCAGCGGCAGGGCCAGGGTGGCGCCGGTCACCAGGCGCTGCGCGCGGTCCTTGCGGAACGGATAGAGGTCGCGCTGGGTGTCCGAGGAGGCGATGTCCCCCGGCATCACCGTCGCCGCCACCGCATCCGGCAGCGGATGGGTAGAGACTTGGTAATTGATGATCCGCACCAGGGTCCTGGCCAGCGCCGGGATCAGCGCGCCGGTATAGGCGTTGGTCGCCACCACCAGCCGCTCGGCGGTGACCTGTCCGGACGGCGTGGTCACCCGCCATTTGCCGCCGTCCCGGGCGACGGTGAGAGCCGGTGAGCCGGTGAAGACCTTGGCCCCCTGCCCGATCGCCGCCGTCGCGATGCCCTGGGCCAGGGCCAGCGGGTTCACATGGCCGCCGGTATGCATGAACAGCGCCCCGTGATAGACGCCGGTGCCGAGCAGCGCGCCGATCTGGCCCGCGTCCAGCATCTCGGTGCGGGCCTGTCGCCGGCTCCATTCGCCGTAGCGCTTCTCCAGCAGCTTCATGCGCGAGGGCCGGTGCGCCGGTTGGGCCCAGCCGTTCTGCACCGCGTCGCAGTCGATGTTGTGGCGCTTGATCAACTCGAAGGTCAGGGCGGCGCTGTCCCGCAGGAAGGCGACCATCCGCTCGCCCGCATCGCCCCCGAACTTCGCCACCAGCGCATCCGGGTCACCGGCCGCCAGGGTCGGGATGATGTGCCCGCTGTTCCGCCCCGAGCCGCCGAAGCCGGTGCGCGCCGCTTCCAGCACGACGGCCGAGATCCCGCGCTCGGCCATATGCAGGGCGGTGGACAGGCCGGTGACGCCACCGCCGATGATCACGACATCGGCCTGCAGGCTCTCCTGGAGGCCGGTCGTGGGCGGCGGCGGCGGTGCGGTCGCCGCCCACAGCGACGGGGCATGCGCGGGAACGGTCTTCGATGCTGCTGCGGCCACTATTCACCCGGTTGAGGCTTCGGTTGCGCGGTCGGTCCCGACGGGCCGCCGGCGCGTCTGTCGAACACCTCGATGACCCGCCCGAGAACCCCGCGCGGCATATAGATGATGAACAGCACCAGCATCGCCCCATAGATCATGACGTCGAGACCGTGGACGTCATGACCGACAGTCTGGCGCAAGGTTTCGGTCAGGAGCAATGTGATAACCGCACCCACCGTGGGGCCGAGTTGCACGAACATGCCGCCGGCGATGGCGGCGAAGACGATCTGCAGCGAGATCGCGATGCCCGACGTGGTCTCGGGATTGATGTAGAGTTGGTACTGGCCGTAGACCGCCCCACCGACCGCCGTCATGCCGGCCGAGATCATGGTGACGATCAGCTTGGTGCGGGTCACGTGCACGCCAAGCGACGCGGCCGCATCCTCTTCCTGACTGACCGCTTCCATGGCGTAGCGGATCATCGAGCGATCGACCGCCCGCCAGACGATCAGCCCGGCAATCCAGACCGCGACGACGATGTAGAACCAGATCACCTTGTCGGAGAACTGCATCGCGATGAACGATGTCGGATTGTCGGCGGAGATCACGCTGTTCGGCGTCACACCGAGGGATCCGCCGGTGTGGTCGCGCAAAGCCACGATGAGCAGTCGCGCGACTTCGGAAAGCGCCAGGGTCACCAGGGCGAAATAATGCCCGGTGATGCGGAACCGGAAACACGGAAAGCCGATCATGAACCCGACCGCCATGGACACCACCACGGCGATCGGAATGCCGATCCACGGCGTGATCCCGGCATGGTTCCACAACATGGTGACCACATAGGCGCCGATGCCCATGAAGGCGCCGTGTCCGAGCGAGACCAGACCGAACCGGCCCATGACCGACCAGCCGGTGTAGATGAACCCCCACAGCAGGATCAGTATGGCGATGTGCAGGATGTAGTCGCTGAAACCCAGCGCCGGGAAAGCGAGGATGGCGAGAAAGCCCGCCGCTTTGATGAGTGTCGGAATGGTCATCCCCGCCCCCTCAGCTCTTCGATCCGAGAATGCCCTGCGGGCGGATGAACATCATGACGATGAAGAAGGCGAAGGCCATCACGTAGCCCCACTCGATCTCGGCGTAGAACCCACCGAGCGCGATGAACTCGGCGAAGATGAAGGCGGCGATGAACCCGCCAATCATGTTCCCCAGCCCGCCCATGACGCAGACCATGAAGGTGATCGGCCCGAAGGTCAGTCCGATCGCCGGATGAATGTCGTAGAGCAGCACCAGCAGGCAGGCGCCGAGCCCGGCGAGGCCGCCGCCCAACGCCGAGGTGACCAGATAGATCTTGCCCGGGCTCACCCCCATCAGCGGCATGATGTCCCGATCCTGGCTGATCGCGCGGATCGCCGTGCCGAGATACGTCTTCTTCAGGAACAGCCAGAGCACGACAACCGCGACCAGGCTGACCACGAAGGCCAGCAGGCGCGTCGTCGGGATGTACATGTCGCCCGCCTCGATGCTGCCGAAGGAGACGCCGAGATTGCGGAACTCGACCGAAAAGGCGAGCGTGGCGAAGCCCTGCAGGAAGAACAGCACGCCGCCGGTGACCAACAGCTGATTGATCGGCTCGGTATGCAGGATCGGGCGGATGATGAAGTGGTGCAGGGCGGCGCCGAGCAGCGCCACCATCAGCACGCCGGCGACCATCGCCAATGGCAGCGGCACGCCGAAATCGCTGTACAGGTAGTAGATCGTGTACATGCCCAGCATGATCAGCTCGGCGTAGCAGATCCAGACCACGTCGATGACGCCGAAGACGATGTTGAGTCCGAGGGACAGCAGGGCCAGGACGCCACCGAACAGCAGGCCCTGAATGACGGTCTCCCAGAAGAACGGATCGGTAAGCGGAAAGTCCATGAACGTCCCTCCCTCAGAGGCCGATATAGGCGCGGCGGACTTCGTCGTTTTCCAGGAGTTCCTGGGACGATCCGCTCATTTTGATCTGACCGACCTCGAGCAGGTAGGCGCGGTCCACCACCTTGAGGACCTGCTGGATGTTCTGCTCGACGATCAGCACGGTGTAGCCCTCCTGGCGGATCCGCCTGACGAGGTCGAAAACCTGCTGGACGATGACCGGCGCCAATCCGGCTGACGGTTCGTCCAGCAGCAGCAGCTTCGGTCCTGACATCAGCCCTCGGCCGATGGCGCACATCTGCTGCTCGCCGCCGGACATGGTCCCGGCGAGCTGGTGACGGCGCTCCTTCATGCGTGGGAACAGCTCGTAGACATAGTCGAGCCGCTCGTCGAAATGGGCCCGGGCATCGGCGATGAAGCCCCCCATCTTCAGGTTCTCCTCGACCGTCAACCGGGGGAATAGGCGCCGATGTTCCGGCACGTGGGCGATGCCGAGTTCGATGATCCGGTGCGCCGCCACCTCGTTCAGCGAGGCGCCCTCCATCGAAATCTCGCCGCCGTTCAGGTCGATGACCTTGGAGATCACCCGCAGCAGCGAGGTCTTACCCGCGCCGTTCGGGCCGATCACCGCCACCGCCTCGCCGGCACGCACTTCCAGACTGACATCGAACAATGCCTGGAAGGTGCCGTAGCCGGCGGAAACGTTCTTCAATTCCAGCATGCCGCCCCCCGTCACGCGCCGACTGTTTCGGAAGCACCGGCAACGCGGCCGGCGACCTGGCTTTGCACCGACTCGGCATCGGTGCCGAGATAGACCTCGACAACCTTGGGATCGTGCGCCACGTCGGTCGGCAACCCGGCGGCAATGATCTCGCCGTGGTCCAGCACGATGCAGCGGTCCACGACCCGCATCAGCACGCCCATGATGTGTTCGACCCAGATGATCGTGATGCCGCGCCGTTCCCGAATATGGCTCAGCATATCGGCCGCCTGCCCCATCTCCTTCTCGTCGAGGCCGCCGAGGCTCTCGTCGGCGAGGAGCAGGCGCGGTTGGGTGGCCAGCGCCCTGGCGAGTTCGAGTTTCTTGAGACCCGCCGCTCCCAGACCATCGACCCGGGATTGGGCATCGACCGGCAACTGGGTCAGGTCCAGCGCATCCTCGGCCCTTTTCCAGGCCTCCTCGCGGGAAATCGAGCCGTCGGCGCCGAAATACGCCGACAGCGCCACGTTCTCCAGGATCGTCAGTTTTCGGAACGGGCGCGGGATCTGATAGGTCCGCGCCACGCCCTTGTGGCAGACATTGGTGGGGGCGAGACCGGTGATGTCCCGCCCCTCCAGTGTGACCGTACCGGCGGTCGGCGTGAGCGCCCCGGCGATAAGATTGAACGTCGTGCTCTTGCCCGAACCGTTTGGTCCGATCAGTCCGAGGATTTCGCCCTCATCCAGATCGAACGCGACCTCGCTGACGGCCGTGAAGCCGCCGAACTTCTTGGTCAGGCCGCGGACCTGCAACATCTCTCCCATCGCCGAACCCCTTGTGTCGACGTGATCGGTATCTGAACGCCTAGATCGACGTCAGCGCGCGTAGGTGTGGCCTTCCGGCAGGGGAAGCACCGGATCCATCGTCTGGATCGCGGTCGGCCAGACGATCTTGGTCGCGCCGCCCACGTACTGCATGACGACCGGCGAAGAACGCTCGTTCTGACCGGCCATCTTGTGGCCCGGAGGATTGAACTTCACACCATAACCCTGGACCGTGCCGCCCACCGGAATGTCGGTGTCCAGCGCTGCCTTGCGCAGGGATTCCGGATCGTATCCACCATACTTCTTGATGGCGTGCGGCAGCACGTCGGTGAAGAAGATCCAAGCCTGGTTGAAGCCCATGGAGGTGTGCGGCGGCACTTCGTTCGCCCCGGTCTTCTCCTTGTAGCGCTTGACCATTTCGGCGGTCAGATCGCCCAGACCCGGCGCCAGGGTCGAGGGATCGAGAAGCTGGGCCGCCACCGGATCGGTGTTGTAGATGTAATCCACATCCTCACCGAAGGCCTCGGTCAGCTTGTCGATCTGGCCATAGCCGGCTCCATGGCCGATCAGGGCCTTCCACTTCAATCCCTGCTCCTTGGCCTGCCGCAGGAACAGCGTGATGTCCGGATTGTAGCCGGTGTGCAGGATGACGTCGGCGCGGGCCCGGCGCAGCTTGGTCACCAGGCTGGACAGATCGGGTGCAGTGGCCGAGTAGCCTTCCTTCAGCACGACGTCCATGCCGTATTCCTTGCAGGTCTCCTCGTTGCCCGAGGCCACGCCGGATCCGTAGGGTCCGTCCTCGTGGATGATCGCGACCTTCAGGTCCTCCGGCTTCACGCCGAGCTTCTTCTCCGCATATTCCTGCAGGAAGGTGCAGGACGCCCAGCCGAACTGATCGGAATGGACCTGACCGCGGAACACGTATTTCAGGTTCTTGTCCTTGAACACCGCGGACGAGACACAGACGTTGGCCCACATGAATTTCTGCTGGGCATCGACCTTCTGCGCCATCGGCACACAATGGGCGGACGAGAACACGCCCATGATCAGGTCGACATTCTCCTGATCGAGCAGGCGCGTGGCCTCGTTGATCGCGACCTCGGCCTTCGACTGGGCGTCGGCGACGATGGTCTCGATCATGTGACCCTCAACGCCCCCCTGCTCGTTGATGAGTTCGACGGCGATCTCGTTGCCGACGGCAGCAGCCGTCGATCCGCCGGCCGCGAACGGCCCGGTGAAATCGTAGATCACGCCGATCCGGATCGGATCAGCGGCCTGGACCGGCCCCGGCGTCAGGGAGACGATCGGTAGGGCGACCGCCGCCGCGCCAAGCACGGACAGAGCCGCCCGGCGGGCGTACTTGGTGGACTTCATGACGTTTCCTCCAGCTCATTTGAGCATTCACGTCCGGTGATCCCGGATCGTTGATTGGACACCAAGTGTCGAAAGCTAAGCTCTTGAGAGTCAAGATGGTAAACGAACGTTAATACCTCGCATTGCTGGCACAGCCATTCGCTTCATGCACGTGTACTCGCGGTTTCCGCCATTCCCCTATGGGGATCGCTTAGTTTAGGAAGAGGCAGAGAAAAATCTGGGA
>JARGOG010000101.1 GCA_029212785.1 Thalassobaculaceae bacterium
GATAGTCGAAGCCGAACTCGTTGTTCGTGCCGTAGGTCACGTCGCAGGCATAGGCGGCCTTGCGCTGGGCGTCATCGAGCCCGTGCACGATGCAGCCGACCGTCAGGCCGAGGAAGTTGTAAACCCGGCCCATCCAGCCGGCGTCGCGCTGGGCGAGATAGTCGTTCACGGTGACCACGTGGACGCCCTTGCCCGGCAGCGCGTTCAGATAGACCGGCAGGGTGGCGACAAGCGTCTTGCCCTCGCCGGTCTTCATTTCGGAGATCTTGCCCTCGTGCAGGACCATGCCGCCGAGGAGCTGGACGTCAAAATGGCGTTGCCCGAGGACCCGCTTGGCAGCCTCGCGGACCACCGCGAACGCCTCGACCATGAGGTCGTCGACCGTTTCTCCGGCGGCAAGTCGCGCTCGGAAGGCGCCGGTCTTGGCTTGGAGCGCCTCGTCCGAGAGCGCCTCCATCTCGCTTTCTAATGCGTTGACCGCGTCGACGTGCTTGCGCAAGCCTTTGAGAATACGATCATTTTGCGAGCCGAACAGGGCTCTGGCAATGCCGCCGAACATGGATGGTCCCCGAAATGAGCGCGCGCCAGCCGACGCGGCGGTTCGAGCAGGAGATTTAGGCGGCGCGCCCTGCCCTGTCAACGCACGCCGGGCACGTGTTTTTCTGGCGGATTGGCGCCGGATTTATTGCGTTTGTATCCTGGTTAACGCATTCTTAACAAATCATGGTCCAAGGCATCATTCCTCCTGCCCCCAGTCTTCCTGTCGCGGTGCAGACCGTGACGGGGGCGGGAAACGTGCGTGTGCGCCGGCGGGGAGAGCGTCCGGAGGACCCGATCAGACGGGCCGGTGACGGCGACGACGATGCCGCCGCTGACACGGTCCGCGAGGCGGTAACGCCCGAACGGCGCGCGGCAATGCGCCGCGCCAACCGGGCTTATGGCGGCGCCGGGGCGGCGGTCAGCGAGCCCGAGGTGGTGATGTCGCGGGCGGCGGCCATTCTTGGCGGCGGCGATCTCAACGCGATCCTTCGGCGCGCCGGCCAGGCGCTGCGGCAGATGGCGGAGACCCTGCTCGGCGTCTCGCCGGAACAGACCGCCGGTCTGGTCGAGGAATTCACCGTCGAAGCGCTGGAATGGGTGCGGGTCGCCATCACGCAGTACCGTACCTATGCGGCGGATCATGAACGTCTGCCGGTTGGAATCTCCTTCGAGGATGTCCGGATCACGGTCGATGCCGGTCACGGCGGGTTGTCGATCGACGTCGGCGGCGTGTTTTTCCGCACCACCTTCGCTTTCCGGACCAGAGGCGTGGTGTTCGATATCCGGGCCTCGGGCGCGGTAAGTCAGCCGAGCCCGGGCTTCTTCGTCGATTCCGGTGAGACCGACAGCCACGCTAAGACGGCGACGGCGATCGTCGACAAGGTGCGCCGCGACCTGCCGCGTTTCGGCATCAGCGAGGATACCGAGGGGGTCTGTGTGCTGATCCGCTCGGAGGGCAGCGACTTCGATCCGGCGCGGGACGGCGGTTGGGTGATCGACCTGGATGTCCACATTCCGTTCGATCCGGCCTGGACCGGATGATACCTCTGGACCGCGCTGATGGGCGCCACTTTGTCGCCGTATCGTTGTGTCGCAGCGCTTCCTTGTGACTTAACGGGCGATCTGATACCCCTCCCGCGACCAAGACTTCCGCGGGCTCGCGCCCGCGAGAATACCGACCGGGGCTCCGCCCGTTGATAAGGTTTCGAAAGGATATTCCATGCTTTCTCTGCGTCACGTGACCGCCGTCGCCTCGGTGGTGCTCAGCCTTGCGCTCTCCGCTCCGGCAACCGCGCAGACCGCAGCGCCGGCAGACGCGACGCCGTCGGTGGAGCTGTCCACCGTGGTGGCACGGGTCGGCGACGAGGAAGTGACGCTCGGCGAGTTGATGGCCATGCGCAGTCAACTGCCGGCGCAGTATCAGCAGGTGCCGCTTGAGGCGATCTACGAGCCGATGCTGAACCGCGCCATCGATCAGATCCTGATCACCAAGGCGGCCCGCGCGAGCGGCGTGGCCGATCAGGACGAGGTGAAGGCGAAGATCAAGGAAGCGGCCGACCAGGTGATCGCCGAGGCCTATCTGACCCAGACCATTGCCTCGGAAGTGACCGAGGAGGCGCTGCGTAAACGCTACGACGAGGCCGTCGGCGGTCAGTCCGGTGAGGAGGAGGCCAAGGCCCGCCACATCCTGCTGGAGAGCGAAGACGGCGCGCGCGAGGTTATCGCGGCTCTCGACGATGGCGCGGATTTCGCCAAGCTTGCCGAGCAGAAGTCGACCGGTCCGTCGGCCGCCCAGGGCGGCGATCTCGGCTGGTTCAAGGCTGGCCAAATGGTACCCGAATTCTCCGAGGCGGCGTTCGCCCTGGAGCCCGGCGCCTATACCAAGGACCCGGTGAAGAGCCAGTTCGGCTGGCATGTGATCCTGCTGGAGGAGAAGCGCGTGGCCGACGCGCCGGCTTTCGAGCAGATGCACGACCAGCTCACCGCCGAAATGACCCGCGAGCTGATTCAGGCGCGGCTGGAGAAATTGCGCGGCGAGTCCAAGGTCGAGCGGTTCGGACCGACCGGCAACCCGTTGCCGGCGGCGCAGTGACGGGCGCCTGATCGCGAAACCGCGTAGACCGCAAACCTGACGGAATCAAGACGATGAAATCGCTGCCGGTCTCCCCTCTGGCGCCGACCAAGAAACAGACCCTGCCGCCGATCGCCGGCTGCCGTATGGCGGCACGGGAGGCGGGGGTCCGTTACAAGGGCCGCCGCGACGTTCTGCTGATGGAGTTCGCGCCGGGCACGACGGTGGCCGGTGTGCTGACCCGCAACCAGATGCCGGGCGCCCCGATCGACTGGTGCCGCAAGCACCTGCCGTCCGGAACCGCCCGTGGTCTGGTGGTCAATGCCGGCAACGCCAATGTGTTCACCGGCGCGCACGGGGCCCTGGCCTGTACCGAGACCGCCAAGGCGGCGGCGGCGGCGCTTGGCTGCTCTGCCTCGGAGATCCTGCTGGCATCGACCGGCGTGATCGGCGAGCCGATGCGCTACGAGCGGATCGTCGAGCATCTGCCGGCGGCCAAGGCCGAGCTGGAGGCCGATGCCTGGCCGACGGCGGCGGCCACGATCATGACCACCGACACCTTCGCCAAGACGGCGACCCGCACCGCCAACATCCGCGGCGTGCCGGTCACGATCAACGGGATCGCCAAGGGATCCGGCATGATCGCCCCGGATATGGCGACCATGCTGTCCTTCGTGGTGACCGACGCGACACTGCCCGCGCCGGTGCTGAAGGCGTTGCTGACCCGCGGCGTGAACCGCAGCTTCAACGCGGTCACCGTCGACAGCGACCAGTCGACCAGCGACACGGTCCTGCTCTTCGCCACCGGCAAGGGGGCCGCCCATGTGACCGTGGACGGCGCCGGCGATCCGGCCCTGCGCGATTTCCGCACCAAGCTGGAGGATCTGCTGCACGACCTGGCGATGCAGGTGGTGCGCGACGGCGAGGGGGCGAGCAAGCTGGTCCGCATCGCCGTCACCGGTGCCGCTTCCGAGCGCGCGGCCAAGCGGATCGCCATGGTTATCGCCGACTCGCCCCTGGTGAAGACGGCGATCGCCGGCGAGGACGCCAACTGGGGCCGGATCGTCATGGCGGTCGGCAAATCCGGTCAGAAGGCCGACCGCGACAAGCTCGCGATCGCCATCGGCGGCGTCGCCGTGGCCCGCGACGGAATGCGGGTCGAAGGCTATGACGAGGCGCCGGTTGCCGCCCATATGAAGGGCCGGGAGATCGACATCGACGTCGATGTCGGGGTCGGTCGGGGACGGGCGACCGTGTGGACCTGCGATCTGACCCACGGCTATATCGACATCAACGCCGATTACCGCAGCTAGGCCCAGTCATGGCCGGGATCAGTCAGGCCGGGGGCAGTCTTCCGATCTTGCTGGTGGTGGCGGTCGCCCTGGTCGATGTCGACGGGCGGGTGCTGATCGCCAAGCGGCCCGAGGGCAAGAAGCTCGCCGGGTTGTGGGAGTTTCCCGGCGGCAAGGTCGACCCCGGCGAGACACCGGAGGCGGCCCTGATCCGCGAGCTGCGCGAGGAGTTGGGGATCGACACCCATGAGAGCTGCCTCGCGCCGCTGACATTCGCCAGTCATGCCTATGACGACTTCCACCTGCTGATGCCGCTCTACGTCTGCCGGCGCTGGAAGGGCGAGGTGACGCGGCGCGAGCATGCCGACCTCGCCTGGGTTCGGCCGATGCAGCTTCGGGACTACCCGATGCCGCCGGCCGACGCCCCGTTGGTGGCGATGATCCAGGACATGATCGGCTGATCCTCCGCACCTGGAGGCGGTGGGATCAGAACAGGCCCAGGATCCGGCGGCGGGTGTTGCGACGACCGTCGGCCGGGTGCTCCATCGGCTCCGGATGCCGGCGCGACGCGACGTAGCGTCCCTGGATCAGACGTTCGATCTGGTCCCCGGGACCGCCGGTTGCAGCGTGGGCGAGCAGCAGAAGATGACTTCCGATCATTTTATCTCTCCTTTCGTGAAACCGACGGCCATGTCGCCGTTCGATGACTTGAAACTGCGCCGGAGAACGGGTTATCTCAAACGATGCTTTCTCACGGTTGGTGTTAGGAAAACTATCGAATGTCCCGACGGCTTCCCCCGCTGAACTCGCTGCGCGCCTTTGAGGCGGCGGCCCGGCTGGAGAGCATCAGCCGGGCGGCGGACGAGCTGTCGGTGACCCATGCCGCCGTCAGCCACCAGGTGAAGGCGCTTGAGGAATGGATCGGCCAGCCCCTGTTCCGGCGCGAGCATCGCCGTATCCGGCTGACCGAGGCCGGGGCCGACCTGCTGCCGGTGCTGGCGCACGCGTTCGACGCGATCGATGCGCGGCTGGCGGATGTGTCCGCCACCGGCGACCGGCGGACCCTGACCATCACCGCGGCGCCGTCGGTGGCGTATCGCTGGATCGTGCCGCGGCTGCCGGCCTTCAGCGAGCGCCACCCGGAGATCGACGTGCGCCTGGAGCATTCGACCCGGCTGGTCGACCTGCGCCGCGAGCGGGCGATCGATGTCGGCCTGCGCTATGGGCGTGGCGGCTGGGAGGGGTTGCAACAGCACTGGCTGATCAGCGGCCATGCCCGGCCGATCGCCTCGCCCGGCCTGCTGGAGAAGTTCGGGCTGTCGGCCGGCGACCTGCCGCTACCGGTGGCGACCATCGCCCGACTGCCGCTGCATCACGAGGAGACGCGGCTCTGGTGGCGGCGCTGGTTCGAGAACAACGGCATGCCCGACGCCGATGTGTCCTCCGGCGCGGTGCTGTACGACGCCGGCTCCATGCTCGACCTGGCGCTGGCCGGCCACGGGGTGGTGCTCGGCCGTTTCGCCCTGGCCCGCGAGGCGATGAGCGCCGGCCTGCTGCTGCCGCTGCACGATTCCTACCTGGACGAGGATGCAGGCTACTGGTTCGTCTATGACAAGGCCCGCGCCGACGAGCCGCATATCGCCGCCTTCCGCGACTTCATCCTGGAGCAGGTCGGCGAGGAGACGTGGCAGGACTGGCAGGCCTCCGACCGGGACGGGGTCTAGCGGAGGGGGCTTCGCTTTTCCAATCCTATCCCTCTTGCCCCATTGCCTTTCGTCGACTTCCTGGAGACGCCCGTAGGGAGTCATCCGGGATCCTGGACGCCGGGGGCACGGTCCTGGATCGTCCCTTCGGGTCGTCCAGGAAGTCGGAAATAGGGAGGGGCCGCGCCTCTCAGCCGGGCAGCTCGCCCGTGCCGGTCTCCGACCCGCCGAGTGCTGCGGCGAGGCGGCTGGTTGCCGAGCCGGGGCGCAGCGGTTTCGGCTGGCTTGCCGCCGGCGCCCAGCCGGTGAGGTAGAGGATCTGAAAGCGGGCCGGGATCCGTCCGTCAGGACCGGCGAAACGCTCGGCGTAGACCTGCGCCACCTGTTCCAGCAGGCCGCGGGTCATCGGTGCGCGGCGGCGCTCCAGCACCAGGTTGGTTTCCCCCATGCCCCGCAGGTCGCGCATCAGGTGCAGGGCGGTGTCGTAGGTCACCGTGATGGTGTCGGCATCGACAACCGGCAGGGCGAAACCGGCGCGCTGCAGCAACCCGCCCGCGTCGCGCAGGTCGGCGAAGGGCGACACCCGGGGACTGAGCCCGCCGGTGACCGCCACCTCCGCCTCGGCGAAAGCGTCGCGCAGCTCCACCAGGGTCTCGCCGCCGAGCAGTGCCACCAGCAGCAACCCGTCCGGTTTCAGCGCCCGGCGCATCTGGGTGAGCGCGCCCGGCAGATCGTTGACCCAATGCAGCGACAACGCGCCGAACACGGCGTCGAGCGACCCGTCGGCGATCGGCAGGAACTCCTCGTCGAGCGCGAGGGCCGGCCCGTCATCGGCGCGCGCCGTCGCCCAGGCGGGGGCGAGGTCGCTCTGGATCAGGGTGCCGACCTTGCCGCTGGCCCGCAGCGCCCGGCCGAGCCCACCGGAACGGGCGCCAAGCTCAAGCGCCAGCGGGAAGCCGCGGCGGATATCCTCCAGCCGCTCGGCCAGGCGGTCGGCGACTTCCTCCTCCAGGAAGGCGTAGCCGTCATAGCCCGCATGGGCGCGCTCGCGGCGGCGGCGCAGCAGGGCTCGGTCGAACACACGCATCGCATCGGTTTTCACGGATGGGATCATTTCTCTCTTGAGCATCGGCGCGGCATAGGAAGCCACACGTTCGATGCCTGGGGGCCCGCTCATAGGTATTCACAGTTGCCCAGGATACTAGACTATCTGCGGGTTCTGGTCAGCATCACGGGCCGGCAGCGTGTGCTGATTTCATGAGCGCTGCGGGGACCTTGTTGCCGAACGCGCCGTGGGGCCGCTGTTCGCTACAGTCTCTACGCCAAGCCTCCAGCTTTTCCATCGCATCGGCCAGGCTCAGGAAATCGCCATTTGGCGCGCCATTGGTCCGAGCGGCAATGGCGACGGGCGTTCAGGCATTCCACCCTCAGACGACCGTTGAACGCCTCGATGAACTCGGAACCCTTCGCCGCCATACGGCGTGGGCGTTCGGACAGAGGAAGGAAAACCCGCGCTGCGTCTGCCATGGGTCCGTCATGTCCACCCGCTCGTCCGCCACATCTTCCGCCGCGATGCTGGCCCATCGCCTGCTCGATCTTCTGCTGCCGCCGCGTTGCGGGTGCTGCGGTGTCGATGTGACCGGGGCCGCCGCGCTCTGTCTGGCGTGCTGGCGGAAAGTGACCTTCATCGGCGAACCGATGTGCGAGGTCTGCGGCATTCCGTTCGAGATCCGGCCGTTCGGCCGCGCCGTCTGCGGCGATTGTCTGGCCAGGCCGCCGGACTTCGACCGGGCGCGGTCGGCGGTGCTCTACGACGATACCACGCGGTCGCTGATCCTATCGTTCAAGCATGCCGACCGACTGACCCTGGCGCCGCTGTTCACCGCCTGGATGCGCGCCGCCGGCGCAAACCTCCTGGAGGAGACGGACGTGATCGTGCCGGTCCCGCTCCACCGATGGAGGTTATTGTCCCGCCGATACAATCAGGCGGCGGTCCTGGCACAGGCTCTGGGACGCGATTCCGGCCTGAAAGTTGTCGACAGTTTACTAGTCCGAACACGTCAAACGCCCAGTCAGGGTCGAAAATCGGCGTATCAGAGGTCGTTAAACGTGCGCGGAGCATTCGCGCTACGGAATAACTGCGATGGGCACGGGGAAGTGATCGATGGTCGTCGAATAACGCTTGTTGACGACGTTTTTACAACGGGAGCCACGGTTTCCGCGTGCGCCCGTGTGCTCCGACGGGCGGGTGCGGGTGCGGTCAATGTGCTGAGTCTGGCCCGTGTGGCATAAGTCACGCAAATGAGACCGCTTTGCAAAGAGACCGGACTTTTCTTATCTACTGCACGGCGACGCGTGCTTTCACAGGAGGGGTCCAATATGGCCAAAGAGGCCAGAGTTGAAATTTACACGACCATGTTCTGTCCGTATTGCTATCGCGCGAAGTCGCTGCTGGCGACCAAGGGAGTGGATTACGTCGAGTACGACGTCGGCGGATCCAATGACGCTCGCCGCAAGATGAGCGACCGGGCGGATGGCCGCCACACCGTTCCGCAGATCTTCATCGCCGGCGAAGGCATCGGTGGCTCCGATGAACTTGCGGAACTGGAGCGGACCGGTAAGCTGGATCACCTGCTCGGCGTTTCCCTGGTCTGAGGCTTCAGCCTGACCGGGATCGAGCGACAGCTTTTCACGCCCGGAGGTCTTCGATGACCCGTCTGACAGTTGCCTGCGTTCAGACCAACACCACCCGCGACCCGCTCGAAAATATCGAGCGGGTCAGCCCGATGATCCGAGAGGCGAAGGCGCGCGGCGCGCAGCTCGTCACCACGCCGGAGATCGTCGGCATGCTCGAGCCGAAGCGCGATCAGGCGCTGGCCAAGGCGAAGCCCGAGGAGACCCACGAGGTCCTCGCCGCTTTCCGCGGCCTTGCGGCGGAACTGGGCATCTGGCTTCTGGTCGGATCGATCTCCATCAAGGTCTCCGACGACAAGATGGCCAACCGCAGCTTCCTGCTGGACGACCGCGGCCAGATCGTCGCCCGCTACTCCAAGATCCACATGTTCGATGTGCAGGTCGGCGACGGCCAGACCTATCGCGAGAGCAACACCTATCGCGCCGGGGACGAGGCGGTGATCGCCGAGACACCCTGGGGCAAGATGGGCATGACCATCTGCTACGACATCCGTTTCCCCTATCTCTACCGCAAGCTCGCCCAGGCGGGCGCCGAGGTGATCTTCGCGCCGGCGGCCTTCACCAAAGTGACCGGCGAGGCCCATTGGCACGTCCTGCAGCGGGCCCGGGCGATCGAAACCGGCTGCTACGTGATCTCGGCGGCTCAGACCGGCGAGCATGCCGA
The DNA here is from genome assembly GCA_029212785.1 of Thalassobaculaceae bacterium. Classification (GTDB taxonomy): domain Bacteria; phylum Pseudomonadota; class Alphaproteobacteria; order Thalassobaculales; family Thalassobaculaceae; genus Thalassobaculum. The sequence continues at coordinate 8,965 of JARGOG010000101.1, forward strand.
GGGGCGCAAGACCTACGGTCATTCGGTGATCGTCGATCCCTGGGGCCGGGTGCTGGCCGATGCCGGCGAGGGTGTCGGCGTCATCACCGCCGAGATCGATCTGGCCGAGGTCGGCGCGGCGCGCGGCAAGGTGCCGTCGCTCACCCATGACCGGGTGCTCGGCGATCCGGTCGTCTACGGCGGCGAGCTGCGCCAGGCCGGCGAGTAGTCGGTCGGGTGTCGCCTCAGGCGGGGCGCACGGCCACCAGCCGCTGCTTCACCGCGGGTCTGGGAGCGTGTTCCTCCAGGTCCTCGAAGGCGATTACCTGCAACTCCGGGCGCACGGCGATCAGCAGTTCCTCGCGGTGCAACAGGTAGTCCGGGTTGCTCGGCCGCCCGTATTTCTCGTTGCCGACGGCGAAGGTCTCATAGATCAGCACCCCGCCCGGTTCGACGGCCTTCACCAGCGCGTTGAACAGCGGCCGGTACAGATAATTCACCACCACGACTCCGGCGAAGCGGCGTCCTTCCAGGGGCCAGGGGCGGCCGTTCTCCAGATCCCGGGCGACGATCTCGACTTCCTGGTCGCTGGCCATGTCGCTCACCCTGACAACGTCGTGGTCGAGGACGACCACCGGATGGCCACGGTCGCGGAACATGCGGGCATGGCGCCCGTTGCCGCAGGCGACGTCGAGGACGGTCCCGCCTGTCGGCACCATCGGGGCGAACCGGGCGACCCAGGGGGCCGGCTCCATTAGGGCATCGAGCTGTTCGGGTTGCGGTTGCGGATCGGACGGCATGGCTAGACCTCCACGCTGGCCGGCACCCGTGCTCCGGAGAAAGAGCAGGCGGGGCTGGCAAGACGGACAAAGACCCCTGTGATCTCCTCCGGTTTCGGCAGGCGGTTCGGATCCTCTTCCGGGAATGCGGTGGCCCGCATGGATGTCCGCACTTCGCCCGGATCGATCAGGTTGACGCGCACGCTCGTCGACCGCGTCTCCGCCGCGTAGGCGCGCGCCAGGGCCTCAAGTCCAGCCTTGGAGGCGGCATAGGCGCCCCAGTCCGGCATGGCGCCCTGGGCGGCCCCGGAGGTTACCAGAAGGGCTCTGCCGGATGGCGAGGCCCGCAGCAGCGGGTCGAGCGCCCGCAGCAGCCGGTAGGTGGCGGTCAGGTTGACGAAGACCGTCCGGTCGAAGGTTTCGTCGGCCCCCTCGGCCAGGGGCGCGATCTCGCCGAGCACGCCGTGGTTGGCCACCACCACATCAAGCTGTCCGAGCTTGTCGCCGATCCGCTTGGCGAGGCTCTCGGTGGCGGTCGGGTCGTTGAGATCGAGGGCCAGGGTCGCCACCTGTCCGCCGGCCTTGCGGATCCGCTCGGCGACGGCATCGAGGTCCTTTTGCGAGCGCGCCGCCAGAACCACCCGCGCGCCCTCGGCGGCATAGCGCTCCGCCACGGCGGCGCCGATCCCGCGCGACGCTCCGGTGATCAGGCAGGTCAGCCCCTTCAGCGCCTTGCCGCCAGCCGTCAACTCGGCCAGCGCCCGGTCGTCGCCGACCACGGCGATCTGCTCCAGAATCTCGTCCAGCACCATGCGCAGGGTGTCGGCGATGCGGTCGATCTCGCGGTGGGTGACGACCAGGGGTGGGGCGATCACCAAGGCGTCGCGCACGGCGCGCACGATGACGCCACGGTTCTGCATCTGATCCCGTACCACCGCGCCGACGATCCCCTCCGGATCGAAATGGATCTTCGGATCCCGCTGTTGCACCAGTTCGACCGCACCGATCAGACCCTCAGACCGGACCTCGCCGACCATCGGGTGATCGTCGAGCCGGGCGAGCGCCGAGGCGAAGTAGTCGGACAGATCATCGTCGACCCGCCCGATCAGGCCTTCGCGCTCGATGATGTCCAGGTTGGCCAGCGCCACCGCCGCCGCCACCGGGTGGCCGGCATAGGTGAAGCCATGGGCGAGGCCGCCGCTCTTCTCGATCAGGGTTTCGGCCACACGCCTGCCGATCATCACCGCGGAGATCGGCTGGTAGCCGGAGGACAACCCTTTGGCCAGCGCCATGAAGTCCGGAGCGAGGCCGAACTTCTCCGCCGCCGACCAGGCGCCCAGGCGCCCGAAGGCGCTGACCACCTCGTCGAGCACGAACAGCACATCGTGACGCCGGCAGATCTCCTGCACCTGGGCGAGGTAGCCGGGGGGCGGAATGATGACGCCGCCTGCACCCTGTACCGGCTCGACCACCACGCCGGCGACCGAGTCGGCGCCAAGTTCCAGGATCTTCGCTTCGACCCAGCCTGCGGCGCGTCCGGCGAAGGCCTCGGCGCTTTCGCCTGGTGCGCCGTGGCGGAACTGGTAGGCTGTGTTCACATGCGCGAATCCGGCGAGCGGCAGGCCGCCCTGGGCATGCATGGCGACGGTGCCGCCGAGGCTGATCGTTGCCAGGGTGGAGCCGTGATAGCCCTCCTCGCGGCCGATCATCACCGTCTTCTCGGGCTTTCCCTGAAGTTCCCAGAACAGGCGGCAGAACCGCACGATCGTATCCAGCGCCTCCGAGCCCGAATTGGCGAAAACCACATGGTCGAGCCCGGCCGGCATCAGATCGGCCAGCCGGGCCGCCAGCGCCGCCGTCGGGCCCGTCGTCGTCTTGAAGAAGGTGTTGTAGTAGGCAAGCTGCTCGATCTGCCGGGCGGCGACCTCGGCCAGTTCCTTGCGCCCGTAGCCGACATTGACGCACCACAGCCCGGCGAGCGCATCCAGATACAGCTTGCCGTCCTCATCCCACAGCGTGCTGCCCATGCCGCCGGCCATGACGATCGGGGCATCGTCCTGCAGAACCTTCGGATCGGTGAAGGGATGCAGGTGGTGGTCGCGGTCGAGGCGTGCCAGATCGGACGGTGTCGCGGTCATTGCGGGCCTCTGTCTGTGCGGCGATTCCGGATGATTGGTGGAACGGCCGGTGATGACGGCTATATTACCGTCATGTGGGAGATTGTTTGACCGATGATCCATTACCGCCTGCGTTGCCACGCCGAGCATGAGTTCGAGGCGTGGTTCCAGAACAGCTCAGCCTTCGAGAAACAGGCCGAATCGGGGCTTCTGTCCTGTCCTGCCTGCGGCTCGTCCGCCGTATCGCGCGCCCTGATGGCGCCGGCCATTCAGGGTACCCGCCGCGACGCCGCCGCCGTGCCGGCAGAGGACCCGAATGCCAAACCGGGCACCGAGGTGCAGACGGAGCAGAAGCAGGTGGCGACCACCGCGCTTGCCCTGAAGCAGGAGCTGCTGCACCTGCGCCGCAAGATCGAGCAGAATTTCGACAATGTCGGCGACCGCTTCGCCGACGAGGCCCGCAAGATCCATTACGGCGACACCGATCCGCGCGGCATCTACGGCGACACGACGGCCGAGGAGCGCGAAGCGTTGGCCGATGAGGGGATCGAGGTCGGGACCCTTCCCTGGCTGCGCGACGATGCGTGAGCGCCGGCTCGGTCCTGTCGGAGCCTGAGGGATGGCGGACGGCGCAGCGCTTCCTGAGACCCTGTGCCGTGAGTTGCGCCGGGATCTGGGGGACGATGGCGTCCTGACCGATCCCGCCGACCGTGCCGGATACGAAACCGACCTGCTCCATACCCGCACCGGTCGGGCGCTCGCTATCGTCCGGCCGCGCTCGACATCCGAGGTTGCGACGGTGGTCCGGTCCTGTGCCGAGGCGGGGGTCGCCATTGTGCCCCAGGGCGGCAATACCGGATTCTGCCAGGGAGCGACGCCGCCGGATGACGGATCGGCGATCGTGTTGTCGCTCGAGCGGCTGCGGGCAATCCGCGCGGTCGATCTCGCCGGGTCGACCATGGTGGTCGAAGCCGGGGTGAGTCTCGCGGATGCGCGTGCCGAGGCGGCATCCCACGGCCGGCTGCTGGCGATCCACCATGGCGGCCTGTCCTCGACCATCGGCGGTAACGTCTCCACCAATGCCGGCGGCAACAACGTTCTGCGCTACGGCATGGCGCGGTCGCAGATCCTGGGCCTGGAGGTCGTGCTGGCCGACGGGCAAATCTGGAACGGGCTCGGCGCGCTGGCCAAGGACAATGCCGGCACCGACCTCAAGCAGCTCTTCATCGGCACCGAGGGTACGCTCGGCATTGTCACCGCCGCGACCCTGCGGCTCTTCCCTGCGGCAACCCGCAGCGCGACAGCCCTGATCGCGGTGTCGTCAGTGCCGGCGGCATTGGCGCTGCTCACCCGCTTGCAAGCGGCGGCCGGCGACGCGATCACCGCGGCCGAGCTGATCCCGCGGACCGGGCTCGACCTGCATTTCGCCCACATCGGGCGGACGCGGGAGCCGTTCGAGGCGGTTCATCCCTGGCAGGTGCTGGTCGAGCTGACGGCGGCCAGCCGGTTCTTCGATCTCGACGCGGCGCTGGAGGCGGCGGTCGGCGCTGCGCTGGAGGCGGGCGAGGCCTTGGACGCGGTCCAGGCGACGTCGGAGGCGCAGCGCGCGTCCCTCTGGGCCCTCAGGGAGGGGCTTGCGGTCGCCCAGGTTCGCACCCCCGGTAATCTGAAGAACGACACCTCGGTTCCGGTGGCCTCGATTCCCCGGTTCATCGAGCGGGCGACCCGGGCTGTCGCCGGCGTCGCGCCGCGAGCGGTGCCGATACCGTTCGGCCATCTCGGCGACGGCAATATCCCCTTCAACGTCAATCCGCCCCCCGGTAGCGACGGGATCGCGTTCAAGACGCACTGGCCGGAGCTGGCAGCATCGATCGATGCCGTGGCAGGCGCGCTCGGAGGGTCGATCGCGGCGGAGCATGGGCTGGGACGCAGTAAGGTCGGGGCGGCGGCGCGCTTGAAACCGGCGCTCGATCTCGATCTGATGCGGCGCCTGAAACGGGCGCTGGATCCGGAGGGGCGGTTCAATCCCGGAGTGATGCTGGGGCCGGAGGACTGACATGCATGTGGTGATCTTCGAAGTGGAGCCGAAGGACGGCCGCCACGAGACGTATTTCGAGACCGCGGCGTCCCTGCGGTCGGCGCTGCAGAAGGTCGAGGGTTTCATCTCGGTCGAGCGGTTCGAAAGCCTGACCACGCCGGGCAAGGTGCTCTCGCTCTCCACCTGGGAGGACGAGGCGGCGATCTGCCGTTGGCGCGAGCAGGCGGCCCATCACGACGCCCAGACCGCCGGCCGCGACAGCTTGTTCGAGCGCTACCGCATCCGCGTGGCCGAAGTGGTCCGCGACTACGACCGCGACACTTCGCCCTGGCGGGCGTGAACCGAGTTCCTCTCCCCCTCGTCTTCCCGGCCTTGCGCCGGGACCGAGACCGCCGCGTGCCGGAGCGCCTGGAGAAAGGTCTCCTGTGCCGC
>JARGOG010000011.1:0-61696 GCA_029212785.1 Thalassobaculaceae bacterium
AACAGACACAGCCGCCGTAGCTCCGCCAACCGCTCTATCTCATTCGATGGCAAATTCGCCAACAATATCCACATTCCCCTAAGTGATATGTGATCGAAAATTCAGCGACATAGTTTAGTCGCGTTTTGCAGAATAATCATTTTTCCGATCTGAGCTACTCTCCGGAAATTGAACGGGCTCTGTCACGTCGGCGTATGGCGGGCACCGGGTTTGGTCGATTGCTCTGCGTCATGAAGCTGGTCTCGCACGCCCACCTGTACTATTCGCCGTCGATCGGTCGGCACGCCGGCTTTACTCTCAGCCCGCGCGATGTCGAAGGTCTTCTAGCGGAGCGGTGTTTTGTTGATGTACCTCGGTAAATCGCACTCTAATTCATTGGAAATAAATCAAATTCATACACTCAGATGTTTCCATCTGATCGTGATTTCGGGCTAGCCCTGTTGAGCGACCGGATCACGGTACGGCACCCGCGAGGGATGGGCCAAGCGGCTCAGTTGGTTTCTTGACGGCCCATACTTGTCCTCACGGTTCGCGAAGAAACTTGATAGGTCGCGTTGCAGGGTGACCGGACATGATCGATGAAGCCCGAGGCATCGAGGTTTCCTACGATCAGATCGTGTATGTGACGGTTCACGGTCCGTACAATCTCGGCGTGACCGGCCAGCGACGGCTTGGATGTCTTGCAGAGATCGTGCTGACGATGTGGTCGGAACCTTGGGCGGAAAGGAAGTTGCTGGAGCTCTTGACGGACCTTCGAGAGCGGCTCCAGTCGGAACCCAGCGAAGGAGAGGCGATGGACCCGCTAGGGCTGCCACGCCAAACCGCAGGGCCGGACGATAGAGCGACCAAGTGGGGTTGGTTGTTGGGCTCAGCGAGCAGTATCGGCGGGTATTGAGGACGAAGATCGATTGAGTACGCGGGTCAGGTGGCCGTGTCGGCTTTGCGTTTGGTAGCCGGCAGCAGACCGTTATTTGCCGTCCGGCGGATCCGGCGACGCAGACCGGGGCGGACGCCTTGGCCGCCGCGATTTGGCAACCGCCTCCGCCGATGACGCCCCGCGCGACGACGTCGGCATTTTCGGCCGATCGGCTCGGCGCCGTTAACAGAATATTCAGATTTAAACCCCTTAGGTTGTTTTTACAGACTATTTTTCTCTGTAATTGGGCTTAAGCTGATGGACCCCGCAACGCCGCCACCCGGTATATCCGGCGAGATCTTCGGTCATTGGCTCGCGTTGTCACGCAGCATCGGGGCGGTCGACGGCATTCCGGTCAAAGCGCAGTTCGATCTGCTGACCCTGCCGCCGGCGACGATCGCCAATTTTTACATGACCGACCTGATCGACGGGCGGTATCGCTCGCGCCTCGCCGGAACCCGGATGATCGAGGGCATCGGCCACGAGACCAAAGGCCGGTTCCTCGACGAGATGGTCAGTCGGCGATTCTACGAGGAGCGCAAAGTGCTGTTCGATCGCTGCATCCAGCAGGCCGTGGCGATCCACTACCGCGCCACCCTGGCGGCGCCGGAGCGCGGGCATGTCGCCTTCAGCCGGGTCCTTCTGCCGGTACGCTCCGATGCCGATTCCGGGATCGACATGATTTGCGGGGTGATGCGATTCTTCGGCCCCAACGAACTTCACCAGCCCGAACGCCGACGCATGGATGACGGGTATCGCGGCGTCCTCTACGCCCATGAATTCCGCGCCGGCCGCTGGCATGCCTGCCCATAACTCCGCGCCGCCCGGCGGCCGCTCCTTCCGTCCCACTGACATACAGGGTTGCGGCACCGCCGAGGTCTGGGCTTGCATCAATGGCGGGGAGACAGATCAAGAGGTCGGCGCGGGCGTGGCGATCCACTCGACGACGACGCGGCCGTCTCGGCCGACCGAGGCGCTGCGGCACCTCGCCTTCAATTCGGCCCACTCAAGATGACGTCGAGCGGCAAACCTCGCGCGCCGGGTCTGGAACCGGTCGCCGGCCCGGTCGGGATCTGTGCGGATATCTTCGACCACTGGCGCGGGCTTTGCGGGACGGGCGGCACGCCGGCATCGGTTCCGACGCGGGATCAGATCGACCTGCTGACAATTCCGAAATCGACCCGTGAGCATTTCTTCCTGATCGAGCGCCGGGACGATCGCTATCTGGTCCGCCTCGCCTCGACCCGGCTGATCGACAACATGGGCGCCGAGACCACCGGAAAGTACCTGGACCAGCTGATGCGCCCGGAGGTCTATCCGGCGCGGCGGGCGTTGTTTGACCGGTGCACCGGCGAGGGGGTCCCAGTCTACTATGGCGCGACCCTCGCGGCGGCCACGCGGGAGCATATTGCCTTCAGACGCATTCTTCTACCCATGCGCGGCACCGGAGGCACGGATGTCAATCTGGTCTGCGGCGTGATGGATTTCGTTTCCGCCATCGGCTTCAGCGATGTCCCTGTCGCCGGCGCCATGGATCGACCGACCAGAGAGAACCGCACTAACGGTATGGTTTTTCGCCTTATTTTCAAAGACGGCGCCTGGATCAACGGCTTCGACAACTGAGGTGGCGGGCTAGCTGCGCAGGCCGGACGTTAACCATCTGTTAACTTTTCTGCCTAAGGATGCCTCTTCCAAAAACCGCTCGCCCATCCGGCCTTCCTTGGAATGCAGCGGCGCCATTTCCTTTTTGAGTTGTATTGCCGTGGAGCAGGTCAGTGTCCGAATCTGACACGTCCGATGAGCAGATGAATTCCGGCGTCGCGCCGGATGGAATCGCCGCCGAATTGTTCGACCATTGGCTTGAGCTTTGCAGCCAGTCGCCGGCGGCCGACGGCATCCCCGTCCGCGCGCAAGTCGATATGCTGACGCTGCCGACGCGCATCCTCCCCTGGTTCTTTCTCCACGAATGGCGCGACGGCCGCTACCAGACGGTCATCGCGGGAACCAAGCTGGTGGACGGGATAGGCTTCGAGCCCAAGGGTCGGTTCCTCGACGAACTCATGCCGGAAGCGACCTACGAGATCCGGCGGTGCCTGTTCGATGCCTGCCTAGAACGGGGTCAGCCGTTCTTCTACCGGACCGGACTGGACAATCCCTCCAGCTTTCACGTGGCGGCATGCAGGCTCGTCCTGCCGCTGCGCCGCACGGTTGACGGCCCGATCGACATGCTGTTCGGCATCAAACGGTTGCTGGAGAAATCCGCGCTGAATGCGCAAGAGCAATGGCGGCTGGACAGCGGCTTCCGCGACCTGCTGCTCTGCAGCACGTTCGACAATGGCCGATGGCACGCCTGGATGGCGGACAAGGCATCGGGACGGCCGGCGGTTTGACCGACGTATCGCGGCCTCAGGCGTAACGGCTCAGGACGACCAGTTCGGCGCAATTTTCCCTCGGCAGGCCTGCTGCCAGCTGTCCCGCGCCCGCAGCCCGTCCATCGTCATCGCCAGCGCCGGCGCAGCATCGAGCAGCGCCTCGCCGTCGTCGATCAAGGTAAGCACGTCGAGGGTGCAGACCAACAGGATATCGGCGAGCGAAATTGCGTTCCCGACCAAAAATCCTTGCCGGGCGTACTCCCGCTCCAGAACCGCAAGGTCGCGCGCGGCCCCCTTCTTCGCCCGGGCGATGCGCTTGTGATCCGGCGTCCGATCCGGACCTGACGAAAAGGCCAGCTCAAGCGCCCACTCCCGCACCACGTGGCGGTCGACGGTACCCATAACCGCGTTGAACCACTGGTCCATGCGGATGCGGTCCAACGGATCGGCGGGTTGCAGCGCGTCTGGGTCGCCGAAGGTGAGGTCCATGTAACGCATGATCGCCAGGCTCTCGAACAGCACGAGATCGCCATGGCGCATCACCGGCACCTTGCCGAACGGCGACACCGCCTGCATCTCGCGCGACCGCATGTCCCGGAACCCGGTCAGCGCCGCCGCGTAGGTCGCGCCTTTCTCCAGGGCGGTCATCGCGCAGGCCCGCACGAAATTGGAATGGGGCATGCCGTAGAGAATGAGATCGGCCATGGTCGCTCCGGTCGGATAGCTAGCGGTGCGGCGCCACGCCGATCAGTCGAGCGCGAACACCATCGCCTTCAGATAGGCACTCTCCGACAGATGTGCATGGACCGGATGATCCGGCCCGGCTCCGGCCGACCGCAACAGGCGTCCGTCGCGGGCGGCATCGCCAAGACCACGGGCATTCTGCTGGGCGAAGGAGACCGGATCCATGTGGTGCGAGCAGGACGCCAGCAGCAGGACGCCGCCGGGCGCGGTGATCTGCGCGGTCATGCGCGCCAGCTTGCGATAGGCCTTGGCCGCGGGGCCGACATCCTTCTTGGAGCGGGCAAAGGCCGGCGGGTCGCAGACCACGATGTCGTACTGCTCGCCAGTCTTCACCAGATGCTCCAGCGCGGCGAAGGCGTCGGCCTTGCGGGTGGTGACCTTGTCCGCGACACCGCTCAACTCGGCCGCCTTGGCGGCCTGCGCCAGGGCCGGACCGGCCCGATCGATCAGGTCGACCGACGCCGCGCCCGCCACCGCCGCCTGGATGCCGAAGCCGCCGGTATGGGCGTAGAGGTCGAGCACCCGCGCCGCCGGCGCCAGGCGGGCGATGAAGGCCCGATTGTCCCGGTGGTCATAGAACCAGCCGGTCTTCTGGCCCCCCATCGGGTCGAGCGGGAACAGCGCCCCGCCCTCGGAGACCAGCGCCGGGTCGGGCAGTTGGCCGTCGACCAGCCGGACCTCCTCGTCCAGTCCCTCGAGCTTGCGCACCGGACTGTCGTTGCGCAACACGATCGCCGCCGGCGCCAACACCTGGCGCACCGCCTCGACCACCGTCGGCATCATCAGATCCATGCCGGCGCTGTTGGCCTGGATCACCGCCACATCGCCGTAGCGGTCGACGATCAGGCCCGGCAGTCCGTCGGCCTCGGCATGGACGACGCGGTAATAGGGGGTGTCGAACATCCGACCGCGCCAGGCCAGCGCCGTCGCCAGACGTGCGGCGACCCAGGCGACGTCGATCGCCGTCTCCGGCGCGCGGTCGAGCATGCGCAGCGCGATCAGGCTGTGCGGGTTCATATGCGCCCGGCCCACCGCCTCGCCGGCATGGTTCTCGACGGTGACAACCGTACCCGGCGTCATCGCCTTGGCGTCGGCCGACATCACGATCTCGTTGGAAAAGCCCCAGGGGTGACCGCGCAGCAGTCGCGCGCCCCCGCTCTTATTGAGTCGGATCGTCGGGGTTCGGTCGGACATCATGATCTCCGCATCGTACAAGCGCGAACGGCAGGTGCGCGCTCAGTGGGTGCGGGTTATGGCACGACCCGCCCGCCTCGCGGTACCATAAGCTATGATTCGCGCCCTATCCGTCCTCGCCCTCCTCCTCGCCCTGTCCGCCTGTGCCACGCGCCCGGCGGCGGAGCGGAAGCCGTCGCCTCCGGCGCCACAGCGCACGATCGTCGAGGCCGTGCCATCCGACGCGCGCTGCCGGGCGATCGGGCGCGTCGCGCGGCGGGACATGCAGTTGGCGCCGATGACCATCGACCCGCGCGCTCTCGGCTTCCCTGTCGAGGTGACCTGCGAGGCGCCGGGATATTTCGCGACGACGGAGATCCTGCACCCGCGCCCGCTGCCGGGCGTGCTGGGCGCGGCGGTGGAGCACCGGCCGTTCTCGCCAATGGCCGACCCGGGACCCGCCGCAGGTGCGCCGCCGAACAGCCAGGTACCGTTCCGCCTGACGGTGCGGTTGCGCGGCGCGCTGTTCGAGACCCCGGGCGCCCGCGACGCCTTCTACGAGGCGCTGCACCAGGGCCGCGTGGCGCGATGGACGGCACTGCAGCATCAGGCCGACGCGGATTGCTCCAAGCCCGGAACTTCACGGGCCGGGGCCAGCACCACCTCGCCGCCGGAGATCTGCCGCCGCGCCTATGGCTGGCTGCGCGAACTGCGTGATGCCGACCTGCAGCGCCTGGAGATCGACCGCCGACGAGCGACCTTCCGGTAATTTTCCGTCCGGTTTCCTTTGGATTCCGAGCCGTCTTAAGAATTTTAGAACTATCCCATTGCGCAACGCGCGCTTGTCGCTGGTACAGTCCGCCACAGTTAACAGCGGACGGGCATTGCCTCAGCCGTCAACTTGCGCTCTCGGGCCTTGTCACGGCATAACCCGTCCATGCAAAAAGGGAATCCAGCGGGGACCCAAACATGAAGATCGGCATCGTCAAGGAACGCCGAGAGGGCGAGAAACGCGTCGCAGCCTCTGCGGACACCGTGAAGAAGTACATTCAGCTCGGCGCCGAGGTGGCGATCGAATCCGGCGCGGGCCTGTCCGCCGCCGTGACCGATGACGCCTATTCCGCCGCCGGCGCGAAAATCGTGAAGACCGCGAAGGAGGCGCTCGGCGATGCCGATGTCGTCCTCAAGGTCCGCAAGCCGCTCGAGGACGAGATCACGCTGCTCAAGAAGAGCGCGCTGCTGATCTCGTTGATGGAGCCGCACAAGGACAAGGCGGTGATCGAGGCGATCGCCAAACACGGCGTGCGCACCTTCGCGCTCGAACTGGTGCCGCGGATCACCCGGGCGCAGTCCATGGACGTGCTGTCGTCGCAGTCGAACCTGGCCGGCTACAAGTCGGTGCTGGACGCCGCCGCCGTCTTCGGCCGCGCCTTCCCGATGATGATGACGGCTGCCGGCACGGTTCCGCCGGCACGGGTTCTGGTGATGGGGGCCGGAGTCGCCGGTCTGCAAGCCATCGCCACGGCCAAGCGCCTCGGCGCCATCGTCTCGGCGACCGATGTGCGCCCGGCGGCGAAGGAACAGGTCGAGAGCCTGGGCGGCACCTTCGTCGCGGTTGAGGATGACGAATTCAAGCAGGCCGAGACCGCCGGCGGTTACGCCAAGGAGATGAGCGACGACTACAAGAAGAAGCAGGCCGCGCTCATCGCCGAGACCATCGCCAAGCAGGACATCGTCATCACCACGGCGTTGATCCCCGGTCGCCCGGCCCCGGTGCTGGTGACCGAGGACATGGTGAAGACCATGAAGCCGGGTTCGGTGATCGTCGATCTGGCGGTCGAGATGGGCGGCAACTGCCCGCTGTCGAAGCCGGGCGAGGTGATCGAGGTTCATGGTGTGACCATCGTCGGCCACACCAACGTGCCGGGACGCGTGGCGGTGGACGCGAGCGCGCTCTACGCCAAGAATCTGCTGAACTTCCTGACCCCGCTCGTCGACAAGGAGAGCAAGACGCTCAAGATCGACGAGGAGGACGAGATCATCAAGGCGTCCAGCATCACCAAGGACGGCGCGATCACCAACGAGCGGATCCTGGCGCTGCCGGACGAGCCGGCCGACAAGCCGGCGGCGAAGAAGGCTCCGGCCAAGAAGCCGGCCGCCAGGAAAGCCGCGCCGAAATCGGATGCCAAGCCGGCCGAGGCCAAGCCGGCGGAAACGAAGCCCGTGGCTGAAACCAAGCCCGGCGCGGCGCCAGGGGCCGACGGCTCCAGCGGCGACGCGAAGGCGTAAGGAGGGACCCTGATGACGGACACTTCTCTCGCGGACAAGCTCAAGGACCTCGCCACAGAGGCCCACGAACTTGCGTCTGAAGCCGCCAATCTGGCCTCGCAGGCCGGCACCGCGGCCGTCGACAAGACTGTCGCGGTAACCGCACCGGCGGCCCAGGTCGCCCATGGCGGCGGGCTCGACCCGACCGTGGTCGGGCTTACCGTCTTCGTACTGGCCTGCTTTGTCGGCTATTACGTGGTGTGGCGCGTGACCCCGGCCCTGCACTCGCCGCTGATGGCCGTCACCAACGCGATCTCGTCGGTGATCATCGTCGGCGCGCTGATCGCCGCCGGGCCGGACAGCGTGAACTTCTCATCGGTCATGGGCTTCTTCGCCGTGGTGCTTGCCAGCGTGAACATCGCCGGCGGCTTCCTGGTGACGGAACGCATGCTCGCCATGTTCAAGAAGAAGAAGTGAGGGAAGGACCCAAATCATGAGTGGCACCATTTCCTCGCTTCTGTACCTGGTCTCCGGCGTCTGTTTCATCATGGCGCTGCGCGGCCTGTCGCATCCCTCGACCTCGCGCGCGGGCAACTACTACGGCATGGCCGGCATGGCGCTGGCCATCGGCACCACCCTCACCCTCCCGGTCGTGCAGTCCTACGAGGTCATCATCGTCGGCCTGCTGATCGGCGGCACCATCGGCGCGGTAATCGCCCGCAAGATCGAGATGACCGCCCTGCCCCAGTTGGTGGCGGCGTTCCACAGTCTGGTCGGTCTCGCCGCCTGTTTCGTGGCGGTGGCCGCCTTCTACCGGCCGGATGCCTATGGCATCGGCGAGATCGGCGCGATCAAGGTCGGTTCGCTGATCGAGATGGCGCTGGGTCTGGCGATCGGCGCGATCACCTTCACCGGGTCGATCATCGCCTTCGGCAAGCTGCAGGGGCTGGTCACCGGCCGGCCGCTGGTGTTCAAGGGCCAGCATCCGCTCAACGCCCTGCTCGGCATCGCCCTGCTGGCGCTGGTCGTCTGGCTGTGCACCGACCAGACGCCGACGGCGTTCTGGCTGATCTTTGCCGTCGCGCTGGCGCTCGGCTTCCTGCTGATCCTGCCGATCGGCGGCGCCGACATGCCGGTCGTGGTGTCGATGCTGAACTCCTACTCGGGTTGGGCGGCGGCCGGCATCGGCTTCACGCTGGGCAACCACCTGCTGATCATCACCGGCGCGCTGGTGGGATCCTCGGGCGCGATCCTGTCCTACATCATGTGCAAGGGCATGAACCGGTCGTTCATCAGCGTCATTCTCGGCGGCTTCGGCGGCGAGAGTGAGGCGGCGGCGGCCGGCGGACCGGGCGGCGACCGCGCGGTCAAGGCGGGCAGCGCCGAGGACGCGGCCTTCATCATGGAGAGCGCGTCGTCGGTCATCATCGTCCCCGGCTACGGCATGGCGGTGGCCCAGGCCCAGCATGCCCTGCGCGAAATGGCGGACACGCTGAAGGCCAAGGGGGTGAAGGTGCGCTACGCCATCCACCCGGTGGCGGGCCGCATGCCCGGCCACATGAACGTGCTGCTGGCCGAGGCCAATGTGCCCTATGACGAGGTGCTGGAGCTGGACGAGATCAATCGCGATTTCGCCCAGACCGACGTGGCCTTCGTGATCGGCGCGAACGACGTGACCAACCCGGCCGCCAAGACCGACCCGGCGAGCCCGATCTACGGCATGCCGATCCTGGACGTGGAGAATGCCAAGACGGTGCTGTTCGTGAAGCGCTCCATGGCGTCGGGCTATGCCGGCGTGGAGAACGAGGTGTTCTTCCGCGACAACACGATGATGCTGTTCGGCGACGCCAAGAAGATGTGCGAGGAGATCGTCCAGTCGCTCGACTGACGGCGGTCCCATCGCGACGAAACAAGGCGCCGGGGAGAAATCTCCGGCGCCTATTCTTTTTCCCACGGATTGTCATCCCGGCTTGGCCCGAAGGGACAAGACCCGGACCGTGTCCTCCGTTGGGTCCCGGGGCGACAGATCGGAGAGGTGGGGAGGACCCTCACCCCACCACCGGGTCCACCGTCTCCTGCACCCAGCCGGCAATGCCGGCGGTGCGCCAGTCGTCGTCGTGGCGACCGATCACCTGCACCCCCACCGGCATGCCGTCGACCGCCAACATCGGCACGGTCACGCAGGGACAGCCCACCGCCGAGGTCCAGGCGTTGTAGGCCGGCAGGCCCGTGGTGTGGGTGACGCCCGGCTCGCCCTGCTGACCGACGGCCTCCCGCATGCGCGGCGCCGGACCGGCCGAGGAAAGCGAGATCATCGCATCGGCCGTCGCCGCCACCGCCCGGAACCGGCCGCGCATCGCCTCGCGCTTGGCCAGGGCCGCCCGGTAGTCATCCAACGACATTGCCTCGGCCAGAGAGAGCCGGGTGCGCATGCTCTCGCTGAGCTGGGTGACATCCTTCTCGGCGAGATTGCGCAGGGTCCACAGCAGTTCCCACCCGCAGATGTCGCGGCACAACGCCAGGGAGCCGTCGATCTCGCCCTCGAATGCCTCGATATCGCCATGGCCGGCCCGGCGGACGATCTCGACACCGGCGGCGGCGACCCGCCCGATCAGGGTCTCGAAGGCACCGCGGGTGGCGTCGTCGGTCTTCTCCCAGCCTTCGCTTTCGACGACGATCAGCCGCCGCGGCTTCTCCGCCGTGGGGGCCGCAGCGGGGCCGTACAGGCCGGGGCTGCCCGGATCGCCGCCGACGAAGCGGGCGATCGCATGGGCCACACCCCACATGTCGGCGATTGAGCCCGCATGCACGCCGAGATGGCTGTGGCTGAGGCCCTGACGCTCGCCCCGGTGTAGCGCACCGAGGGTTGGCTTGATCGCGGTGTTGGCGCAGAACCCGGCGGGACGGACGATGGAGCCCACCACCTGGCTGCCCAGCGCCGCCGGCACCATGGCGGCGCCGATCGCCGCCGCCGAGCCCGAGGAAGAGCCGCCCGGCGTGCGCTCGGAGTCGAATGGATTGGTGGTCGGCCCCGGATGGGAGAACCCGAGTTCGGTCGTCACCGTCTTGCCGAGAATCACTGCGCCGGCCAGCCGCAACGCCTGAACCGGGGCCGAATCCTCGCCCGTGATCCGGCCGGCATAGAGCGGCGAACCCATCTGGGTCGGCATGTCCTTGGTCATATACAGGTCCTTGACCCCGATCGGCATGCCGTCGATCGGCGATAGTGGCGCCCCCGCCTTCCAGCGCGCGGTCGACGCGTCGGCCTGCTCCTTGGCGCCGGCCTCGTTCAGGGTGACCCAGGCCTTCACCGTTCCCTCACGGGCGGCGATCACGTCGAGGCAGCGCTCCAGATACGCGCTCGGACTGTCGGAACCATCGGCGAAGGCGGCGGTCCCCTCCACATAGGTCCGCGGCTCGAAAGTCATCGGATCGTATTGCATGCCCCGGCCGTCGCCCGATATGTCGTTCATCGCACTTCTCCTCTGCCACGCAGGTCGCCCCGCATGCCGCTGTCCACAACGCTCGTGATCCTGGTCGCCAGCCTGACGCTGGCCGCGTTAGCGTGGCACATGCAGCGCCGTCCGCGCGAGACCCTGGATCCGCCCCTGCCGATCCCGTGGACGTTTCTGCAGATCCTGGGCGTCGTCCTGGCGCTGGTCGCGGCGGCGCACCTGATTTCGCTCGGCACCGGCCAGCCATTCAAGGGCCGGTTCGGTTTCTAGTGTCCGTTGGCAGCACAGGCTGTCGCATCGTCCGGTCTTTGATAGGATGCCGTGGGCTCAGTCCCAGGCAACTATGCCGGCAACGTCGTCGTCGAGGTGTTCCGTGACAGAGCGGGAAGACGTCCACAACTCAGATGTTCCGGTTCTCTGCCGCTCCTGCGAGGCGCGGCACAAGGGAATTTGCGGCGCGCTGTCCGAAGACGAGTTGCTGCAGCTCAGCAAACACACCGTCAAGCGCACCGCCGCCCGCAAACAGGAACTGATCCACGAAGAGGATGAGGTCCATTCCTACTCCAACATCATGGCGGGCGCGGTGAAGTTGACCAAGCTGATGCCGGACGGACGGCAGCAGATCGTCGGACTGCAGTTCGCACCGGATTTCCTCGGCCGCCCGTTTCAGAGCGAGAGTAATTTCGGCGCCGAGGTCGCGGCCGACGTCAAGCTGTGCTCCTTCCCCAAGGACGTGCTCGAGTCGATGCTGGGCGCGAACCCGGAGCTGGAGAACCGGCTGCTTCGCCAGGTCCTGAAGGAACTCGACGAGGCGCGGCAATGGATGCTTGTGCTCGGCCGGATGACCGCCAAGGAGAAGGTCGCGAGTTTTCTGAGCCTGATCGCCAACCACATCGACCCCGAGCATGAAGGCGACAGCGTGACCTTCGAACTGCCGCTGTCGCGAGCCGAGATCGCCGACTATCTCGGCCTGACCATCGAGACCGTCAGCCGGCAGTTCACCGCGTTGCGCAAGGATGGAGTGATCGAGATCGAGGGCAACCGGCACATCGTCGTGCCGGATCGCGAGACCCTGAAGGATGCGACCGGCTCAACCTGACGTGAGCCGCCGGATGGCCGGCGCGATCAGTTGGTCTCGCTCGCGCGCACTGTGGCGCCGCAGATTGTCGAACAGCCCCCGCAGCATATAGCCCAGCGTGGCGGCGTCGTGGTGACGCTCGCCGGCGGCCCATTCCAGCAGCACCTCGCAGACCTCGTCAGCAACGGCCTCGTCGGTGCGATGCTCCTCGGTGAGGGTCGCGATGCTGTCGGCCACCTGCTCGACGCCGAGGGCCGAGGCCAGGACCGGGAGGATCTCCTGCTCCTCCTGGGCATGCAAGTCGCGCAGCAGCGTCCCCATGCGCCGCGCCAGACGCAGGTGGCTGCCGTTGCTCGGCAGGGCCGGCAGACCGTCGGCCAATTGCTCAAGTTCCTCGCAGATCGTCAGGATGCGGGTGTGACAACCTTCGAACCTGCGGACCGCTTCCCGAAGGCATGGACCGCAGGCGCCGCCGACCTTGGGCTCCCGATCGTTCTGGCGGGCACCCTTGTCCCATGCCGACCCCGACTGCAGCCTTTCGCCACCCCGCATCGCCAAGACCCCGCTGATACCGACCGCTCTCCGGCAGCCAAGAGTGGTCCGACGATGCCCCCACGCCGGGCTGGCGGTCGTTGATCGAGATCAAGGAAACGGTCGAGCGAAATCGCCACCTTCCGCACCGTGTCAATCACACGCTGCGGGAATCCGGATCATGTCTAAAGCGATCGAACTTTCCCTCGCGACCTTCGCGGCCCTGCTCGCCCTATTCATGGCGGCCGGCGCGGAGGACGCGGTTTATGAGTTCCATGCCTATCTTTTCTTCATCGTCGCCGTGCTGACGGCCTTCTGGCTGATCGGTCGGGAGACCGCGACCGACGACCTAGACAGCTACATGGACGGCCCGGTGCGCCTCGGCGTGCTCGCCACGGTGTTCTGGGGTGTCGTCGGCTTCCTCGTCGGGGTCGTCGCCGCCGCCCAGCTCGCCTGGCCGGACCTGAACATCGAGCCCTGGTTCAATTTCGGACGGATCCGCCCGCTGCATACCTCGGCCGTGGTCTTCGCCTTCGGCGGCAACGCGCTGCTGTGTACCAGCTTTTACGTGGTCCAGCGCACCTGTCGCGCCCGCCTGTTCGGCGGCGATCTCGCCTGGTTCGTGTTCTGGGGCTACCAGACGTTCATCGTGCTGGCGGCGACCGGCTACCTGCTCGGCAACAGCCAGTCGAAGGAATACGCCGAGCCGGAGTGGTACATCGACCTGTGGCTGACCATCGTGTGGGTCGCCTATCTGCTGGTGTTCCTCGGCACGATCCTGAAGCGCAAGGAGCCGCATATCTATGTGGCCAACTGGTTCTACCTGTCGTTCATCGTCACGGTGGCGATGCTGCATGTGGTGAACGCGCTGGCGATCCCGGTGTCGCTAACCGGATCGAAGAGCTATTCGCTGTTCTCCGGCGTCCAGGACGCGCTGACCCAGTGGTGGTACGGCCATAACGCGGTCGGCTTCTTCCTGACCGCCGGCTTCCTCGGCATGATGTACTACTTCGTGCCGAAGCAGGCGGAGCGGCCGGTCTACTCCTACCGGCTGTCGATCGTGCACTTCTGGTCGCTGATCTTCCTCTATATCTGGGCCGGCCCGCACCACCTGCACTACACCGCCCTGCCGGACTGGGCGCAGACGCTCGGCATGGTGTTCTCGGTGATGCTGTGGATGCCGTCCTGGGGCGGCATGATCAACGGCCTGATGACGCTCTCGGGCGCCTGGGACAAGATCCGCACCGATCCGATCATCCGCATGATGGTGATGGCGCTCGCGTTCTACGGCATGTCGACCTTCGAAGGTCCGATGATGTCGATCAAGAGCGTGAACGCGCTCAGCCACTACACCGACTGGACCATCGGCCACGTGCATTCCGGCGCGCTCGGCTGGGTCGGCATGATCTCGTTCGGCGCCGTCTACTTCCTGGTGCCGCGTCTGTACGGCCGCCCGCGGCTGTACTCCCTGCGGATGGTGAACTGGCACTTCTGGCTCGCCACCCTCGGCATCGCCGTCTACGCCGGCGTGATGTGGGTCAGCGGCATCATGCAGGGCCTGATGTGGCGCGAGTACGACCCGGAAGGCTTCCTGGTCTACTCCTTCGCCGAGACCGTCGACGCCATGCATCCCTTCTACGTGGCCCGCATGCTGGCCGGTCTCCTCTACCTGAGCGGTGGCCTGGTGATGGTCTACAACGTGGCGATGACCGTGCTTGGGCGTGAACGTGCCGAGCAGCCGATCGCCGCCGTCTCGACGCAACCGGCCTGATCGGAGGAAACGATGTCGATCCTTGATAGTCACAAGCGGATCGAGACCAACGCGACACTGCTGTTGGTCCTGTCCTTCCTCGTGGTCACCATCGGCGGAATCGTCGAGATCGCGCCCCTGTTCTACCTGCAAAACACCATCGAGAAGGTGGAGGGGATGCGTCCTTATTCGCCGCTGGAACTCAAGGGGCGCGAGATCTACCAGCGCGAGGGCTGCTACGTCTGCCACAGCCAGATGATCCGGCCGTTCCGCGACGAGGTGGAGCGCTACGGCCACTACTCGCTGGCGGCGGAGAGCATGTACGACCATCCGTTCCAGTGGGGCTCCAAGCGGACCGGACCGGACCTGGCCCGCATCGGCGACCGCTACTCCAACGAGTGGCACGTTCAGCACCTGCTGGAGCCGCGCTCGGTGGTGCCGGAATCGGTCATGCCGTCCTACGAATTCCTGGCCCACACCGATCTGAGCACGACCAACATCGCCGGTCACCTGAAGGCGAACCGGGTCGTCGGCGTGCCCTATGACGACGCGATGATCGAGAACGCGTTGGCCGATCTGCGGGCCCAGGCGGATCCGGACGCCGACTGGGACGGGCTGCTGGCCCGCTACCCGAAGGCCAAGACCGGCGATTTCGACGGCAACCCGACCCGCCTGACGGAGATGGATGCGGTGATCGCCTACTTGCAGATGCTCGGGACCCTGGTCGACTTCTCGACCTTCGATCCCCAAGCCAACGCCCGCTGAGGAGGCCCGCCATGACCTACGACAGCCTGAGACAGGCCGCCGACAGCTGGGGGCTGCTCTACATGCTGATCATCTTCCTGGGGGTGGTCGCCTACACATTCCGACCGGGTGGTCGCAAATCGGCCGACGACGCCGCCACCATCCCGCTTAAGGAGGACTGAGCCATGAGCGAGAAGGAGATCGACAGCGTCACCAATGTCGAGACCACCGGACACGAGTGGGACGGTATCAAGGAGCTGAACAATCCGTTGCCGCGCTGGTGGCTGTGGGTGTTCTACGCCTGCATCGTTTACGCGATCGGCTACTGTATCTACTACCCGGCCATTCCGCTGATCGAGGGCGCGACCCAGGGCTTGGCCGGCTATTCCAGTCGGACTGAGTTGCACCAGGAGATGGCCACGATCGAGGCCGGGCGCACCGAGATGCTGGAGCGGATCCGGCAGGCCGATGTCGCCGAGATCCAGGCCGACCCCGAACTCACGCGCTTCGCGACCGCGGGTGGAGCCTCGGCCTTCAAGGTCTACTGCTCGCAGTGCCACGGCTCCGGCGCGCAGGGGGCCTCGGGCTATCCGAACCTGAACGACGACGACTGGCTCTGGGGCGGGTCGATCGAGCAGATCGCCCAGACCATCCGCCACGGCGTGCGCTACGAGGAGGACGGCGACACCCGTTACTCCGAGATGCCGGCCTTCGGCCGCGACCAGCTCCTCCCGCGCGCGGACATACTGGCCGCCGCCCATTACGTCCGCGCGCTCTCCGGTCTGGAGCACGACCAGGGCGCGATGGACGAGGGAGCCCGGGTCTTCGCCGAGAACTGTGCCGCCTGCCACGGCGAGAACGGGCACGGCAACAAGGAGCTGGGTGCCCCGAACCTGGCCGATGCGCTGTGGCTCTATGGCGACACGCATCAGGACATCGTCTCACAGATCAACAATCCCAAGCACGGCGTGATGCCTGCCTGGGGCGACCGGCTCGGCGACGCGTTGGTGAAGCAGTTGGCCGTGTATGTGCACGGCCTGGGCGGCGGCGAGTAAGCGCCGCAGCCTCGGGGTAGGCGGAGAGAGGTCCGATGACGACGGTTGACCACAACGGGACGGCAGGGAGCGGCCTCGAGCAATTCGACGTCCAGCCGGTCAACCGTCGCGACCAGCAGCAGCCGCTCTATGCCCCGCGCAAGAAGATCCACCCGAAGCGGGCCGAGGGGGCTTTCCGTCGCTTCAAGTGGTTGGTGATGCTGATCACTCTCGGCGTCTACTACGCCACGCCGTGGATCCGCTGGGACCGGGGCGAATTCGCCCCGGACCAGGCGGTGCTGATCGACCTCTACCACCGCCGCTTCTACTTCTTCTGGATCGAGATCTGGCCGCAGGAGTTCTACTACGTCGCCGGGTTGCTGCTGATGGCGGCGCTCGGTCTGTTCCTGGTGACGTCCTCGGTCGGCCGCGCCTGGTGCGGCTACACCTGCCCGCAGACCGTGTGGGTCGATCTGTTTCTGGTGGTCGAGCGTTTCGTCGAGGGCGACCGCAACAAGCGGATCCGTCTCGACAAGGCGTCGATGAGCGCGTCAAAGGCCGCAAAGCGGGTCAGCAAGCACACCATTTGGCTGCTGATCGCGGTGGCCACGGGCGGCGCCTGGATCTTCTATTTCGCCGACGCGCCGACCCTGCTGATGGAGGTGTTGAGCGGCACGGCCCCGTCGGTCGCCTACGGCACCATCGCGGTGCTGACCTTCACCACCTACGCGCTCGGCGGCCTGATGCGCGAGCAGGTCTGCACCTATATGTGCCCTTGGCCGCGCATCCAGGCGGCGATGCTGGACGAGCACTCGCTGACCGTCACCTACAACGCCTGGCGGGGCGAGCCGCGGTCGCGCCATCAGAAGCAGCAGCAGGCGGCGGGCGTACCGGCCGGCGACTGCGTGGACTGCAACGCCTGTGTCGCGGTCTGCCCCATGGGCATCGACATCCGCGACGGCCAGCAGCTCGAATGCATCACCTGTGCGCTCTGCATCGACGCCTGCGACGGCGTGATGACCAAGCTTGGCAAGCCGACGGGCCTGATCTCCTACTCCACGTTCGCCGCCCACGACCACAACATGAAGCTGGCGCAGCGCGCCGACGGAACCATCGACCCGGGGCGCGTGCACACACCGGAAGGCGGCATCGCACCCGAGGTCCGGCACACGACGCTGCGCTCGATCCTGCGCCCGCGCACGATGATCTACTTCGTGATCTGGTCGCTCATCGGCGTCGCCATGCTGGTCATGCTAACCACCCGCGGTCGGCTGGAGATGAATGTCCTGCACGACCGCAATCCGGTGTCGGTCACGCTGTCCGACGGCAGGGTCCGCAACGGCTACACGGTGAAGATCCTCAACATGATGCCGGAGCGCCGGACCGTTCTGCTGACCATCGAGGACTTCCCCGATGGCGCGATGATCATGCCGCTGGAGAAGGACGACCCGCGCCAGGCGATCTTCCTCGACGTCGACCCCGACAGCCTGCGTGCCCAGCGCATCTTCGTGATCGCCGAGCCCGGAGGCCTGGAGAACCAGCAGACCCATTTCCGCTTCCGCGTCCGTGACAGCGCGGGGTCCGAACGGGCGGAGTATGAAGCGATCTTCGACAATGGAGGTTCACGATGACTGAAGCGTCCCCGGATGACGGGTCGTTCAAGCTGACCGGCCGTCACGTCCTCTGCATCCTGCTTGCCTTCTTCGGCCTGATCATCACGGTCAACGTGACCATGGCGACCCTGGCCGCCGGCACATGGCCGGGTCTGGTCGTCGCCAACTCCTATGTCGAGAGCCAACGCTTCAACACCCGCGTGGCCGCCGCCCGCCAGCAGCGGACCCTCGGCTACGCGCTCGAGTTCGAGCAGGCGCATGGCCAGCTCGCCCTGGCGTTGCGGGACGGTGCCGCCCGGGGAGTGCGGATCGTCGGCGGCACCGTCAAGATCGGCCGGCCGGTGACCCGCACCGAGGACCGGACCATCGACGTTCCGGCGGCTCCGGACGGCGTGGTGTCGATGCCGGACGCCCTCGCTCCCGGTCTGTGGATCGCCGATATCGCGTTGCTGCTCGAGGGTGATCGGGTCTGGCGCTACGAGACCCGCTTTACGGTCGAGGCCGGCGACTGACATGTCCTGCTGCGCCGCCTCCGCCTCGCTCTCGGTGCCGAGCAGCGCCCGCCGGCCGGACCGGCGCGAGTTGCTCGACGCGTCCCACGACCTCGGCGACGGCACGGTCTCGACCCGTCTCGCCGTCCCAGACGCCCATTGCGCCGGCTGTATCTCCACCATCGAGCAGGCGCTCGGCGCCGTCCCCCATGTGACGGATGCCCGGGTCAATCTGGCGGGACGCTTCGTCACCGTGAAGTGGCCGCGCGACGCGGTCGACCCGGAGGCGGCGTTCGCGGCCCTCGACCATGCGGGCTATCGCGCCGGCCTGATGGACGAGGCGGAGAACGGGCCCGACCCGGTGCTGCGCCGCCTGCTTGTCGCCCTCGCGGTCGCCGGTTTCGCCGCCGGCAACGTGATGCTGCTCTCGGTTTCGGTCTGGTCTGGCGCCGACGCGGCGACCCGAGAGCTGTTCCACTGGATCTCCGCCGCCATTGCCGTACCGGCCGTCATCGTCGCCGGCCGGCCGTTCTTCGCGCCGGCGCTGCAAGCGCTGAAGGCGGGCCGCCTGAACATGGACGTGCCGATCTCGCTCGCCGTGGTGCTGGCGGTCGCGCTGTCGCTGCACGAGACCGTGACCGGCGGGGCGCATGCCTATTTCGACGCCTCGGTCACGCTGCTGTTCTTCCTGCTGATCGGGCGCACCCTGGATCATGTGATGCGGTCCCGCGCGGGCGCGGCGCTTCGGACCCTCGACCGCACGACGCCGCGCGGCGCCGTCGTTGTTGGCGCGGACGGCGGAACATCCTGGACTCCCCTCGCCGACGTGACTCCCGGCATGACGGTCCTCGTGGCCTCCGGCGACCGGGTGCCGGTCGATGGCGCAGCGGCCTCGGACGCCGCGCGCGTGGACCTGTCCGTCGTCACGGGCGAGAGCGATCCTGTTGCCCTTGCCATCGGCGAAACGGTGGTGGCCGGCGCCCTGGTGGTTGACGGTCCGCTGACCCTGAGCGCGACCCGAGCCGGCCATGCCTCCTTCCTGGGCGAGATGCGCGCCATGCTGGAAGCGGCCGAGACGGCCCGTCCGGCGCTGAGCCGTCTGGCCGACCGGGCGGCGGCGATCTATGCCCCGGCCGTGCACCTGATCGCGGCAGTCACCTTCCTCGGCTGGTGGCTGGCCGGGGGCGGGCTACACCATGCCCTGACCACCGCCATCGCCGTGCTGATCATCACCTGCCCCTGCGCGCTGGGCCTCGCCGCGCCGATCGTCCAGGTGGTCGCCGCCGGACGGCTCTTGAAGGACCGCATCCTGTTGCGCGACGGCGGTGCTCTGGAGACGCTGGCGACCGTCGACCGGGTGGTCCTGGACAAAACCGGTACCCTGACCATCCCGACGCTCGACCCGGACGCGCTCGCGCGCCTGTCCGGCACGGCCTTGGCCGTCGCCGCCACCCTGGCCCGGCGGAGCCGCCACCCGGTCGCCCGTGCCATCGAGGCGGCCGCGTCCGACACCGACCCCGCCCTCCTGGACGGCATCCGCGAACGGCCGGGTCAGGGCATTGAGGGCAAGTTGGACGGCCAGCTCTGGCGGCTCGGACGCGCCGACTGGGCTCTTTCTCCCGCAGCACTCGTGGATCTGGCCGACACCATCCGGGCCCGGCCGGTGCTGGCCCGCGACGGCGCACGGGTGGCGGATTTCGATCTGGTCGACCGGCCGCGCCCCGGCGCCGATGGGGCGGTCGCGACGCTCCGGCGTCTGGGCCTCTGCCCGACCCTGCTATCCGGTGACGGAGACGCCAAGGTCGCCGAGACCGCCGGCCGACTCGGCCTCGATACCTGGACCGCCCGGGCGACCCCGGCTACCAAGATCGCGGAGATCCGCCGCCTGCAGCAGGGTGGCCACCGGGTGCTGATGATCGGCGACGGACTGAATGACGCCCCGGCCTTGGCGGCAGCCGACGTGTCGATGGCCCCGAGTGCTGCGTCGGATGTCAGCCGCACGGCCGCGTCCATCGTGTTCCTGAGCGAGGACATGGGCGCGATCCCCGCCGCCCTCTCGGTGGCCCGGCGGGCACGGCGGTTGATCCTGCAGAATTTCGGCCTGGCGGTGGCCTACAATGCGATCGCCGTGCCGCTCGCCATCGCCGGCTACGCGACGCCGCTCTTCGCCGCGATCGCCATGTCGGCCTCCTCGATCGTCGTCGTGGCCAACGCCCTGCGTCTGGCTCTGCCCGGACGCGACGTCGCCTCACCTCGGGAGGACGCGCGGTCATGACCGTTCTGGCGATCCTGATCCCGGCCGCCCTCGCGCTCGGCCTTGTCGGGCTGCTGGCTTTCCTGTGGGCCCTGCGATCCGGGCAGTTCGAAGACCTGGACGGCGCGGCGGAGCGGATTCTGCTGCCGGAAGACGACAGACCGAAGACGGACCGCCCAAAGGAAAGGGGCCGATCCTAAGACCGGCCCCGTCCAGGTTTCCTATGACCGCAGGGTCATTTCAGCTCGAGGCTGAGACCCTTGTACAGGCCGGCACCATAGAGGCCGTGGGCCTGGACCGGCTTCATCTTCGGGCCGGCGGCGACGAACATCGGCTCGTGCACCAGCGGGATCCAGACGACCGCGTCATGAACCTTCTTCTCCACCTTGGCATAGGCGGCGGCACGGTCCGCGTCGTTCAGCGCACCGCGGGCCTCGAACAGCCACTGGTCGGTTTCCTTGTCGTCCCAGTTCATGCGGTTCGGGCTCGGCATGTTCGCCGACGGGAAGTACAGGTTCAGGGCATCGCCCGCCGACACGTACGGATAGCTCATCGTGTACATGTCGAAGTCCTGGGTCTTCAGCTTGCCCCAGACAACCGTGGCATCGAACAGCTCGACCTTCATGTCGACGCCGACCTTGCGCAAGTCGCCCTGCACCGCCTCGGTGATCTGCCGCCAGATGTTGGTGAAGCTGTAGGTGATCAGCTCCAGCTTCTTGCCGTCCTTGTAGCGGAAGCCGTCATCGCCGACCTTCCAGCCAGCCTCGTCCAGAAGGGCGGCGGCCTTTTCCGGATCATAGCCGAACAGGCTCTCGTTGATATCCTTGTCGGCGTAGTCGAGGGTGCCCGGATGGACATAGGCAGTGGCCGGCTCGGCCTTGCCGAAGAACGGACCCTCGGCCAGCGCCTTCTGGTCGACCGCGAGGTTGATCGCCTCACGCACCTTCACGTCGCTGACGTTGTCGCGGGTGATCTTGAAGCCGATGTAGAAGGTCCAGAAATAGAACGGCGGCTGGGTCACCGAGATCTGCGGGTTCGCCTGCAGCTGATCGATCGACCAGTACGGCAGGTACTGGGTCACGTCGCCCTGGCCGGTCTGGATGCCGGCGACCACGTTGTTCTCTTCCGGAACGATCTTCCAGACGATCTTGTCGACCTTTGCCGGACCGGTGTTTTCGTAGAATTCAGGCCCCCAGGTGTAGCCCTCGTGCTTGGACAGAACCAGCTCGTTGCGCGGCTCCCAGGTGCCGAAACAGTACGGGCCGGTGCCGTCGAAGCCCTTCACGCCGAAATCTTCGCCAAGTTCATTGACCTGATCGACGTTGATGATCGTGTGGAAGTGCTGGGTCATCTGGTACAGCAGTTCGGAATACGGCTGAACCAACTCGTATTCGACCGTGTAGTCGTCGACGGCGCGGACTTCCTTCACATCGCCGGCGCGGTTCTTGACCACGCCCTTCTCCAGAGCCAACCAGCGATCGATCGTCGCCTTCACGTCGGCGGCGGTGAACTTCTTGCCGGAGCAGAAGGTGACGTCGTCACGCAGGTGGAAGGTATAGAGCTTGCCGTCCTCCGACACCTCCCACGACTTCGCCAGCAGCGGATGGATGGTCTTCATGTCCGGATCGAGCGAGACGAGCGTGTCGCCGACCATGAACATGATCTCCGCCGTCGAGCGGGCGGTCGAGGTGTGCGGATCGTAACGGTCGGTATCGATCGATCGCATCACGGTGACGGACGACTGAGCGGACGCGGTCGTCGACAGCGGCACCGCGGCGGCGAGCGCGAGGGCTCCTGCCGTCAACCACTTGGTTGCGTGTCCCATTAGTAGGCCTCCTGGGGTGTTCCGGGGCGCTTGTGCCACGCCCCGCTCAGAATCCCGCATCATCCCAACCCCCTCTGGGACTATTGACGCAGGCGTGGATCGAGGACGTCCCGAAGCGCATCGCCGAGGACGTTGAAGGCGAGCACGATCAGGAAGATGACAAGGCTCGGGATCGTCGAGACATGGGGGGCGAAGAACAGGAAGTTCCGTCCTTCCGCCGCCATGGTGCCAAGCTCGGCGGTCGGCGGCTGGGCGCCGAGACCGATGAAGCTGAGCGCCGCCCCGAGCAGGATCGTCTGTCCGAGCTGCAATGTCAGATAGACGAAGATGGTCGACAGGCAGTTCGGCAGCAGATGGCGCCAGATGATGCGCAGATCGCTCATGCCGATCGCCCGGCAGGCCGTGATGTATTCCATCTGCATCTGCACCAATGCCGCCCCCCGGGTGATGCGGGCGATGGTCGGTATCGCGGCGATGGTGAGCGCGATGGTGATGGCGAAGATGCCCGCCCCCAGCACCGCGGCGATGGCAAGGCCGAACAGGATCGAGGGGAACGACAGCAGGATGTCGACCAGCCGCATGATCGGCCCTTCGAGCCGGCGGAAATAGGCGGCGACCAGGCCGAGGCTCGCGCCGATGAGACCGCCCGCCAGCACCGCCAGCAACCCCATGACCAGGGTCGTGCGGGTGCCGTAGAGCAACCGGGTGATGATATCGCGGCCCTGGCCGTCAGTGCCGAGCAGATGCTCCGGCAGCGCGCCGTCGACCCAGACCGGCGGCTTCAGCATGTTGCGCAGGTTATTGTCGTAGGGATCGTGCGGCGCCAGAATCGGCGCGAAGACCGCGCAGAACACGATCACCGACAGAATGATCGCCGACAGCAGCGCACCCTTGTCCCGCGCCAGTTTGCGCAGGATGGAGGAGCGCGCCATCGCGACGGCGGCGTCGGGCTCGGTGGCGGCGGCGGGGCCGCGCTCGATCTGCATCTCGGTCATCCCGCCCTCACCCGTGGATCCAGTACTGCGTAGAGCACGTCGACAATGAGATTCACCAGGATGAAGGACAGTGCGAGCACCAGGATGGCGCCCTGGCTGAGGGCGTAGTCGGCCGACACGATCGCGCCGACCGCGAGCCGGCCGACACCGGGCCACGCGAACATGGATTCGGTCACCACCGCGCCGCCGAGCAGAAAGCCGATCTGCAAGCCGATCAGGGTGATCACCGGGATCAGGGAATTGCGCAAGGCGTGGGTCAGGACGACCGTTCGCTCGCTCACGCCCTTGGCCCGGGCGGTCCGCACGAAGTCGCTGCCCAGCACCTCCAGCAGCGATGTCCGGGTCATCCGCGCCACCGGGCCGATAAAGACGCCGCCGAGCGTGATCGCCGGCAGGGCGATATGGCGCAGCCCCTCCAGCGTCCACAGCGGCCCCGCCCGTCCCTGGAACGGCAATAGCTGCCACTTGAATCCCACATACTGGATCAGCATCAGGCCGAACCAGAAGATCGGCATCGAGACCCCGGCGACCGAGGCGGCCATGATGATCCGATCGGAGACGAGGCCGCGGCGCACGGCGGCCAACGTTCCGAAGGTGATGCCGAGCGGCACGGCCCAGATCAGGCTCGCGAACATCAGCTCCATGGTCGGGCCGACCGTGTTGCCGAGCTCGACGAGCACCTCGGTATTGGAGATCAGCGAGCGGCCGAGATCGCCCTGGAGCACGCGGCCGAGATACATCGCGAACTGCAGGAGGACGGGTTCGTTCAGCCCCATGGCTTCGCGAATAGCCTCCACGTCCGCAGCGCTGGCCGTCGGGCCGGCAAGCACGGTCGCAGGGTCGGTCGGGACCACCTGCATCAGCAGGAAGCCAATGAACAAGACGCCGATCAGGACTGGGATCGAGATCAGCAGACGGTGGGCTATATGATGCAGCACCGTGAGGCCGCTCCTCACGAAGGGGGATGAGACCGGCCGCCTTACAACGACCGTGCCAAAGGTGGCATGTACCGCCGGATTGGCGCTAGTCCTTGATTTCTATTTGTGCAATTTCGCCCCAGCGCCCCGTGGCACCCGTCATTTCGCGCAAAAATCAGGCACCGCCCGAGGCAATTGGCTCTATTTCAGCCATACACTTGGAGGCTGGCAATCAGCCGGCGGGATCGACATGCGCCGTGGCGGCCCGACGAACCTTCAACGTCGCGCCGACCACGTCGACAACCTCGGCCGAGGCACCGACCTCGAGATCTTCGTCACAGGCGATCCGCCAGCGCGAGTCGCCGACCTTGGCCGCACCGAAACCGTTGATCACCGCATCGGTCACGCCAACCCGCTGGCCGATCAACGCTTCGCCACGCTGGTTCAACCCCTTGGCCGCCAGTTGATCGCCCCGCTGCCAGCGCCGGAGATAGACCCGCACCGGAATGTAGGAGAGCACGGCGAACAGACCGTAGAGCCCGATCTGGTAGGCGGTGGGCATGTCGACGAGGAACAGGGTGGCACCGGTCGCCATGCCGGCGATGCCGAACCACAGGAAGATCGTCTCGGGCAGCACGATCTCCAGGGCCATCAGAACCAAACCGAGCGTCACCCAGTGCCAGGCTTCCGGTCGGATCACGAACAGATGGTCCATGCCTGCCTCCTCAGCTGCGACGGGGCCGCGGGGGTGGCGGCAGATCGTCACCCGAAACGCTGTTCAACAGCTCCTTGATGCCGCCGATCGAACCGATGAGCGACGACGCCTCCAGCGGCATGAAAACGGTCTTCTGGTTGGGCGACTTCGCGAAATCCGACAGGGCTTCGACATATTTCTGAGCGATGAAATAGTTGACCGCGTTGGTGCCGGTCGAGCCGATCGCCTCGGCGACCAGGCGGGTTGCCTCGGCCTCGGCCTGGGCCAGACGCTCCCGCGCCTCGGCCTGGCGCTGGGCCGCCACCAACTCGCCCTCGGCCTTCAGGATTTCCGACTGCTTGTCGCCCTCGGCACGCTGAATCGCGGCCGCGCGATAGCCTTCCGCCTCCAGAATCTGCGCACGCTTCTCGCGCTCGGCCTTCATCTGGCTCGCCATGGCGTCGAGCAGATCCTTCGGCGGCGCGATATCCTTGATCTCGACACGCGTGATCTTCGCACCCCACGGGTCGGTCGCCTCATCCATCACCCGAAGGATCCGGTTGTTCATCTCCTCACGGGAGGAGAGCGCTGCGTCCAAAGCGGTGCTTCCAAGGACCGACCGGATATTGGTGAGCGCCAGATTGACCACCGCCTGCTCCAGGTGCCGGACCTCATAGGCGGCCCGCCGGGCATCGATCACCTGAAAGAACACGATGGCATCCACCATGCAGGACGCGTTGTCCTGGGTGATGACGTCCTGCTCGGGAATGTCGAGCACGTTCTCCATCATATTGATCTTCTTGCCGACGCGGCTGAACAGCGGATTGATCACTCCGAGGCCCGGCTCCAGGGTCCGCACGTAGCGTCCGAACCGTTCGACCGTCCATTGCTCGCCCTGCGGCACAATCCGCACCCCCTTGACGACGAGGAAAATCAGCACGATCCCGAGAACGATCATCGCGATCTGTCCGCCGGAGATGAAATCGATCACTGGAGCCATGGAAACCTCACTATCTCAAATAG
This sequence comes from Thalassobaculaceae bacterium, assembly GCA_029212785.1. Taxonomy (GTDB): domain Bacteria; phylum Pseudomonadota; class Alphaproteobacteria; order Thalassobaculales; family Thalassobaculaceae; genus Thalassobaculum. The sequence continues at coordinate 25,878 of JARGOG010000011.1, forward strand.
TTGACCCGCATCGGAAGCGGGCGATCCGACACTCATGTGTGGCCGGAAACGAAAACGAGGCCCACCGTTGTTAGATGGGCCTCGTCACTTTTCATCGCAATCAAATTCGGCCCCAGGGCCGGGTCAGCCGCCGAACTTGGCCTTGGCCTCGATCCGCCGCCGGTGCAGGACCGGCTCGGTATAACCACTCGGCTGCTCGCGGCCCTTGAACACCAGGTCGCAGGCCGCCTGGAACGCCACGCTGCCGTCGAAATCCGCAGCCATCGGGCGGTAGGCGGGATCACCGGCATTCTGGCCGTCGACCACCGCGGCCATCCGCTTCATTGTCTCCATCACCTGATCCTGGCCACACACGCCGTGATGCAGCCAGTTGGCGATGTGCTGGCTCGAGATCCGCAACGTGGCACGGTCTTCCATCAGGCCGACATTGTTGATGTCCGGCACCTTGGAGCAGCCGACCCCCTGATCGACCCAACGCACCACGTAACCGAGGATGCCCTGGGCATTGTTGTCGAGCTCTGCCTGGATGTCCTGGGGCGACCAGTTCGGCCGGGCGGCGACCGGCACCGTCAGAATGTCATCCAAGTTGGCCCGACCGCGCGACCGCAGCTCGTCCTGGCGCGCCGTCACGTCGACCGTGTGGTAGTGAGTCGCGTGCAGGGTCGCAGCCGTCGGCGACGGCACCCAGGCGGTATTGGCGCCAGCCTTCGGGTGGCCGATCTTCTGCTCCAGCATGGCCGCCATCAGGTCCGGCATGGCCCACATGCCCTTGCCGATCTGCGCCTTGCCGGTCAGGCCGCATTCCAGTCCGATATCGACGTTCCAGTTCTCGTAGGCGGCGATCCACGGGGCGGCCTTCATGTCGCCCTTGCGGATCATCGGGCCCGCTTCCATCGAGGTGTGCATCTCGTCGCCGGTGCGATCCAGGAAGCCGGTATTGATGAAGGCGACACGGCTCTTGGCGGCGCGGATGCATTCCTTGAGGTTGACCGTGGTCCGCCGCTCCTCGTCCATGATGCCCATCTTCAGGGTGTTCGCGGGCATGCCGAGCACCTGTTCGACGCGGCCGAACAGCTCGTCGGCGAAGGCGACCTCCTCAGGGCCGTGCATCTTCGGCTTCACGATATAAACGGAGCCGGCGCGGGTGTTGTGCAGGCTGTGGCCGCCCGAGATGTCGTGCAGGGCGATGGCGCTGGTGAACATTGCGTCCAGGATGCCTTCCGGCACCTCGTTACCGCCACCATCCAGTACCGCCGGATTGGTCATCAGGTGACCGACATTGCGCACCAGCATGAGCGAGCGGCCGTGCAGGGTCACCGTCGAGCCGTCGACGCCGGTATAGGTGCGGTCCGGGTTCAGCTTGCGCTCGACGGTTTTGCCGCCCTTCTGGAAGCTCTCGATCAGGTCGCCCTTCATCAGGCCGAGCCAGTTGCGGTAGGCCAGAACCTTGTCTGGCGCGTCGACCGCGGCGACCGAGTCCTCGCAGTCCATGATCGTGCTGACCGCCGATTCCAGGATCACGTCGGCAACGCCCGCCGCGTCGGTCTTGCCGATCGGGTGGGATTTGTCGACGACGATCTCGGCGTGCATGCCGTTGCGCACCAGCAGGATACCCGCAGGTGCGGCGGCCTCACCTGTATAGCCGACGAACTGCGCCGGATCCTTCAGGCCGGTCGTGCCGGAGGCCGTGGTGACCACCAGCGTGCCGCCATCGACCGCATAGCCGGTCGCCTCTGCGTGGCTGCCGGTGGCGAGTGGAGCGGCGCCGTCCAGGAAGCTCCGCGCCCAGGCGATCACCTTGGCGCCGCGGGCCGGATTGTAGCCGCCGATCTTCTCGGCGCCGCCCTCCTCGGAGATCGCATCGGTGCCGTACAGCGCATCATACAGGCTGCCCCAGCGGGCGTTGGCGGCGTTGAGCGCGTAGCGCGCATTCATCACCGGAACGACGAGCTGCGGGCCGGCGATGGAGGAGATCTCCGGGTCCACATTGGCGGTGTCGACCTTGAAGGCCGGCCCTTCCTCGACCAGGTAACCGATCTCCTTCAGGAACGCTTTGTATCCCTCCAGGTCGCCGATCGGTCCTGGATTAGCCTTGTGCCAGGCGTCGATCTCCGCCTGGATCGTCTCGCGTTTGGCCAATAGAGCGGCGTTGCGCGGAGCGAGATCGTGGACAATGGCGCCGAGCCCATCCCAAAAGGCGGCTGCATCGACCCCGGTTCCCGGAAGGGCCTCATTGTTGGCGAAGTCATAAAGCTCCTTCGCCACCTGCAATCCACCGACCTCAATCCGATCCGTCATCCGCTTGCTCCCCAGTGTTTTTGAACTGATCTAAATATTTGGCGCTATAAACAAGATGGCCCTCGGAGGATCAAGGGAAACCTCTGCGCTCGAGGGGGGCCTCGGCTGGCCGTTTCGGCAATATTCAGTCCCTTTCGGCCCCAGAATACATAAAAAGCTTTCTTTAACCCCCGGTTAAAAGAACCGGTCTAATCTCACCTGTAACTGATTAGGGGATGGTCGATTCCGACCAAACAGGTGACGTAGAGTGGCCTTGCTGCAGCCAATGAACCTTTTTGACGATCTGACGCCCCACGGCTACTGCCTGCTTTGGGATCCGGTTCTGATCTGGAGTCATCTGCTTTCGGACATCGCGATCGCCAGCGCCTATCTGTCGATTCCGGCCGCGCTCCTGATCGTCGCCCGGCGACGCCCCGACCTGAACCCGGTCGGCGTGTTCTATTTCTTCGCGGTTTTCATCATTCTGTGCGCCATCACCCACGTGTTCGGGACGCTGACCCTCTGGTATCCGCTTTACAGCCTGGAGGCTGTCGCGAAGGTGATGACCGCAATCGTCTCGGTGGCGACCAGCGTTCTCGTCTGGCAGATGCTCGACACCATTCTGTCGGCGCCGACCCATTCGGCTTTGAAGGAGGCGAACGACAAGCTGGCGGCAGCGAATGCCGAACTCGAGGCCCGGGTGGAAAACCGGACACGGGAACTCCGCCGCGCCAACGAACGCCTGGAGATCGTCGCGACGGAAGCGCAGGAGGCCGAGCGGGTGAAGACCGAGTTCCTGGCGCGCATGAGCCACGAGCTGCGCACCCCGCTGAATGCCGTCATCGGCTTTACGGACCTGCTGTCCATGCAACTGGCCGGGCCGGTCAATGAGACACAGCAAGGTTATCTGAAGAACGTCCGCACGGCCTCCACGCAACTGCTGGAGCAGATCAACGACATCCTCGACCTGGAGCGCCTGGTGCAGCACGGGCCGAGCTTCGCCGCCGAGCAGGTGGCACTCGACTCCACGATCGGCGAGGTCTGCCGGATGCTCTCGTCGCTGGCCAAGGAGATGGATGTCCAGGTCTCCACCGCGATCGATGCGACCGGCCCGCTCTGTACCGATGAGCGTGCGGTTCGCATGGTCCTGACCAATCTGATGTCCAACGCGATCAAGTATTCGCGCAAGGGCGGCACCGTCGAGGTGAGCGCGCGCACGACCAACCGGGGCATTGAGATCGATGTCAGCGACCACGGCGTCGGCATTCCGGAAGAGAAACTGGGCGACGTGTTCCAGCCGTTCTTCCGGGGCCACGAACGCGATCTGCCGAGTGTCGGAGGCACCGGGCTCGGTCTGACGCTGGTGAAGCAACTGGTCGATGCGCTCGGCGGCGACATTTGGGTGCAGAGCCGCCCGGGCGAAGGGACCACGGTGCATCTGATGTTACCGGAAATGACGCCGCGTCCCGTCACCATGGCCTGCTAGCCGCAGGGTCCGTTACACGACGCCCCACAGCTATGCTACTCAGTCGCTCATGAGACTGCCGTTCCTGTCCCGCCCGACCACGCCGCCCGTCGAACGCCGGCGCCAGCCCCGGCTCCGCGCCCGCGGCGACAGTTTTGTGCGGATCGAGAGCCGGGACGTGGCCCTGATAAACTGGTCGGAGGAAGGCTTCCTGGCCGGACCCTATGCAGGCGGCCTGATCGCCGGACAGAAGGCGGCGGTGCGGATCGTGGTTCACGACTTCCACGATCGCAGCGGCAAGCTCGACCTGGAACTGACCGTCGTGATCAAGCGTATCGACGGCCGCGGCATCGCCGCCCGGTTCTATTCGCCGGACCGCTACAAGCGAAACACCCTGCAGACCTACTACGCCGCCAAGCGCGCGGAGGTGAAAAAGTGACCGAGGCCCGAATTTTCGTGGATGCCGATGCCTGCCCCGTTCGCGACGAGATCCTGTCAGTGTCCGGCCGCCTGGGCGTCGAGACCTTCATCGTCAGCAATCGCGGCTTCCGGGTGACCGAACACCCGCAGGTCCACAACATCGTCGTCAGCCAGGATTTCGACGCCGCCGATGACTGGATCGTCGGCAAGGTGGCGGCGGACGATGTGGTGATCACCGGCGACATTCCGCTGGCCGCGCGCTGCCTGGAGGCCGGATGCCGGGTGATCGACCACAAGGGCAAGGCCTTCACCGCCGCCAATATCGGCATGGCGCTCAGCATGCGCGAGCTGATGAGCGACCTGCGGGCAATGGGCGAGTCCAAAGGCGGCGGCCCGGCCTTCACCAAGCAGGACCGCTCGCGCTTTCTGGAAGCCCTGGACCGGGCGCTGAAAGCCTGAGGTCAGTCGTCGGCGGTGTCGACGGGCTGGTAGGTGAGGATATCGGCCGGCTGGCACTCCAATTCGGCGCAGATCCGGGCCAGCGTCTCGAACCGCATCCCCTTCACCTTCCCCGACCGCAGCAGCGACAGATTCTGCTCGGTCATCCCGATCCGTTCGGCAAGCTCCTTGCCGCGCATCTTCCGCCGCGCGAGCATGACATCCAGGGTGACGACAATCGGCACGGCGGCTAGACGAATTGCCGGTTTTCATCGGCGATCTCCGCCGCTTCCCGCAGCACCGTCGCCAGCGCCACCATCAGCATGCCGATGGCGAGCAGCACCACATCCGTGCTCGAAAGCGAGATCTGGAGCTGATGGGCGCCCGCGGCCGCGTCCCGGGTCAGCCAGACCGACAGCAGGGCGTGCGCGACCACCTTCGCCGGCACCACGCCGAGCAGCGACAGCGCGAACCGCCGCAGCCGCGTGGCATTGTCGGTGTCGAACAGATCGCCCTGGGCGAACCGGCCGAACAGGCGGGCGAGGTTCAGAAAGCCCCACATTCCGATGGCCGCCGGCACCAACGAGATCCCATACCCGCCGATCCGGTCGAGCGTGGAAAGGTCGCCGAGGCGCAGGCCCGGAAGAACCGAGGGAGCGACCGCCTCGAACCACCCCCAGACCGCGATCAGGACGACCGGGCCGAGCACGGCCAGCAGCAGACTGACCCAGAGCATGACCCGCGCCAGCCTGCGCAATCGGGCGCGACGATCCTCCATCGCCCGAAGTTCCGCCATCCCTCTTCTCCAAATAGCTCTCGACGAAATCATTTTAATTCGTTAAAAAATTAATGTCTAACAATGATTTTTGGCATTGAGATGCGGAATGCGGCACTCTTCCTGATCTGTCTGGCGGGCCTTACCGGATGCGCCGGCGACGAGGTCGGACTGGTTGTGATGCGGACGCTGGGAAACACGGCCAAGGCCGCGTGCGACGCCGTCCGGAACTGCGGGACGACAGAAACGGGCCAACGCCGGACCGACTAAAGCGGCTCCGGCTTGGTTATCACTCGCGGCATCCGCATCTTGCCGAGCGTCACCGACACCTCGTGCGGCAGATCGACGAATTCCTCGTCCTTGTCGCCGCCGTCGAGAAACATGACCGTGGCGAAGATCGCCGGACGGTCGAGCACCGTCATCGGATGATGCCAGACATTGGCGTTGTAGCTGATGCCCTGGTCACCCTTGGCCAGGAACAGGGTGAGCTGCTCCGGGTCGGGAAGTCCGTCGGCCCCGTGCGGTGCGACCAGGACCAGGTAGCGCGCCACATCCACGGGCAGGAAGGCCTGACTGGAGAACTCGTGGCGCTCCATGGTCCGGGTGACCAGCGGGACCGCACTCGGCTGGGTCATGCCGGTTCGGAAACAGACCTCGGCGGCGGAACCACGCAAGTTCTGGCTGAAGGACGAGTAGTCGACCCGGCCCGGACCTGTCGGTAGCGAGAGGACATGACCAAACGGTGCAAAGGCATCGGCGGTCAACGGGATCGGTGTCAGAACGGTCATCGAATACCTCGGCAGGGGCGAAGCGGTGCACGGAGCGGGCGCCGGGACGGCGCGAGAATATCCGGACGAACGCGAACGGTCATGACGGATTCGCCCGGACGCCCCTCAGAGCAGCCCCCGCGCCACCAGATCGAGACGGCCCTGCTCCCAGATCGGTTCCGCCTCCTCCGGCGTCATGCGGCCGAAGCAGTTCATGTAGATCTCCGACAGCTTCAGGAATCCCGGTTTGTGCCGGGCCGCCCAGACTTCCAGATCCCAGGGTTCGTCCGACGGTTCTACCGCGGTGTCGATGCCGCAGAACATCGCCTCGACAATGCCGCCGGCAGTCGACGGACGGCAGGGCAGCAGACCGTAATCGAAGTCCTCGAAGAACAGGATCCGGGCATCCTCTTCGGCGCTCCGGGTTTCGAACACCCTGCCCTCGACCGATCCGTCGGGATCCGCGACCAGCATGGGGAAACTGTCCTTCCTCACCCTGACCCGGCGATAGCCGTCCAGCACCGCCGGTACGAACGCGCCGTCCGCCACTGACCGCGCCAGCACCAGTTCTAGGACGTCCCGGTCCAGCAGGGTTCCGAAGAAAAAGTAGCGTGTCGACATCGCCCATCCCGTTCCGTCGCCGCCGATCACATCCGGGCAACATCGACTGATCGGTTCCAGCCCCCGCCCGGCGGCGCACCGATAAACGATCGCGGATGAGACGGCAATGACGTCTGCGACCGGATTTGAAGACACAGCCCACTCTTGTTAATTTCGGGCCATGTCCGGACCGACGACAGCCCCGCCGGAGCCGCCCCTGTACTGGGGCCAGCGCCTGCCGAACTTCGCCGAAGCGACCATCCATGGCGGCCGCTTCGAGCTCTATCGCGACGCCACCCGTGGCCCAGTGATCGTGCTCGCCAACCCCTCGCCGGACATGATCGGGACGGCGGTCGATACCGCGTCCAGGGTCATGGCGGACGTGAATGTCGTCGTCCTCGGCGAGGTGCGGAGTCCAGAGACCGAACCGGAGCCGAAGGCCATTCTGCCCGATGCCGCGGGAACGCTGCGTCGCGCCCTTTTCGCCGGGCGCACCGATCTGCAGGCGGCGATCGTCGCCGATGCTGACCAGCGCGGCGTCGATGCTTTCGCCATCGGCGCCGATCTGCCCGAACGGCTGGCGGCGGCCCTCACGCCCCTGCGCCGCGACCCGGCCGAGCAGCGACGCGCGACGGCGCCGGTCATGGTCTTGCCGAATCTGATCGACCCGGCCCTGCGTGCCAGCCTGCTGGACGCGTTCCACGCCCATAACGAGGAAGGCACGGTCAGCATCACCCGCCATGGCGCGCGAGCCGACGGCGTGGTGCCGACGATCAAGCGCCGCCGCGACCTCACCCTGAAGCGCGGCGATCCGCTCTACCACGCGGTCCGCGAAGCGATGGCCGGACGATTGATGCCGGAACTCTACAAGGCGTGGTGGGTCTCGCAGTTGCGGACCGAGGCCTTCTACGTCGCCAGCTACACCGCCGAGCGCGGCGATTTCTTCACCGCCCACCGCGACAACACCCTGCCGCATACCGCCGACCGCCGGATCGCCGTCAGCATCGAGCTGAACGACGACTATCTCGGGGGCGGGCTGGTCTTTCCGGAATACAGCGACGACCGCTGGCGGGCGCCGGTCGGCGGCGGACTGGCCTTTTCCTGTTCGCTGATGCACGAGGCGGTGGCGGTGGAGCGGGGGACACGGTACGTCCTGCTGGTCTTCCTTGCCGCCGCCTGATCGGTAGCGTCAGGCAATCGCCGCGATAGGCAACAGGGGGCTTGCCCCGCCACCGATCTGCGCCATTTGGCAGGAACGCTCGCTTCCCGAGCCCGCATCAGAGCCTAGCCGGAAAAACGAATGAGCCCGCGCACCATCTCCTCGATCCCGGGCGTCCCGGACCATCCCGAGTTCAAGCTCGGCCGCGTCGGCGTCCTGCTGGTCAATCTCGGGACCCCGGACTCCACGTCCGTTCCTGACATCCGGCGCTACCTCGCCCAGTTCCTGTCGGACCGGCGGGTGATCGAGTTCAATCCGATCCTGTGGAAGGTAATCCTGCACGGTATCATCCTGCGCATCCGCCCGCCGAAGACGGCTGAGGCCTACCGTGCCATCTGGATGACGGAGAACGACGAGTCGCCCCTGCGCCACTACACCCGCGCCGGGGCCGAACGCCTCCGCGCGCACCTGGATCCGGGCGCGGGCGACGTTGTCGTCGACTGGGCCATGCGCTACGGCACCCCGTCGATCGGCGACCGGATGCGCGCCCTCCAGGCCGGGGGTTGCGACCGGATCCTGATCGTCCCGCTGTATCCGCAATACGCCGCCTCGACCACCGGGACGGTCGTCGACGAGGTTGCCCGGACATTGCTGGACCTGCGCTGGCAACCGGCGGTGCGCACGCTGCCAGCCTTCCATGACGACCCGGCCTATATCGAGGCGGTGGCGACGGGGATCGAGCGGCATCTGGCGGCGTTGGCGTGGGAGCCCGAGGTGATCCTCGCCTCCTTCCATGGGCTGCCGAAGCGCTACCTGCTGGCCGGCGACCCATACCATTGCCACTGCGCGAAGACCGCGCGGCTGGTCCGCGAGCGATTGGGCATGAGCGAGACCCGATTCAGGCTGACCTTCCAGTCCCGCTTCGGTCGCGAGGAATGGCTGCGCCCCTATACCGACGAGACCATCACCGCCCTGGCGCGGGACGAAGGTGTCAAACGGTTGGCCGTGGTCACACCGGGTTTCGTCGCCGACTGTGTCGAGACCCTGGAGGAGATCGACATGCAGGGCCGCGAGACCTTCGAGGAAGCCGGCGGCACCCATTTCACCGCGATTCCCTGCCTGAACGACAGCGATGAGGCGATCGGCATGTTGGCGGCCCTGACCGCGCGCGAGCTCGGCGGCTGGTGGGCGCCGGGTACCCCGACTCAGAAATAGGCGACGGCCACCGCGTCCGGATCGTCCACGCCGATCAACTCGATCCGCGTGCCGGTCGACAGGCGGATCACCGCGTCGTCGCCGAAATCCAGACGCACGCTGATCTCGGCCCCGGACTGGATCAGGATCTGATCTTCGGCGACGTTGAAGTCGGCGATCGTGTCCCGGTCCTCATCCACAGCGGCGAAGACGAAAACGTCGGACCCGGCACCGCCGACCAGATAGTCGTCATCGGCACCGCCCGACAGGCTGTCGTCGTCCTGGCCGCCATACAGCGTGTCGTCGCCGTCGCCCCCCCAGACCAGGTCGTCGCCCTGGTTGCCGTAGACGATGTCGTCCCCGCTCCCGCCATCCAGTGTGTCGCGGCCGGTGGCGTAGATCGCCTCGCCGTCGATGAAGGAGACTCCGGCGTCGCCGTTGCGCCCGCCGACCAGCACATCGTCATCGGCACCGCCGGAAAGCGCGTCGTCGTCCTGGCCGCCATACAGCGTGTCCTCGCCGAAACCACCGGACAGGCTGTCGCGTCCGGCATTGCCGTAGACGACATCGTCGCCGGCGAGCGCGTTCAGGACGTCGCGCCCGTCGAAACCGAACATGATCTCGTCATCCGAGGTGCCGGACAGCACATCGGCGCCGACCGAGCCGGTCAACTCGTCGGTGGTGACGGTAACGGTGATGGTGGTGTCGGCCGTCAGAGCAGCCGGATCGAGGGTCGCCTGGGTCATGTGACCTCCCCGTGCGTCATGTCTCTCGACTAACGCCTATCGGTCGCCAATCCGTCGCCGGCGGCTTCCGGGGTCGGAAGACGGCGATCAGGCAATGGCGGCGTCGGCCGCGACCACGCGGTTGCAGCCGGCACCACGGGCCTGGGCGACCCGGTCGGCGGCCCGGGACAGCACGGCGGCGAGATCCAGCGCCTCCGGGCGGCCGGTTCGCACGATCACGTCGATGCCGATGCTGACGGTCACCGGGATCAGGCCCCCGTCCTCGGCATAGAACCCCATGGACTGGATCGACCGGCGCAGACGGTCTCCGACGACGCGAACCGCCGCGAGATCGATGTCGGTGTGGAGCACCGCGAACGTGGTCGCATCAATCCGTCCGACGACGTCCTGACCACGGACCATGTGCTGGAGTTGCTGGGCGACGCCGCGGATCACCATGTCGCCGCAATCCGATCCGAAGCGGGCAACGGTCGCATCGAAATGATCGATCTCGACCATCATCAGCGCAGACGCCGATCGCAGTTGAAGTCCGAGGCAGCGTCGGGCACGACGGGTAAAGCCATACCGGCCGATAAGCCCGGACAGCGGGTCTTCGGCCTCGCCCCACTGGTCGAAATGCCGGTCTTCCCTCATGGTGCGCCGCGCCTGATTTTGCATGTCAGAAGCCATGATCAATCCGCAAGCAAGAGTCGTTCCAGAAGGGACTATGCCGACAAACAGTGAAAAATCCGTTTACGGCCGCGGTCGGCGGTAACGCTCCCTCAGTCAGAGGGTGTTGATCGGCACCTTGAGCACCGGGCGGCCGTCCTCGCCGGTCGGCATGTGTCCGCCGCGCATGTTTACCTGGATCGACGGGATGATCAGCTTCGGCATGGAAAGCGTGCGGTCGCGTTCGGTGCGCAGTTTCACGAAGCCGGCGCGGTCATGCCCATCGGCCGTGGCGCCGACATGGATGTTGCGCGTCCTCTCCTCGGCCACCGTGGTCTCCCAGCGGATCTCGCGACCGCCCGGTCCGTAGTCGTGGCACATGAACAGCCGCATGGCGTCGGGCAGGGACAGCACCTTCTGAATCGAGTCGAAGAGCTCGCCCGCGTCGCCGCCGGGAAAGTCGGCCCGTGCGGTACCGCCATCGGGCATGAACAAAGTATCGCCGACGAAGGCGGCATCGCCCAGCACATGGGTCATGCAGGCCGGGGTATGCCCGGGCGTATGGAGCGCGAAGCCGGTCATCGAGCCGACGGTGTAGGTGTCGCCATCCTCGAACAGCCGGTCGAACTGGCTGCCGTCGCGCTGGAACGCGGTGCCCTCGTTGAAGACCTTGCCGAAGGTCTCCTGCACCTCGACGATCTTCGCGCCGATACCGATCCGACCGCCGAGCTTTTCCTGGATGTACGGCGCCGCCGACAGGTGGTCGGCATGGACATGGGTCTCGATCAGCCATTCCAGCGCCAGATCCTGCTCGCGGATGAAGGCGATCAGGGCATCGGCATGGGCGTGCGACAGCCGGCCTGCGGCATAGTCGATATCGAGTACCGAGTCGTAGACCGCGCAGGCCCGGGTCGCCGGATCGGTGGCGACATGGCTGATGGTGTTGGTATCCGGGTCGAAGAAACTGGTGACGTCGGGATGAGCCGACGGGTCGATGGGATAGCTGGGCATCACACGCCTCCCCGAGTTTTCGCTTAGGGGTCTCGCGGACCGTCCTCAATTCTATATGGGAAGCCGCCGCGACGGAAACGACTCCCCTTGGCGGAGGCTAACGGCGCCAATTGATGGCGACCACTCCGGCGATGGCGGCCACGACGCCGACGATGACGGTCGGGGTGAGGGTCTCGCCCAGCACCAGCACGCCGAGCAGAACGCCGACGCCGGCGCGCAGATAGCTCTGGCTCGCCACCCCGAGGGAGCCGAGCGTGCGGACCAGACGGAAATACAGCAGCAGAGCGATGCCGGTGCAGGCGATGCCGAGCACCAGGGCGGATCCGAGCGCCCGCCAGGACGGCGCAAGCTCCCAGGGCCGATCGAGCAGAATACTGGCTGGGATCAGCACCGCGGCGGCGCAGAGCATGGTGCCCGCCGCCGTCACCACCGGCGGCAGATGCGAGAACCGACGGCCATGCAGCGCCGCGCCGGCATAGAGCCCGGCACTGACCAGCACGGCGATCTGGGCGGCGACTTGGTCACCGAGGCCGTTCAGCGCGTCGGCACCGACGATCAGCACCACCCCCCCGAGGCCGAGGGCGGCACCGAGCAATCGCAGCCCGCCCGTCGCTTCGTGCCGGGTGACGAGCGCGGTGATCAGGAAGACGAACAGCGGCGACGTCGAATTCAACACCGCGCCAAGCGCGCTCTCGATCTGACGTTGCCCCCAGGCAAGCAGGGTCCAAGCGCCGTAGCTGTTCAGGAAGGCCTGCAGGAACAGCCGGCCCCAGATCGCCCTGCCCGTCGGCAATCGTTCGCCCTGGGCGGCGGCGATGGCCAGGAGAATTGCGGCGGCAACCGATACCCGGGCGGCGATCAGGGTAATCGGCGGTATCTCGGCGACCGCGATCTTCAGCAGCGGATAGGACCCACCCCACAGCAGCGCGAGGCAGGCGAGCAGGCCGAGTTCGAGGGCGGGGGGAGCGGAGCGCGATGTCATGTCGGACCATTGGAGCCGGTTGCGATGTCCGACACTAGATCCCGTGTGCGCCGTGACGCTTCGGGTTCGGCCGTAGGGTTGCCCTTCCGGGGAGCCCGGGCTCCGTCTACCGTCGCCATATGACCGTGCAGACCTCACTTCTCTCCGCGACGATACCGCCCTGGCTGCGGGTCACCATCGGTGCCCAATGCGGATTGCTGATCGGCATGGGGCTCGGCCGGTTCTCCTACACCCCGATGGTGCCCGCCCTGATCGCGTCCGGCACGCTGAGCGAGGCGGAAGCGGGGTATGTCGGCGCGGTCAATCTCGGCGGCTACCTGGTCGGTGGCCTTGCCCTGCCCGCCTTGCTGCGTCGGGCCGACCGGGTGTTCTGGCTGCGCGCCGCCCTCCTCCTGTCGGTGGCCTGTCTGCTCGCCAGCGCCGTGCCGGGCGGGTTCCTGTGGTTGGCGTTCTGGCGCGGCCTGGTCGGGATCGCCGTTGCCGTCATCATGATCCTCGGCATCTCCAGCGTCACCGCGACAGCCCCACCCACGAGGACCGGCATCGCAACCGCCACCGCCTATACCGGGGTCGGCGCCGGAATTCTGCTCTCCGCGGCCGGACTGCCCTGGTTGCTGGATCTGGGGGAAATCTGGGCCTGGGGCGGTGCCGCGGCGATCGGAGCTCTCGCCCTCGCCATCGGACTCTGGGCGTGGTCCGGACCGGCAGCCGAGTCGGTACGGTCGATCCCGCCGCCGCCGGCAACCATGGGCGCAGCGCGGGGCGACGGGTTGCGTCTGGTACTGGCCCAGGGCCTGTTCGCCATCGGCCTGGTCCCGCACTCGATCTATTGGGTCGACTATCTGGTCCGCGACCTCGGTTGGAGCGTATCCCAGGCGGGCGGTCAGTGGGTGCTGTTCGGCGCCGCCGCGATTGCCGGCACGCTGATCTGGGGACGGTTCGCCGACCGCGCCGGATTCCGGCCGAGCCTTGTCGCCGTCTATCTCAGCATGACCGTGGGCGCGATCCTGCCGGTGCTGGTCACCGCGCCGGCCGCGATCGTTGTCTCCAGCCTGCTGGTCGGCGCCCAGCCTGGCCTGACCGCGATCATCGCCGGTCAGGCGCAGCGGGTGATGGGGCCGGGCTCCATGCTCGGCCTGTGGCGCTGGATGGTGCTGTCGGTAGGGGCGGCCCAGTTGGTCGGCGGCTACGCCCTGGTGGCGTTGTTCAACGCCACCGGGTCGTATCTCACCATCTTCACGGTCGGCGGCATCGCCTTCGCCGCCGGCGCCGCCCTGGTGGCCACCCTGACCGCGACCGCCGACTAGGCCGCGAAGGCGCTGCGGGCGCCGCCGCTCTTCTGGGTCTTGAAGATGGAGCCGGATTCCGGCGCCGGAGGCAGCGGTACGCGGATCGGCAGCGCTTCCATGCGGGGCTGCATGGTCAGACCGCCGGTGATGATCCGCGACTGCAGATCGGCATAGAATTTCCGCTGGCCGAGGCTGTGGATGTAGGATCCGCCGCCGAGGATCGGCCAGGCATCGGCCGCATTGCACTCGTAGAACAGGATCAGACGGTTGCGGTCGCTGGTGTTCGGTGCCGAGCCGTGCAGGGTGCGGGCGTGGTGCACGGTCATCGTGCCGGCCTTGCCGGTCAGGGTCACCGCCTTGTCCAGGTGGAAGTCGGGGTCGGACGGATCGACGGCTCCGCAGAACACGCCGTCGGCGTTGGTATGGGCCAGCACCGGGCCCTTGTGGGAGCCCGGAATCACCTTCAGCGGGCCGTTGCTCTCGCTCACGTCCTCCAGCATCAGGCCGAAGGCCAATACGCTGTCATTGGTGTGCGGATAGAACGCCCAGTCCTGATGCCACTCGACCGCCTGACCGCCACCCGGCGCCTTGGTGTTGAGCTTGCTGGTCTGGATCAGCGTGTCGGGCCCGAGCAGGTCGTTCAGCACCCCGGTCATCGCCGAGTTCTTCAGCACGTCCCAGTACAGCGGATCCTGCTTGTGCGGCAGCTTGATCCGGGTCAGGCGCGGGTTGTTTGGCCCATGGCCCTCGTCCAGATCATAGACGTCGTCGGTCTCGGTCACGGTCACGGTGCGCGACGCGTCGATCAGTTCGTAGGTCTTGGCCTGAAGTGCCTTGAGCTGGTCCGGCGTGACGGCATTCTCGACCATCACATAGCCGTTCTCATTGTAGAAATCGATCTGCTCGCGCGACAGCATGACAGTACCTCCCTGGTTGCTGATGTTATCGGTAACATCCGTCATTAAACTCGTCAATGGTATCGGTATCATCTATAGTCGAATCCTCGGATGCAGAGGGAAGCGCATGGCGGTTGAGAGCAGCGGCTGGGTGACGATGGGCGACGTGGCCGAGCGTGCCGGGGTCTCAAAGATCACGGTGTCGCGGGTGTTGCGGGCGCCGGACAAGGTCAGGGAGGAAACGCGCGATCGGGTGCGCGCCGCCATCGCCGATCTCGGCTATGTGCCGGACGAGGCGGCGGGCGGCCTCTCCTCGCGGCGCAGCCGAATCGTCGGCGCGGTGATCTCCACCCTCGCCGGCTCGACCTTCGCCTCCACCGTGGACGGGCTTGGCGCCCGACTGCGTCAGAACGGCCACCAGCTTCTGCTCGCCGGTACCGACTACTCCTCCGCCAAGGAAGCGGACGCCGTCGCCGCCATGCTCGGGCGCCGCCCCGACGGGCTGGTGCTGACCAGCACCTCCCACACCGAGGACGCGCGCCGAACCCTGGCGGCAAGCCGCGTGCCGGTGGTCGAGATCTGGGAACTTCCCGCCGAGCCGATCGGCTACGCGGTCGGTTTCTCCAACCACGATGCCGGGGCGGCGATGGCGCGCCACCTGTTGGCGACCGGTCGTCGGCGACCGGCTTTTGTCGGCACCGCGGGCGAAGGCGACCGACGTGGCCGCCTGCGCTACGAGGGATTCGCCGAGGCGCTTGCCCAGACCGGGACCACCGATGCCAGGGCCGCCGCGCCGTCGGCCGGAACCCACACCGCGAGAGGCGCGCGCGGCCTCGCCGCCGTGCTCGAGCGCTGGCCGGATACCGACGCGGTGTTCTGCGCCAGTGACGCGCTGGCGCTGGGCGCCCTGAGCGAGGCCGGTCGGCGCGGCCTCCGGGTGCCCGACGACATCGCCATCGCCGGGTTCGGCGATTTCGAGTTCGCCGGCGAATTCGGCCTCGGACTGACGACCGTGCGCATCCCGGGCATCCGCATCGGCGAGACGGCGGCCCAGTTGATCCTCGACGTCAATGCCGGCATCCGGCCCGACAGCCGATCGATCGATGTCGGTTTCGAGGTCGTCGAACGCTCGACGACCTGACCGGGACGCGTCGTTCGGGGCAGGACAGACCTGCGGCGACGCGCTAGGCTGGCGGCAAAACAGCCTCGGAAACGCTCCCAGATGCCCTCTCCCCATCCGCCGGCCCCATGCGGCCGCATGCACACCTGCCTGCGCGCGCCGTCATGAGCGAGTGGCGCGCGGAAGATCGACGGGCCCTGCGGAACATCCTGATCCTGCTCGGCGCGTTCTTCGTGATCGTGCAGATCAACCGGTCGTCCGGCGGCGTTCTGGCGAATTATCTCAGCAGCCACCGCGGCCTGTCACCGACGGACATCGGCACGGTCATGGGGGCGATGTTCTTCGCCTCGGCCGTGGTCCAGTTGCCGACGGGCCTGCTGTTCGACCGGATCGGCGCCAAGCGCACCCTGGTGGCCATGGGCATGGTTGCGGTCTGCGGCATCATCGTGTTCGCGACGGCCGAAAGCACCTGGGCGCTGATCGCCGGCCGGTTTGCCATCGGCCTCGGCCATGGCGGTGTGATCACCGCCGTCTACCTGATTGCCATGGGCTGGGCGCCGCCCGACCGGGTGGCGCAGGCGACGGCGAGCCTGGTGGGCATCGCCGGCGGCATTGGCGGCGTGCTGGCAACCGCACCGCTCGAGATGCTGCTGTCCGAGGTGGGTCTGACCACGACCTTCTTGGTAATCGCTGGGCTCACCCTCGTCCTGACCTTCGTGATCCAACTCACCGTGCGCGACGGCCCCGCCTCCGGCGGCGTGAAACGCGATCCGGAGACCTTCGCTCAATCGCTGGCCGGGTTGTGGGACGTCATCCGCATGCCGGAATTGCGGCGGATCTATGTGATGGGGTTCTGCTTCACCGCGCCCTTCATGACCATCGGCGGGCTCTGGGCCGGTCCCTATTTCACCGATGTCCAGGGATTGAGCCACGAACAGGCATCGATCGCCCTGCTGATCATGGTGGTCGCCCTGCATGTCGGGACATACAGCTATGGCCCGCTGGAGCGCTTCGCCAGATCGCGCAAGCGCCTGATCCTCAGTGCCGTAGCCCTGGAGGCTGGCTGCCTGGGGATCATGGCGATCTGGCCCGCCGCACCGATCTATGTCGCGGGGCCGATCCTGTTCGTTTTCGGCTGCGTCGCGCCGTTCTTCGTTGTGCTGGCGAGCCACGCCCGCAGCTTCGTGCCGTCTCACCGCGCCGGGCGCGCCATCACCACGATCAACCTGGCCGGCCTGACCGGCGTGTTCGTATTGCAGACGGCGACGGGCGCCGCCATCGACTGGGTCGAGGCGACCGGCGGCTCTCCTGAGACCGGCTATCGTATCGTGTTCGGGCTGGTGATCGCCGCCCTGGCGCTGTCGGCTCTGGCGTATTCGGGCCAACCGGACACGCCCCGCGACCCCGGCTGAGCGGCCGAAATCCGGCCGGATCTCAGCTGTCCGCCCGCACCTGGGCGATCAGTTCGGCAAGCTGTTCCTTGGAGACCGCTCCCGGAATCACGTGCTCGCCGATGGTGAAGGCCGGCGTCCCTTGGATCTCCAGCGCCTTGGCCAGCGCGAACGACTTGCGGACATGCGCCTGCAACGCCGGATCCTGCATGTCCGCCTTGAGCGTGTCCAGGTTCAGCCCGGTCTCCACCGCCACCTGCCAGATCGCTTCAGTGCTCAGACGCCCGCGCAAGCGGAGCAGGGCGGTGTGGAACTCCGTGTACCGGCCCTGTCGGGCAGCGGCGAGCGAGGCCAGTGACGCGGTCTCGGAGGCCGGCCCCAGGATGGGGAACTCCTTGAGGATCAGGCGGATTTTCCCGTCCGACTTCACCAGGTCCAGCAGCGGCTGCATCATCGATTTGCAGTAGCCGCACTGGTAGTCGAAGAATTCGACGATCGTGACATCGCCGTCCGGATTGCCCAGCACCGGATCGGCCGGATCCCGCTCCAGGGCCTCGCGGTTATCGACCAAGGCCTGCTTCACGGCATTATTTTTTTCGGCCTCTTCGCGGGCCTGCATGATCGCCACGCTCTCCAGAATGATCTCGGGATGCTGGAGGATGTAGTCGCGGACCAGCGCCTCGATTTCGGCCTTGCGCTCGGGCGACAACGCCTCGTCATGGGCGCGCGCCGGACCACCCAGGCAGGCGGCGGAGAAAACGGCAACGGAAAGAAAGGCGGCGGCGAGGACGGACCGAGTCATCGGGATCTCCGGAGGGATTTGGCAGCGCATCCTGTCGCAGGCAGGGCCAGGCGTCCACCGCCGCGGCCCCTCTCACGCCATCACGGTGGCGTCATTTCTTGCGCTTGGCCGCCCGTTCGCGCTTGGCCAATTCTTCGATATCCAGAGCGCGCAGCATCGCCGGCGTGCCTGCCTTCAGCATGGTTTGTGCCCGCTTCGACTGGATTTCCGCCGCCTCCCAGTTGCTCTGCCGGACAGCCTCCTCGGAGAGCGACAGCGCCGCCTGGCCGATATCGCCGAGCCGGCCCTGGGCGGTGGCCAGTTGACGCCAGAGGAACGGCCAGTCGGATTCGGACCGTTTGGCATTCTGCAGATGGTCGCGGGCCTTCTGGTCCGAGGCCGGATCGTTCCGCGCCAGCAGCGCCTGGGCCAGCGAGATCTCGATCAGACCCGCCTGCGGCGCCAGCGCGTTCGCCTTCTCCAGCGGCGGGACCGCCTCGTCGATTTTGCCGGTCTCGAACAGCAGTTGACCTTCCAGTTCGTGCAGATACGGGTCGTCGGGATCTTCGGCGATGAGTTCGCGGGTCAGGGCAATGGCCTTGGGGTAGTCGGGCACTTCGCGATAGGCGATGGCCCGGGCCAGCCGCGCCGGGACGCTGGTATCCGTCTCCGGATATTTGCGAAAAGTCTGCGAGGGCGCACGAATGAAGCCGTGCAGCTTGGCGACCACCCGCTCGAACCGGGCGGTCTGCTCCGGCGTGGCCGGCACGTCGGCGTATTTCGACTGCTGGACATGGGCCTCGACCGTGTTCAGCCGGTCGCGGGTGAACGGGTGGGTGGACATGTACGGCGACTGCCGCGACGCCGACAGCAATTCCTGGGAGGCCAGTTCCTCGAAGAACCGGGCGAGGCCGCGAGCCGACTGGCCGGTGTCGTCGAGGAAGCGGAGGGCCGCCTGGTCCGCCGCCGATTCCTGGGCGCGGCTGTACTGCAGGAAGCTGCCGAGCGCCGCCGACTGGCCACCGAGGGCGATGGCGGCTCCCGCATCGGCCCGTCCCGTCGCCACCGCCGTCGCCACGCCGACAATGGCTGACAGCAGGGCCGTGTTCGAGGCCGCCGCGATCGCGTCAGAGGTCCGGGCCAGATGCCCGCCGGCGATGTGACCGGTTTCGTGGGCCACCACGCCGATCAGTTCCAGCGGCGAGCGCATGGCCATCAGCAGGCCCGTATTGAGGAACAGGTTCTGACCGCCGGCAACGAAGGCGTTCAGCCGGTCATCGTTGATGATATAGATCGACACCGCCTCGGGATTCAGGCCGGCGGCCTGGAACAGTGGCGTGGCCAGATCACGAATGGTAGCTTCGATTTCCGCGTCCCGGATCAGACTGCGCTGCTGCGCGCTCGCGCCCGTGGCCAGAGACAGAACCATGAATGCGGCGGTCGCTGCCGCGAGTATCCACCGCCCCGGTCCAATGATGATTCGCTTCACGCCAGCGCCCAATCTCGATCGTTCCAGCCCGACCACAGACTATCGATCCGATGCCGTTCGGGAAAGGCGCAGGCGCGATAAACCCGCGCGGCGTCGGAGTATGGTCCTGGCCCTGGTCGTCGCCACCGGACTTCTGTCGGCCTGCGGATCGGACACGATCGACCTGTCGGAAGGCTTCTTCGGCACCGTGGTCGCCGAGGAACCGCGTGCCGCGCTGCTTGCCCGCGACGTGCTTGTGGACGGCGGATCGGCGGCCGATGCCGTGGTGACGACCTTCTTCGCCCTGACCGCCACTTTGCCGAGTTCGGTCGGCGTGACGGCAAGCGGTTCCTGCGTGGTGCATGACCCGAAGACCAAGTCGTTCCAGCGTCTCGACTTCCTGCCGCGCCCGTCGAGCGACGCGGCCAATGCGACGACCTTGCCACTGGCGCCGCGCGCCATGTTCGCGCTGCATGCCCGTCACGGGATCAAACCGCTCAGCGAATTGATCATCCAGGGTGAACGTATCGCCCGTTTCGGAGAACCGGTCAGCCGCGCCTTTGCCCGGGAACTGGCCGATGACGGGGCCGCGGTCGCGAATGATCCGGCTGCTGCCGCGCTTTATCGCCCCGGCGGCACACCGCTGGCCCAGGGTACAGCGCTCACTCAGGTGGAACTTGCGGCGACCCTCGCCCGGTTGCGCTCGGAGGGTGTCGGCACGCTGCATTCAGGTGCGCTCGCGCGGGCCTTCGTCACCGGCGCCGAGGCGGCGGGATACACCGTCGACGCCGACCGGCTGCGCGACGCCCTGCCGACCTGGAGCCCGGTCACCGATATCGAATACGACAATCATTTCTGGGGCCTCGCGGCGCCGACACGGGCCGACATCCGACTTGGCCAGGCGGCCCTCGGCATGATCCTGGAGGAGGGCGGCTGGGCCAGTGGCGACGACGGCGACCGCGCCCATCTGCTGGCCGAGGCACTGAATCAGGCGACCCTCCTGGCGGGGAGCGATGCGCCGATCACGCCGGAGGCGCTGGAACAGTCGATGGCCCGCTTCTCGTCCGACCGACGCGGGCTCGCCCCGCCCCTGCCGCGCCTAGCCGCGAGCGTCGGCACCAATGCCGGCCGACGGGCCGGGGCGACCTCGTTCTTCGCCGTCGACCGGACCGGTCTCGCGATCGGCTGCGCGGTCGGCCTCGGCGCACCGTTCGGAACGGGCAAGCTGATACCGGGTCTCGGCACGTTCGTCGCGCCGGTGCAGGCCGAAGCGGCCAACGGTCCGGGGGCTTTCGCCCTGGTCGTCGGCAACGTGAACACCGGACAGTTTCACATGGCCGCATCCGGTGCCGGTGGGCGCCGGGCCCTGTCGGCGGTCATCGAGACCACCCTTGACCATTGGGTTCGCCAGGTCCAGATCCAGGACGTGACATCCCAGCCCCGCAGCCACTATGCCGGCGGTGCCAACACCGTGTTCGTCGAACCGGGGACGGCGGCATCGGCGACGGAGGGTTTGCGGCGCCGCGGGTATGAGGTGGCGCCGGCCGACGCGATCGGAACAGCAAGCGCCTTCCGTTGCGTCGAAGGTCTGCCACGGCGGGAAATTCACTGTGGCGTGGCCAAAGACCCGCGTAGCACCGGACTTATGTTTTTCGAATACGGAGGTTAAATCGTGCGGGGTCCTGCATCTCGAGGAGACGTCGATCCATTCATCGTCATGCAGGTCATGAACGCAGCCGCAGAACGGGAAGCCGCGGGTAGCGACGTGCTACACTTGGAGGTCGGACAGCCCTCTACCCCGGCTCCAAAAGGCGTTCTCGCCGCCGCCCGCGCGGCCCTCGACACAAACCGCATCGGCTATACCCTGGCGCTCGGCCTGCCGGAACTGCGGGAGCGGATCTCCGGCCATTACCGCAACTGGTACGGCGTCGACGTTCCGGTCGAACGGATCGCGGTGACGACGGGGTCGTCCAGCGGGTTCACCCTCGCCTTCCTCGCCGCCTTCGAGCACGGCGCCCGGGTTGCCCTGGCGTCACCCGGATATCCGGCCTACCGCAACATCCTGAAGGCGCTTGGGGTCGAGGTGGTGGACCTGCTGACCGAGGCGTCGGACCGCTTCCAGCCGACAGTGGCGCGCCTGGAGCAGGCGGGCCCGCTGGACGGCGTCATCGTCGCCAGCCCGTCCAATCCGACCGGCACCATGCTCGACGAGCCGAGCATGATGGCGATCACCAAGTGGTGTCGCGCCAACGACGTGCGCTTGATCTCCGACGAGATCTATCACGGCATCAATTTCGGCCTGCGCTCGGTCTCCGCCCTCGAAAGCGACCCGAAGGCGCTGGTGATCAACAGCTTCTCGAAATATTTCTCGATGACCGGTTGGCGGATCGGCTGGATGGTGGTGCCGCCGGACCTGATCGACGCGGTGGAGCGTCTGGCCTCCAATTTCTTCATCTCTGCGCCGACCCTGTCGCAGATCGCCGCCACCGCCGCCTTCGACTGCATCGACGAGGCGCAGGAGAATGTCGCGCGCTATGCCAGGAACCGAGAGATCCTGCTGAACGACCTGCCGGCCGCCGGCCTCGGCGACCTGGCACCGGCGGATGGCGCGTTCTACGTCTACGCCAACGTCGCCCGGTATACGAATGACAGCGTCGCATTCTGCCGGCGCATGCTGAACGAAACCGGGATCGCCTGCACACCGGGGACCGATTTCGATCCGTCCCGCGGCCATGCCAGTGTCCGCTTCTCCTTTGCCGGCGCCAGCGACGACATGGCCGAGGCCTGCAAGCGCCTCAAGGACTGGCTGTAGGCCCTCTCGACACACGGCCGCGCGGCAACGCCTTTGGCTCCTCGGGTGTCCCCTATCGCGGCCACCGACGGCGCCATGAAAAAGGGCGGCACCGCTCGGGGTGCCGCCCTAATACCACTCCAACCAGCAGCGCCGGTTAGCGACGCCACCAGCCCTTGCGCGGCTTTTCGACCGGCTTGTCCAGGGTCTGGACCTCGATCGGCGTCGAACTCAGGTTCTGCGGGACCGGTTCCGGATCCTGTGCCGGTTCTTCGGCACTGGTCTGATCCGCACCGACTTCGCCGCTGATCGGCTCCTCGGCGACGATCTCCGGCTCGGCCGGGGCGGCAGGGGTCTCGGCGACCGGCTCCGGCGCGATCTCCGCGACGACCACCGGCTCCTCTGCAGCCAGAGCCTCTTCGGCGGCAACCGCCTCAGTCGCCTCGGTCTCATCCTTCTTGCGACGCCGCCGCGGACGCTTGGCCGCCGGCTTCTTCGCCGGCTTCTCCGTATCCTCTGCCGCTTGCTCGGTGGTGGCAGGTTCGGCAGCGGGCTCGACCACCGGTTCCGCCGCATCCTCAGCAGGCGTCTCGGCGGCCGGATCCTCGGCCTTCACTTCGGCTGCGGCAGCCTCGGCCGCGACGGCCGCGACGGCCGGCAATGCCTCGCCGTCATCATTGGCCGGAGCCTCGGCGTCGTCGTCGGACTCGTCGGAAATCTCATTGCCCTCGGCGTCCGTATTCTCCTCCGAGCCCTCCTCGCCGTCACGGCGGCGACGGGACCGGCGGCGACCACCACGACGCCCGCGACGGCGCCGCTTGGGCCCATCCTCGTCGTCACCATCACCGCGCTCCTCACCGTCGGCGGAGGTCTCATCGCCATCGGCTTCAGCCTCGGTTTCGGCGTCGTCTTCGTCATCCTCGGACTTGTCCTGGGCGTCGTCGGCGCGATCCTCCGGCCGGCGTCGACTGCCACGGCGGCGACGGCGCGAGCGACCACGGCCGCTGGGGCGCTCTTCCTGCTCCTGCTCCTCGTCCCGGATCTCGACCTCGTCCTCGTCGTCCTCGATGAGATCGGTCTCGTCCTCCTCGACCTCGGCCGCGCCGGCAGAGCTGGCCGCAACCGCGTTCTGGAAGTCGGCCCGTTCGTCGGCGGTCTTCGGACGCAGCCGCTCAAGGCGGTGGTCCGGCGGCACCAGACTGTCGTCCTGTTCGAGAATCACCCGGGTGCCATAGCGCAGTTCGATCTCGGCCAGCCGGTCACGCTTCTGGTTGAGGATGTAGAGGGCGACCTGGGCCGGCACATGGACGGCGATCTCGGCCGCGCGGTTGCGCAGTCCCTCCTCCTCGATAACCCGCAGGATGTGCAGCGCGGTGCTGTCGATCGAGCGGATATGACCCGAGCCTTTGCAGTGCGGACAGACCTGAGTGCTGGCCTCGACCAGGGACGGGCGCAGCCGCTGGCGCGACAGCTCCATCAGGCCGAAATGGCTGATCCGGCCGATCTGGATGCGCGCCCGGTCGGATTTCATCGCCTCCTTCATGCGGCGTTCGACCGCATGCTGGTTGCGCGACTCCTCCATATCGATGAAGTCGATCACCACCAGGCCGGCGAGATCGCGCAGACGCAACTGGCGGGCAACCTCGTCGGACGCCTCCAGGTTGGTCTTGAGCGCCGTCTCCTCGATGTTGCGCTCCGAGGTCGAACGCCCGGAGTTCACATCGATCGCGACCAGCGCCTCGGTCTGGTTCAACACGATGTATCCGCCGGACTTGAGCTCGACCACCGGGCTGTGGATGGCGTCGAGCTGGCTTTCCACCTGGAACCGGTGAAGCAGCGGAACGTGGGTGTCCTTGTAGCGCTTGACCCGCTTGGCGTGGCTCGGGATCAGCGTCTTCATGAAGTCCTTGGCGATACGGTAACCGTCATCGCCATCGACCAGCACCTCGTCCAGATCCCGCGTGTAGAGATCGCGGATCGACCGCTTGATGAGGTTGGCTTCCTCGTAGATCAGGCACGGCGCGGTGCTGTCGAGCGTGGTCTGACGGATCTCGTCCCACAGCCGCAGCAGGTATTCGTAGTCGCGCTTGATCTCGGCCTTGGTGCGCTGGGAGCCGGCGGTGCGGACGATGACCGCCATGCCTTCCGGCACGTCCAGCCCCTCGACGATCTGCTTCAGGCGCTTGCGGTCGCCCACATGGGTGATCTTGCGGCTCACACCGCCGCCGCGCGCCGTGTTCGGCATCAGCACGCAGTAGCGGCCGGCCAGCGACAGGTATGTGGTGAGGGCCGCGCCCTTGTTGCCGCGCTCCTCCTTGACGACCTGCACCAGCATGATCTGGCGCCGGGCGACGACTTCCTGGATCTTATAGCGGCGGTTGGAGGGCTTGCGCCGACGGCGCACCTCTTCCATGGCGTCGCCGCCAACGGTCTCGGGGCGGGCGCTTTTCTTGGTCTGGACGCTGACCTCGGTGGCGCGGGCGGGGGCGTCGTCGCCACCGTCCTCGCCGTCACCGGCATCCTCGCCGGCGCCGGACTCGGACCCGTCCTCCTCGCCATGCGCATCGCCGGCCTCGGACGCGGTTTCGTCCTCGCCACCTGATTCCTCATAGGCCTCAGGCTCGTCGTCATCCTCGTCGTCCATCGCCTCGGCCCGCTCTTCGCGGAGCAGCGCCTCGCGATCCTCGATCGGGATGCGGTAGTAGTCCGGATGAACCTCGGAGAACGCCAGGAAACCGTGGCGATTGCCGCCGTACTCGACGAAGGCGGCCTGCAAGGACGGCTCGACCCGGGTCACCCGGGCCAGATAGATGTTGCCCTTAAGCTGCTTCTTGGAGGCGGTCTCGAAGTCGAAGTCGTCGAGCTTGTTCCCGTCGACCACCACGACCCGGGTCTCTTCCGGGTGGGTGGCATCGATGAGCATACGCTTGGTCATGTGTGGGTATCTCCGTGTCGCGCCGCGACGACCGCAAGCTAGGCTGCGGTCCCGCGCGGTCGGCGACGCGGAACGGCGTCGGCCCAGGCGCGGATTGTGGCGGCGCGGATTGTGACGTCGGCGCGCCCTCGGCACGCCGGATTTGGTCGAGGGAACAGATCGCGGCGGAATCGGGCACGGCACCGAAGTCCCCGTTCGCCCCGTGGGCGAGAAGGACTCGGGTTTCCGCGGGCGACTGGTCGGTCGCCGTCGCCGGACAGTTCCAGATTGCAGGTCTCACGTTGGTCGGTCCTGCGCGGGGCCGGGAACGTCGATTCGCCCCGGTCCAAAATCAAAAAAGTCTCGCTTATCCTCGTAACCCTTTGGCCGAAAAACGGCGCGCACGAACCCGCACACGGTCTTCGAGGACGAATGCACCATACTGTTCCAAGCGCATACTAACAATCCAAAACTTCAGGCGAATTCGTTTTGACACCTACGACCCGCCCCGCGTCGATGACAATTGAGGCCCGACTGCAATACCACCGCATAGCCCCATGATATCTATCGGAAATCTTGCCCTGCATTCGGATCGCGGCTAAACTGCGGCGACTCGCAACCGGATCGGGGACACGGAATGACGCGATATGCTGTCAGTTCGGCCGTGACGCGCGGCCTCGCGGCCTTGCGCGCGCTCCGGCTCTGCCTGTTGCTGATGCTCGCGGCGGCGACCGCGCTGCCCGCATTTGCGGCCGAGGTCCCGGTGGTCTCGAACCTGCGCGTCGGCAAGCATCCGGACAAGGTGCGCATCGTGCTCGACCTGGACCGGCACGTCGATTTCTCGATCTTCCTGCTTCCGGACCCCTATCGGGTGGTCATCGATGTGCCGGAGGTGACGTTTCACCTGCCGGGTTCCGCCGCCTCGCACGCTGTCGGCCCGGTCGTCGGATGGCGTTACGGTCAGTTCCGGCCGGGAACCTCACGCGTGGTGATCGACGCCGGAAGCCCGGTTCAGGTGAAATCCGCGTTCGTGCTGCCGCCCTCCGGCGCCCAGCAGCATCGCCTCGTCATCGACCTGGCCGCGACGTCGCGCGAGGCGTTCCTGCAGGACTCGGAAGCCTCGATCCAGCGTCACGTCGCGCTCAGCGCCCCCCGCGTCGCGCCGCCGCCGGCCGCCCCGGCGCCGTTGCCCAATTCAGACACCCGCATGACCATCGTCATCGATGCCGGCCATGGCGGCGTCGATCCCGGCGCGATCGGCCAGGACGGCGTGCATGAGAAGAACATCGTCCTGGCCGCCGCCAAGGCGCTGCAGAACGCGCTGGAGGAGACCGGCCGCTACAAGGCCGTGCTGACCCGCGAGGGTGACAGCTTCATCCGTCTGCGCGAACGTATCGCCATCGCCCGACGGGTGAACGCCGACCTGTTCGTGTCGCTGCATGCGGATTCGATCAAGGACGGCTCGCTGCGCGGCCTGTCGGTCTACACCCTGTCGGAGAACGCCTCGGACAAAGAGGCGGAGGCGCTGGCGGTGAGCGAGAACAAGGCCGACATCGTCGCCGGCATCGATCTCTCCCACCAGGAGCCGGAGGTCACCAACATCCTGATCGACCTCGCCCAGCGCCGCACGATGAACTATTCCGCCCGCCTGGCCGGTTACGTCGTGCATGAAATGGATCGCGAGACCAAGCTGCTTGGCCGCCCGCACCGCTTCGCCGGCTTCGCCGTGCTGAAAGCGCCGGACGTGCCCTCGGTGCTGGTCGAGCTCGGCTTCCTGTCGAACCGCGAGGACAATCGACGCCTGAACGACCCGGCCTTCCGCCGCAAGGTCGCCGCCGGCCTCACCCGCGCCATCGACCGCTACTTCCAGGGCGTGCAGGCGGCGTTCCGGTAGCGCGGCTGATTCTCCGACACGGCTTCGGGGATTGTCACCTCACTCCGCCTCCCACAGCCTCAGCCCTTCAGAACGCCGCGGTTGATCTGGTCCTGCTCGATGCTTTCGAACAGCGCCTTGAAATTGCCTTCGCCGAAGCCCTCGTCGCCCTTGCGCTGGATCAGCTCGAAGAAGATCGGCCCGATCACCGTGTTGGTGAAGATCTGCAGCAGCAGGCCGCCATCCTCGGTCGGGGCGCCGTCGATCAGGATGCCGCGCGAGGTCAACGCCTCTAGGTCCTCGCCGTGGTTCGGCAAGCGGCTGTCGAGCATCTCGTAGTAGGTGGCCGGTGGCGGGGCCATGAACTTCATGCCGAGACCGCGCAGGCCGTCGACCGTGGCGAAGATGTCGTCGGTGCCCATGGCGATATGCTGGATGCCCTCGCCCTTGTACTGGTCGAGATACTCCGCGATCTGGCTCTTGTCGTCGGAGCTTTCGTTGATCGGGATGCGGATCTTGCCGCAGGGGCTGGTCATGGCGCGGGACTTCAGGCCCGTCAGCTTGCCTTCGATGTCGAAGTAGCGGATCTCACGGAAGTTGAAGAGCGTCTCGTAGAAGCTGCCCCACACGTCCATGCGACCCTGGTGCACGTTGTGGGTCAGGTGGTCGATATAGGTGAGGCCGACGCCCGCCGGATCCTGCGCCTCGCCCGCGATCGGCACGAAATCCACGTCATAGATCGTGCGCTCGCCGTAGCGGTCGACCAGGTAGATCAGGCTGTCGCCGATCCCGTGGATCGCCGGGATGTTCAACTCCATCGGCCCGACCTTACCCTCGAACGGCTTCGCACCGAGCTTCACCGCGCGCTCGAAGGCGGCGGCCGCGTTCTTCACCCGGAAGGCGATGGCGCAGCACGAGGGGCCATGCACCTTGGCGAAGGCCTGGGCGAAACTGTCCGGCTCGCCGTTGACGATGAAGTTCACTCCGCCCTGGCGATACAGGGTGACGTTCTTGGAGCGGTGTCTGGCGACGGCGCGAAAGCCCATGGCACCGAACAGCTTCTCCAGATCGGCGGTATCCGGGGCGGTGTACTCGACGAACTCGAAGCCGTCGGTCGCCATCGGGTTCTCTGGCGTGCCTTCAGGAACCGGGGGGAATGTGGTGGTCGCCATGGGAGCCTCCTGATGAACCGCGCCGGGCCGGGCTGCGATCAACCCGCCGCGCGGTTTGAAACCGTGTTAGTTTCATTTGTAACAGATTGCTCATTTGGTTTCAATTGAAACTATTATCCAAACACCGACCGGATATCCGCCATGTTAGTCAATACGTCAGCCACGCCCGCGACCATCGCCCCCGACCAGGCCCTGATGCTCGATCGGTTCCTGCCCTATCGGCTGGCGGTGCTGGCGAACACGGTGTCGAAAGGAATCGCCCGGCTCTATGCAGACCGTTTCGGGATCACGATTCCGGAATGGCGGATCCTGGCGATCCTCGGCGCCTTCGGGCCGGCGACGGCGTCGGAGATCCAGGGCCGCTCGGCCATGGACAAGGTGCAGGTCAGCCGGGCGATCGCTCGGCTAACCGAGGCGAGGCTGATCCAGCGCACCGTCGACCCGGACGACCGGCGACGGCAGACCATCGCGATGACGGCGGCGGGGGAGCAGGTCTACCGCGAGATCGTGCCGCTGGCGCAGGCGCGGGAGGCGGCCCTGCTGGAAGGGTTCAGTGCTGAGGAGCGAGAGTTGCTGGACCGACTGCTGGATCGGCTTCAGGCGCGGGCGGCGGCGGGTGAAACACCCTAATTCAGCGCACTCCCCGGCCTTGTGCCGGGGAGACGGCATGCGGATGATGGCGAAGCAACTAAGCGATCATCTCGGCCACATGATCGGCGATCGCCAGGCTCGACGTCACGCCCGGGGACTCGATGCCGAACAGGTTCACCAGCCCCGGCACTCCGTGATCGTCCGGACCTTGGACCATGAAGTCGACCGCCGGCGTGCCGGGGGCCTGGATCTTCGGGCGGATACCGGCATAGCCGGGTTGCAGCGCGCCGTCGGGCAGGCCCGGCCAATACTTGCGAATCGCGGCGTAGAAGCTGTCCGACCGGCGCGGATCGACGTCGTAGTTGATTTCGTCGATCCATTCCACGTCCGGGCCGAACCGTGCCTGACCGCCGAGATCCAGGGTCAGGTGGATGCCGAGCCCCGCCTGCTCCGGCGCCGGGTAGATCAGATGGGTGAACGGCGCGCGCACGCCCGACAGCGAGTAGTAATTGCCCTTGCAGTAGAAATGCGGCGGCACCTTGTCGGCCGGGAAGCCCATCAGGCTGGCGGCCAGCGGCTGGGCGTGCAGGCCGGCGGAGTTCACCACCGTTTTCGCCTTCAGCAGCATCGGCTCGGCCCCGCCGACGGCGATTTCGATCCCGTCCTCGCCCACCTTGCCGCCGGCGACCGGGGCGTGGAAGGCGATCATGCCGCCACGCTCCTCCGCATCGCCCTGCAGCGCCAGCATATAGGAATGGCTGTCGAGCACACCGGTGGAGGGCGACCAGAGCGCCGTCACGCAGCGCAGCTCCGGCTCCATCGCCACCACTTCGTTATGGCTCCTGAACTCGAGGTCGGTGACGTTCGCCTTTGCGGCGCGGTCCTGGATCTGTTGCAGGGCCGGGATCTGGTCCTCGGACGTCGCCACGATCAGCTTGCCCATCGGCCTGTACGGCACACCGTGCTCGTCGAGGTAGCGGTAGAGCTTGTTCTTGCCCTCGACGCAGAATTTCGCCTTCAGCGAGCCCGGCGGATAGTAGATGCCGGCATGGATCACCTCGGAGTGGCGGGAACTGGTCTCGGTGCCGATCGCCTCGGCCGCCTCCAGGATCAGCACCTCGCGACCCGCCAATGCCAGGGCCCGCGCCACAGCAAGCCCGACCACGCCCGCACCGATGACGACCGCATCGACCTGTTCCGCACTCATCTATTCGCTCCGTTCAAACCACCGAGTTCCGCCATCACGTCGACCAGTAACGGGACATGGTCCTCGCCGTGGCCGGTCGAGCAGGCCAGCGTGTAAAGCTGCAGCGCCGCCGAGCCGAACGGGGCCGGCAGGCCCGCGCCGGCGGCGATGTCATTGTAGTAGCCGACATCCTTGCGCGCGTTCCCCATGGCGAATTGCAAACCGGAGGCGTCGCCGTCCACCGCATAAGCCATGATCTTCTGGAACATGCCGGAATTCACCGCTCCCGCCGACACCACCTCGCGCAGCTTGCCGAGATCGACCCCGGAGGCCCGCGCCGTGGTCGCCGCCTCGGCGATCAGCGCCGACATCGACATGCTCATGAAATTGTTGATCAGCTTCAGCGCATGGGCCGCACCCAGCGGGCCGATATGGAAGATGTTGCGGGCATAGCAGTCCAACACCGGCCGCGCCTTTTCCACCAGCGCCTCCGACCCGCCGACCAGCACGTTCAAGGTGCCCTCCATCGCCTCCTTCGGCGTCATGGTCATCGGCGTGTCGATGAAGTCGATGCCCTTCTCCGCCAGCGCCGCCGCGACCGCTTTGGTCGAGGCCGGCTCGGCCGTGGTGGTGTCGAGGATCAGGGTGCCGGGCTTGGCGCCGTCAGCGATCCCGTCGGCGCCGAGGCAGATCTGTTCGACCACGCGGCTGTTCGGCATGCACAGGACGATGATATCCGACGCTGCGGCAAGCTCCTTCGGTGTCGTGGCCTCGCTCGCCCCCAAGGCCTTGAGCTCCTCCACCGGCGCTCGGTTGCGGTGGCCGAGCACGGTCAACGGGTATCCCTTGGCCAGGATGTTGCCGGCCATTCCCCGGCCCATCAGGCCGACGCCGGCGAAGCCGACCTTCAGTCGATCGGACATTATGGTTCCCTCCCTTGCAGGCTCTTGCCTTCCACATAGCCAATTGTCGGGCCGCCCTCCAAGCCCTGCTTTGCGCAGATGACGGATTGACCCCATGCGCCATGAGGCGCTGCAATCCCGTCAAAATCAAAAGAGGCATTTGGGAGGACAGCATGGGTGACCCGGTTCCGGCGATCGCCGAACACGAGGCGACGGGCGACGTCGCCGCGACCTTCGACGACATCAAGGCGACGCTGGGAGTCCCGGTGGTCAACCTGATCTGGCGCCATCTGGCGACGATCGACGGCGGGCTGGACTGGGCCTGGAGAGCGGCGAAGCCAATCTACGCCAGCGGCCAGGCCGGCCGGTCGGCGGACGCGCTGTTCGCCCGACTGCCGGTCGCTATGCCCCACGCGCTGGCGCCGGGCGCGCTGCAGGCCGTCGGCATCGCCCCGGACGACCTGACGACGGTGCGGGCCATCGCGGCGGGCTACAATCGTGGCAACGGGCTGAACCTGCTGTCCCTGGGTGCCCTGGTGGTCCCGCCGGCAGGGCCGGTGCCGAGCGGCGGCACGACGCTCGCCGCCGATCCCTCGGCTCCGATCCCCAAAGTGCTGTCCCAGGGCGATGTCGACCCCCATGTCTGGGACCTCGTGCTGGCTCTGAACGGCCTCGGCGCCCGCCCGGACGAACCGATCCTGGCGACCATGTACCGCCACCTCGCCTACTGGCCCGCGCTACTGGCGTTGATGCATGCGGGCTTCGCGCCGCTCGCCGCCGATGGGCGCCTGACATCCGCCATCGCCACAACCCGCAGCATGGCCCTTTCGGAATCCGCCCGGCTCGCCCATCTGCGCGCCGATGCGGGGCCGGCACCGGTCGAAGCCGTCGCCGCCATCGAGGAGTTCACCGAGCACGTCATCGCCCGGATGGTGCCGATCTGCCTCGCCTTCTCACGCTGGGTGGGATAGCGGCGCCGTCGCCTTCCCTTTCTCGATCCGGTACGGGAAGGCGGAATATCCGGAGATGCGCTACGGTCTTATCCCGATATCGGAAACAGCACCGACCCAGTGCCCACCCTCTTGCCCCGCCCCCGTCCGCGCGGTCTGATGCACCGAAAAGGGAGGAACCATGCTCGATCCCGCCGCCAGCTACGAGGAGGCGCGCGCCCGCTTCCGCTGGCGGGTGCCCGAGCGCTACAACATCGGTGTCGATATCTGCGACCGTCACGCCGATGCTGGCGCCGGCACGGCGCTGATCCATGTCCTGGGCGACGGCACGGTGCGGGAGGTTTCCTTCCCCGAGTTGAAGCGGGCCTCGAACCGCCTCGCCAACGTGCTGACCGGCGCCGGCCTGGCGCGCGGCGACCGGGTGGCGATCCTGCTCCCCCAGCGCCCTGAGACCGCCACCGCCCACATCGCCGCCCACAAGGCCGGCATGGTGTCGGTGCCGCTGTTCACCCTGTTCGGCGAGGACGCGTTGCAATACCGCCTGTCGGACAGCGTCGCCGCCGCCTTGGTCACCGACCGGGAAAGCCTGCCGAAGGTCGAGGCGATCCGCGACCGCCTGCCCGGCCTGAAGCTGATCCTGGTCGTCGATGAGACCAGAAACGGCGACGGCTGGCAGCCCTATGGCCCGGCTCTCGACGCCGCCTCGGACGCCTTCGCGCCGGTCGACACCCTGGCCGACGATCCGGCGATCATCATCTACACGTCGGGCACGACCGGACCGCCGAAAGGCGCGCTGCACGCCCACCGGGTGCTGCTCGGCCACCTGCCGGGCGTCGAGTTTCCGCAGGAGTTCTTCCCCAAGCCCGGCGACCGCTTCTGGACGCCGGCCGACTGGGCCTGGATCGGCGGGCTGATCGACGTGCTGCTGCCGTCGCTGCATCACGGCGTGCCGGTGGTTGCCCACCGCTTCGCCAAGTTCGAGCCGGACGCCGCTTTCGACTTCATCGCCCGGCACGGGGTGCGCAACGCCTTCCTGCCGCCGACCGCGCTGAAGATGATGCGCCAGGTCCCGGACGCGCGGTGCCCGACCATGCGTTCCATCGGCTCGGGCGGCGAATCGCTCGGCGCCGAGCTGCTGGACTGGGGGCGGCGCACCTTCGGCTTCACCATCAACGAGTTCTACGGCCAGACCGAGTGCAACCTGGTGGTCGGCAACTGTGCCTCGATCATGGAGGTGCGCCCCGGTTCCATGGGCAAGCCGATCCCGGGTCACGACGTCGCCATCGTCGATGCCGGCGGCACACCGCTGCCGGCGGGCGAGACCGGCGCCATCGCCGTGCGGCGCGGTGATCCGGTGATGTTCCTGAAATATTGGAACAAGCCGGAAGCGACACAGGAGAAATATGCCGGCGACTGGATGCTGACCGGCGATCTCGGGCGGGCGGACGAGGACGGCTACCTGCATTATGTGGGCCGCGACGACGACGTCATCACCTCGGCCGGCTATCGCATCGGTCCGGGCGAGATCGAGGACTGCCTGATGACCCATCCGGCGGTGGCGCTGGCCGCCGCCATCGGTGTGCCGGACCCGCTGCGCACCCAGGCGGTGAAGGCCTGTATCGTCCTTGCGGAGGGACACGCGGGAAGCGAAGATCTGAGGCGGGCCATCCAGAGTCACGTGAAGACTCGGCTCGCCGCCCACGAATACCCCCGCATTGTCGAATTCGTCGACGAACTGCCCATGACAACCACCGGAAAAATCATGCGGCGCGTGCTGCGCGACCGACATGCCGACCCTGAGGGAGAGACACCGTGAGCCTGCATATCGACTACTACATCTCGACATCGAGTCCGTGGAGCTATCTCGGCTCGGGACGGTTCATGGACATCGTCAAGCAGGCCGGGGCGACCGTTGGCGTCCACGCGGTCGATTTCGGCACGGTATTCGCCGTGTCCGGCGGGCTGCCGCTGCCCAAGCGCGCACCCCAGCGCCAGGCCTATCGCTGGATGGAGATGAAGCGCTGGCGCGACAGTCTCGGCATCCCACTGGTGCTGGAGCCGAACGCGTTCCCGATCACCACGCCGATCTCCTCGCTGGCCATCATCGCCGCCCGCGAGGCCGGCGCCGACGCGCTGGCGCTGAGCGACGCCCTGCTCACCGCCCTGTGGCGCGACAACCGCGACACCGGCGACACCGATACGGTCAGGGCGATCGCCGACGAGACCGGTCTGGATGGCGCGGCGATCGTCGCGGCGGCCCCGCAATATACCGACCAGCTGACCGCCGACACCCAGAAGGCGATCGACCAGGGCGTGTTCGGCGCGCCGAGCTATGTCCTGCCCGACGGCGAGATCTTCTGGGGTCAGGACCGCATCGACCTGCTGCGCTGGCGTCTCGGTCTCTAAGCCCATGCCAGCCACCCCCGTCGTCGCCGTCATCACCGATGAAGTCAGCCAGGATCTGGACGAGGTCCTGGCCTTCATGGCCGACCATTCGGTCACCCGGGTGGATATCCGGTCCGTCGACGACCGCAACATCATCCTGTTCGACAATGACGAGCTGGCGCGGCTGGCCGACCGGCTCAAGGCGGCAGGTCTGACGGTCGGCTGCTATTGCTCGCCGCTGCTGAAATGGACCAAGCCCGGGATGCCGGTGCCGGCGGGGACCAACTTCCACGGCTTCGACCCGAATGCGATGAGCCACGAGACCGCCATCGTCCACGCGTTCGAGGTGGCGAACGTTCTCGGTGCTGAACAGGTGCGGATATTCTCCTATCTCGCCTATCCGGGCTTCACGCCGGCCGATCTGGATGACGACCTGGAGGTTCTGCTCGACCTCGCAGAGGCCCATGACGTGGATCTGGTGCTGGAGAACGAGCATGTGTGCAACGTCACGACGTTCGCCGACATCATCGCCGTCACCGACCACCACCCCCACCCACGGCTGAAGGCGGCGCTGGATTTCGCCAACCAGATCTCCGCCGGCCATCCCCCGCCGAGCGAGGACGAGATTGTCCATGCCGCCCGGCTCGGCGGCACGGTCCATGTGAAGGATCTGAACGTCGACAAGGTCTATGTGCCGGTCGGCCAGGGCGTGATCGATCACGCCGGCAGCCTGCGCACGATCCTGAGTGCGGCCCCTGGCGGCGACCTAGCGATCGCGGTCGAGACCCATATGCCCCATGACGGCCCGGCCGCCACCGCCGCCTCGCTCGACGGCCTGCGGCGAATGCTGGCCGACATCCGCAACGAGACTTGATCCCGCAACCGGGAAACGGTTCAGTTGTCCCCGGTAGGGGGCCGACACGTCCGGAGAACGACCATGGCGACCATCCATTCCTCGATGACCCGATCCGCGGCAATGCTGTTGCTCTGCGGCGGGTTGCTTACGGCCTGCGGTTCCGACCGCGAGGAGTTGGCCAAGCTTGCCCCCTACGGCGCCGAACCCCGCGAGGCCTGCGGCGAGACATCGCGCGGAATCTCGCTCGAGGACCTGGACGGCGATGTCGAGGATTGGAGCATCGACGAGGCCCGCGAGGAGCTCGGCCCGCCGCAATTGCTGACCATCGACGGCGCGATCCGTCGGGCCGGCTGGTACGACGTGACGCTCGGCAAACAGACCTGCGGCACCCTGCTGGAGATCCTGGAGCGCGGCGACCAGCGCATCGTCACCGTGCGCGACCTGAAATCCCACGAGATCTGGGGCGTGCTCGACGGCAAGTTCCCGAAATAGGCCGGTACGCCGGCCCTACCCTGTCGCCCCGCCCGTCATCCCGGCGAGCCCGGATCCCGACCGCCCTCCGGGTCGGGTCCGGATCCCGACCGCCCTCCGGGTCGGGTCCGGAGGGCGGTCGGGATGACGATGAGGGATTGGGGAAAGGGCGAAGAGGCACGAACCCTCGACATCGGGCCACTTCGGCGTTAGAACCCCGCGCTTTCCGCGCTCTTTCTGTTGAGGTGTCGCCCATGCGCACGCACACCACCGAACGTTCGGCCCTGGTCGCCGCCATGGT
>JARGOG010000011.1:61796-90981 GCA_029212785.1 Thalassobaculaceae bacterium
GTCGACCTGTTCGACTACACCCTGCCGGAGGAGCGGATCGCCCGCTTCCCGGCCCGCCCGCGGGAATCCGCCCGCCTGCTCGACCTGACCGGCGGCGGGATGGTCGACCGTATCGTGCGCGACCTGCCGGGCCTGCTGCGCCCCGGCGACCTGCTGCTCTCCAACGACACCCGCGTGATTCCGGCCCGCCTGAAAGGCCGGCGCGGCGAGGCCGGGGTGGAAGTCACCCTGCACAAGCGCGACGGCGATGCCGTATGGCGCGCCTTCGCCCGGCCGGCGAAGAAACTGCGCCCCGGCGACCGGATCGTCTTCGCCGAAGACCTCGCGGCCGATGTCAGCGAGAAAGGCGAGGCGGGCGAGGTCACCCTGACCTTCACCTGCGGCGGCCCGGCGCTGATGGCGGCGCTTGAGGCGTACGGGACGATGCCGCTGCCGCCCTATATCAAACGCGGCGCCGGCGAAGGGGCAGAAGACGCCCAGGACTATCAGACGGTCTTCGCCGCCCGCGACGGCGCGGTCGCGGCCCCCACCGCCGGCCTCCACTTCACCCCGGACCTGCTGAACGCGGTCGAGGCCAGGGGCGTGAGGCGGGCGCTGGTCACCCTGCATGTAGGCGCCGGGACCTTCCTGCCGGTCAAGGCCGACGATACCGACGACCACGTGATGCACACCGAATGGGGCGAGATCTCCGCCGAGACCGCCCGCGCCATCGCCGAGACGCGGGCGGCCGGCGGGCGGATTGTCGCCACCGGCACAACGACGCTGCGGGTGCTGGAAGCGGCGGCCAATGACGACGGCAGCGTGCCGGCTTGGGCGGGGGAGACCGATCTGTTCATCACGCCCGGCTACCGGTTCAAGGCGGTGGACGTCCTGCTCACCAACTTCCACCTGC
The DNA here is from genome assembly GCA_029212785.1 of Thalassobaculaceae bacterium. GTDB lineage: Bacteria > Pseudomonadota > Alphaproteobacteria > Thalassobaculales > Thalassobaculaceae > Thalassobaculum. The sequence continues at coordinate 62,689 of JARGOG010000011.1, forward strand.
CGAAATCGACCCTGCTGATGCTGGTCAGCGCCTTTGCCGGGCGCGAACGTATTCTGAGCGCCTATGATCACGCGATCGCCGAGGGTTACCGGTTCTTCTCCTATGGAGACGCCTGCCTGCTGGAGAGGAGTGCCACATGAGCATCGGCTTCGAGACCTGGGCAAACGACGGGGCCGCCCGGCGCGGCCGCCTCACTCTGGCGCACGGAACCATCGAGACCCCCGCCTTCATGCCGGTCGGCACGGCGGCGACGGTCAAGGCGATGCGTCCGGAATCCGTGGCCGAGACCGGAGCGGAGATCCTGCTCGGCAACACCTATCACCTGATGCTGCGTCCGACCGCGGAGCGCATCGCCGAGTTGGGCGGCCTGCACAAGTTCATGAACTGGCAGAAGCCGATCCTGACCGACAGCGGCGGGTTCCAGGTCATGTCGCTCGCCGGCCGACGCAAGCTGGACAAGGACGGCGTCACCTTCCAGAGCCATATCGACGGCAGCCGGCACCGGCTCACCCCCGAACGCTCGATCGAGATCCAGCATCTGCTCGGCTCCGACATCACCATGGCGTTCGATGAATGCACCCCGCACCCCGCCACCCACGAACAGGCGGCGGAATCCATGCGCCTGTCGATGCAATGGGCGGCGCGCTCGAAGGACGCCTTCGCCGACCGGGCGGGGCATACCCTGTTCGGCATCGTGCAGGGCAGCGTGTATGACGATCTGCGTGTCGAGTCCGTGGAAGCGCTCACCGCCATCGGCTTCGAGGGCTACGCCGTCGGCGGTCTCGCCGTGGGGGAGGGCCAGGAGGAGATGTTCCGGGTGCTGGACGTCACCGTGCCGCACCTGCCCGACGACAGCCCGCGCTATCTGATGGGCGTGGGCAAGCCGGCCGATCTCGTCGGCGCCGTGATGCGCGGAATCGACATGTTCGACTGCGTGCTGCCCAGCCGGTCCGGACGTACCGGACAGGCGCTGACCCGCCGCGGACCGGTCAACCTGCGCAACGCCCGCCATGCCGCCGATCCGCGCCCGCTGGATGCCGACTGCGCCTGCCCGGCCTGCACCGGCTACAGCCGCGCCTACCTGCACCACCTGCAGAAGGCGGACGAGATCCTCGGACCGATGCTGCTGACCTGGCACAACCTGCATTACTATCAAGAACTCATGGCCGGCCTTCGCGGGGCGGTGGAAACGGGAACGCTGGCCGACTTCGCCGCCGCCTTCGCGGAACAACAGGCGGCGGGGGACATTCCCGCACTTTGACGCCCTCCCCCTTTCTCATTCATCGTCATCCCGCTTCGTCCCCGGGCCGGGGCGAGACCGGGACCTACGCTGCGGCCGAGGTGACGCAATGAGATACCATTGAGCATGACCGATCCCGCCACACTCGCCGACCGGATCAAGGCCGAAGCGCGTGCCGCCGGATTCGATGCTGTCGGGATCACCCGGGCGGAGGTCGGTGCGCGTGAACAGACCCGGCTCGATGCGTTCGTCGAGGCCGGACAATATGGCGAGATGGCCTGGATGGCCGAGACCCTCGACCGCCGACGCGATCCGCGGACCCTCTGGCCGGAAGCGCGCAGCGTCGTCGTCTGCGCCATGAATTACGGACCGACGCACGACCCGCTGGCCGACCTGGACCAGACCGACCATGGCGTCATCGCCGCCTATGCCCGCAACCGCGACTACCACGATCTGGTGAAGAAGCGTCTGAAGCGGGTGGCGCGCTGGATGCACGCGGAACTGGACTGCGGCGTGAAGGTCTTCGTCGATACCGCCCCTGTGCTGGAGAAACCTCTGGCCGCCCGCGCCGGCATCGGTTGGCAGGGCAAGCACTCCAACCTAGTCAGCCGCGATCACGGGTCCTGGCTGTTCCTTGGCGAGGTGTTCACCACCTTGGATCTGCCGCCCGACACGCCGGAAATCGATCATTGCGGGTCTTGCCGGCGCTGCCTCGACATCTGTCCGACCGACGCCTTCCCGACGCCCTACACCCTGGATGCCCGCCGCTGCATCAGCTACCTGACGATCGAGCATAAGGGGCCGATCCCGCACGAATTCCGCGCCGCCATGGGCAACCGGATCTACGGCTGCGACGATTGCCTCGCGGTCTGCCCCTGGAACAAATTCGCCGAAACCGCCCGCGAGGCGGCTTTCATCGCCCGCGACGACCTCTCCCTGCCGGCGTTGAGCGCGTTGGTGGTGTTGGACGACGCCGCGTTCCGCGCCCGCTTCTCCGGATCGCCGATCAAGCGAACGGGACGCGATCGATTTATACGCAACGTCCTGATAGCGCTGGGGAATTCGGGAAACACCGCGGCAGTAGAGGCGGTAACTCCCCTGCTCGACGACACAAGCCCCTTGGTGCGCGGCGCGGCGGTATGGGCATATCGGCGCCTGGGGGGAGACCCCGGCGATCGGCCGGCGCGGGAGGAAGATTCCCAGGTCCGAAGTGAATGGGACGCCTGATCCGATCAAAAGTTTGAGAAAAATTTACTTTTATCTGCAAGCTTCTGTATCAAGACTTTTCGACAAATGATTGGTGGACGAATTGGCCATGCGGAAACGCGAGCCTCGCACCCACGACGGCGTCTGGCTTCATCCGCTGGAGGATCCAGGCTTGCTCTGCGACGTCCAGCAGCGCGCGGTCTTCGAGTACTGGCTCGCCATGCGTGCGGAAAACGGCCTGCCGACCCCGAGCAGAATCGACCCCGTCCAGCTCCCGCGCGGCTGCCTTCCCTTCGTCATGGTCAAGGAGCACGAGCCGGACAGCGGACGCTTCCGCACACGGCTGGCCGGAACGGCGTTCCGCAACGCCTCCGGCTTCGACGGGACCAACATCTACTCGGATCAGCTCACCGGAAGCGCCGGCACGATCGATCGGTTCACCTGGGCTGTCGTTCATCGCCAGCCATACTGGTACCAGGGGTCCCTTGCCTTCAGCGTCAACGATTTCAAGCAGTTCAGCGTCCTCGTCCTGCCATTCGCCGAACCCGACCTGCCCGTGTCCCGACTGTTATGCGTTTTCGACTTCAATCCGGAGACGGGTCCGACCGATGAGTGACCACACGACCTATAGCGGCCTGAACCAGCTCGGCGGGTCGAGCGCCCTGCCCGCCTCGCCGCAGGATGCGGTTCTCGAGCGGGTGGAGAACCCCCATCGCGGCACCGACTACGTCGTGCGGTTCACGCAGCCGGAATTCACCTCCCTCTGCCCGGTGACCGGCCAGCCGGACTTCGCTTTCCTGATCATCGACTACGTACCGACCGACTGGCTGGTGGAAAGCAAGTCCCTGAAGCTCTATCTGGGGTCGTTCCGCAACCACGGCGCCTTTCACGAGGGCTGCACCATCGACATCGCCAAGCGCCTCGAAAACCTGCTGGGACCGGCATGGCTGCGCATCGGAGGCTACTGGTATCCGCGCGGCGGCATGCCGATCGACGTGTTCTACCAAACCGGCTCCCCGCCACCCGGACTATGGATTCCGAACCAGGATGTCCCGGTCTATCGCGGACGGCCCTGACCGCCCTTCGGAGCTCTGCACCTTCGACGTCGGGCTTGATTGATCCGCGCCATTGGCGCGCCCTGCCGTTCTGCGCGCTGGACCTCGGTTGCCGAGGCGGACAGGATAGCGGTCAATCAGAAGCCTCCGCCAAGGCCAAGCCATGCCCGCTCGACCTCCTGGAATCGTCCTTGCCGACAGCGTCACCAAGCCGACGGAGGTCTGGTCCGGATCCGTCCTGATTTCCGGCTCCCATGGCGGGATCTATGCCGCGTACTGCGCGGCGATGGCACGGGTCCGGGCGGTGATTCTGAACGACGCGGGTCGGGGCAAGGACCATGCCGGCATCGGCGGCGCCGACTGGTGTGATGCCATCGGCCTGCCCTATGCGGCGATCGACACGATGTCGGCGCGGATCGGCAATGCCGAGGACATGGCCGCACGTGGCGTGATCTCCACCGTCAACCGAACCGCAACCGCATCCGGGGTGACGCCGGGACAGGCCGTGCTCGACGCCGCGCGGCGCCTGACCACGGCAGCGCAGTTCACCGCCGACGTTCCCACCTACGCGGAGGCGCGCACGGACCTGCCGCCCGGACCAAGCGGCCGGCGCATCGTTCTGGCGGATTCCGCGTCCCTGATCGGCGCGTCGGATATCGGCCAGGTCATCATCTGCGGCAGCCATGGCGGCATGCCCGGCACCGATCCGAAATCCGCGCTGAAGGCCGACGGCTACGCCGCCTTTTACAACGACGCCGGCGGCGGCGCGGACGGCGCCGGCTTCACCCGCCTTCCCGTGCTCGACGATCGGGGCATCGCCGCCGGCACGGTCGCCGCCATGAGCGCGCGGATCGGCGACGCTCGCTCCACCTACGAGGACGGCGTTCTCAGCCGGGTGAACGGGACCGCGCGTCGATTGGGGGGCGCCCCGGGCATGGCCCTGAAAGACTTCGCCGGGATCCTGCTCGCCTGACGGCACGATGCTGCCCTGCCCGGAGCGCGACGGCGCCCGGGCGGAAGAAACAGTCGCTGGGATATCAGAAAGACTCTTGGCAGCACCGCACCATACGCGTTCAGATCCGGGGCCACGGCTGCACCGACAACCGGGCCGCGGCGACCGATGCGGCGGCCGCCTTCATCGACCTCAGACGGAGAGAGAAATGCCGCTATATGGCAAGGGCATGCTGGTCACCTTTACCGAGGTCGCCGACGCGCACGAGGAAGAGTTCAACGAGTGGTACAACCGCGAGCATGTGGACGAGCGCGTATTCATGCCCGGCTTCAAACGGGCACGCCGCTACCTCGCCGCCGACGACCGGGCCAAGGTCAAGTATTTCGCGACCTATGAGACCGATACCGTCCGCGACCTCTGCGCGCCGGAATACATGAAGCTGCTCGGCGATCAGTCGCCGTGGTCGAAGAAGGTGATGGCGCTGTTCACCCATTTCGACCGACTGACGGTCGAGTGCACCGTCGACCTGACCCACGGTTTCACCGGCGCCGCCGGCCTCGCCCGATTCTATCCGGCCGAGGCGCAGAAAGCCGATCTGCGCAAGGCACTGGCCGAACAGATTCTGCCGGAGGTGATCAAACGTCCGGGCGTGCTCGGCGCCTGCGTGCTGGAGAACGATCTCGACGTTGTCGCCGAAGGCATGAAGGCCCAGGGCAAGCCGGTGCCCGCCGACATGCAGCAGGAATGGCTCGTCATCCTGGACACCGACACGCCGGCGACGGCGGGCCTGGCCCTGGAGGCGACCTTCGGGAACGACGTCCTCCAGCCCTACGACCTGCCGACCTCGGCGGTGGACGCGTCCACCTATGTCATGACTTTCGGCAATCAGCGCTGACGGAGTTCGCATGTCCTGGTTCATCGGCGTCGATGTCGGCGGCACCTTCACTGATTTCTATGCGGTCAATCGCGAGAGCGCGCAGGTGGTCATCCACAAGACCCCCTCGACGCCACACAACCCGGCCGAGGCCATCCTCGAAGGGCTCGACGCGCTGGCCACCGCGAACGGGATACCGGCGGACGCCATCACCCGGCTCGCCCACGGCACAACGGTCGCGACCAATGCGCTGATTCAGCGCAAGGGCGCGCCGCTGGCGTTGATCACGACGGAAGGGTTCCGCGACCTGTTGGAAATCGGGCGCCAGATCCGGCCGAAGATGTACGACCTGAAGGCCGACGCGCCGCCGCCACTGGTCCCGCGAAAACATCGCTTCGAGGTGCGGGAACGGATGATGGCGGACGGCACGCCGCGCATCGCCCTGGAGGACGCGGCGATCGACGTGGCGATCGACCAGGTCGAGGCGTCGGGCGCGGAGGCCGTCGCGGTCTGCCTGCTGTTCGCCTTCCTGAACCCGGAACACGAACAGCGCATCGGGAAGAGACTGCGGGAGAGATTGCCGCAGGTGGCGGTATCGCTGTCGAGCGCCGTCCAGCCGGAGTTCCGCGAGTTCGAACGGTTTTCGACCACGGCGCTGAACGCCTATCTGCAGCCCCTGATCGGGCGGTATATGCGGCATCTGGGGGAGGAGTTGAGGGAGCGCGCGCCAAAGGCGCGGCTGGGCATCAACCAATCGAGCGGCGGGTTGATGTCGGTCGAACGGGCTGCCGACTACCCGGTGCGCACGGCCCTGTCGGGACCGGCGGCCGGTGCGGTAGGCGCCGCCCATGTCGCCCGGCTCGCGGGCAAGCCCGACGTGATCACCCTCGATATGGGTGGCACCAGCGCCGATGTGGCGCTGATCCGGGAATTCGAGGCGGAAATAGGCTTCGGGCGGGAGGTCGCAGGATTCCCGGTCCGCCTGCCGATCGTCGACGTGGACACGGTGGGCGCCGGCGGCGGCTCGATCGCCTGGTTCGACCGCGACGGCCTGCTCAAGGTGGGACCGGCATCGGCCGGTGCGGTACCCGGTCCGGCCTGCTACGGTCGCGGCGGCACCGAGGCGACGGTGTCGGATGCCAACCTGGTGCTCGGCCGGCTTTCCGGAGCCTTGATCGGCGGTGCCATGACCCTGGATCTCAGCCGGGCGACGGCGGCGATCCAGCCGATCGCCGACCGGCTCGGTTTCTCCATCGAAAAGACGGCTGAAGGCATTCTCGGCATCGTCACGGCGAATATGGTCCGGGCGATCCGTACGGTGTCGGTGGAGCGCGGCCACGACCCGCGGCACTTCGTTCTGATGCCGTTCGGCGGCGCCGGCGCCTTGCATGCCGGCGACGTGGCCCGGGCTCTCGACATGGCCGAGATCGTCGTGCCTCCGGCGCCGGGTATTCTCTGTGCCCAGGGCCTCGTGGTGTCCGACCTCAAGGAGGATTTTGTCATCTCGGCACGGATCCCCCTGACCGAGGCGGGCCGAACGGAGATCGACACGGCGGTCGCGCCCTTGGCCGCAGCGGCGGCAGACTGGTTCGCATCCGAAGAGATCGCCCCCGCGCGCCGCCGTCTGCGGCTGGCCATCGATCTGCGATATGTCGGCCAGAACTTCGAGCTGCTGGTGCCGACCGACGAGACCGACGGCAGCGCTCCGAATCTACCGGATATCGACGAGATGAAGCGCCGGTTCTTCTCGGCCCATGAGAAGACCTATGGTCACTACACGGCCGACGACCCGATCGAAGCGGTGAACCTGCGCCTGACCGCGATCGGCGAGGCGGAACGCATCCCACCGCCGGCGGTCACAGGGGACGGCGATCAGCATCCGACACCGGTGGCGCGCCGCGCTGTCTGGTTCGACGGCGCCGAGCACGACACCCCGGTCTACGACCGCGCCAAACTGTCGCCCGGCCAGCATTTCACCGGCCCGGCGATCGTCGACCAGCTCGACGCCACGACCGTGATCCATCCCGGCGACACCGTGTCGGTCGACGCCGCCCTCAACCTGATCATCGAGGTGTCGCGATGAGCGCCACGCCAGACCCGATCACCACCGAGATCGTCTTCAACGCGCTGCAGTCGGTCACCGACGAAAGCTTCGTCGCACTGATGAAGAGCGCCTATTCGACCAACATCAAGGAGCGGCACGATCATTCCACGGCGATCGTCGACCGCAACGGCCGGCTGGTGGTCCAGGCCGCGGGATCGATCCCGATCCACCTCGCGTCGATGCTCGGGCTGATGCAGAAGCTGCTGGCGAAGTATCCGGTCTCCGAGATCCATGAGGGCGACATCTTCTGCGCCAACGATCCGCATGTCGGTGGAGGAACGCATCTCCCGGACGTGAACCTGGCGATGCCGGTCTTCTCGGACGGGGAATTGGTCGGCTTCGTGTGCAACATCGCGCACCACGCAGATGTGGGCGGAATGTCGCCCGGCTCGATGGCCGGCGGAATGACGTCGATCTATCAGGAGGGACTGCGCATTCCCCTGATCAAACTGTTCCGACGGGGGGAGCTGGACCGGGATCTGTTCGACCTGATCCTGCTGAATGTGCGCGTCGTGGAGGAGCGGCGGGGGGACTACAACGCCCAGTTCGCCGCCTTGCGGCTGGCCCATCGGCGTCTGCTGGAGATCGTCGCCCGTAATGGGCGGGAAACGGTCGAGGCGGTGTTCGACGGCATCATCAGCCGCACCCATGCCCGCATGAAGGAAAGCATCGCGGCGATCCCCGACGGCACCTACCGCTTCGAAGACTTCATGGACAATGACGGGGCGGGGCTGGACGACATCAAGATCGCCCTCACCGTCACCATCAACGGCGACGATGCGGTGTTCGACTTCACCGGGACCCAGGCGCAGGTGCCGGGCAACGTCAACATCCCGCTGAACGGTACGATCGCCGCCGTGTGCTACGTGCTCAAAGCAATGCTCGATCCGGAAATCCCGAACAACCACGGGGTGATCGATGCGATCACCGTCACGGCCCCACCGGGCACGGTGGTGAGTTGTGTCGAACCGGCATCGGTGGCATCGCGGGCCCATACTTCGCAACGCATTGTCGACGTGGTGATCGGCGCCCTCGCCGAAGCCCTGCCGGACAAGGTTGTGGGAGCGGCGAATGGCGCCAACTCGATGGCGATCTTCGCCGGTACGGACCCGCGCACGGGCCGGCCGTATGTCTATCTGGAGACTCTGGGGGGAGGATTCGGCGGCCGGAACGACCGCGACGGGAAGGACGGGGTGCAGGTCCACATCACCAACACCTCCAACCTTCCGGTCGAGGCGATCGAGATGGAGTATCCACTGCTGGTCGAGGCCTATGGGCTGATCGAGGATTCCGGCGGAGCCGGCACTTGGCGCGGCGGATTGGGACTGCGCCGGATCGTTACGCCGGTCGACCACGACTGCGTTTTCACCGGCATCGGCGAACGCTTCCGCCACCAGCCCTGGGGCGTGTTCGGCGGTCAACCAGGTGGCACCGGGCATTTCTCGGTGCGAACCAGGGAGGGGGAGGTCCGCGATATGCCGACCAAATTCGGCGACGCACCGCTGCGGGAAGGCGACAGTGCGATCGTCGAAACGCCGGGTTCCGGTGGATACGGTCCACCCGAGCAGCGCCCTGCCGAAACGCTCGGCGAGGATTGGGAGTCCGGAAAGTTCTCCGCCGCCTACATGCGGGAGAACTATGGTTGGGAAGTCCCGCCCAGCGACTGAGCGACCCGCTGGATGACCGCGTCGCGGACCGCGACGATGATATCGAAGACCGGCGCGAGGACGGCACCGACAACGGCGGCCACCTCGGCCGGCATCGGTGTTTCCGGAAAGGCTCCGTTCCACGTCCAGGCCACCAGAACGCCGGAACCGACCGCGGCACCCGTGACCGAGCCCCTCATCGCGAGACCTCCGACGCCGAGCAGGCAATGACCTGCGTCCCTGCCGTCACTCGGTCGCGGAGCGCCTGTTTGCCGCTCTCGGATATCGCCTCGCAATAGGCGTCGACCGCCGCGGCGGCAAAGGCGCCAACGGTCACGACGCCGACCGGTGTGCAGCCGTACACAGCAATCACAAGCAAGCCAATCACCAGGATCCTGATCATGGCGCATCTCCTACTGCATGAATGAAAGAGGTCAGGGGCCGGGCAGGTTGAGCAGTGCCGCCAATCCACCAACGACGGAGAGAGCGATCGTGCAGAGCACTCCGAGCAGGAAGGCCTCGATACGACCGACACGGCGTTCGAGCTCCCGCAAACGGTAGTTCAGGAGAATACCCTCCGGACGGCGCTCCGGTTTGGGGCCGGCCGGAGGATCGACAAGACTGAAATCACGCATCACGGCCTTCCGTCCAGACACGGGCTGCAGACGCCTCTCGCATCGACGCCATCACCGCCATCGAAACGTTTGCCCCCCTCCGCCGGCGATGAAGACACCGTCGGGCGTGAGCTTGGTTCGCCGGACCGGAGGGAGAAATGCGATCGCCAGTGCGGGCTGCGTGCCACCGACTGGTGTCCGCCCAAGACCGGGACCACCGGCGGGAGTGTGAGGCAAGGCCATCAGTAATCCGCCCCCAGCGCCTCGGCGATCATCTGTCCGCCGGACACGCTGACGGCAATGGAGAAGCCAAGAATATCACCGTATGGAAGATCGAATGCGTCGGACGGATTGCCCTGATCGACCACCGTTACCCGGCCGGAATTCACCGTGTCGTTGGCCATCGTATGCGCCGGCACCAGGGTGTCCAGATGCGACAGATACGTCCAGTTGGTCCCGCCGTTATGCGACAGGAAGAAGCGGACGGCCGTCGCAGACACACTGGCCGTGGCGCCAGCGTAGAGCCCGGTGACCCGGGTCCCATCGCTCCCTGCGGTGATCAAAGGAGTGACCGTACCGGAACCGTCGGTGGCGGTGTTTGCTGTCGCGACTCCGGCAGCCTCGTAGCGCGGCCTCTGCGGCCAGGCAGGCGTGTTCGTCAGGGCCATGGATTGGTCCTCCAACTTGTTCCGATTCAATTGGTGGCGTGGGGCGGAGCCCCGAGCGCGGACGAGCGGGCTAGACGCAAAGCGCGTATGCCGCGCCCAACGTGACCGCGAAGCTCTGCAGGTTCGAAGTGTTGAGAATGGCCCGCCCCTGAGCGTCCAGATCCGCCGACAGCCTTGGCGCCGGATCCAGTTGCAGGCTGCGCACCACCATGAAGGGGTGGCCGATGACCCAGTCCGCGGCATACCCCCCACTCGAGGCAATGGTCGCCTCGACCGTTAGATCGGTTCCGACGAAGGACGTGACGGTGCCGATGAAGAACACGGTCAGGTCGCTTGCACTCGCCACCCGTACCATCGTTCCGACCGGCAGATGGATATCTGCCGCGGTCTGATGGGTCGTCATCACCGTCACCCCGGTCTCCGCAACATGCCCGGTTGATGACGTGGCATAGACGCCCGATACAGCCCCCGCCATCTCTGCCACGGACTGCAGAATCGCCGGAAGTCCATTGTCTTCGTCGGCATAGGCATGACCCTCGACATTGGCATGCGTATAGGTCCGTCCGGCTATGGTGACGCTCCAGGCCATAGGTCGCTCCATGGTTTCGAAAGGAAACATCGTGGATCAGAGAAGCTCTTCGACGACGAAGCGGCGTGAGAATCGACCCGGCAGGCCATTGACGATCGGCGCCGTTTCCGCGAGCGCTCCATAGAGAGTGTGGCGGTGGGCGTGGATCCCATCGTCCGGATCGGCGATGACCATGATGTCCCCGCCCTTTCCCTTCAAGCGCTCCAGCTCATAGGCATGGCCGAACATCTCGTCCTTCCCGAGATGATCGAGGGTGAATCGGAGCCGCCGATAACGGGGCCGGACGTTCACGTATGCCTGCCCGCCGAGCGAGCGCTTGATCTCGCTTTCATCCACCTGTTCGATCGACCAGCCATACTGGAAGTTCACGGACGGCTGCCATGCCGGTCCGGCGACAAGGCGTCCAGCCTGGAGGAAGCCCGCCGGATTGCCCGCATCGACCAGATCGATGCGCAGAAATCGCGCGCGGACGGGGGTGTCGATCGCATGAAAGGCCTGGGCCCCGTAGGTCGCCGCGTCGTCGGCATCGAGGCGGCCTCCCCAGTTGAACTCTCCCCACTCGCCGACACCGAACGGAATTGCGGCCGGCCAGATATCAATGTTGCCGGTATCGAGGATTGGAGATGCCAGGAGCGGATCATTCCCGAGCCGGATCCGCCAGCGTCCCGACTGAGTCAGGTTGTGATTGATCAAAGCGACGAACCGCACCGGCTCCGGCTCGCCGAAATCCACGGTCGCCACCGTGACGATAGGGTCGGTTCCAATAGTTCTGGCGACTTTCGAGGGCTGCCGGTCCGCCAGATTGGTCACCGGCAGCGTCGCACTCCAGGACCCTCCCGAGACGACCGCCGCATCCACGTGGTTTCTATAGGAGATCAGGATGCTCGCCATGTCGCCGCTAGCCCCACAGGTCCAGAGAAATTTCGTTCATCGCCGAGTCCTCGACCATTCCCACGACGACCAGGTTCCGGCCACCGGCCAGACCGTGTCGGGGATAGGTCAGGGTGATGGTCTGCCCGAGTTCCAGGGCGAAAGGCTGGGTCTTGAGAAGCACCCGGAACGCCACGCGCCCGGATCCGAAGATCGACAGCAACCGGTTGGCTTCGGCGGCGGCAGACGCGGCATCGACCAGAAGCGTGGAAACCACCGCCTCGTCCGACAAGGGATGGCGCAGCCGAACCGAGGGATCCGACGCCGCCTCCACACGGACCGGCTCGGCCAGATCCGCCCTTGCTTCCTCGCTCACCGCACCGGCGGTCGCCGCCGCATCCAAAGTCTGCCAGTAACGGCGATACTCGACACTGTGCCGCCAGACCGGGCGCGCCAGGGCAAGCCGCTCGATCTCCAGCACTTGCGACTCGTCGTACGCCGCAACGCCGGACGCCATCGGCGCCTCGACGCGACCGATGGTCAGTCTGCCCGTCCGATCGAAGCCGTAATGGGCGCCCAGACTGTCCGCCAGAGCATCCAGGGTCTCAGCCAGCGTGCTGCCGTCCCGGACCCAGATACCGACGGGATCATCGTGAGCGGCGGCGAACGCATTGAATGCCGCCGTATCAATCGACAGCGGTTCGTGCGCGCCGGCTCGGCTGACCACCAACCGGTGGATCAACCCGGCCACCGTCTCGACGAATACCCCGTCGACCTTGTCGCCGCGCACGTCCGCCGTGACGGTCCCCGCCGCCGAGGCGCCGAGCGCGAACGTTCCCGTGGCGGCATCGACCGAGAACTGACCCGCCGACGGGGACCCGGCGGCCTTCGTGAGCGCCAGTCCGGAATCGTAGACGGCGTCGACATCCTCGATGGCGCCGTCATGCACCTGATAAGTCAGGGTGGCGGGGTCGACCAGAACGGCCGGCACGCGATAGGCGCGCCCGAACGTGAGCGGCTTTTCGCGATCCTTGAGACCAGCGCGCCCGTCCAAACCGCCGGTTCCGCCATAGATACCTCGGTCGACGCCGATTTCGAACCGGGACTGCAAATCCCTCAGTCGCACGGTAAGAGTGATGTCATCGAACTCGATCCCGTCCGCAGTTCCGTCGAAGATCGTGCCGAACGCGCCGTAGGCGAACCCGTCGCCGCCGAGCAGGACACGCACCCGCCGACCATCGAAGGCAAGGGCCGTCATCGCGTCGAGTGCACCGTCTGCGTTGTCGAGCTCAAGCGTTCCGGCGCCAGGGACCGATCGCCCGGAGAGCCGACCGCCGGCGAACAGTTGGCGCTCGAAGTTCAGGGCGGCCAGCAGGCGCGCCTCGAAATAGGTATTCGCCGGATTATCCCCTGGTGCCGTGACGAACCCGTCATCGCTGAAGTAGTGGGCGACGGTGGTGCCGAGGTCCGGATCGTAGGGCTCCAGGATCACCAGGTAACGTCGGCGGGCCCGGGGATCGGCGAGCAGGTCGTCAAAGGCACTCATGCCGCCCTTCCCGGACCGCGGGATGCGGCGACAACCCGTTCCAGTCCGCGGCGCAGGGACGCATTGTCCGCTCGCATCGCAATGACCGCCGCCGTCATCCGCCGGGTCTCTTCGATCAGATCTGCCAACCCTTCCCCGTCATCGCCTCCGGACGCCCGGTCATTCGCTGGCTCCATGATCGACACGGGAATGGACCGACCGTCGGGCAACGGCACGAAAGCTTCCGGCTGACGGCCTTCGCCAAACAGCGCCAGTTGCGGGTGGTCGGCCACGCCGCCCTGGCCATACCGATGGAGTGCCAGGGGTCCCTGCGCCGTCATGATGCCGCCGGCGGCGAATGGAATTGTCTGGACCAGCAGGTCGACCGCCCGGTTCAGGTCGTCCGACAGACCCGGCCTGAAGGCCGAGAACCCGCCGCCGCCGAAATCTCCCGCATACCCGGTCAACCGAGCGATGATCCGGTTGCGGGTCGGTGCCTGCCCGAAATTGGCGTCCGGGTTGGGCAGGCCGGCCAACTCGCCGGAGAAGGAGCGGGAGATAGCGCGCAGTTCCTCAAGCTGCGCCCGCGCGACGTCGAGCTGCTGCTCCGCGACGCTCTGAGTGTCGCCCAACGCACGGTCGACATCGGAGAAGATGCGGGCGTAGTCCTCGTTGCTGGCATAGAAACTCCGCGCCAACTGAAGGTAATCCTGAGCCGCCCCTCCAAATTCGAGCTGGGCGTCCTGATCACCACCCGCCGCCCGCTCGGCCAGGGTCTCGAAGTAGCTGCGGGCTTCATCGAGCTGCTGCGCCGGCGACAGGGTCGACAGATTGGGGTCGAGGGCGATCCGCCGCCGGGTATCGGCGATACTGTCGATCACCCGCTCGGCCACGCCGGCCAAACGCTCCTGTTCCTCGATCTGCCGGTTCAGTTCCTCGGTCGCCAGGCGGGTGGCATCGGCGACCGAAAACTGTGCCGCGGCATTGTCGTTGGCCGCCTCCACGCCCAGATCCAACGCCGCGGCAAGCGCCTCCATCACCAACGCGTTGTCAGCGAATGTCGTGCGCAGGGCGTCGATCGCGTCGGATGTCAGGGTCGCGGGAGCAAGCACATCGGCGAGCTGGTCCTGCAGCACCGTGTCGAGGCCCGACAGATCTTCCAGCCCCAGCGCCGATCCGACCGAAAGACGGTCCTCGTAATCCGAGATCCGATCGGCAATCTCGTCGATGATTCCGAGCCTCGATGCGGCGCGGCTGTCGCGCTCGAGTTCGGCCGAATAGGTTTGCTCCAGTTCCGCCAGAACGCCGGGCAGCAGGTCGGCGACCCCGACCAGATCCGCGAACGACCCCTCGACCTGATCCAGCACGCCGGCAAGGTCGTCGGTACCGTCGAGCAGCGATACGATGCGTGCCCGGTAAAGCTCTTCGAGATCCGAGAAATCGGCGATTCCGATCGCCTCGCCGTCGGCCCGTCGGTCCTGATATTCCTGGGTCAGGTCCGCAAGATCGTCCTGGACGCCTAGTCCGGTCTCCGCCCGAAGCTCGCGCGCCACCTCGTCTGAATAATCTGTCTGCAGCTGCTGTGTGAGAAGGTCTGTCGCTGTCTGGACCTTTTCCGCCACCGCGATGGCGGCGACGCCGAGATCCGGAAATACTTCCGTCGCCGCCGCGATATCCTCGTTGATCCGCTCGAGCTCGCTCTCCAACTGATCGATGGCCGCGGCGCCCGCGATCAGGCGCTGCTCGAATGGACCGATGACCTCGGGCTCGAACCCGCCGGCGATGACCTCGACCAGCGCGTCGACATCCGCCTTCGCCACGGCGAAGGCGTCGCGGACACGCTCCTGATTGTCGAGGTATTCCTGGCTGTATTCGACGGTTTGATCTACCGCCGTGCCGAGATCCGCGGCCGTGCCGACAAGCGCCTGCAGAGCCTCATTGCTGATTGTCGCGCTGCCGCCGATCAGTTCGATCTCGTCCGCACCGAGCGGCACGCTCTCCACGGGCCGCCCTTCGTCGTAACGCTGCTCCCCGGCGAAGGTGAGCGTCTCCCCGGCGACACTCAGGCCGATCAGACCGCCCTCGCGCTCGTCGTAGACACCCGACACGCCGGGTTGAAAACGCCCCGATCCTTCATCCTGCTCGTACAGCAGCCGGGTTTCTTCATCGCCGGTCGGTGATCCGAAGGCGGTGATATCGATCTCCGCCGCATTGCTCGACTCAGGCAGGTACGGGTCCCCCGGGAAAAGGGTCATGACCCGGTCGAGGAAATCGCGAATGGCCGTCACCCCATCCGTGGCCAGGGCGAGGCCGGTCTCCTCGATCTCCAGGCGCTGCCGCTGCAGGGTGACGGTGTAGGCATCGATCCCGTCACCCGCATCGGCAAGGGCATCCCGCAACGCGCCGAACCGCTCGGCGAAGATCAGGTCGTCGAACAGTTCCTCCAGGCTTTCGGCGACCGAATGCTTGGCCGCTTCGGCGACCTCCGGAACGTCGATTCCTTCCAACCCTTCCTGGACGATGAACTTGACCGCCTCGGTTATCAGTTCCGCTTCGCTCAGGCCTTTGAAACGATCGTCGTCCTCGGCATGGCCGTCGATGATGGCTTTGAAATTATACCCACCGGTCTGCCCCGAGCCGTCCTCGGGATCCGGGAAGTAGCCAATGTCGAATCCGTTGCCGTTGAGCCGTCCGCCGAACCGGGACTGGAACCGGTCGATCTCGTCGAAGATGGTCTCGACGGTATCGACAAGTGCCCCTGGATCACCGCCGTTGTCGGTGGAGTAGATGGCATCCTCGGTCGCCGGAAACGCCCGCGCGACCGTCGTCGGTCCGACGGAAGGGGACGGCGCGAAGAGCATCGGGCCGACGATCTGAGCGATCGCCAGCGCTGCCGCAAGATACGGGTTTATCGCGGCGAAGGCGCCGAGCCCGCTGCCGAAAATTCCACCGAGCGCCCCACCCCCACCGGCGACCGCGCCAATGATCGACGTGCCGGCGCTGATCAGACTGCCGGCGGTCGAGCCGCCACCGCCAAAAAGCCCGCCAAAGCCGCCCATGCCCTGGCCGGAGCCGGTTCCAGCGGTCCCTCCGCCGAGAAGTCCGCCGATGCCGTTCACAATGCCAGAGATGTCGAACCCGGTGCCGCCGGCGCCGGCCACGCCCCCCAGACTGCCGGCGGTATGCGCGAACAGATCGCTGACAATCGGGACCAGCGCGCGGAACAGGGAGGCGAAGCTGACCTCGCCATCCTGTGCGATCTGCTGGAACAGGTCGTCGAACAGCGACGCCATACGGTCCCCGAACTGGCTCCAGACCGCGATGGACCCGTCGGCGGCGATCTCGTTGCCGAGCACGATGCCGTCGATCAGGCGACCCTGCGCGTCGCCGAACTGCCCAATCACGTCGTCCGCGATGCTGCTTCCGGGTACTGCGGCGCCCGACGGTTGGATGGGTGCAGCCATCTGGCCGACAAGCTGTGCGAAGGCCCCCTCGGCCCGCGACGCCGCCTGGACGAGGTCTCCGAGCGCAGACGTGACCAGGTCCAGGCCGTCGCTGCGGGAGAGTCCGGCTGAACCGCTCGCGAAATCGACCAGCATCGCCGGCTCCTCGATCAGGGTTTCTGAGGGGTATTCGGGGCGGACGACCGGCGGTCGCGCACGCGCTCGAGATAGGCACCATCCATTGCCCGGATCAGCCGGCTGAACTCGGCCGTATCGATGATCCCGGTCAGTCGGCAATAGGCGTCGATCTCACCAAGCGGGATCGGATTGGCGACCGCGCCGCCGACACCGATGGACAGGGTGCGCCCGGCGGACAACACGGCAAACGCCTCGGTCACCTCGTACAGATCGTCGTAGAGCTCGGGACGGCCGGCCAATGCCGCCGGTTCTTCCCCGCTGCGCGCCGCCAGCGTCTTCAGGAAATCGACCCGGTCCCCCCAGTCGAACTGCCAGCGGACGACGTCGCGAAGTTTTTTTCCGCATCCTCCAGGTCCCGCTCCCGGAAGAGGTCCAATTCGCCGGCCAGTTCGACCACCAGATCGCGGAAGTCGCGGTAGGCCGGATCCAGCAGCAGCTCACGCGCCTTGTCTCGACTGTAGGGAAGTTGAGCGTCGCCGACGGTCAGACCGCGCCAGTCCAGGAGGACGGTTTCGGCCAGAACCTCGGCCGTGATCCGCTCGGTCACCGACTCATCCAACGTGCCAGCCCGCAAGGCCCGCCGGTACGGCTTCAGGCGGCGCGCCATCGTCTCGCGATACCGGCGATTGCCGATCCGCGCGATGCGGATCTGGGCGTCGGACGTGGCATCGATGGTCGTCCACACCCCCTCATCCTCGAGGGAGGTGTCGGTCTTAAAGCGGCTCAGGTCCATGATGGAATCACCCTCGTCTCTCGCAGGGTTGTGGCATTGGGATTGGGGCCGGCGGACGGGCGCGAGGAGATCCGCCCGCCGGCCGTCGACCGTTCGCGCCGGAAGACTCAGGCGGCGAACCGGTCGATCTGGATGGTGCATCCGGTGGTGGTGTCGCGCAGGGCCTGGAAGTCGAAATCGGCCATGACGTCGCGGTCATTGCCGCCGGCCTGGACCCGCCCGCTGGTCAGCTTCACTTTCGGCAGCGTGACGACATAGGCGTTGCCGTCGCCGTCCTGTACGCGGAAGGACAGCGAGGTTGCCGTCCCTGCCAGGTATTTCTGGTACCAGGCGCCGTCGGAGAAATAGACCGACACGCTCCCGGTGACCGTGCAGCGGCCGGTGCCGATATCGACATTGCCCAGCGCGCCGACCGCCTGAATGCCGCGCAGCCCGTTGGCCACCCGCACCGACAGAGAGTTCAGAGCCGTTCCGGCAAGGACGACGCCCGCCTCGCGGACTTCGCCGATGTGATTGACGGCGTTCATCACGTCATTGCCCGAAGCGACGGAGGGCGCGCCTGTGCCCACGGTGGCGTCCGCGATCACCGCCGCCTTGCCCATGAATGTTGCCGAGCCCTGCAAGACCTGGCCGGTCTGGATGTCCAGGCTCAGGTTGTTCGCCACCATGCCGGTGAAGGCGATGAACTTGCCGACATCGCCAAACTCCTTCTCCAGGGTGAAGGAACTCTCGGCCACGCCGTTGCGCAACACCGCCCCCGACACCGCGACGGTCAGGCCCGTCACGGCCTCGTCGGATGCGGGAGGCGGCGAAACGCCGAGACTGTTCGCGGTCACGCTTGTGACCTGATAGAAGCCATTATTGGCACCGGAAGAGGCGGCGAAGCCGGACAGCCTGACCCACTGACCGACCACGATTCCGGAGGCGGTAAAGTCGGTCGCGGAACTGGTGAAGGCGCTGCCGGCATTCGACGCCGCGATATCCTCGAACACCGAGATCGCAACCGGCGTTCCCCAGTCGGAGAACAAGGCGCCCGCTAGAAACGCGTCATGGGCACCGTAGCTCAGTTCGAAATCGATGTTGCCCGACGCTTCGGCACCGACCTGGATCAGATCGATGATCTGACGGTCTGACCGGACCTCGTTGCTGGTCACGTTGTTGATGTTGTAACCGAGGCTCTCGGAGGTATAGCGCAGCTGCGTCATCGCCGATGCCGGGGTCGTGCCCCAGACCGACTCCTTCAGACTGTAAAGCTGCGCGCGACTGGTGTCGGCCATCGTGCCGTCTCCTTCATTTTCATTCCTTGGGTCAGGGAAAGTGCGGATTTGGGCGGTGCCGGTGGTCGGCCGTTCGCCGGATCAACGGCGGATATGCAATCGGAACACCGCAGGACGGTCACCGGCATAGGTCGCGGTCACCGACACGATGCGGTGGACCGCACCGGCGACGATCAGGTCGTCACCGGGCGACGGATCGATCTGCAGATCCTGGGCGGCGACGGTGATCACCCGGTCGCCGCGGCGCACCACGCCATCGGGATGGCCGGTCTCGACCTCCTCGATGACCCCTTTCAGGGCGATGTCCACGGTGGTCTCGGCCACATCGCCAGTGGCCGGGTCGTAACTGGGGACCTCGACACGTCGCAGGATCATCGTCGCACCCGCGCGGGCGATCAGGTCGGCGACCACCGGACGGATGGTTTCGCCGAGCCGGTTCATGTTCGCCGCACCGCGGCGGTCGCCGATGTGCGGACCAGTCCGGTCAGCAACAGGTCGATATAGGGATAGGCACGGCCGACCGGCGCGTCGTCGGCATAGCGGAGTTCCACCGACCCGACCCGTTCGGACAGGATTCGACCGCCCCGCTCCGCCAGCGGCGCCAGGTCCTGGGAAAGCGCGATCAAGGCGAGTTCGGCGCAGGCATGTCGCACCGAGAGGGGGACGCCTCTATGGAAGCGGCCCTCCGCATCGACCGCATCGAGGCGGGGCCACCCAAGCGGCTGCTCGCCGTCGGCGCGGACGCCGATCCAGCTGTAACGTCCATCGAGATATGTCGTTGCCCGCAGCAGCGCGGCCTCGCGTTCGGCGGTAGAGGCATCGGCCCAGTTGCCGATGTTGCGGGCGGCGAAATAGGCGTCGGCCTCGGCCATGTCGGCATAGACATCGGTGCCGGCGGTGACGGTCATGGTCGCTCTCCGTTTCTGTCGGGTCAGGCGTGGCTGCGGCGACGCCCGGGTTTGGAGTGGCCCGCTCTTGCGGAGCCGGCGGGGCGGGACAGGGTCATGGCCAGTCCGTTGCAACCCGGCAGGATCCCGTCGAGATCGGTATCACTTGAATTGGCATCGTCAGGGCTCTCGCTGGGCAGCGGCGGTGGGGCGATGAAGTCGCCGTGACCCAGAAGCCGCCAGTTGGCATAGCGGCCATCCTTGCGGGCCATGTAGTCGCGTTGATCGACCACGATCGGTTGGCCGGTGCGGGCGTGTTCGAGCACGACCGTCGGCAGGATTTCGACATCGGACACGGACGTCTCCAGAACCTGTGGGTCAAAAAGGTCGGGGCCGGTCACATAGGCGAACCGGCCCCGACAGGGTCCCAGCCGTCGGGGCAACGGCCGGGCGGGAGGGACTACCGAAAATGAAAGGCTGGCGATCAGCCGGCGATGCGCACGGCCAGTTCCGGGCGAACCAACTTGACGCCCCACAGGACGTCGAACTCCCAGACCGTCTGCTTGTACTGACGGCTCACCTCGAGCCGGAGGGACAGCCCGGTCTGGGCATCGGTCATCGCCAGGATCTGATTGCCGAGCGAGAGGTCGGCGAGCCCCGCCGAAAGCGGCCGCATGGCGAGCGCGAAGGCGTCGCGATGGAACGCCAGGTTGACCACGTGGCTCGCGCGGATGGTTACCGCCGCACCACCGGCGACATCCGCCTTCAGCGCCGGCGCGATAGCGACCACCGTGTTCCCTGTCGAGAGCGCCGTATCCACCGGCACCACATAGGTCTGGTCGTGACCTGCGAAGGAGACCACGTCGCCCGCGGCCAGAGCCGGCGTTCCGATATCGGAGGTCAGCGTCACCGCTGCATCCCCTGCAGATCCGGCGGCACCGGTGGTGATGGTGTAGGTTCCATCATCGGAGGCGGTGCCGGCCATGTGGGTCGGCACACCGTCATCGGCAAACCAGTCGATGCCGAACTTACGGCCGATCTCACCGTCGATCTTGACCGACGACGACCCGACCTTTTCGGCGTCGGAGAACTGAGCGAGCGCCAGCGCGTTGGTCTCGGCGTCGAAGTCGAGCACGCCGCGACGGTCGGCCCGCGGGGCGAGTTGCCGGTTCAGCAGCTTGCGGGCCAGCGTCGCGTCGGTGACGTCGGCGCCGAAGGGCGTGGCACCGGCGGTGCCGACAAATCCGTAGATCCCGACATATTCCCCATGGACGCTGGCATTGACCGCATTGGCCAGCGCGCGGATCGCCTCCGACATCTGCATCGGCACGAAGGACTCGTCGTGGTCGATCTCCATCACCTCGCGGTCGGTCATGTGAAACCCGGCCCGTTTCCAGTTGTTGAGCTGGATCTGCACCACATTGGCCGCAAGCGACGTCGGCACCGGCGGCGTATTCGACGGGGTGACGTCGGTCGCCGCGATTGCACTCGGCAGCGGCACGTCGATGGTGTCGCCCTTCTTCGCCGCATCAGCGGAATAGTCGGAATTGACCAGGCGGGGCATGACAGCCTGCTCGCGCAGAGCCATCAGGCCGCGCGCGAGGATTTTCGGCATGACATCCGTGAGCGTGTTCGCCATGGCGAACTCCTTTCAATGACAGTGATGTAAGGAGACGCAACGGCATCCCGCCGGAGCTGGGGATCGTCGAACTCGGCCATCCGGGCCGAGATCTGAGACGAGTTGGGTCTTGAGCCGCATCCTAAGCTGTGAGACACGACCCCATGGTGTTCAGAGCGTTCAACTCCGGCCTCGACGTGGACCAACTTCGAGCTCTTAGAGAGGAGATCGAAGTTTTCTCATCGGACGACCAGGGCACGGCTTTGGGCGTAAGGCTCTCTGTCAGCCGAATGCATCGCCAGCCGCGCGACGAGGCAGAAACCGCCTTCGTACGCGACGTGGTCAAAACTTTCTGGTCCAGCGGCATCGATCGTTTCTATGCCACGACATACGAGCGAGCGCCGCTACTCCTGCTTGAGCACTGCACGGTGCGTGTGCAATCAACACTGCAAGATGACAACTATGTGCCGTGGCACCTGGACGCGAATTTCTATGGCTTCGACGTACCGATGCTCACGGCCTGGATTCCCTTGGTCGATGTCGGCACAGAAACGCCGGGTCTGGAGTTCGCCGATCTCGGGGGTCGGCTTTCCTCTCAAGAACTACGGCGCCTTTGGCTCTCGGAGCCATTGGACGACAGGGGGCGCCGAGCGTTGGAGGATGACCGGATGCTTGAGTTGTTCGGCAATGACGTCCGACGGCAAAGCATCAGACTGAAAGTCGGCGGCTTCTGTATCTTCGACCAGACTATCCTGCATCGCACCCAGGTGATGGCGGGCGCGCGCAACAAGCGGATTGCTCTGGAGTTCCGGATCGCCGATCGCGATCATCTGCCGCGCGACATTCCCCCGAAGTCGCTCAAAGGCATGCTGATGTCCTGGCGCGACCGAGAGAGCGGCCAGGTCCGGATCGGGTATTCCGGCGCGCTTTTCCCCGAGGTGTCGCAGTCTTAGTCCGGCCCCGGCTAAGGGCCTGTGATCGTCACCTGGACAGCCGCTTTCCCGCGCCGACCGGCCGGAAAGACATCGCCCTAGGCCACTCGGACTCGACCGGCCGCAATGCCAGCGATGTGGCGGGCGACAGCGTGCGGATCGGAAGCCGAGACCGAGACCGGCCCGGCCTCACCCCGGCCGGCGACCGGCGCCCCGCTGCCCGCTTTACCGGATGCGTCAAAGGCCCGGCCGTAGATCGGGTCGGCGCGCAGGATGTCGACAAGCTGGGCGACGGATAGGTTCTTGTCGTCTTCGCCCGCGGCGACAACCGCTCCGGTTTCATCGACGGCAAGTCGGGCCGAAACCACAGGCAGCAGCAGTTCCGGCACGCCATGGGCCGCCTGGATCGCGGCACGGGCTTCCGCCTCGATCAGCCTGGTCTCCAACGCGGCTGCCCGGTCCGCTCCCGGATCGGGCATCGGGCCGACCGCCTCATCCGGCTCGACAGGCGGCTCATCACCACGGTCCTTCGACCCGTCGTCAACATCGCCGTCACCATCCGCCCCATCATCTCTGGCGGCGAGCTTCGCTTTCAGAGCCTTGCGCTCGGCCCTCTCCTTCTCCAGGGCCGACTTCAGGCCGGTAACGTCCTCCACACCTTCGGCATCCAGACGCCAGCGGCCATCCTCGGTTCGGAGATAATGCGCGCGAACCGCCTCGGGCAGCGCGTCCAGGGTATCGACAGTCGCGGGAAGCGGCATGTGTCAGTCTCCATCATATCCAGGCCCGATCACTGGTGCGGCACGTCACGCCATGTCGGCGAGGATGCCGCGCCGACGGATTTCGGCGAGGAAGGTCGGGCGATCGATTTCTCCGGCGATGCGGGCCTTGAGCAGCAGGTCGACCTCCTGGGCTTCCTGTGCGTCGAGCCCCATGTCGGGGTCCAGCGTCACGCGGCCGGTGGCGGCCGGATTCAGATCCATCCACTCGGCCGCCAAGCTCAGAGCGCGGGTGAGCCCGTCTTCCACCTCGCGTACCAGCCCCGACAGGGCGCTGTCCGCGCGGGCCGCGTCGATGGCTCGCTCGGTCGCCGTCGCACCTCCCGTCCGTCCGACCAGCAGATCCAGCCCCATGACCGCCATGCGATCCTCCAAATCCGCGAGGTCCTGTCGGCCGGCCGCGATCGCAGCACCGGAATGCTCGATATAGCGCAGGTCCGCGCCGTCACCGTCCCCCAGGATCAGACGGTTCGGCCCGATCTCCACTCCGTCTTCCCCGACCTTCAGATTGCGGGCGAACAGGATCGGCACACGCGCCACATGCAGGATATGCCGCTGGTCCGAACTCGACTGCCAATGGGCGAGATTGAGCCAGGCAAGGTCGATGAGCGGCGGGCGGGCGGTCAGAAAGCCTGTGCGCCCGGCATAGATCGATACGAGCGGGATGCTTGTCAGACTGGTCTTCCCCCTGGCCACGGCCCTCCAGGGAGCGTCCTCTGTACTGTCGGGCTTTCGCCAGACCGCCCAGCTCCCGGGTTCCAGCACCCGAACCTGCGGCACCGCCTTCTCGCCCCAAACCCCATCGCGTTCCGATACGGTCTCACGGAGTCGCACGCGCTCCAGCATGCCGCCACCACCGATGCGCCAGCCGATCAGGTCGCGGGCCGGCACATGGACAAAATATGGACGGACGCCGCGTGCCCGCTCGTCATGCAGCGTCTCGGTCGCTGCCGTCGCCTCGGGGAAATCGACCAGGATGTGAGTCACGCCGTCGGTTAAGGCCGCCCGGAGGACATCTCGGGCGAAGGTCGTCAGATCGCGCCCGCCCAGATCCAGATCGCGACAGAGCGCACGGATCCGAGGATCGGCACCGTCGGCCAGGCTCGCCGGCTTCACGAACGGCTTGCCGGAAAGTGTCTGCACCGCGCGTCCGAGGCCGTTGAAAAGAACCGTCCGGGACAGCCGGATACGATATGCTTCCAGGCTCTCCTTCGGTTCACGTGGCAGCCAGCGCTCGCCCGCCGCCCGCATTGCCCGCGTTCCGCCGAGCAAGTCGGAGATCAGCTCCCAGTCGGGCGCCATGGCATGCCATCCCGCATTGGGTGACGCGACATCGGGCTCGCCTGCAGCGACCGCATTGGAATTCGCGCGCAGTCTCATGGTCCGGCCTCTCCGCTCGAGATTAGCTGACGTCGAAAACAGGCGACGACGCCCCGTCCGGATCACCGGAAGTCGTCGTGCCAGAACGGGATCTCCGCCAGCAGAGTGAAGTATGGGGCATCGTCATCGCCGGGCGCCGGCGCCGTGCGCACCGCGTCGAAGGTCATCCCCGGTACCGTTGTCTCGGCGAACAGGGCGCAGACGCTGCCCGCCAGCCGGTAGGCCGGCGCGGTGCCGGCGCCCCGGGCGACCTTGATCTCCACCTGAACGGCGCCACTGCATCGAAACCGACGGACGCCGCCGCCAAAGGACGCCTGGGCGGTTTCCCGGTTCTCGATCGCCAACCGGATCCAGGGTGCCAGATCGTCCGGTGGCAGGAAGGCAACGTTCTCGTAGGCGACCGGCGTCGCCGACCAACCACCGGCGAACAGACTTTCGATCGCGGCGCGCGCTTCGTCGTAGGTCATCCGGTCTCTCCTCGGGGCCAAACGGCGTCAGATCAGGAACTCACGGCTTTCCGCAGCGGCCGGACCGGACATCAGATCGGTCAGCGCCCAGACCAGCGCGTCGAGACGGTCCGGCGAGGCGTCGCCCGCCGCTCCGGTGAACCCGGCCATCTGATCCTCGAGGGCTTCGAATGCGCCGGCATGGCGCACGCGGCCCTGCTCATAAAGCGCGGCGACCGGCTCGGCGCGCAGCCGCTTGCCGCGGGTGGCGCGGACCGCCCGGACAGGCAATGCCGGGTCGACGGTCCGCAACGTCGCCGCCACCAGGTCGCCTCCCTGATTGACTTCGCAGACCACCGCATCGGCACGATGCCGGTGGTACGCGTCGACCGCCCGCCGCGCCCACAGGTCAGGGCTGAGCCGGGCGGTGAGATCCTCAAGCACCCAGAAGCCACCTGCATCGTCGAGGCCGGCAACAACAACCCCAGTCTCGTCAGACGCCGCCCCACTGGTCACAGCCGGGTCGACCGCGACCACGATACGCGCCAGTTCCGGCACGGCGCGGCACGACACCCGGACCGAGGCCAGCAGTGATCGGGTCCACAGAGCACCGGGGATGTCGACCAGGTACTCGCCTTCGATCTCCTGGCGGCCAAGCTGGGTGCCGTCGTAGCGGGCCAGGATCTGTTCCAGAAACGCGGGCGCCAGATTGGCGGCATTCTCGCGGGTGCCGCCCCGGGTCACCACGGTGCGCGGGTCGGTCATCAGACGGGACAGCCAGGCTCGCGGCTTCGGCGTGGTGGTCGCCACGCAGCGCGGATCGATCCCCAACCGCAAGCCGAGCATGAGGTTGTCCCAGGCCGCCTCGTATCGCCATTTGGCAATCTCATCGGCCCAGGCGGCATCGAACTGTGGTCCGCGCAACTGGTCGGGATCGTCCGCCGAGAAACAGGTGGCCATGGCACCGTTCGGCCAGGTGACCCGGCGCTTCGACGGCTCGTAATGCGGTCGGGACCAGGGCGGGGTACAGGCCAGCAAGCCGCTCTCCCCCTCGATCATGACGTCTCGCGCATCGCCCGCGGTCTCACCAACCAGGGCGATGCGCCCCGCACGCTGACTTTCGGCGAGGGCGCGTACCCATTCGGCCCCAGTCCGGGTCTTGCCGAACCCGCGCCCCGCCAGGATCAGCCACACCCGCCAATCGCCCGCCGGCGGGAGCTGCTTGTCACGCGCCCACAGCATCCAATCATGCAGCAGGCGGGCGGCGTCCCGATCACTCAGACTGGTCAGGAGCCTCCGCGTCGTCGCCGGATCCATCGCCTGCGTCCTGATCAAAGCGCGCAAGCCGTTCGGCGAGCGCGTCGCGGGCGCCGGTGTAGTCTTCGGTGGCGTCATTGCTGTCCTGTCTGCTGGCGGTCAGGCCGGCCCGCTCGCGGTACAGTTTCGGGCGGTGGGCGCGCAGCAGAAACATGAGCAGGGTATCGGAATATCTGCGGACGGTTCCGGCGACGCGGCCCTGGTGAAACCGCGGGGTTTCCACGCCATCGATGGCCCGGCGCCGGGCTTCGGCATCGAGCGCGTCGGTCGCGATCTCCAGGGCGTCGGCCCATTCCTCGGCAAAGCCGGGATCTTCTGCCTTGAGCTGGTAGGCGCGAGAGCGCGACGCTTTGGCGGCCCGGGCCGCCTCGGACACGTTCCCACCGTCCGCCAATGCGGCAAGAAAGGCCGCACGACGCCGTGACGTCCATTTCTGTGCGGGCATTGAAAACTCCGGATGCAAATAGAAACGGGCCGCCCATGAAGGACAGCCCGTCTGGTAGAAACCCAAAGCCGAAGCCGAAGCATCACGGCTGGCCCCGGCGATTCAATTCGTATGACCGCCAGCCCGGCCCGTCGATGCAGTGCTCCAAGCTTGAGAGACTTTCTAGGCGGTTTTAGAAATCGCGTAAAGAGGTTTTTTCTTATTTTTAGTATTTTTCATATCGCCGGCCGCCATCTGCACCCGGATCTGATCGTGGCCTCGGGCGACGATCTTGCGCAGGGTGACGTGGCTGCGCCCATCCATATCCTCGAGTTTGCGCCATGGGATACCGGTTGCGCGCGCCCAGACCAGCCGTCGGGATTCGTCGTCGCAGGCCAGCAGCCAGACGAGCGTCCGATCCATCCGGTCGATCGCCTGGGGCGATGGAGGAGACGGTCGCCGACCGATCCCGTCAGGGGCAGCGAGAAACGACGCGCTGTCCCGCACGACCTCGGGCCAGTTCGAAAGGCGAGGCCGCGCGAGCCCTCGCGGCAGGCGGCGCAGCGTCTCTGCGGCTTCCCGTAGCAAGTCGGCAACAGGGTCCGGCGTTGGCGACCGCCCGGGCTTCCGGGGCGCAGCGGACAGGGAATCGACCATAGGCGGGGGCCTCCAATCGCATACATCTGCGTTAAATAGGAATTGATCAACCTATGGCATCACTTCGCGGCAAACAATAGGAAAATTATTCTGTACACCTGAACGAAATCGGAATATCATCCAACTCATGAAACTCGACCCCATTCGACGCCGAGTCCTTGAGCTGATCGCGCACCGCGATCCGCCCACGGACCTGAAAAAGGCATCGATCGCCTGTGGCAAGAACCACGCCTATCTGCATCAGTTCGTGCACCGGGGAACCCCCCGGAAGCTGCCGGAGGATGTGCGTCACCTGTTGGCGGGCCACCTCGGCGTCGACGAGAGCGAGTTGCGTGACGGGGCGCCGCCCAATGTGATTTCGTCGGGAGCCCGTCAGGCGCGCGAGATGACCACCCGGCGCGCGGTGACCTATGCCCGGGCGCTCACCGTGGATAACGACCCCTCGGTCGCCGCAGTGCCGGAAGTCCATATCATCGCTTCCGCCGGTGGCGGGTCGTTGATCGACCAGGAGCGCCGGGGCGAGAACTGGTATTTCCCGGTCTCCTGGCTGCACCACGAGTTGCATGCCGAGGCCGACAACCTGCGGATCATTTCGATCGACGGCGATTCCATGGAGCCGATCCTGGAGGCTGGCGACAAGATCCTGGTCGACACCTCGCGCAAGGCCCCGTCCCCGCCCGGGATCTTCGTGCTGTTCGATGGGATGGGGCTGGTCGCCAAGCAGTTGGAACCGGTGCCGAACACCGATCCGGCCCGAGTGCTGATTCGGTCGGCGAATTCCCGCTATCAGGACTACGAGCGCACCGTCGACGAAGTTTCCATCATCGGGCGCGTCGTCTGGTTCGCCCGGCGGGTGTGA